>CAVTDU010000001.1:0-15282 GCA_963733565.1 uncultured Gammaproteobacteria bacterium
AGGCACCCCGGAAGGTCGGAGACCGACGCGCGATCCGGCGAAGCTAGCCGGCTGGCGGCCGACGCGCGAGCGAGGTCAGCCGCTGGCAGCGAGCGACGCAGGAGCGGCGATCAGGTGACTGATGAGCGAAAGCGGGTAGCGGGCGCCGGCCAGGTAGTCGTCCACGCACTGCAGTACGAGCGGACTGCGCAGCCGCGCCCGCGGTTCGGCGAGTCTCCTCGCGACTGAGCCAGCGAGTGCGGAGAATGCCGTGGTCGAGCGGCCGTGCGGAATCGTGGCCAGCGAGTTCGCCGGAGAAGGCGACGCGCAGGAAAGTGCGGTTCATGTGGGCAGGTCGCCAGACGTAGACGCCTACGACGGCCCGCGGTTCGAAGGCCCAGGCCGTTTCCTCGAGCGTCTCGCGCACGACCGCCTCGAGGAACGTCTCGCCGTCCTCGAGGTGTCCCGCGGGCTGGTTGATCACGACGCGGCCGCTGGCGCGCTCTTCAACGAAGAGAAATCGTCCGTCGCGCTCGGCGATGGCAGCAACGGTAACGTCCGGCTTCCAGACCATGCTCGTCATTATACGAGACCGGCGTATCCGCGGCGTCGACTAGAAATCTATGGCTGTAGCGCGCAGCTCTGGCTGGATCAGGCTGCCAGCCCAGACCTCGTCGAAGTAGGCGAGGTAACGGCGCACGAGTGCGACGTCGTTGAATTCCACGATGCCGTCCCAGCGCGAGGCCTGCTGCCGGTAGGCGATCGCCTTGTCGTCGGCAACGATGAACGAGCAGGGGTTGTTGCGGTACTCGGTCGAGACGTTGCGCAGGTCGATGTAGCTCGTCAGGCGGCGGGCCATCTGCATGAAGCGGTTCGGCTCGCGCGAGACGCGTCCCGGATCGGAAATCAGGACGCGCAGGCGGGCATGGCTGCGCGCGAGTACGAGGCGCTTCATCGGTTCGAGGAAGCTGTCCTGGTCGTAGAGCAGCGGCTCGAGGTCGGGCGTGTAGATGGAAAGCGACCTTTGGGCACGCGTGGCGAGCTCGGCCACCGTGGCGCGGTATTCATCCAGGGTCGACAGAATGCTCCGACTTCCCGTTGCGTCCGGCTTTGTATCCATCTACTTGCTCGATCCCCTGGCGCATGCGCCGGTGTGGGATGCCTACCTCGTCGAACTCGGGCCCAACGACCTGGAAACCCAGCCGTTCGTAGAAGCCTACGGCGCTGGTCTGGGCATGAAGGTATACCTGCGTGAGTCCCAGTTCTGTGGCCTGGTTCACGAGATGGCCCACGATCCGGCTGCCGACCTTTTTGCCGCGGTACTGCGGCAGTACGGCGACGCGCCCGATCTTACCGGTCGGCTCCAGTCGCCCCGTGCCAACTGCGTCACGTTTCGTCGCGCCGGCGAGCACGTGCAGGCTCACGGGATCGGTGTCGTCCCATTCGTCGGCTTCCGGGATGCCCTGTTCCTCGATGAATACCGCCCTGCGGATGCGCTCGATCGCCTCACGGTCGCCCTGCCAGGACGCGGCGTGCACGGCCAGTCGTGCCGGCGGCGGCCCGCTCGTCAGACATCTCGTGCAAGGCGGGCCGCGAGGCCGATGTAGGTCGCCGGCGTGAGCTCGCGCAGGCGTCGCTTCGCGTCGGCCGGCAGCGGCAGGCCGTCGATGAACGCGGCTACGGCCGCGGCGTCCAGCGTGCGGCCGCGAGTGAGCGCCTTCAGCTGCTCGTAGGCTTCGGGCACGGAGTAGCGACGCATCACCGTCTGTATCGGCTCTGCCAGCAGTTCCCAGTTGGCATCGAGCTCGGCGGCAAGCCGTTCGCGGTCCACCTCGAGTCGTGCGAGCCCGCGCGATACCGACTGGATCGCGATGTCGGAGTGCGCGAGCGCCACGCCGATGTTGCGCTGGACCGTCGAGTCGGTGAGGTCCCTCTGCCAGCGCGAGACCGGCAGCTTCTCGGCCATGAACCGCAGCAGTGCATTGGCGACGCCGAAGTTACCCTCGGCATTCTCGAAGTCGATCGGGTTTACCTTGTGCGGCATCGTCGACGAGCCGACTTCGCCTGCGACGACCTTCTGGCGGAAGCAGCCGACCGAGATGTAGCCCCAGAAGTCGCGGCACAGGTCCAGCAGGACGGTGTTGGCCCGCGCGAGTGCGTCGAAATACGCGGCCATCCAGTCGTGCGGCTCGATCTGCGTCGTGAGGGGATTCCAGGTGAGGCCGAGGGACTCGACTACGCGCCGGCCGAGGTCGGGCCAGTCCACGTCCGGATAGGCCGCGACGTGCGCGTTGTAGTTGCCCACGGCGCCGTTCAACTTGCCGAGAATCGCCACGCCCGCGAGTTCGTCGCGGGCCCGGCGCAGGCGGCGCACGAAGACGGCCACTTCCTTGCCGAGCGTCGTCGGCGTGGCGGGCTGCCCGTGCGTGCGGGCCATCATCGCGTCGGCAGCGTGCGCGTGCGCCATGGCGCGAAGTGCGTCGCACAGGCCGTCCAGGCGGGGCAGCAGCACCTTCTCGCGAGCGGCCGCGCAGAGCAGCGCGTACGACAGGTTGTTGATGTCCTCCGACGTGCAGGCGAAGTGCACGAACTCGAGGCGCGAACGCCAGCCGGCGTGCTGGCCGAGCTTCTCCTTGATGAAGTACTCGACTGCCTTGACGTCGTGGTTCGTCTCGCGCTCGATCGCCTTCACGGCGGCGGCGTCTGCCTCGACGAACTCGGCGGCGACGCTGGCCGCGGCGGCCAGGTCGGCTTTCGTGAGCCCCTGCATCTCGGTGATGCCCGGATGGGCGGCGAGCGCCTGCAGCCACGCGATCTCCACGCGGACGCGGGCCCGTACGAGGCCTGCTTCGCTGAAAAGCTCGCGCAGTTCGGTGCAGCGGGTGGCGTAGCGCCCATCCACGGGCGAGAGAGCCGTCAGGGAGTTGAGACTCATGCGCAAATCCGGGAGGTGTTACGATTCCCGATGATACCGCAGGCCCCGTCCGCGGCGCCTGCGAACTCACTCGGAGCGCAACCGCATGTCCTTGAACGAGTTTCGCCTGGAGCGCGACAGCATGGGCGAGTTGCGCGTGCCCGCCGGCGCCCTGTGGGGCGCCCAGACCCAGCGCGCGGTGCAGAATTTCCCGATCAGCGGCCTGCGCATGCCGCGCGGGTTCATCCGCGGCCTCGGCCTGGTGAAGTGGGCGGCGGCCGGCGCCAACCTCGAACTGGGCGGCCTCGACAAGGTGCGTGCGTTCGCGATCCAGCGGGCGGCGCTCGAGGTGGCCGAAGGGCGCCACGACGAGCACTTCCCGGTCGACGTGTTCCAGACGGGCTCCGGCACCAGCAGCAACATGAACGCGAACGAGGTGATCGCCCACCTCGCGACACAGTATGCGGGGTATGCGGGAGGCACGGTCGTGCACCCGAACGACGACGTGAACCGCAGCCAGAGCAGCAACGACGTCGTGCCGACCGTGATTCACCTGAGCGCTGCGCTCGCGATCGCCGAGCAGTTGCTGCCGGCACTCAAGGAGCTGTCCGAGACCATCGGCCGCAAGGCTGCGGACGTCGGCGACACCGTGAAGACCGGGCGCACGCACCTGATGGACGCGATGCCGCTCACGCTGGGCCAGGAACTCGGCGGGTGGCGAGTGCAGGTCGACGATGCCATTGCGCGCTTCCAGTCCTGCCGGCCCCGACTGCACAGCCTTGCGCAGGGCGGCACGGCGGTCGGCACGGGCATCAATGCTCCGCCGCAGTTCGCCGCAAGCTTCGCTGCGCTTGCTGTCGAAGCAGACCGGCCTCGACCTGCGGCCGAGCCGCGATTTCTTCGCGTCGCTCGGTTCCCAGGACACGGCGGTGGAGGTGTCCGGGCACCTGCGCACGCTCGCCGTCAGCCTGATGAAGATCGCGAACGACCTGCGCTGGATGAACAGCGGTCCGCTCGCCGGGCTTGCTGAAGTCGCGTTGCCCGCGCTGCAGCCGGGCAGCAGCATCATGCCGGGCAAGGTGAACCCCGTCGTCCCGGAGGCGGTCGCGATGGTTGCCGCCCAGGTCATCGGCAATGACGCCACCATCACGGTCGCTGGCCAGTCGGGCAACTTCCAGCTGAACGTGATGCTGCCCGTGATCGCGTTCAACCTGCTGCAGAGCATAGAGCTGCTGGCCAACGCTTCACGCGCGCTGGCCCGCAGCGCCATCGCCGGGTTTACGGTAAATACACGGCAGATCGCGGCGGCGCTCGAGCGCAACCCGATGCTCGTGACAGCGCTGAATCCCGTCATCGGCTACGACCGGGCGGCCGCGATCGCCAAGAAGGCGTATGCGGAGGGCCGGCCCGTGCGCGAGGTCGCGGCGGAGATGACTGACCTCGGCGAGGAGCGGCTGGCGAAACTGCTCGATCCGGCGACGCTCACGCGCGGCGGCGTGCGCAACGGGGGCTCGGAGGGCTGAGTGGCATCGCGCCAGCTGATCGAAGAGCGTCTGCGCGGTACGCAGCCCGGCGGTGATCCCGTCAAGGCACTGATCGCCGGCCTCGAGCCCGGGCAGGCGGACGAGCTGCGCAAGCTGCTGCCGGCGGAATTTTCGCGGGCGGCCGTGCTGGTGCCGATCGTCGATCGCCCGGAGGGTCTCACGATCCTGCTCACGCAACGGGCGTCGCACCTCAAGCACCACCCCGGCCAGATCAGCTTTCCGGGTGGCCGGGTCGAGGCGACCGATGCGGGTCCGTGGGAGACGGCACTTCGCGAGACCGAGGAAGAGATCGGCCTCGGGCGTGAACACGTCTCGCTTGCAGGCTACCTCGCCGACCATTTCGTCATCTCGGGCTATCTCGTGACGCCCGCGGTCGCCTTCGTACGAACAGGGTTCGAGCTCAAGCTCGACCTCACCGAGGTCGACGAGGTGTTCGAAGTGCCGCTGGAGTTCGTTCTCGACCCGGCCAACCACGTGCCGCGCGAGAGGCGCTTCGGAGGCCACACGTTCAAGGCCTTCGACATTCCCTACCAGCGGCACAACATCTGGGGCGCGACGGCGGGGATGCTGATGTCATTGCACCGGATGCTGCGCGAGGGCTGAGACGTGCCGATCGACAGACTGCTCGGAATCATGGCGCGGCTGCGGGATCCGGAGCACGGCTGTCCGTGGGACCGCGAGCAGACCTGGAGCTCGATCGTGCCCCACACGATCGAGGAAGCCTACGAGATTGCCGATGCGGTGGAGCGCGGCGACGTCGATCACGTGCGCGACGAGCTCGGTGACCTGCTGTTCCAGGTCGTGTTCCAGTCGCGCATCGCGGAGGAGCAGGGACTGTTCCGTTTCGACGACGTCGTGGACGCGATCAGCAACAAGCTCGAGCGACGCCACCCGCACGTCTTCGGCGACGCGACCATCGGCAGTGCCGCGGAGCAGACGGCCGCCTGGGAAGAGCACAAGGCGGCGGAGCGTCGCGCGAAGGGCGGGGCTGCCGGCGCGCTCGATGGCGTGACGCTGGGCCTGCCTGCGCTCGTTCGCGCGGCGAAGCTCGGCAGGCGGGCTGCGCAGGTCGGGTTCGACTGGCCGGACGTGGCCGGGGTGCTCGACAAGGTGCGCGAGGAGATCGACGAGTTGCAGCAGGCGGTGGCAACGGGCGAGTCCGCACACGTCAGGGAGGAGCTCGGCGACCTGCTTTTCAGCGTGGCACAGCTCGCGCGTCACCTCGACGTCGATCCCGAGGCAGCGCTGCGCGACGCGGGCGGCAAGTTCGAAAGGCGCTTTCGCCGCATCGAGGCCAGCCTCGCGGTGGACGGCCGGACCGCGGCGGACGCGAGCATGGCGGAGCTGGAGGCGCTGTGGGCACGGGCAAAGCGGGAGATCGGCTGAAGGCCGACCTCAGGGCGCAGCGGGAGGCCGTCGGCGGCTGCCTGCTGCGCGATCGCCGCCGGTTCGCCGCCTGGATCGAGCGGCTCGCGCGGCGCGCGGACTCGGTCGATCCGCGCGAGATCGAGCGACTGCGTTCGCAGATGCAGGTCTCGAGCGCTCGCCTCGAGGAACGACGGCTGTCGCTGCCCGCGATCAACTACGACGACACTCTCCCGGTGCACGCGCGCCGTGCCGAGATCGCGGCCGCCATTGCGTCATCCAGCGTCGTGATCGTCAGCGGCGCCACCGGCAGCGGCAAGAGCACGCAGTTGCCGAAGATCTGCCTCGAGATGGGGCGGGGTGTCGCCGGCATGATCGGCCACACGCAGCCACGACGCATCGCCGCGCAGGCGCTCGCGCACCGCGTGAGCGCCGAGATCGGCTCCACGCCCGGGGACCTCGTCGGCTACCAGGTGCGCTTCGTCGATCGCACCAGTCCGCGTACGCTCGTGAAGCTGATGACGGACGGCCTGCTGCTGCGCGAGCTCGAGAGCGACCCGCTGCTCGAACGGTATGACACGCTGATCCTGGACGAGGCCCACGAGCGCAATCTCAACGTGGATTTCCTGCTCGGGGTCTGCCGGCAGCTGGTGAAGAAGCGGCCGGATCTCAGGGTGATCGTGACGTCCGCAACCATCGAGACCGCGCGATTCGCGGCGTATTTCGACGGCGCGCCGGTCGTGGACGTGGAAGGGCGCAGCTTTCCCATCGAGGTCCGCTACCGGCCACTGCACGAGGAGGACGCCGAGGCGCCTTCGCTGCCCGAGGCAGTGGCGGCCGCGCTCGACGAGCTGGACCGTGACGGCAACGGTATCGAGGGCGACGCCCTCGTGTTCCTGCCCGGTGAGAAGCAGATCTCGGAGTGCCGCGACTCTGCTCGGTCGCTCGCCTGCGCGCGACTGGGACGTCCTGCCGCTCTACGCGCGCCTGTCCGCCGCGGAGCAGGACCGGATCTTTGCGCCGCATGCCCGTCGCAGGGTGGTGCTCGCGACCAACGTGGCCGAGACGTCGCTGACGATCCCGGGCGTGAGGTTCGTCGTGGACAGCGGGCTCGCCCGCATCAGCCGCTACAGTCCAAGGGCCAAGTTCCAGCGGCTGCCCATCGAGGCCGTATCCCGCGCCAGCGCCGACCAGCGCAAGGGCCGCTGCGGGCGGGTGGGCGAGGGCATCTGCATCCGCCTTTACTCCGAGGAAGAGTTCGAGGCGCGACCGCAATACACCGATCCCGAGATCCTGCGCACCAATCTCGCGAGCCTGATCCTGCAGATGGCTGCGCTGCGGCTGGGCGTTCCGGAGGATTTTCCATTCCTCGACGCGCCGGACACGCGGCTCCTGAACGACGGATACCGATTGCTGCAGGAACTGAGCGCCGTCGACGGCGACCGCAAGATCACACGGCTCGGCCGGCGCATGGCGAGCCTGCCGGTGGACCCGCGGCTGGCACGGATCCTGCTCGAGGCCGGCCGCACTGGATGCCTGCGGGAGGCGCTGGTCATCGCGGCGTTCCTGAGCATCCAGGACCCGCGCGAGCGCCCGGCCGACAAGACGGAGGCCGCCGACGAGAAGCACGCGCAGTTCGCGGACGAGCGTTCCGACTTCATCGCGGTCCTGAACCTGTGGCGAGCCGCGCGCGAGCAGGCGACGGGCGGCAGCCGCGCGCCGCGGCGCTGGTGCAAGGAGAATTTCCTGTCGTTCGTGCGCATGCGGGAGTGGCAGGACCTGCACGACCAGTTGACCGACATCGCGGCGGCGCAGGAGTTGACGGCCAATGCCGAACCAGCGGCCGCCGGAGTCCTGCACCAGGCGATCCTCACGGGTTTCCTCGGCGGGATCGGTGTGCTCGACGAAGGGCGCACGTACCTCGGGGCACGCGATGCACGATTCGTCATTGCGCCGGGGACCCCGCTGCAGAAGCGCTCCCCGCGCTGGATCGTGGCCGCCAGCCTGGTCGAGACGCAGCGCCTGTACGCGAGGATGGTCGCCCAGGTCCAGCCCTCGTGGATCGAGTCCGCAGGGGCCCACCTCGTCCGGCGGACCTACGGCGAGGCGCAATGGGTCGCAGAGCGCGGGATGGTCGTCGCCCGGGAGACCGTGTCCCTCTACGGGCGAGTGCTGAGCAGCGGGCGGCAGGTCAACTTCGCGACGGTGGATCCGGCGACCGCGCGGCGCATCTTCGTCGAGGAAGCGCTGGTGCGACGGCAGTCGAGCCTCCGGGCCGCATTCCTCGACCGCAACGAGTCGGTGCGCCATGAGGTCGAGCGTCTCGAGGCGAAACTGCGGCGGCGCGACCTGCTGGCCGCGGAGGATGGGCTGGCCGCCTTCTATCTCGAGCGCATTCCGGCCGACGTTGCATCGACGAAGAGCTTCGAGCACTGGTGGCGTGCCGAGGAACGCCGCAGTCCGCATCGACTCGACGCGCCGCGTGAAGTGCTGCTCGCGCAGCCGCTGCCGGAGGTCGCGCACGGGGCGTACCCGGATACGTGGCTGCTCGACGAAAACGTCCTCGCGCTTTCCTACCTGTTCGACCCCACGAGCATCGACGACGGCGTGACGCTCGACGTGCCCTCTGCCGCTGCTGGGATCACTCACGGCCGCGCAACTCGACTGGCTGGTGCCAGGCATGCTGGCGGAAAAGGTCGTGGCACTGCTCCGGGGCCTGCCGAAGGAGCTGCGCCGTGAGCTCGTGCCGATACCCGATGCGGCGGCGCGTTTCCGCGCAACGCTTGGCGATCACCCGGGCGGGAACCTGTTCGATCATCTCGCCCGGTTCGTTACGGCAGAGACGGGCAAGGCTACCGAGGCTGAGACGCTGCGGGCGGTCGACCTGCCGCCCGCACTTCGTCTCAACCTGCGCGTGCTGGACAACCACGGGCACGAGTTGAGGCGGGGCCGAAATCTCGAGGTCCTGAGGCGGGACCTGCGCACCGCGGCTCGCGATGTCGCCAGCGTCGACCCGGGTGGAGCGTGGGTGCGCGACGGAGTGCGGCGGTGGGACTTCGGCGACGTTCCGGAGGATTTCCGGGTCGTGACGGCAGGCGTGACGCTGCGCATGTTCCCCGCGATCGAGGACGCTGGCGCTGACCGTGCGACTGAGGCTGTATCCGGACGCTGCGCGGGCGCGTTACCTGACGCGGGACGGCGTCGTACGTCTCGCGGCGCTGGCGATGCCGCAGCAGCACGACCTGGTGCGGCGCCTTTGCGCGAACGACCGCGAGTTCCCGCTGCTCGCGGCCACCGCCGGACTTGGCCGCGCGCTGTTCGACGAGATCGCCGACCGGGCGGTGGCCGACTCGCTGGCGGTGGCCGGCGGCAAGGAGCCGCGCACGGCGGGCGAGTTCGATGCGCTCGTGGACTCGAGCCGTCAGCACGTCGCCGACTGCGGCGCGGAGGTCGTTCGTGTGGCCCGGTCAGTACTGCTGGCGGCGAAGGAGGCTCGTGCGGCGCTCGAGGGGCTGGGCGGGTCGGTGTTCGCCGGGCAGCGCGAATCGGTGGAACGGCAGCTGACGGCATTGCTCGCGCCGGGCTGGGTGCGTCATACGCCCGAGCCCTGGTTCCACCAGCTGCCGAAGTACCTGCGGACCGTGGCACGGCGCGCCGCACGAGTGCGTAACGAGGTGGAGCGCGACCGGAAGCTCGATGCGCAGGTTGCACCGTACGAGGCAGGGCTGCGCGAACTCGCCAGCAAAGCCGACCCGTCGAAGCCGGCGCCGGAGCGCGACCGCCTGCGCTGGATGATCGAGGAGTTCCGCGTGTCGCTGTTTGCCCAGGAGCTGAAGACGCTGGCGCCGGTGTCGGCCAAGCGCCTCGACGAGCAGCTGCGGCTCGCCCGGCGGGAGTAGGGGACACTCTCCCGAGGGGCAGGAGGGGACAGTCCCCTTCAAGGGACTGTCCCCTCCGCGAGTGTCCCCTGCGTATAATCTGAGCCTGGTTTCACCGACGGCGTGCCATGCTCCCTTTCGATCTCGCGACTCCCCGGCCTGCTGTTCGCGGCGCTCTGTGCCCTGGCTCCGAGCGCAGTTCACGCGCAGGCGCCGTCCCAGGCTGCCGACGCGAAGGCGTCGATCAAGGTGCAGCAGGTGCGCCCCGGGTTGCACGTCCTCTCCGGCCAGGGCGGCAATGTCGCCGCGTGGACGGGTCCGGACGGCATCGTGCTGGTGGACGACTCGCTGGCGCAGGCCGGCGCCGCAGCTCGTCGAGGCGGTCGCGAAGATCGCGCCCGGGCCGATACGCTTCGTCGTCATCACCCACTGGCATCCCGGATCACGTTGGCGGCAACGAGGCCCTGGGCAAGGCCGGTGCGGTCCTCATCGCGCAGGACAATGTTCGCAGCCGCATGAGCGAGGCACAGCACGTCGAGGCCTACGACCTCAAGGTTCCACCGTCCCCGAAGGCAGCGCTGCCGGTCGTCACGTTCGCCGATTCGTTGTCGCTGCACCTGAATGGCGACGACCTGGAGGCTGTCCACGTCGGCAATGCCCACACGGATGGCGACGCGATCGTGTGGTGGGACAAGGCCAACGCGGTGCACCTCGGCGACCTGTTTTACGCCGGCGGATATCCGTTCATCGACCTTGGCAGCGGCGGTTCGCTCGCTGGCGTGGTGGCGGCGATCGAGCAGGTGCTCGCCCGTGCGGACGCGAAGACCGTGGTCATCCCGGGCCATGGCCCGGTTTCGAGCCGCGCCGATCTCGCGGCCTATCGCGACATGCTGGTCGCGGTGGGCCGCCGCGTGCGGCAACTCGTGGAGGACGGCACCAGCGAAGAGCAGATCCTCGCGTCCCATCCGACCGCCGAGTTCGACGAGCGCTACGGCAAGGGCGCAGTCGATCGCGGACCGGTTCGTGAAGATGCTCTACGCCGATTTCTCCGGCGGCCGGTAACGCCTCAACCCGACACGTCGAAGCTGATGCCCTGGGCGAGCGGCAGTTCGCTGCCCCAGTTCACCGTGCAGGTCTGCCGTCGCATGTAGACCTTCCAGGAGTCCGACCCGGACTCGCGCCCGCCGCCCGTGTCCTTCTCGCCGCCGAACGCGCCACCGATCTCGGCGCCCGAGGTGCCGATGTTGACGTTGGCGATGCCGCAGTCCGAGCCCGTCGCGGAAAGGAAGCGCTCGGCGTGCTGCAGCCGGTCCGTGAAGATCGCGGACGACAGGCCGTGCGCCACGTCGTTCTGCATGGCGATCGCATCGTCCAGCGTCTTGTAGGGGATCAGGTAGAGGATCGGCGCGAACGTTTCCGTGCGCACGATCTCCCAGTCGCTGCGCGCGATCACGATCGCCGGCTCGACGAAGAAACCGGGGCGGTCGAGGGGCTTGCCGCCGCAGACCAGCCTCCCGCCGCTTGCGACGGCCTGTGCCACCGCCGCCTCGAACTGCCTCACGGCGCCCGGATCGACCAGCGGGCCCATCAGCGTCCCAGTCTCGAGCGGATCGCCGATGCGCACCTGCCGGTACGCACGTGCCAGGCGCTGTTCGAGCTCGGCGAGACGCGACTCCTGCACGAACACGCGTCGCGTCGTCGTGCAGCGCTGGCCCGCGGTGCCGACCGCGCCGAACACGATCGCCGGCACGGCGAGGTCGAGGTTCGCGAACTCGTCGACGATGATGGCGTTGTTGCCGCCGAGTTCGAGCAGGCTCCTGCCGAGCCGGCGTGCGACGCGCTCGCCCACGTCGCGCCCGACATGCGTCGAGCCCGTGAACGAGACGAGGCCCACGCGCCGGTCGTCCACGAAGCGCGTCGCGAGGTCATGGCTCGCGTCGACGAACAGCTGGAAGATGCCGGGATAGCCGTGCCGCTCGAGAACCCGGTTGCAGATCTGCTGGACGGCAACCCCGCAGAGCGCGGTCTTGAGCGAAGGCTTCCAGACGGTGACGTTGCCGCAGATGGCCGCGAGAAACGCGTTCCAGGCCCACACCGCGACCGGGAAGTTGAAGGCACTGATGACGCCGACGACGCCGAGCGGGTGCCACTGCTCGAACATGCGGTGGCTCGCGCGCTCGGAGTGCATCGAGAGGCCATAGAGCATCCGCGACTGACCGACCGCGAAGTCCGCGATGTCGATCATCTCCTGCACCTCGCCGTCGCCTTCGGCCTTGATCTTGCCCATCTCGAGCGACACCAGGCTGCCGAGGTCGGACTTGTGACGGCGCAGCTCGTCGCCAACGAGTCGGACCGCTTCGCCGCGTTTCGGCGCGGGTACCGATCGCCAGGCGAGCGCCACGTCGTGCGCCGCCGCCATCAACTGCTCGTATTGCGCGGGCGTGGTCGCGAGCACGCTGGCGATGACCTTGCCCGTGGCGGGGTTGATCGAATCGATGCGCTTCGCGGCCGGATCCGAGAGCCAGCCGCCGTTGGACGACCAGGTGCCCGGGTTGACCGGCTGCAGTCCGAGGTTGGCGAGTACGTCGTTCATCGTGCACCTCCATTGGCCGTGCGCTGCTGTCCAGTCTGGCCGGCGACCACCATGCGACCCGAGATTTCCTTCGTGCCGACGTCGGCGTAATAGCGGCCGAAGCGATTCTCCAGCACGTCCACGAGCCGGAAGTCTTCCTGGCGAACGAAGCCGCGGTAGCGGCCCGGCGTGCGCAACACGAGGTCGACGACCGCCGCGATTCCCGCGGCCGTCGTCACCTGGATCGCCGACCAGAGCCGGCCCGCGATCATCTGCGGGTAGATCTTGCTGACGTAGTTCTCCTCGCGCAGCTCGCCGCCCTGGCGGCCCGTGACCGCGACGTAGACGATCACGACGTCCTGCAGCGTCTGCGGGACCGCGTTCTCGAGCACGCGCTTCAGCGTCGAACGGTCCTGGTTGAGCTTGAGATCGTTCATCAGCAGGCGCATCTGGCTGCAGTGCCCGGGATAGCGGATCGTCTTGTAGTCCATCGATTCGGCGCGCTGGCCGTAGGTGTCGCCGAGCGAGCCGAGCCCGCCCGAGGTGTTGAAGGCCTCGTAGGGCGTGCCGTCGATCTCGATTTCCTCGAGCCCTTCGAGCGGGGCAACCTCGGTCGTGCGGCCGTTCACGATCGCCTCGCACGGGTTGCCGTACTCGTTGATGAGCCCCTCGGTCGACCAGGTGAGCGAATACTTGAGCACGTTGTTCGGGTGCTGCGGCAGGGCGCCGACGCGCAGCTTCACGCTCCGCAGCTCGTCGAAATGCGCGATCAGCGCGTTGGCGGCGATGCTGATGAACCCGGGCGCGAGGCCGCACTGCGGCACGAAGGCGGTGTCGGCGCCGGCGGCGAGCTGGCGGACCGCGCGCGTGACGGCGACGTCCTCGGTGAGGTCGAAATAGCTTGCGCCGGCCGCGCGCGCGGCCTCTGCGACACCGACGTTGCAGTAGTAGGGCAGGCTCGAGATCACGGCTTCGACAGGGTGCGCGCGCAGGTGCGCCGCCAGCGCCTGCTTGTCGCCGGCGTCGAAGCCGTGGGCGTGCAGGTTGTCGAGCCCATGCGCCTCGACGACCGAGCGCGCGACGCTCGCGTTGACGTCTGCGACGTGGACGTCGTAATCGCCCGACTCCGCGAGCAGGCCGGAGATCAGCGAACCGATCTTGCCTGCCCCGAGAATGAGGACCTTGTGCATGTCGAAACTCCTGGTTGGTCGGCTGCCTGGCCGGGGGATCAGCCCCGCAGCCGGCCGGCAGCTCGTTTGTGGTGCGCGATTCTGACGAAATGGCCGCGACGCGTCACGTCCGGGCCGGGAGTGGCGTTCTATTGCAATGCAGCGATACGGGTTAGCATTGCCGAATGACAGACCGCGCCGCCCCTGACTGGTCGCCGACGAGCTGGACGACCCGACCTGCCGAGCAGCAGCCGACCTACGCGGGATCCGGCGGCGCTCGCCCGCGCCGTGGAGGCGCTCGGACACCTGCCGCCGATCGTCGTTTCGTGGGAAATCGAGGCCCTGAAGCGCCAGATCGCGGATGCCCAGGCGGGCGGACGCTTCCTGCTGCAGGGCGGCGACTGCGCCGAGTCCTTCGCCGACTGCGAGTCCGGCCAGATCGCGCGCAAGCTCAAGATCCTGCTGCAGATGAGCCTGGTGCTGCTGCACGGACTCAAGAAGCCGGTCATCCGCGTCGGCCGCTTTGCGGGCCAGTATGCCAAGCCGCGCTCCGCCGACACCGAGACGCGCGACGGCGTGACGCTGCCCAGCTACCGCGGGGACCTCGTCAACCGGCCTGGCTTCACCGCGTCGGACCGGGAGCCCGATCCCGAGTTGCTGCTGCGCGCGTACGAGCGCGCCGCGCTCACGCTGAATTTCGTCCGCGCGCTGATCGACGGCGGCTTCGCCGACCTGCATCACCCGGAGTACTGGGATCTCGGGTTCGTGAGCCATTCCCCGTGGCGCGACGAATACCGGCAGATCGTCACCTCGATCTCCGATTCGCTCGATTTCTTCGAGGCGATCAGTGGCAGCCGCGTGCACGAGGTGAACCGCGCGCCGTTCTACGCGAGCCACGAGGCGCTGCACCTGCATTACGAGCAGGCGCAGACCCGCTTCATCGAGCGGCAGGGCCGCTGGTACAACCTCTCGACGCACCTGCCGTGGATCGGCATGCGCACGGCCGACCTCGACGGCGCGCACGTCGAGTTCTGTCGCGGCATCTCGAACCCGGTCGGCGTCAAGGTCGGCCCGGCGATGGACGCGAAATGGGTGCAGGGGCTGTGCGAGGTGCTCAATCCGGGCCGCGAGCCGGGACGGCTCGTGCTGATCCACCGCATGGGCGCCAGGGCGGTCGAGGCGAAGCTGCCGCCGCTGGTCGAAGCGGTGCGCTCGACGGGCATCCCGGTGCTGTGGGTCTGCGATCCGATGCACGGCAACACGGAATCGACGAACTCGGGCGTCAAGACGCGCCGGTTCGAGAACATCGTGACGGAGCTCGAGACGTCGTTCCGGATCCATCGGGATCTCGGCACGCACCTCGGCGGCGTCCACTTCGAGCTGACGGGCGAGGACGTCACGGAGTGCATCGGCGGGGCGCGAGGCCTGGCCGAAGGCGATCTCGCGCGCGCCTATCGCACGCAGGTCGATCCCCGGCTCAACTACGAGCAGGCCCTCGAGCTCGCGATGCGGATCGCGACGAACGCCCGCTCGGGCTGATCCGGCCCGCTGCCAGCGCCCGTTCCGCTTCGTCGTGCGGCAGTTCCCGCCACTGGCCGGGCGCCAGGCCCTGCACACTCCAGGGTCCCACGGATAGTCGAATGAGCCGCAGTGTCGGGTGGCCGACCGCAGCGGTCATGCGCCGCACCTGGCGGTTCCGTCCTTCGCGCAGTTCGAGCTCGATCCAGGAGGTCGGGATCGCCTTGCGCACACGGATCGGCGGGTCGCGGGTCCAGAGCCAATCCGGTTCGGGCACGCACTGCGCGCGGGCGGGCAGGGTGGGGCCGTCGTTCAGCAAGACGCCGTCCCTGAGGCGCTGCAG
>CAVTDU010000002.1:0-72314 GCA_963733565.1 uncultured Gammaproteobacteria bacterium
AGCCGAACGCAAAGCTGCCCGCGACCATCACGAGCAGGCTGCGCACGAGCGAACGACTGCGCTGGGTGCCGGCGTCCATCTCAGGGCTGCGCCTTCATGACGCCCGAGGCGATGAACGCCACGTAGATCGCGAGCGCCACCAGCGCGAGCACGATGGTGGTCCTGCGGATGCGCCGCCGCTGCTCGTCCGTCTGCTGGCTGTTCATCGGTGCGGCGCTCACTTGACGACCGGCGCCTCCTCGAACGTGTGGTACGGGGCGGGCGAGGGCACGGTCCACTCGAGGCCGTGATTCAGCGCGCCGTCCCAGACCTCGGCGGTGGCCTTGGCGCCGCCGCGCGCGCACTTGATGATGACGTACACGAACAGCAGCTGCGACAGGCCGAAGCCGAAGCCGCCGATCGACGACACCATGTTCCAGTCGGCGAACTGCGTCGAGTAGTCCGGGATGCGGCGCGGCATGCCCGCGAGGCCGAGGAAGTGCTGCGGGAAGAACAGCACGTTCACGAAGATCGTCGAGAGCCAGAAATGCGCCTTCGCGAGCTTCATGTCGTACATGTGGCCGGTCCACTTCGGCAGCCAGTAGTACACGCCGGCCATGATCGCGAACACCGCGCCCGGCACCAGCACGTAGTGGAAGTGCGCGACGATGAAGTACGTGTCGTGGTACTGGAAGTCGACCGGGGCGATGGCCATCATCAGGCCCGAGAAGCCGCCGATCGTGAACAGGAACAGGAACGCGAGCGCGAACAGCATCGGCGGCTCGAAGCTGAGCGAGCCGCGCCACATCGTGGCCGTCCAGTTGAACACCTTCACGCCCGTCGGCACGGCGATCAGCATCGTGGAGAGCATGAAGAACATCTCGCCCGCGAGCGGCATGCCCACCGTGAACATGTGGTGCGCCCAGACGATGAACGACAGGAACGCGATCGAGGCGGTCGCGTAGACCATCGCGTCGTAGCCGAACAGCTTCTTGCGCGAGAACGTCGGGATGATCTCCGAGACGATCCCGAACGCCGGCAGGATCATGATGTAGACCTCGGGGTGCCCGAAGAACCAGAACACGTGCTGGTAGAGCACCGGGTCGCCACCGCCTGCGGCGGAGAAGAAGGTCGTCCCGAAGAAGTGATCCGTGAGCAGCATGGTCACCGCGCCGGCGAACACCGGCATCACCAGGATCAGCAGGTAGGCGGTGATCAGCCACGTCCACACGAACAGCGGCATCTTGAGCAGCGTCATGCCCGGCGCGCGCAGGTTCATGATCGTGACGATGATGTTGATCGACCCCATGATCGAAGAGGCGCCGGCGAGGTGGATCGCGAAGATGGCGAGCGGCAGCGCGTCGCCGGTCTGCAGCACCAGCGGCGGGTAGAGCGTCCACCCGGCCGCCGGACCGCCGCCCGGCATGAACAGCGACAGGATCAGCAGCGAGAACGCCGCGACCAGCAGCCAGAAGCTGAAGTTGTTCATGCGCGGCAGCGCCATGTCGGGCGCGCCGATCTGCATCGGGATCATCCAGTTCGCGAGCCCGACCGTCGCGGGCATCACGGCTCCGAACACCATGATCAGCGCGTGCACGGTCGTCATGGTGTTGAAGAAGCCCGGATCCACGAGCTGCATGCCGGGCATGAACAGCTCCGCCCGGACCACGAGGGCCATGCAGCCGCCGACCAGGAACATGATCAGGCTGAACACCAGGTACATCGTGCCGATGTCCTTGTGGTTGGTCGTGAACAGCCAGCGGCCGATGCCCTTCGCCGGCCCGTGGTCGTCGTGATGATCGTGGGCCGCGTGGGAGTGGGAGTGGTTGGCGCTCATCGATGATTACTCCGCGTTGGCGACCCGAAGGGCCGTCTGCTCGTCAGTGTTCGGCGCCGCCTGCGCGACCTTCGCCGCCGGTGCGTTGGAGGCCTGCATCGCGGCCTTCTGGGAAGCGAGCCAGGCGTCGAAGTCCTGCTGCGACTTCACCTCGACCACCACGGGCATGAAGCCATGGTCGCGGCCGCACAGTTCCGCGCACTGGCCGCGGTAGACGCCCGGCTTCTCGGCGATGAACCACAGCTCGTTGATGTAGCCGGGGATCGCGTCCTTCTTCATGCCGAAATCGGGCACCCACCAGGCGTGGATGACGTCGGCCGCGGTGATCAGCACGCGCACCTTCTTGCCCTGCGGCACGACGAGCGGCTTGTCGACCTCGAGCAGGTAGTTCGGCACGGTCGACGGGTCGATGCCCGAGTCGAGCTGGCGGGCCTCGTTGCTGTCCTGCGCGAGCTTCGAGAAGAACGAGACGTTCTCGCCGACGTATTCGTACTGCCACATCCACTGGTAGCCCGTGACCTTGACGGTGAGGTCGGACCCGCGGCTGTCGTCGATCTTCACCAGCGTGCGGGCGGCCGGAATGGCCATGCCGACCAGGATCAGCACGGGAATCACCGTCCAGATGATCTCGGCCTTCGTGTTGTGCTCGAAGGTGGCGGGGACGGCGCCCTTCGATTTGCGGAACGTCGCGATCGAATAGATCATGACCCCGAACACGGCAACCGCGATCGCCACGCAGATCCACAGGATCAGCATGTGCAGCCCGTGGATCTCGCGGCTCAACGGCGTGACGCCGACGCGCAGGTTGAGGTCGCTCCAGGCGGCCATCGCGGGGGCGGCCCCCAGCATCAGGGCTGCGCCGGCGGCGAGCGCACGCTTAACCATCTTCATGGGCAAAAAGACTCCCGTACGTTGAACCGGCGGCCTCCCCCGGCCGCATTGAACCCGTGCCGGACGCTCTCAGGGCGCCAGCACGGGAGACTCACTCGTGTTTCCCACCAGCCGCTGCAGTCGCCTGGCGAGGCCGCGACGTTCCTCTTCGGTGAGAAACCGACCCACTTCACATGCCCGTCCGTGCGACTCGATCATGAGCCTGCTCGGACGTGTCGATGGTTGCGGGCCGCGCAGTCTAACCCTCGCCCAGTGACGAGGAAATACCGTTAGGCCTGAACCGGTTGGAGCGCGTCGCTCGATCACGACGTCCGAATCCGACACCAGTATCACCTCCCGCTCCTCGCCGCGACGCATGCTCGAGCGCACTGCCCAGGCCAGCAACCCGATCTCCAGCCCGGCGAACGGCAGCACCGGCCAGAGCCCCCGCAGGGCGAGAAACCCGGCCAGCCCGAAGGTCGCAGCGGCCAGGCTGCCCACGAACAGGCGGGCGCCCTGCGGCGTCAGCGAGCAATTCGGCGCCAGCTCGATCCGGTATTCGAGCTGCCTGGTCGGCCGGATCCTGGGACAGGGACGTGACCATGGGCGCGGACGCGAGGGCGGAAGTCCGCGAATCTAGCGGCTGAACGGCACGCTGGCAACGCGCAAACCACGGAAAGTCATGAAATTTCCTGTGCAGGAACTGTTCAGGACGGCGCGTTCGGCTCGTCGAACAGGCGGACGCCTGCCAGGTGCTTCGCCGCGGCATCGGCCGTGGGCTCGGCCAGCGGAGGAATAATCGCCAGCGGCGGGGTGCCGAGCAGCCGCTCCAGCGTCGCGACGTTGGCGTCGAGTCGCGCGAAGCCGGCGTCCGCCTGGCTGCCGACCCACCCGACAAACGGGCAGCGGCCACCGTTCGATATGGCTTCGAGCGTCAGGCGGGCATGGTTGAGGCAGCCGAGCCTCAGGCCGACCACCAGCACGACGCCCAGGCCGAGACGCTCGGGGAGGTCGCTGAGGAAACCGTCCGGGTGCAGCGGTACCCGCCAGCCGCCGGCGCCCTCGACGACGGCGAACTCGGCGCTCGCGGGTTGCGCGCCCGTACCAGTCGACAAGGTCGTCCGGCGACAGGCACACGCCTGCCTCCGCGGCCGCCAGGTGGGGTGCGACCGCCGGCTCGAAGCAATACGGATTGGTCAGTTCGTAGGGAAGCTCGACCGTACTCTCGGCGGCCAGCGCCAGGGCGTCTGCATTGCGCAGCCCGCTTCGGGACGGCTCGGCCCCGCTCGCGATCGGCTTGAGGCCGACTACTCGATGGCCCCGGCCGGCAAGGACCCGCACCAGTCCGCAGGCGACCAGGGTCTTGCCGACGCCGGTGTCGGTGCCGGTGATGAAGATGCCGCGGGCAGGAGCCATGGGAGGAGGGAGAGGAGAGCGGTTAGTGATCAGCGGTTAGCGGTTAGTAAGAAGCGGAAAGTGAATAGTGGATAGTGGATAGCGGTTAGTAAGAAGAAGGAGCTGCATTCCCGCCCGACCGCCGCGACTCTGAGCCGCCAGAAGCATAAAGAAAAAACATATGATCATGCAATTCATATATTTAAAAATTGTCGATCGTCAACCAGGAGTATGTAGTGCAGAGTACGGAACGGCGGCGTTTCCTACTAACCGCTAACCGCTGATCACTAACCACTTTCCGCTTCCTACTAACCGCTAACCGCTGATCACGAACCGCTCTCCTGCCTCCCCCTTCCTCCGCCCGATCCTGCTGACCGGCACGACCGTCTCCCCGGACGCGCGCCGACGCTGCGTACCGACCGGCCTCCAGGCCTGTCCGTAGACCACCTCGAAGGTTGCCGGGAGACGTCCGTCGATGCGGCACTTTTCGTAGGCCGCGGTCATGCGCGCCAGCGCGCCCTTGCCCGTCAGTGATCGCGACCGGCCCGCATTCACGTTGCGGGCACCGATCGCCTTGAGGTCGCGCATCAGGCCGATCACCCGCTCGTAGGTCAGCGTGTATCGCTCCACGTCCATGACCGGCTCGGCGAAGCCGGCACGAACGAGCGCGTCGCCGAGGTCGTGCATGTCGATGAACTGGTTCACGTGGACATGGCCGTCCACGGCCGCCCAGGCGCGGCGCAGCTCGACGAGCGTGTCGGGACCATAGGTCGTGAATGTCAGCACGCCGCCCGGCGCGAGTACCCGACGGCACTCGGCGAAGACCTGGTCGGGGTCGTCGGACCAGTGCAATGCGAGGTTGCTGAAAACCATGTCGACGCTGCCGTCCCGCAACGGCAGGGCGGCCGCATCGGCACAGACGCGGTCGAACCGGCGGAGGAGGCCCTGGCGACGGGACGCCCGCCGCAGCATGGCCTCGGCGATGTCGACCGCCACGACCCGGCTGCCCCGATAGCGCCGCTTCAGTTCCCGGGAGGCGCCTCCGGTACCGGCGCCAAGATCCACGATCACCGCCGGGTCGATGCGCAGCAGGTCCAGCCGCTCGAGCAGTTCGAGCCGCACCCGTTCCTGCAGGACCGCCGACTCGTCGTACCCGTTGGCCGCGCGATCGAACGACCGCCGCACCAGCCGCGGGTCGAGGCGGAACTCCTGCGGGCCCGGTGCGCGGCTCACGGGGCCAGCCGCCTCAGGCCGTCGGCGCGGGGTTCGACGCGGTCTCGGGCGCGAGGCCGAGGCGCGCAAACAGCTCGTCGTCGCGGGTGCGGCCGGGATTGGGCGTCGTGAGGAGCCTTTCGCCGTAGAAGATGGAGTTGGCGCCCGCCAGGAAGCACAGCGCCTGGACCGGCTCGCTCATGTCGGTGCGACCCGCGGACAGGCGCAGGTAGGAGCGCGGCATCAGCAGCCGCGCCGTCGCGATCGTGCGCACGAGGTCGAGCGGGTCGAGCGGCGGCAGGCCGTCGAGCGGCGTGCCCTCGACCTGCACGAGCTGGTTGATCGGCACGCTCTCCGGGTGCTGCGGCAGCGTCGCAAGCGTGTGCAGCAGCTGTGCCCGGTCGAGCTCGGTCTCGCCCATGCCGAGAATCCCGCCGCAGCACACGTTCATGCCCGCGGCGCGCACGGCCGCGAGCGTGTCCAGCCGGTCCTGGTACGTGCGGGTCGTGATGATCTCGCCGTAGAACGCCTCGGACGTGTCGAGGTTGTGGTTGTAGTAATCGAGGCCCGCGTCCTTGAGTTCGAGCGCCTGCTCCGGCGTCAGCATGCCGAGCGTCGCGCAGGTCTCGAGGCCGAGCGCCCGCACTTCGCGGACCATCTCCTTGATGCGCTCGAGCTGCTTCGGCTTCGGATTGCGGTACGCGGCGCCCATGCAGAAACGGGTCGCGCCGCCCTCCCGCGCCGCGCGTGCCGCATCGACGACGTCGCCGAGATCCATCAGGTCGTCGCGCCCGACAGTGGTCTCGTAACGCACGCTCTGCGGGCAGTAGGCGCAGTCCTCCGGGCATCCGCCGGTCTTGATCGACAGCAGGGTGCTGACCTGGACCCGGTTCGGGTCGAAGCCGCGGCGGTGCACCCGCTGCGCGTGGAAGAGCAGGTCGTTGAAAGGCAGCGCAAAGAGCGCGCGAACCTCGTCGAGCGTCCAGTCGGTGCGGACTTCGCCGAGGTGGTCCAGGTCCTTGGGCGACATCGTGAATCCTGCGCTTTGCGTTAGGAATGCGGGCTGCCTGCGGCGCGCGGAGCGCGGATGCTCGGCAGATACGGTCGCCGGCAGTATTCAGAGCGCCACGTGCGACTGTCAACCAATGACTCGATTTCAAGTTGACAGGGGTCTCGACACGATTCTGCGGGTGGTTGCTTCCCCCGCGCTGCGTGCTGTGCGGCGGGCCGGGCCAGCGACCCTGCCTGGATCTGTGCGCGGCCTGCGAGGCGGCCCTGCCGGCCGATCCGCAGGTGCTGCTCGAGGGTCCGCACCCGATCGAGCGGTGCCTCGCCGCGTTCGCCTACGCATTTCCGGTGGATCACCTCGTCCAGCTGCTCAAGTACCGTGGCCAGCTGGCAGTCGGCCGGGTCCTGGGCGCGCTGCTTGCTCGATCGGTCGATGCGCTGGGACTGCATCACGACGTGGACTGCGTGGTGCCCGTCCCTCTGCACCCTGGCCGCCATGCGGACCGCGGCTTCAACCAGTCGGCAGAGATCGCCAGGCGTGTCGCACGCGTGCTTGGTACGCGGACCTGCGAGGGTGCCGTGCGGCGTTCGCGAGACACGCGCCCGCAGGTCGGGCTGCGGCCCGAGGAGCGCCGCCAGAACATCGACGGCGCCTTCGTCGCTGTCCACGGGATTTCGGGGCCGGCGGGTCGCTGTCGTGGACGACGTCCTGACCACTGGAGCGACCGTCGGCGCCGTAGCCGCGGCGCTGCGACAGGCCGGCGCGATTTCGGTCGACGTCTGGTGCGTCGCACGGGCCGCCCACAAGGAAAGGTTAGACTTGAGGCCCCGACCCTGAGGCAGATTCGAGCATGAGCCAGACCGAGGTCAGCAAGGCCGGTTCCCTCGTGGCGATACGCGAGTTCCTCAAGCTCGAGTCCGCGAGCGGCATCCTGCTCGTCGTGGCGGGCGTGCTGGCGATGATCGCCGCGAACTCGCCGCTCGCGGACGGATACGAGGCGTTGCTGCAGACGCACTTCAAGATCCAGCTCGGCGAGTTTGCGCTCGACAAGGCGCTCGGCGTCTGGGTCAACGACCTGCTGATGGCGATCTTCTTCCTGCTGGTGGGCCTCGAGATCAAGCGCGAGGCCGTGATGGGCGAACTCTCGGACGCGAGCAAGGTCGCGTTGCCGGCCATCGCCGCGCTCGGCGGCATGATCGTGCCGGCCGCCATCTATGCCTGGCTCAACTGGAATGATCCGGTAGGCATCCGCGGCTGGGCGATTCCCTCGGCGACCGACATCGCCTTCGCGCTCGGCGTGCTGTCGCTCTTCGGCGAACGGGTCCCGGTCGGGCTCAAGATCTTCCTGATGACGCTCGCCGTGCTCGACGATCTCGGCGCCATCGTGATCATCGCCATCTTCTACACGTACGACCTTTCCGTCACGGCGCTGATGCTTGCCGGTCTCGCGGTCGTCGCGCTGCTGGTCCTGAACCGGCTCGGCGTGATGCGGATCGCCCCTTACGTGCTGGTCGGGACCGTGCTCTGGCTCTGCGTGCTCAAGTCGGGCGTGCACGCCACGCTGGCCGGCGTGGTCACGGCACTGTGCATCCCGGCGCGCGGAGCCGGCGATCCGGAGCACGCGCCGCTGCGCAGGCTCGAGCATTCACTTCATCCATGGGTCGCGTTCGGCATCCTGCCGATCTTCGCGTTCTCGAACGCCGGCCTGAACCTCGCGGGCCTGAGCGCCCGGCGACCTGCTGCAGCCGATCCCGCTCGGCATCATGCTGGGACTCTTCGTCGGCAAGCAGGTCGGGGTGTTCAGTTTCGCCTGGGCCGCCGTCAAGCTCGGACTCGCGAAGCTGCCTTCGGGCGTGACGTTCAGCCACGTCTACGGCGCCGCCATCATCTGCGGCATAGGCTTCACGATGAGCCTGTTCATCGGCATGCTCGCCTTCGAGAACGTCGCGAGCGGCGAGGTGATCGTGACGGACCAGCTCGGCATCCTGGCGGGATCGCTGTTGTCGGCGCTGGTCGGCTACGTCGTGCTGCACTTCGTGCTGCCGAAGGGGCGCTGCAGCAACCCTTGAGCCGCGCCTCGAACGCAGGACCGGCGCGGCCCGGCGACGCGACGGGCGTCAGCCTGCGAACAGGTAGTGCAGCAGGATCCCCGCGAAGACCACGAGCCCGAACAGGTTGTTGTTCAGGAAGGCGCTGAAGCACTGGTCCGGGTCGCGTGCGCGGATCAGTACCTGCTGGCGGATGGCGAGCGCCGCGGCGACGGCGAGCCCCGCCCAGTACCAGCGCCCGAGCGCGGCCATGAGCCCGACGAGCGCGAGCCCGCACGAGCGCGCCGGCCTGCAGCGCGCCGATGATCAGTCGGTCGGCGCGGCCAAACAGGATCGCCGACGAGCGGATGCCGATCACGAGGTCGTCCTCGCGATCGACCATCGCGTACATCGTGTCGTAGGCCGTCGTCCAGCACACCACCGACAGGAACATCACCCAGGCGATCGGCGGCACGGAGCCGGTCTGCGCCGCGAAGGCCATCGGCACCGACCACCCGAACGCCGCGCCGAGGTAGGCCTGGGGCAGCGAGAAGAAGCGCTTCAGGAACGGGTAGGTCACGGCCAGCACGCCGCCGATCAGGGCGAGCACCTGGGTCGGCCGGTTGAGCGGGATCACCAGCGCGAGCGCGACGAGTGCGAGCACGGCGAAAAGCCCGAGCGCCTCGGCGGTCGACACCGACTGCTTCGCGAGCGGCCGGTCGGCCGTGCGCCTGACGTGCGGGTCGAACTCGCGATCGGCGAAATCGTTCATGACGCAGCCGGCCGAGCGCATCACGAACGTGCCGATCACGAAGATCACGAACAGCCGCTCGTCGGGATGACCGTCCGCCGACACCCACAGGGCCCACAGCACCGGCCAGAGCAGCAGCCAGATGCCGATCGGGCGGTCGAGACGCATGAGCCGCGCGTACTCGCGCAGCCGCAGTCCCATGGCGGAACGCGTGCCGCGTCCGGTGCCCTGGTCCATGTCGGTCGCGTTGCGCATCGATTCACCTTGCAGCAGATTCAGACCTTGCCGAAGCGCTCGCCTTCCCCGACCCAGCGGCGCAGCAAGGCCACTATGTTCGCTCCTGGACCCTCCAGCATCAATGCCGCCGCCTTCTGCACCGCGGGCAACAGGTCGGAATCCCTGACCAGGTCCGCGACCTTGAGCTGCATGAGCCCGGTCTGGCGGGTTCCGAGCAGTTCGCCGGGGCCGCGCAGCTCGAGGTCCCGCCGCGCCACCTCGAAGCCGTCGGTGGTGTCGCGCAGCACGGCGAGGCGTTCGCGGGCGAGCGGCGAGAGCGGCGATTGATAGAGCAGCACGCAGCTGCTCTCGACGGACCCGCGGCCGACGCGCCCGCGCAGCTGGTGCAGCTGCGAAAGGCCCATGCGTTCGGCGTTCTCGACGACCATCAGCGATGCGTTCGGCACGTCGACGCCCACTTCGATCACGGTCGTGGCGACGAGCAGGTCGAGCTCGCCCTGCTTGAACGCGGTCATGACCGCGTCCTTGCGGCCGCCCGGCATGCGGCCGTGCACGAGCCCGATGCGCACGGCCGGCAGGGCCGCCGCGAGCGCGGTAGCCGTCTCTTCCGCGGCCTGGTGGGGCAATGTCTCCGACTCGTCGATCAGCGGACACACCCAGTAGGCCTGTCGTCCCGCACGGCAGGCCGCCTCGATGCGCTGCACGATCTCGCCGCGACGGTTCTCGGGCAGCACGACCGTGCGGATCGGCGTGCGGCCCGGCGGCAGCTCGTCGATGACCGACACGTCGAGATCGGCGTAGGCAGTCATCGCCAGCGTCCGCGGGATCGGCGTCGCGGTCATCACGAGCTGGTGTGGATAACGGCCGTCCGCGAGGCCTTTCTCGCGCAGCTGCATGCGCTGGTCGACGCCGAAGCGGTGCTGCTCGTCCACGATCACGAGCGCCAGCCGATCGAACCGCATGCCTTCCTGGAACAGTGCATGGGTGCCGACGGCGACCTGGATGGCGCCGCTCGCGAGGTCCTGGTTCAGCGTGGCGCGGGCCTTGCCCGTCTGCCGCCCGGTCAGCAGCCCCACGCGCACGCCGAGCGGGTCGAGCCAGCCCAGGAAATTGCGCGCGTGCTGCTCGGCGAGCAGCTCGGTCGGCGCCATCACGGCAGCCTGCATCCCGCTTCTCGACCGCGCGCAGCGCCGCGAGCGCAGCGACGACGGTCTTGCCCGAACCCACGTCGCCCTGCACCAGTCGCATCATCGGCCGCTCGCGGGCAAGGTCCTCCTCGATTTCGTGCCACGTGCGCTGTTGCGCACCGGTCAGGCGGAACGGCAGTTGCGCCAGGCAACGCTCGACGAGGTCCGCGTTGCGCGGCAATGGCCATGCATCGTCGCGGTCCGCGGCCTGGCGCAGCATCCTCAGGCTGATCTGGTGGGCGAGCAGCTCCTCGAAGGCGAGCCGCCTCTGGGCCGGGTGCCGGCCCGAGTTCAGCAGCTCGATGTCGGCGGATGGCGGCGGACGGTGCACGTAGCGCAGCGAAGACTCGAGTGCCGGCATGCGCGCCGACACGAGCACGTCCGGTTCGATCCAGTCGCGGAGCGACCCGTCGGACAGCTGCGCGAGCGCAAGTCCGGTCAGCATGCGCATGCGGCCCTGCTGCACGCCTTCGGCAGTCGGGTAGACGGGCGTCAGGCTCTCGTCCGCGGGCGGGGTCGATCCCTCGACGATCTTCCGGTACTCGGGATGCACGATCTCGAGCCCGGCCGGGCCCATGCGCGCCTCGCCGAAGCAGCGCAGGCGCGTGCCGCGCGACAAGGCTTCCTGCTGCGCCGCCGAGAAATGAAAGAACCGCAGCGTCAGCGACCCCGAGCCATCCGAGATGCGGCACAGCAGCGCGCGCCGCCGGCGGAACACGACTTCGGCGAGCTGCACCTCGCCTTCGATGACGGCGCGGTCGCCCGTCCGCAGGGACCCGATCGGCAGGACGCGCGTACGGTCCTCGTAGCGCAGCGGCAGGTGGAACAGGAGGTCCTGGATCGTGTGCAGCCCGAGCCGCCCGAGCGTCTCGGCGAGCGCAGGACCGACGCCGCGCAGGCTGGTGACGGGCCGCTCGTCCAGCGGCAGTCGCGGCGCGGTCTGCGCGGCATCGGGGCGGCGTCAGAGTTCGAGGATGCCGTCCATCTCGACGCCGGCGCCGCGCGGAAGCGCTGCGACGCCGACCGCGGCACGCGCCGGGTACGGCTGCGCGAAGTACTCGGCCATCACCCTGTTGACCAGCGCGAAGTGCGCCGAGGTCGGTGAGGAACACGTTCAGCTTCACGACGTGCGAGCAGGTCGCCGCCGGCAGCCGTCGCGACGGCCTTCAGGTTCTCGAACACGCGACGAACCTGTGCCTCCATGTCGCCGTGCACCAGCTCGCCCGTCGCCGGATCGAGCGGGATCTGGCCCGAAAGGTACACGGTGGTGCCGACCTTGACGGCCTGCGAGTAGGTGCCGATGGCCTGCGGGGCGTGCGGGGTGGAGATCGTGGTGCGGGGCACGGGGGACTCCGGAGATAGAAATCCAAGCTCAAGGGCGAAGCCGGTAGTGTAAGAGGAAGCGGGCCCGCCGCGCTCAGGCGCGCCGGCCCGCAGCCATCGGCCAGGGATGGCGCGTCAGTTGGCGAATGTCGCCAGTCGCGTGAGGAAGGTGTAGTCGCCCTCGATCGCCATCAACCCGATCAGCACCAGCAGGCACAGCGGCGGCACCAGGATGGCGAGCTTCAACGCCAGCCGCTCCCATTTCATGTGCATGAAAATGGCGACGATCAGGCCCGCCTTGAGCAGCATGAACACGATGATCAGCGTCCAGCGCGCCAGCCCCTGCACGTGGAAATAGTCGACCATGTAGGAGAAGGCGCTCAGGACGAAGAGCAGCAGCCAGATCCACAGGTAGACGCTGATCGGGTGCTGGGTTCCCTCCTGTGTCGACATGACGGCTCCTACCAGAGATAGAAAAACGCGAAGATGAAGACCCAGACCAGGTCGACGAAGTGCCAGTAGAGGCCGGCGATCTCGACGTTCTCGTAGTTGCCCGTGCGCTCGTAGTCACCGCGCCAGACTCTGAGGGCCACGACGGTGAGGTAGATCACGCCCGCCGACACGTGCAGGCCATGGAAGCCGGTGATCATGAAGAACGCGGACCCGAACTGCGCCGCGCCCAGCGGATTGCCCCAGGGACGGATGCCTTCCTCGAGGATCAGCTTGGTCCACTCGAAAGCCTGCATCCCGACGAACGTCGCACCGAAGGCCGCCGTGATCAGCATCAACGCCGCCGTCCGGCCGCGGTTGCGCCGATAGCCGTAGTTCACGGCCATTGCCATCGTGCCGCTGCTGCTGATCAGGACGAACGTCATGATCGCGATCAGGATGAGCGGGATGTGCTGCCCGGCGATGGTGAGCGCGAAGACCTCGCTCGGGTTCGGCCAGGGCACGGTCGTCGACATCCGCACGTGCATGTACGAGACCAGGAAGCACGAGAAGATGAACGTGTCGCTCAACAGGAAGATCCACATCATCGCCTTGCCCCACGGCACGGCGAAGGCCTGCTTGTCGGCGGAGAAGTCGCCGACGACCCCGGGCAGGCCCGCGGCGGCCGCGGCTGGCTCCATCGAATTCGTCATGCCATCGACGGACATAGGCGTCTGCACCCCTCGGGTCAGGTGTTCAGGAGCAGGCGCGAACAGGACCAGCCATACGACCAGCAGGTAGTGCCAGTACACGGCGCACAGCTCGACCGCTGAGGCGCGTCGTGCCGGGCGCCGCGCCATGGCGCGGCAACCTGGACACCGCCCGGCCCCAGACGACGAGTCCGCCGATCAGGTGCAGGCCGTGCAGGGCCGGTCAGCACGAAGAAGAACGCGTTCGCGGGATTGCCGGCCGCGTAGTAGCCAGCCGCCTGCAACTGGCGCCACGCCAGCAGCTGGCCGGCGAGGAACGCCAGCGCGAACACGCCACCCGCGAACATGCCGGCTCGCGCACGCACGACGTCTCCCCGGCCGACGGCGGCGCGCGCGAGCTGCATGCCGATGCTGCTCGCAAGCAATGCCGCCGTGTTCAGCCACAGGATCGACGGCTCGACGACCGGTCGCCAGTCCCTCAGCACCAGGCCCTGTGCCAGCTGAGGGCTCATGCGAATGAAGTAGGCCGAAATCAACAACGCGAAGAACGAAGTCGCGACCGCCAGGAACACCCACAAGCCGATTCGCGCCGGAGCCGGGCCTGGCATGCTGGGCGGCCTCGCGGCCGTCGAAGGTTCCCTGCGCCTCCCATGGCCTGGTAGTCAGTCGTCGCGCGGCCATCCACCAGACGACGATGCCTGCGACGAGCGCGACGCTGGCGACGATCAGGTTCATCCGTGGTGCCCGTGCGCCGTGTGCAGCGGTCGCGGTGCCGTCGGGCGGCTCGTTCTGCGGCACGAAATCTTCCTTGTGGCCCGGCGCCCCGTATTCATAGGCCCAGCGGTACACGACCGGCAGTTCGGGTCCCCAGTTGCCGTGCCTGGGCGGCGTGTCGGGTGTCTGCCACTCGAGCGTCGTCGCGCGCCAGGGATTGGCGCCCGAGGGCTTGCCGTGCTTCAGGCTCCAGATCAGGTTGAAGATGAAGATCAGCTGCGCGGCCGCCACGACCAGCGCGGCGATGCGTGATGCGCAGCGTTCATGCGACTGCACGGAATCCGGAATGAAGTACGTGTCGCCCATCGCGAAGTAGCGGCGCGGCACGCCGAGGATGCCCAGGTAATGCATCGGCAGGAAGATCGCGTACGTGCCGAACAGCGTCACCCAGAAATGCACCTTGCCGAGCGTCTCGTTCGGCATGCGCCCCGTCATTTTCGGGTACCAGTGGTAGATCGCGCCGCAAACGACCAGCACCGGCGACACGCCCATCACCATGTGGAAGTGCGCGACGACGAACAGGGTGTCCGAGAGCGGCACGTCCACCGTGACGTTTCCGAGGAACAACCCCGTCAGCCCGCCGTTGATGAAAGTGAACACGAACCCGATCGCGAACAGCATCGGGACCGTCAGGTGCACGTCGCCGCGCCAGAGCGTGAGCACCCAGTTGTAGACCTTGAGTGCGGTCGGGATGGCGATGATCAGCGTCGTCGTGGCGAAGAAGAACCCGAAATACGGATTCATGCCGCTCACGTACATGTGATGGGCCCAGACGACGAAACTCAGCACGGCGATTGCGAGGATCGCCCAGACCATCATCCGGTAGCCGAAGATGTGCCGTCGCGCGTGCGTGCTGATCAGGTCGGAGACGATGCCGAACGCCGGCAGGGCCACGATGTAGACCTCGGGGTGGCCGAAGAACCAGAACAGGTGCTGGAACAGCAGCGGGCTGCCTCCCTTGTGCGCCGTCTGGTCGCCGAGCGACATGATCGCCGGCATGAAGAAGCTCGTGCCGAGGTGATTGTCGAGGGCCATCATGATCGCGCTCACGAGCAGCGCCGGGAAGGCGAGCAGTGCGAGGATCGTGGCGGTGAAGATGCCCCAGACGGACAACGGCATGCGCATCAGCGTCATGCCGCGGCACCGCGCCTGCAGCACGGTCACGACGTAGTTCAGGCCGCCCATCGTGAACCCGACGATGAAGATGGCGAGCGACACCAGCATCAAGGTGATGCCCCAGTCCGCCCCCGGCGTGCCGCCGAGAATCGCCTGGGGCGGATAGAGTGTCCACCCGGCACCGGTCGGCCCGCCCGGCACGAAGAAGCTCGCGACCAGCACCAGCACCGCGAGCAGGTAGACCCAGTAGCTGACCATGTTCAGGTACGGGAAGACCATGTCTCGCGCGCCGCACATCAGCGGGATCAGGTAATTGCCGAATCCGCCGAGGAACAGCGCCGTGAGCAGGTAGATCACCATGATCATCCCGTGCATGGTGACGAACTGGTAGTAGTTGCTCGGGTTGATGAAGTTGAACGTGCCCGGGAAATCCGAGTTGCAGCCGCATCAGCATCGGACAGGCCGATCGCCACGAGCCCGATGGCCATCGCCGTCACCATGTACTGGATGGCGATCACCTTGTGGTCCTGGCTCCAGACGTATTTCGTCAGGAACGTCTGCGGGTCGTGCAGGTGCGCGTGCTGGTCCGCGATCGCGACGTAGGACATCAGGTTCTCTCCGGGGTCGTGCATTGCGTCGCCTTCGCTCAGCGCAGGGTGTTTATATAGGCCAGCAGGTCGTCGGTGGCCTCGCCGTCGGCCACGACGCGGCTCATCGTCGCCATCTGCGCGCCGTGGAAATCCTGCGGATGCCGGCCCCGATGGCCCTGCCGGAACTGCTGGAGCTGTCGCGCCATGTACCAGTCGCTCATGCCCGCAAGTCGCGGGGCATTCGTCGACCACGAGCCCTGGCCCGCGGCACCATGGCAATACGCGCAGGTCGTGTAACGGGACGCGCCGCGCGCCGCGTCGCCCTTGATGGTGGCGTGCGCACGGTTGTCCGGCAGCGTCGCGATATAGGCGACGACGTTGTCGATCGTCGTCGCGTCGAGCGGCGTCGCGATCGTCTTCATCTGGCTCGGCGATCTCGTCGCCCGGTGCGCCGCCGCGAATCCCGTGCTTGAAATTGCGCAACTGTCGCGCGAGGTACCAGCCGGGCTGGCCGGCGAGCTTGGGCGCGTTCAGCGACTGGTTTCCATCGGCGCCGGCGCCATGGCAGGCCGCGCACACCGCGAACGCGGCTTGTCCAGCGGCGACGTCGGCCGCCGGGCGCGCCGCGATGGCGGCGTACGTCGGCTGGTCGGCGAGCCACGACTGGTAGGCGCCGGCCTCGTCGACGACGACCCGGCCGCGCATGGCGAAATGCCCAAGGCCGCAGAGTTCCTCGCAGAGGATCTCGTACTCTCCCGCCTTCGTCGGCGTGAGCCACAGGTACGTGATCATGCCCGGCACCAGGTCCATCTTTACGCGGAACTGCGGCACCGTGAAGTTGTGCAGGACGTCCTTCGAACGCAGCAACACCTTGACGGGCTTGTCGAGCGGCAGGTGCAACTCCGGGCTGGCGACGAGCACGTCGTCCCCGCCGCGCGGATCGTTCGGGTCCATGCCGAACGGGTTGTCGGGGCCGATGAGCGACGCATCGATGGCGCCCAGCACGCCGTCCTGCGCCAGGCAGGCGGAAGCTCCAGGACCACTGCTGACCGAGCGCTTCGACCACCGTCGCGTCGTCGGGCACAGTGACGAACTTGGCCCAGACCACGAGCCCGGGCGCCAGCATCGCGATGACCCCGACCGAGGTCAGCCCGATCAGCCACCACTCGAGTTTCTTGTACTCCGGCTCGTACTCGGCGCGACGCTGCTGCCCCTTGCGGTGGCGGTAGCGGACGATCGCGTAGGCCATGAACAGGTTCACGGCCACGAACACGGCGCCGGTGACCCAGAAGGTGAGGTTGACGGTGTCGTCCATCAAGCCCCAGTTCGAGGCGATCGGCGTGAACCACCAGGGGTTCAGGAAGTGGAACGCGACCGTGCCGAGCACCAGCGCGACGAGCGCAATCGCGATCGCCACGCGTCACTCCTTCTGCAGGAGCTGATCGGCCGGCGGACCGGATTCCGAGCCTCGCTTGAGTGAACTGAACGGATTGATGAAGTGCCGGTCGATGGCGGCGAGCTCGGATTCGGGATGGCGCTCGCGCATCATCCGCTGGACCTTTTCTTCCTGCTCCTTCAATGCGTAGATCAGGACCAGGAACTTGCCAGCCTGTATGTCGTCGTGGAACTTCGCGAGCTTGCGGTTCTCGATGCCGATGCCGATCAGGCCGCCTTCCCAGGTTCCGAACAGCGTGGCCACCCCGATGATGGCGTAGTAGACGAGGTTCGGCACGTCGACGCCGAACGGGTCGAAGTACCGCAACAACGCGACGCCGACCAGGCCCACGATGAACCCGACTACGCCGCCGATGACGCCGTCACGGACGACGTCGAGCGTCTCGAGGTAGTTGCTGGAGTGGATGTGCTGCTTCTTGAGGCCCGCCTCGTCACGTGAGATCACGTGCACGAAGAAGTCACGTACCCCGACGGCGTGCAGGTCGTCGGAAATTCCGTGCGTGCTGTCGAGCGTCGGCGCCAAGTAGTAAAGGCACTTCATCTGCTCACCCCCGGGCTGTCTAGTATTATTCGACGGTCAGCGACTCCGGCTGGCCAGTTCGTTGGATCTCGTGCAAACGATGTGGCTGCTCGTCGCCCCAGAACCAGGCGAGCAGACCGAAAGCGAACAATGCGAGCGCGATGAGTGCGAACGGCAGCGCGGGCACCCAGACCGGCATGGGACCTGCCGAGCCGATGGCCCGGACGACCGCGCCCACGCCCAGCGCGATGAGGACGCCGACGGCGATGCCGAGCGCAAACCGCGATCCTCGCTGCCAGGCGAGGACCCACAGCAACATGCAACCCAGCAGCACGAGCGTGATCAGGGATGCCGTCATGTGGAAAACTGTAGCAGAAAATCCGGAATGGGAAGCGTTCGGATTTGATGCGCTGCATGTTGCAGCGCAACGCGGGCGCGCAGTGCGCCCGTTCGGCGCGCCGGCCAGCAGGTCTCAGCGCTTCCCGCGGCCGGCCACGACGATGGCGAACGCGGCCATGGCGAGCACCATCAGGACTGGGATGGCGCCGGCAAGCATCGAGTAGTCGAATCGGTACTCTCCGGACGACCGGGTCGTACACAGAGCAGTAGAGCTTCACTCGTTCGACGAGGCCGCGCACCGACAGGCGCCCGAGGCTGCGACCGAGCACCAGCGCCGTCGAGCGGCTCAACCAGGGCAGGCGGCGAGAAATCCTGCCCGTAGACCTGCCGCACGACCCTGCCGTCGGCGTCCAGGATGGTGACCTGCGCCACGTGGTCGAAGCCCCTGGGCGAGGCGACCCAGGTGAATCCGACTTCGTCGGCCAGGCGGCGAACCGTCGCGGCGTCCGCGCTCACCAGGTGCCATTGCGGGTCATCGAGGCCGCGGTCGCGTGGCGAATATCCGCATCCGCTCCGGGCTGTCGTGCGCCGTGTCGAAGCCGACCGTGAGCACCGAGAAACTCTGCGGGCCCAGCGTCTCCCGCGCGATTCGCACGGCGTCCCGAAGGTACAGCGTCAGGCTGGAGCAGACGTCGTAGCAACTCGTGTAGACCAGGCTCAACGCCAACGGTCGTCCGCGCAGGTCGCGCAAGCCTGAGCGGACGACCGTGCTGGTCGATGAATGCATGATCGCCGGTGGCGCGACCGATGGCGGCCTGGCTCGTCCGCAACGCTGCCGCGTCCGCGTCGTTTCCAGCTGCCAGGGCCGTCCGGCCGATCGATGCCAGCATCAAGGCGATGCCGAGTGGTGGCGGCAATGCGGGCGACCCGGCGCCTCACGCCAGCGTCCGTCGTCAGCTTCATCACCTCCGGCATGCCGCGGACCGCGCGGATCACGCGGGCGAGATGACGGCGGTCCTGCACGAGCAGTTCGAAGGTGAGCGTCGAGCTGTCGCTGTCGCGCTCGACGAGCGACACGCGATCGATGTTGGTCTGGGTGCCCGAGATCGCTGCGGCGACCTGTGCGAGCACGCCCATGCGGTTCGTCACCTCGGCCTTGATCTCGACGTGGAACAGGCGGTCCACCGCCGGACGCCACGCAACCGAAATCCACTTCTCGGGCTGCTTGCGGAAAGTGGACAGGTTGCCGCAGGCCTCGCGATGGATCACCACGCCGCGGCCGGAAGAAAGGTTCGCCAGGATCGGGTCGTTCGGGATCGGGAAGCAGCAGCGCGCGAACGTGACCACGAGGCCCTCGGTGCCTGCGATCGCGAGCGGCCCGGCTGCGACGGCTTCGGGCGTCGCCTCGGCGTCAGGCGGCAACAGCCGTCGCGCGATGAAGGGCGCCACGCGTTCGCCGAGGCCGATACGTTCGTAGAGATCCTCTTCGTTGCGAAGCCCGAGGTCGCGCACCACCGCGTCGATCGTCTCCGCCGGAATCTTGCGCAGTCCGAGCGAGAACTCCTCGAGCGCCTGGTTGAGCAGGCGCCGCCCCAGGTCCACGGCCTCGGAGCGCTTGAGGCCCTTCAGGTACTGGCGGATCGAGGCGCGCGCCTTTGCGGTCACGACGAAATTGACCCAGGACGGATTCGGGGTCGCGCCCTTGGCGGTGATCACCTCGACCGTCTGGCCGTTGCGCAGCGGCGTCCTGAGCGGCACGAGCCGCCGGTCCACCTTCGCGGCCACGCAGCGATTGCCGACGTCCGTGTGCACGGCGTAGGCGAAATCCACGCAGGTCGAGCCGCGCGGCAGCCGGCGGATCTCGCCCTTCGGCGTGAACACGTAGACCTTGTCGGGGAACAGGTCGACCTTGACGCTCTCGAGGAACTCCTCCGAATTGCCGCCCTGCTGGATCTCCACCAGCTGCTGCAGCCACTCGCGCGCCCGCTCGCTGTAGGTGCGCGCCGAGTCGTCGGTGTCCTTGTACTGCCAGTGCGCCGCGATGCCGGACTCGGCGACCTCGTGCATCGCGGTCGTGCGGATCTGGGCTTCGAGCGGCGTGCCGCCCGGACCGAACAGCGTCGTGTGCAGCGACTGGTAGCCGTTGGCGCGCGGGATCGCGATGTAGTCCTTGAAACGCCCCGGCATCGGCTTGTAGACGCGATGCACGATGCCGAGCGTGCGGTAACACGTGTCGGCGCTGTCGACGATGATGCGGATGCCGTGCACGTCCACGATCTCGCTCAGCGAGACCTTCTTGCGGCGCATCTTCTGGTAGATGCTGTAGACGTCCTTCTCGCGGCCCTCGACCCGGCCGGGGATGCCGGCCTTTTCCAGCGCGGACTTGAGCGCCTCGGCGATCTTCGCGACGAACTGCTTCTGGTTGCCCTTGGCCTTGCGGACCGCGGACTCGATGACCCTGTAGCGGCGCGGGTAGAGCGCGCGGAACCCGAGGTCCTCGAGCTCGACCTTGATGGCGTGCATGCCGAGGCGGTTGGCGATGGGCGCGTAGATCTCGAGCGTCTCGCGCGCGATCGACCGGCGCTTGGCCGGCGGCATCGCGCCGAGCGTGCGCATGTTGTGCGTGCGGTCGGCGAGCTTGACCATGATGACGCGGATGTCGCGCACCATGGCGAGCAGCATCTTGCGGAAGCTCTCGGCCTGCGCCTCGGCGCGGCTCTTGAACTGGATCTGGTCGAGCTTGCTCACGCCGTCCACCAGCTCGGCGACTTCCTGGCCGAACCGCGTGGTGATCTCGTCCTTGAGCGTCGGCGTGTCCTCCATGACGTCGTGGAGGATCGCGGCGATCAGCGTCTGGGAGTCGAGGTGGAGGTCGGCCAGCAGGTCCGCTACGGCGACCGGGTGCGTGATGTATGGCTCGCCGGAGCGGCGGCGCTGGCCCTCATGGGCCTGGAACGCGAAGTCGTAGGCTTCCTGGACGCGCTCGACCTCGGGCGGGGGCAGGTAGCCCTCGAGCTTGGCGATCAGCTGGCTGATGCCGATGGACCGTCTTCCGTACGGCAGCAGGCTGCGCAGGGAAGACGTGACGTCCATAGCCGGGTGCTCGGCGGAGGGTCAGTCTCCCAGACCGAGCTGCGGAGCGCGGAATTCGCCCACGAACTCGGGTTCCGGGATGAATTCCTGCGGCGGACGATCCGGCTCCTCGAGGATCTCGAGGCCGACGTGCCCCGCGGCCACCTCGCGCAGCGCGAGTACCGTCGGCTTGTCGTTCTGCCAGTCGAGCGTCGGCTCGGCCCCGTTCGCCAGCTTGCGCGCGCGCTTGGACGCGACCAGCACCAGCTGGAACAGGTTCGGGACGTTCTTCAGGCAGTCTTCAACGGTAATGCGGGCCATGGGCGGTCGTCACGTATCGGTCGGGGACAAGGGGCGTGAGCATACCACAGGCTGCCGGGGCGGCGCCGGAAAGGGAGCGGAATGGCATAATGGGACACCGCGCGGCTCCTGCAGTGCAGCAGCGATTTTCGTGAGCCAAGTCACAGGTTTAGAGCGGGCCGGATGGCCTCCCGGGGCACCGTGATATTGTTTCATCCGTGTAAATGCAACTGGACTAGAACCGGCGGTCCCATGGAAACCGATTCCCTCGGTGCAATGCAATTTTGTCGGGCGCGGGCCCGTGGGTTCTCCCTGATCGAGCTCATGGTCACGGTCACGATCGCGGCCATTCTGCTGTCGATCGCGGTCCCGAGCTATAGAGACTACCTGCGGCGGGGAGCTGCCGCCGAGGCCGTCGCGGTGATCGGCCAGGGGCGCGTCGTCGCCGAGCAGTTCTTCCTGGACAACCGCACCTACGACGGCATGCCGTGCCCGACCAGCACGGAGACGTTCGACATCGTGTGCAACGACCCCGCCGATCCCGACGACACCACCTACACGATCACGGCCACGGGCAAGGACAACATGGCGGGTTTCGTCTACACCATCGACCAGGCCAACGCCCGCTCGACCGCCGGTCCATGGGGGAGCGGCGCCTGCTTCATCACGCGCAAGGGGGACAGCTGCTGATGCGCCAGGCCGCGGGGTTCACGCTGATCGAGCTCATGATCACGATCGCGATAGGCGCGATCCTGATCGTGATCGGCGTGCCCACGATGCGCGGCGTCATCGAGAACGGCCGCATCCGCGCGGCCGGCGAATCCTGGAAATACGGCCTCGCGCTCGCGCGTACCGAGGCCATCCGCCGCAACACCCAGGTCGAATTCGTCAGCGATGCGGACGGCTGGCAGGTGCTCATCGTGGCCGACGGGACCGTGCTGCACCAGGCGGCGGGCAACGAGGGCGCGTGCTGACCTGGAAATCACCATCGTCGATGCCGGGGGCGCGGACGCGGACCGGGTCACTTTCAACTCGCTCGGTCGCGTCGTCGATCCCAACCCGTCCGACGGTTCGGAGCCGATTGCGCAGGTGGACCTGGGGTCCACCAATGTGCCGGGCGTGGCTGGTTATCACCCGCTGCGGCTGCAGGTCACGGCCGGCGGCATGACGAGGCTGTGCGACCCGGCCGTCGCGAGCACCGACCCGAGGGCATGCCTGTGACCACCGCATACCAGGTGCCGCGCCATCCCGATCGCGGTTCCGCGCTCGTCGAGGTGCTCGTGTCCGTACTGCTGTTCTCGATCGGCATCCTCGGCCTGGTCCGGCTGCTCGGGACGGCGGTCAAGGATGCAGGCGAAATCGAGTACCGCGCGCCAGGCCGCGACCATCGCCGACGAGCACAATCGGGCGCATGTGGCTGGACCGCAGCCAACCTCGCGACGCTACGTGGTGGCAAGGCGACGCGGTGGCCGCAGCTGCCGAACGGCACCCAGACGGTTGACGGTCAACGGAAACGTGGTGCACGGTCACGATCGGCTGGCAGCCGCCCGGCGGGCTCCGGCGCGCAACCACGTGGTCGTCGCGACCCTGGTGAGCAACTGAGCCATGCGCAAGCGCAATCGGGGTCTGTCGCTGATCGAGCTGATGGTGGCGGTGTCGCTCGGGCTCATCACGGTCATCGTCGTGATGCAGGTGCTGAGCGTCTACGAGGCGCGCAAGCGCACCGCCACGGTCGGCAACGACGCGGAAATCAGCGCGGCGGTCGGGCTGCTTCATGGTCGAGCGCGAGGTGCGGATGGCGGCGCCGGGCTGACGCATCGCCGACCGGCCTGGCCTGCGGTTCGGGCATGAACCTGCAGTACGACACGGCGACCGTCCATTGACGGACGGCAACCTGAGCCTGCGATCGTCGCCGCTGCTGATCATCGACGGCGGCGCGGGGCCTGATCGCATCCGCGTGCTGCGCAGCGACGCCGACTTCGGCGTGGCGCCCGCGACGGTCGTCAAGCGCATGGCAGCGGCGGACTGCCGAGGTGACGCGTGAGCAGCACCGCCGGCCTCGCGCAGGGCGACCTGCTGCTGGCCGGCGCCCCGGACGGCAGCAAGATCTGCACGCTGATGCAGCTGACCGCCGACCCGGTGACGGCAGGCAACGCGTTCGACCTCAACCACGACGTCGGCGCTCGTTTCCGTACAACCCGGCAGTCCCGGCACGGTCTTCACGAACGCGATGCGATACGACGTCGGCGACGTGGTCATGAACCTCGGGCGCGGCGGCCTGCGCACGTTCGGCGTGATCTGCAACGACCAGCCCACGGGCGAGCGGTATCCGCGCCGACCTTGACCAATTCCTGCGACCTCGCCTCCTTCGACGCCTTCGCGGCGCCGGCGAATCCCGACGCTCGTCGACGTGGAGTCGATCACGTCCGCAGGTCGTCGACCTGCAGGCGCAGTACGGCGTCGCGCCGGCGAGCAGCCAGGACCGTCGACGAATGGGTCGACGCCGACCGGAGGCCTGGGCCGCGCCGACGACGGCCGAACCTGCGGCGCATCAAGGCGGTGCGCGTCGCGATCGTGACCCGCGGCAATCTCGAGCGGGAGACGGTGAGCCCGGCATCGCTGGACCTGTGGAACGAGGGACTGGCCAGCGAGCAAGGCGATCGCGCTGCGACGCGGACCAGCGCATGTACCGCTACAAGGTGCTGACCGTGGTCATTCCGCTCATCAACGTCATCTGGACAGGCGTATGACGACTCTCTCGGCCAAGCCACCGGCACGACGCGCGCCAGGCGGGCATCTGCGCTGATGGTCGTGCTGATCGCGCTGCTGATCATCGGCTTCGCCGCGATCGCGCTGCTGCGTTCGAGCGACACCGGCACGCTGATCGCGGGCAACCTGGCGTTCCAGAAGACGGCGCTGGCGTCCGGCGACGCGAGCACCGAGGCGGCGATCACCTGGCTCGCGGCCAACTCCGGTGGCGGATTCCTCTTCGAGGACGGCGGTTCCGACAACCCTCCTGCCATCGTGCCCAACGGCTACTACGCGACGACCGCGGACAACTGCGACCTGACCGGGCACGCAGACCCCGGACGACGCGGACGACGACGTCAACTGGACGGGCACGGACCCGGGCGTCAACTGCAACATGGATGCGCGCACCGTCACGCCGGCAGGCGTTGCCCCGGACTTCACCGTGAGCTACGTCATCAATCGCGTCTGCAACGTCGAGGGCGACCCGAACTCCGATCGCCGGCGCCGGCGGCACGCCGATGCGCTGCTCGCGGCTCGCGGCCGGCGTGAGCGGAGGCAGCACGCGTGGCGGCGCTTCCTACGGCAACGTGCCGCTGACCGGCCAGGCGCAGACCTATTACCGGATCACGACCCGCATCGACGGACCGCGCAACACGGTCCGCTACGTGCAGGCGCTTGTGGTCATCTGACCGTGGAGTGAGCAACATGAAATGGACAGACTCCAGTTCGACTCGCGGCGGTCGCGATGATCGTCGCACTTGGGCCATGCCAGCGCCTGGGCCGCCGTCGACCTGTCGGATTCCCCGCTGGTCAGCGGCGTGAGCAAGCCCGTGCCGCCGAACATCTACTTCATCCTGGACGACTCGACCAGCATGAGCTGGGACTACATGCCGGATGACGTGGACGACGCGACCACCGCCAAGGTGGAGCCGGTCGCCTTCACCAGCCTGACCTCGAGGGACTGCTTCAAGAACTTCGGCTACAACAAGATCTACTACAACCCGAACATCACGTACGTCGGCGCCGCACAAGGCGGATGGCACGCTCTTACCCGAACGCGGACTTCACGAACGCGAAGGACGACGGCTACGGCGTGACATCCACGTCCTCGACGAACCTGGCTGCAGGCGACACGCAGAGCCTCGGCAGCAACCCGTTCGCCACGCAGAGTGGCAGCAAGACCGTCACGGTGACCGACACGGCCACGGACAGGGCGTGGGAGCCACCGTAACGTTTTCGGGCGTTCGGGCGCGGGCACCGTCAACGGCGTGACCGGCCTCAACGGGGCGTACACGATCGCGTCGGTGATCGACGCCAAGATCAGCTACACCGTCAGCCAGCGTACGCGACTCACGTGGCGCGAACGCTACCTCGACCGGCACCGGCGGCGGCAGCGGCAAGGTCGACGGAGAGCGGGCCGACTACGCCTACTACGAGTACACGCAGCAACCCGACTTCGCCCGCGCGACGACCTGCCACGCGAACAGCTCGTACACCAGAAAGGTTCCCGACGACCGCCGCGCAGAAGACCAATTTCGCGAACTGGTACAGCTACTACCGGACCCGCATCAACATGATGAAGTCGGCGTCCGGCCGCGCGTTCGAAGACGTCGACGACAAGTACCGGGTCGGCTTCGGCACGATCAGCGAGACGGGCACGGCCTCGACCGGGTTCCTCAAGATCAAGAAATTCGACGCCACGCAGAAGTCGGCGTGGTACTCGATTCTCTACGGCGCGTAGCCGTTCGGTCCGAGCGGCGGCACCAACTACACGCCGCTGCGCGGGGCGCTGTCGAAGGCCGGGCGGATGTACTGCCGGCAAGCTCGCCGGAGCGAAAGACGCCGACGACCCGGTGCAGTTCTCCTGCCAGCAGAACTTCACGATCCTGACGACGGACGGCTACTGGAACCTCACGCGACGAATCGACGCGGTACGCCCAAGTACGGCCCTTACCGCGAGGACAACTGCCACGCTGGTCGGCGACCAGGACGGCGTCACCGGCACCGTGCGGCCCTATCTCGACGCCGGCAAGTACTCGAACACGCTGGCCGACATCGCGATGTACTACTACAAGACGGACCTGCGCACGGCAACGTCGGGCAGCAAGGGCGGCCTGCTGGACGATGGCGTCACCCGGCTGGACGTCTACGCGAACAATGTTCCCGTCACCAAGGCGGACCCGCATTGCGCAGCACCAGCGCATGGAACTGTTCGGCCTCGGGCTCGGCGTGGCCGGCAAGCTCGCGTACCGCGAAGGATTACGTGACCGGCGAGCAGCGGCGACTACTTCGACATCGTCAATAGCGGCAAGAACTGGCCAAACCCCGACGTCACGAACACCTCGAGCCAGGTCCTGGAGCGCATCGACGACCTGTGGCATGCGTCCGTCAACGCCCGTGGCCAGTACCTCAGCGCGTCCAACCCGGACGACGTGATCGATGCGCTGTCGACGGCGATCACGCAGACGAAGTTCGAGGACTACAACTCTTCCGCAGCGGCCACGAGCACGCTCGAGCCGGTGACCGGCGACAGGTCCGCATTCGTCGCCCAGTACACGACCGGTTACTGGTACGGGGACCTGCAAGTCGAAATTCATCGATACGACGGACGGCTCGCTGGAGACGACCGTGCAGTGGTCGGCCATTGCCAGGCTCCGGGAAAAGGCCGGAAGCAACGCCGACACTGCGCACGATCTATACGTTCAGCGCGTCCGGCACCAACAAGCTCAAGGAGTTCCGGTCGAAGAACACCGACGGCACGGCGAACAACAGCCTGGACGCGGAGAAGGCTGCGGGCTGGTTCCGCGCCAACCAGCTGTCGCAGTACAGCATCGTGGGATCTCGGCGATGCGCAAGATCGCGGCGGCCACCGATGACGCGATGATCGCCTTCCTGCGCGGCCAGTACGGCCTGGAGGACGAGCCCACCAACACGACCAAGTTGTTCCGCGACCGCAAGACCCTCGATCGCAGCAGGCGCCGCTCGGCGACATCGTCAATACCGCAGCCGGTGTACGTGAAGAAGCCGCCGTTCAAGTACACGGACGCGGGCTATGCGGCGTTCGTCGCGGCGAATGCCAACCGCAAGGCCGTCGTGTACGTCGGCGCCAACGACGGCATGCTGCACGCGTTCGACGCAACCAGCGATTCCGCGGCTGTCGACCCCGGTGCGGAGCTCTGGGCCTACGTCCCGAGCTTCGTGGTCCGGGACATGTACAAGCTCGCGGACGCGAACTACGACGACAACTCATCATAGCTTCTACGTGGACGGACCGATCACGGTCGGCGACGCCTACAACGGCACGGCCTGGAAGACGATACTGGTCGGCGGGCTGGGCCGCGGCGGGCGCGGGTACTACGCGCTCGACGTGACGGACCCGGCCGACCCGAAGGCACTCTGGGAGTTCGGCACGGCGCAGGATGCCGACATCGGCTACAGCTACGGCAATGCGATCATCACCAAGCGCGCGTCCGACGGCAAGTGGGTGGTGATCTTCGCCTCGGGCTACAACAACAATCTTTCGCCTGGCGACTCCAAGGGCCGGCTGTACGTGGTCGACGCATTCACGGGCGCCATGCTGCAGGAGATCATCACCGACACGACGGTCACCGATCCGGACGTGAGCGGCATCGCCAAGATCAACAACTGGGTGGACAACACGCTGCTCGACAACACGACGCAGTACGTCTACGGGGGCGACCTCGGCGGCAGCCTGTGGCGCTTCGACCTGGCGGGATCGGGCTCGTCGCAGAAGCTTGGCAAGACCTCGGCCACGGTGGGCCACCAACCGATCACCGTTCGTCCGGAACTCGGACGCGTGCGGGACGGCAACGGCACCTATCACCGTGTCGTCTACTTCGGCACGGGCCGCTATCTCGGTTACGGCGATGTCTCGCCGGGATCGCCGTCGCTCAGCAAGGCGCAGGCCCTCTACGCCGTGAAGGACACGGGCGGCGACCTCGGCGTTCTCACGGAATGCGCCGCGGCACTCGTCGAGCAGACGCTCGAGTACGGGCGTCACTCCGCGCACGATTGCCGAACCCGCTTGCCGTCGACTGGGCGACGAAGAATGGCTGGTACATCGACCTGCCGGTCGGCGAGCGGGTCAACGTCGACCTGCGGCTGCAGCTCGGTACGCTGGTGGCACTGTCGAACGAACCGTAGGACGACTACTGCGTGACGGACGGCACGAGCTGGCTCTACGCGGTCAACTACGAGACCGGCGCGCCGGTGCTGACGCCAACCGACAAGTCGGTCGGGATTCCCGGTGGGCAACTCGCTCGCCACCGGCGTCACGCTGATCCGTCTCCCGACGAACAAGCTCGTCGCAATCGTCACCCTGTCGAACACGGCCGTAAAGGCGATGCCTGTGCCGGTTCCGCCGGCCGCAGGGACGAGCGTTCGCCGGGTTGGCTGGCGGGAGATCTTCTGAGAAGGCGGCAGGCGGCCAGCGGCGACCCGCTGACCGCCAGCCGCGATCCTGTTACTCCGCCGTCAGCCTCCGCCAGCTCCGCCAGCCCCGCCCGGTCGGACCGCGACGGCTCGCCCTGGCCCTGGACGATGGCCTGCAGCTCGCCGAGCGCCCGCTCGAAGTCGTCGTTCACGACCACGAACTCGAACTCGCGCCAGTGGCCCATGTCCCCGGCGGCGTCGCGCAGCCGGCGCTGGATGACTTCTTCCGCGTCGGTGCCGCGGCCCCGCAGGCGTCGCTCCAGCTCGGGCCGGGAGGGCGGCAGGATGAAGATCGGATCGGCACTCGGGCAGTGCCCGCCGGATCTGCCGCGCGCCCTGCCAGTCGATCTCGAGGATGAGGTCCTGGCCCGGCCGCAAGCGAGTCTTCCACCTGGCGCCGTGCAGTGCCGTAGCTGTTGTCGAACACGGTGGCGTGCTCGAGGAACTCGCCGGCCGCGACCATGCGGTCGAATTCCTCGCGGGCGACGAAGAAATAGTCGCGGCCGTGGACCTCGTTCGGTCGCTGCGGGCGCGTCGTGTAGGAAATCGAGAAGCGCAGCGCCGGCTCGCGCTGCATCAGGGCGCGCACCAGCGAGGTCTTGCCGGCACCGGAGGGCGCGGCGATCACGAACAGGCGGCCGCGACCCGAGCCCGCCGCACTATTCAATCCGGCCTGGTCGGAGACCGTCAAGCGGCTCTGGGATGAAGACACACGCAAGAAGCGCCCGCTCAGGGTCGTACTGCTCGGCTCTGCTCCGCTGCTGATCGCACACGGCTTGACCGAAAGCCTCGCGGGGCGATTCGAGACGCTGAGGCTGCCGCATTGGTCGCTTTCGGAAATGCGCCAGGCCTTTGGTTGGTCGCTGGAGCAGTATCTCTACTTCGGCGGTTATCCGGGCGCGGCACCGCTGATCAAGGACCCTGCACGCTGGTCGCGATACATCGCAGACAGTCTAATCGAGACTTCGATTTCACGCGATGTGCTGTTGCTGACGCGCGTCGACAAGCCGGCGCTGCTACGCCGCCTGTTCGAGCTGGCATGCCGGTATTCCGGTCAGATCCTCTCGTACACCAAGATGCTCGGTCAGTTGCAGGATGCCGGCAACACGACGACGCTCGCGCACTATCTGGAACTCCTGGCCGGCGCGGGCATGGTCCGCGGTCTGCCGAAATACGCGGGCGATGCGGCACGCACTCGTGGCTCCAGCCCGAAGCTGCAGGTGCTCAACACTGCGCTGATGACCGTCACCGCCGGCGCGAGTCTGGACGAGGCGAAATCGGATCGGGAATTTCGCGGCAGGCTGGTGGAATCCGCGGTCGGCGCCCATCTGGCAAACGCCGCGGCAGCAGGCGAGTGCGAGTTGTTCTATTGGCGTGATCGAGGGCAGGAGGTGGATTTCATCGTCCGCAGCCGCAATCGACTCGTCGCGATCGAGGTGAAGAGCGGTCGTGCGCCGCAGGCTCATTCCGGGACGGCGGCGTTCGCTGCGGCCTTCAAGGTGAAGCGTACGCTGCTGGTCGGGGGCGATGGGATCTCTGTCGAGGACTTCCTGGGCCGGCCGGTACGCGACTGGCTGGCGGGATGACCTCGAGCGGCGGGCGGACGCAGCAGAAACGGCCGGGCAGAAGCACCCGATCCGGTTGCTACTCAACGTTCTGCACCTGCTCGCGCATCTGCTCGATCAGCACCTTCATGTCCACGGCGGCGCGCGTCGTCTCGACGTCCTGCGACTTCGACGACAGCGTGTTCGCCTCGCGATTGAGCTCCTGCATCAGGAAATCGAGGCGGCGGCCGGCGGCCTCGGTCGAGTCGAGCACGCGCATCGTCTCGGTGACGTGGCTGCCGAGGCGATCGAGCTCTTCCTCGACGTCCATCTTGTAGGCGAGCAGCACCAGCTCCTGCTCGAGGCGCTCCGGGTCCACCTGCGTGCCGAGCTGCGCGACGCGCTCCGCGACCTTGGCGCGGATGCGGGCACTGATCTCCGGCAAGCCGCGCGCGGACGAGTGCGACACCCTCGACGAGCGCCTGGCAGCGCGTCTGCAGCATCTCGCGGATTCTCGCGCCTTCGCGCGCGCGGGACTCGTTCAGCTGTTCCACTGTTTCCCGCAGCAGCCCGATCGCCTCACCGGCCAGCGGCGTTACGTCACGTTCCGCTTCGCGGACCACGCCGGGCCAGCGCAGTACCTCGAGCGCGCTCGTGGAGCCCGCGCGGTCCCCGAGGATTCCGCCGACTTCGGCCGCACGCTGCAGCAGCTGCTCGACCAGCGGCCGGTTCAGCTCGAGCGACTGGGGCGCGGCTGCCGTCGAACGCAGGTACAGCCCCGCGTCGACCTTGCCGCGGCGCAGGCTCGCGCCGACGAGCTGCCGCGCGTCGTTTTCGAGGCCCCGCAGGTCCTCGGGCAGCCTCAACGAGACCTCGAGGTAACGATGATTGACGGTGCGCAGTTCGCACGTGAGTGTGCCCCACGGGCCCTGGCGCTCGCGCCTCGCGAAGCCGGTCATGCTGCGGATCATTGCTGCGTCCGGGTGGAATTGCCGGGAATCGAGCCACTTCGCCGCGCACGGACCACTTACGGTGATGCAGCGCGGAGTGTTATAAAAGCAACACGAGTCTACATGAGAAGCAGGCGTGCCGGAGCGACACTTGCATATCGAGCACGCGGATCTGAGCCTCCTCGGGAATCGCGAAGAAAACCAGGATCGAGTCGCCATCGCCATCGGCGACGGGTCGGCATTCCTCGTCGTCGTGGACGGCATGGGTGGCCATGCCGACGGCGCCCGGGCGGCCGAGGTGGCGATACGCGCCATGATCGGCGAGTTCTGGGAGGCGAGTCGTCCGCTCTTCGACCCCGAGGGATTCCTGCACCTGACGGTCGGGCGGGCCCACGATGCGGTGGTCGAGCTGGGCCGCGGACTCCCGCAGGAGATCCGGCCCCGCGCGACCTGCGCGGCGTGCATCGTGCAGGGCTCGAGCGCCTACTGGGTCCACGTGGGCGACAGCCGCGTCTACCAGCTTCGTGCCGGCGAGGTCGCCGCACGCACGCGCGACCACAGCCACGTCGAGCTGCTGGTTCGCGCCGGCCGCATCACCGAGAGACAGGCGCACGACCACCCGATGCGCAACTACGTCGAGTGCTGCATCGGCGGCGATCCGGTGCTGCCCGAGATGTCGCTCAGCGGGCGCAACGTGCTGCTCCCGGGCGACGTCCTGCTGCTGTGTTCGGACGGCCTGTGGGCAGGCCTCACGGACGAGCAACTCGCGACACTCAGCATCGGGTCCGGTCCGCCGCTGCGCGACGCGCTCGCGAGCCTCGGCGAGCGGGCGCTGATCGGCACGGCACCGTTCGCCGACAACACGACCGCCGCCGCCGTGCGCTGGCTCGGCCCCTGATCCAGGAGACATTCCCTTGAGACCCAGTGGCCGCGCACGTGAGCAACTGCGCCCGATTCGTATTACCCGCGGCTTCACCCGTCACGCCGAGGGCTCGGTGCTGGTCGAGTTCGGCGACACGCGGGTGCTGGTCACGGCGACCGTCGAGGAAGGCGTGCCTTTCTTCCTGCGTGGCAAGGGCGAGGGCTGGGTCACGGCCGAGTACGGCATGCTGCCGCGCGCGACCCACACACGCTCCGCACGCGAGGCCGCCCGCGGCAAGCAGAGTGGCCGGACGCAGGAGATACAGCGGCTGATCGGTCGTTCGCTGCGCGCGGTCGTCGACCTGCGCGCGCTCGGCGAGCGCACCGTCACGCTCGATTGCGACGTGCTGCAGGCGGACGGCGGAACGCGCACGGCGTCCATCACCGGAGCCTACGTCGCGCTCGCAGACGCCATGGACTCGCTCGTGCGCCGCCGGGCGATCGCTGCGAGCCCGCTGCACGGCCAGGTCGCGGCGGTCTCCGTCGGCATCGTCGGCGGCGCCTCGGTCGTCGATCTCGACTATGCCGAGGACTCGGGCGCAGAGACCGACATGAACGTCGTGATGAACAATGGCGGTGCGTTCATCGAGATCCAGGGCACGGCCGAGGGCCACGCGTTCCGGCGGCACGAGCTCGACGAACTGCTGAATCTCGCCACGTCTGCATGCCAGCAGTTGTTTGCCGCCCAGCTCGAGGCGCTGCAGGCCGCCCTCGAGGGAGCGCCCCAGGGCTCACGGCGGTGAATGCGCACGGGCCCGCGTTCCCGGCGCGGCTGGTCCTCGCGACGGGCAACGCCGGCAAGCTGCGCGAGATGCGCGCGATCCTCTCGCCGTGGCACGTCGAGGTGTTGCCGCTCTCGGACTTCACGCAGTGCGGCAGCGGACGAGACCGGCCTGAGCTTCGTCGAGAACGCGATCCTGAAGGCGCGCTTTGCAGCGGAGGCATCGGGCCTGCCCGCCATCGCCGACGATTCGGGCCTCGAGGTCGACGCGCTGCACGGCGCGCCGGGCATCTACTCGGCACGCTACGCGGGCGAGCCGGCCGACGACGAGGCCAACAACCGCAAGCTGCTGCGCGAACTCGAAAACGTGGCCGACGCCGGGCGTACGGCGCGCTACCGCTGCGCGATGGCCTACCTGCGCTGGCCGCACGACCCGGCGCCGATCGTCTGCCAGGCGAGCTGGGACGGGCGGATCGGCCGGGTGCCGCGCGGCAGCGGCGGATTCGGCTACGACCCGCTGTTCGTCGTCGAGGGTTCCTCGCGGACCGCGGCCGAGTTCGACCCGGCGGAGAAGAACCGCGTGAGCCATCGTGGCCTGGCGTTGCGGGCGCTGGTCGCGGCGCTTGGCGGAGTCGTGCGCGAGCCGTGAGCACGCGCCGCGGCCTGCCGCTGGCCCTGTACGTGCACCTGCCGTGGTGCGTGAGCAAGTGCCCGTACTGCGACTTCAATTCGCACGCCATTCCCGCCGCCGGCATCCCTCGCAACGCGTACCTTGCCGCGCTGCTCGACGACCTCGGGTACGCAACCGAGGGCCTGGCCGGACGCGAGATCTCCTCGGTCTTCTTCGGCGGAGGCACGCCGAGCCTGTTTGCCGCGGAGGCGATCGCCGCGGTCCTGCAACGGGCACGCCAGCTGCTGCCGGTCGTTGCCGATCTCGAGGTGACGCTGGAGGCGAACCCCGGCACGGTCGAGCACGGTGCGTTCACCGGGTATCGCGACGCCGGGGTCAACCGCGTGTCGCTGGGGGCGCAGAGTTTCAATGACCGTCACCTCGCGTCGCTCGGCCGCATCCACGCGCATGGCGAGATCGAGGCCGCGGTCGCCGAGCTCCGCGCCGCGGGGCTCACGAACTTCAATCTCGACCTGATGTACGGGTTGCCGCGGCAGACGCTCGCGGAAGCACTGCTCGACGTGGACCGCGCGATCGAGCTCGCGCCGCGGCACATCTCCCATTACCAGCTGACGCTGGAGCCGGGCACCGCGTTCGAGAAGCGGCCGCCCGAGCTTCCCGACGACGAGACCGCGTTCGCCATGCAGGGCGCCTGCCAGGAGCGGCTCGCCGCCGCGGGCTATCGTCAGTACGAGGTGTCCGCCTATGCGCAGGCGGGCAGCGAGTGCCGGCACAACCTCAATTACTGGCGGTTCGGCGACTACCTCGGGATAGGCGCCGGTGCCCACGGCAAGATCGACGGATCCCGGCACGCTCGAGGTCACGCGAACCGAGCGGGTGAAGCAGCCGGGTCGCTACCTGTCGGCCGCGAAGGCGCAGGACAGACTCACTGCTACGCGTGTCATCGCGGCAGGCGATCTCCCGTTCGAGTTCTTCCTGAACGCGCTTCGACTGACGGACGGATTCGAGGCAGTCGCTGTTCGAGGAGCGCACCGGACTGTCGCTTGCGACGGTCTCAGGTGAACTGGCACTGGCACGCGAGCGCGGCCTGATCGAGGAGTCCGCGCCGGGCCACTGGGCTCCGACGCAGCTCGGTCGCTTGTTCCTCAACGACTTGCAGGCGGTTTTCCTGCCGGGGGGCGCCGCGCCGGGCCTCCGATAGGCGCTGGACCGCCGCATCGGGTCGTCCGATCGGGGCCGCTGTGGCACCACGGCGGGGCATGCGGCGGGAGCCCGGCGCTGCAGTTATTCACACGCCGCTGGCAGATGCCTAGATACGCCATGTTACGGGTTGTAGTCGAAGTGACATCTTAGGCACATCGCTCGTAACATATTGATGAATATAGCGAAAATACTGTGGTCAAATATTGACCAATGCGACAATTGACGCTTCCCGCGCTCGGGCCGGATGATCGTCACTCGAGTAACCCACACAGTTATCCACAGGTTTTGTGGATAAATGCCCCCTCGGTTGAGGGCTCGCTGCAACAACCTTGTCAGGACCCGCCCGCGCTCCTATACTTCGCGCCCTTTTTCCGATTGTCTGCCCAAAGGATCGCGGTCATGAAGAGCGGAATCCATCCCGACTACAAGGCGATCACCGTGACCTGCAGCTGCGGGAACACGTTCGAGACGCGTTCCACGCTTGGCGAGGACCTGCAGATCGAAGTCTGCTCGAACTGCCATCCGTTCTACACGGGCAAGCAGAAGATCGTGGACACCGGCGGTCGCGTCGATCGCTTCCGCAAGAAGTACGCGCGCGGCTGATCTTCGGCCGGCAGCGTTCGGTCACGACGGGGCGCCTCGGGCGCCCCGCTTCGTTTGGGCGTCCGGTGCGCAACCGCACGGAACTTTCTGGGCCGCCACGCGCACTCTAGACTCAGGGCTCCCGCCCTCGAGGTCGTCGCATGCTCGTGCCCCGCGCCCTGATCCCCGCAGCAATGCTGGTCGCCGTCCTGTGCGGGGGCTGCGCCACGAACCCGGTCACCGGCAAGTCCGACGTCGTCACGATGACCGCCGAGCAGGAGGTCGCGATCGGCCGCGACGCTCACCCCAAGATCCTGCAGAAGTACGGTCGCTACGACGACGAGGAGCTGCAGGCGTACGTCAGCGGGATCGGGCAGCGCATCGCCGCAGTCAGCCATCGCCCTGACCTGCAGTACACGTTCACGGTCCTCGACACCGAGGACATCAACGCCTTCGCGCTGCCCGGCGGCTACGTCTACATCACGCGCGGCATCATGGCTTACCTCAATTCCGAGGCCGAGCTGGTCGCCGTCGTCGGGCACGAGGTCGGTCACGTCACCGCGCGGCATGCCGTCCGGCAGCAGACCGGCGCGACAGCGACCGGTATCGGCGCATTGCTGGTCGGCATCCTCACCGGGAGCGGCGATCTCGCGAACGTCGCCAACATGGCCGGCTCGGCGCTCGTGAGCGGCTACGGGCGCGACATGGAACTCGAGGCCGACGACATCGGCGCCCAGTACCTCGACCGCCTCGGCTACGACCCCGACGCGATGATCGACGTGGTGCGCCTGCTGAAGAACCAGGAGATGTTCGAGATCCAGCTCGCGCGCCAGGAGGGCCGGGAGCCGCGCGTCTACCACGGCGTCTTCGCGACTCACCCGGACAACGACACCCGGCTCAAGGAAGTCGTGGCAGCGGCCCACAAGATCGACACCGGGGAGGCGAGGCCGGACGGCCGCAAGGCCTATCTCGACCACATCAACGGCCTGCCGTTCGGGCCCAGCCGCGCCCAGGGGGTGGTGCGCGGCAGCCGCTTCTACCACGCGGACATGGGCTTCACGATGGCCTTTCCCACCGGCTGGACCATCCAGAACCTGCCGACCAAGGTCGTCGCCATCACGCCGCAGAAAGACGCGTTCCTCGATGTCACCGTGATGGGGATCCCGCCCGACACCGACCCGCGGCAGTTCCTGCTCCGCAACCTCTCCGGCACCCCGCTTGCGGATGCCGAACCTTTGCAGGTCAATGGCTTGCAGGGATTCACGGCCGTGGCGCGCGAGGTGCCGCTGCCGTGGGGCAATCGTGGGCCGGCGCGGTACGCCGTCGTCTACTACAACAACATGGCCTACGTGTTCCGTGGCGCGACCAGGCTGAACTCGGCCCTGGCCGCCAGCGATCCGTTTTTCCTCTCCAGCATCAAGACCTTCCGTCGTCTCCGCGACAACGAGTTCGCCCTCGCGGAGCCGGACAGGATCAAGCTCGTGAAGGCAGCGCCCGGGACGCGGATCGAGCAGCTGGCGAAGGGTTCGCCCATCCTCCAGTACCCGGTCGAGCGACTGCGGCTGCTGAACGACCTCTATCCGGACAAGGAACCGACCCCTGGCGAGGTCGTCAAGGTGGTGGACTAGTACGATCTTGATTGGACTCGCGGCTCATGCAAACCTGACTGGCCGCCCCGGGAACGTCCCGCGGTGGTTGGAAAAGGTAGGCCAAAGATGAGCACGAAGAACTACGAACTGACCAACCTCGAGACGGGCAAGAAGAGCGCCCTGCAGGCCCTGGGCGGGACCCTCGGACCGGACTGCCTGAACATCAGCAGCCTGACGAAGGACCAGGGGCATCTTCACTTTCGACCCGGGGTTCATGGCCACGGCGTCCTGCGAAAGCAAGATCACCTACATCGACGGCGACGCCGGGATCCTGCTCTATCGCGGCTATCCGATCGACCAGCTCGCGACAAAGTCGAACTTCCTCGAGGTGGCGTACCTGCTGATCAACGGCGAGCTGCCGACGGCGGGCCAGCTCGAGCAGTTCGACCACTCGATCCGCTACCACACGATGATCAACGAATCGCTGCTGCGATTCTTCAACGGCTTCCACTACGACGCGCACCCGATGGCCATGGTGTCCGCCGTCGTCTCGTCGATGGCGGCGTTCTACCACGACTCGATGGACATCAATAACGCGCGGCACCGCGAGATCTTCGCGCACCGCATCCTGGCCAAGATCCCGACGATTTCGGCGGCGGCCTACAAGCACATGCTCGGCCAGCCGTTCGTCTACCCGCGCAACGACATGGATTACTGCGCGAACATGCTGCGGATGTTCTTCGCGGTCCCGGCCGGGGACTACGTCGTGGATCCCGTGACGGCACAGGCCCTCGACCTGCTGCTGATCCTGCACGCCGACCACGAGCAGAATGCAAGCACGTCCACCGTCCGCCTCGCCGGCAGCACGGGCACGAACCCGTACGCCGCGATCTCCGCGGGCGTGTCCGCGCTGTGGGGCCCGGCGCATGGCGGCGCGAACGAGGCTGTCCTCGCGATGCTCGAGGACATCGGCACCGTGGACAACATCCCGAAGTTCCTCGACAGCGTGAAGAGCAAGGACGGCAACAAGCGGCTGATGGGCTTCGGCCACCGCGTGTACAAGAACTTCGACCCGCGCGCCAAGATCATCCGCGAGATGTGCCACAAGGTGCTCGCGCGGCTCGGGCAGACCGACAACCCGCTGTTCGAGCTCGCGCTCAGGCTCGAGGAAATCGCCCTCAAGGACGAATACTTCATCGCCCGCAAGCTCTACCCGAACGTCGATTTCTACTCCGGCGTGATCTACAGCGCGCTCGGCATCCCGCGCTCGATGTTCACGGTGATGTTCGCGATCGCGCGCACGGCGGGATGGGTCGCGCACTGGCAGGAGATGATCGCCGACCCGTCCATGAGGATCGGGCGTCCGCGGCAGCTCTACACGGGGCCGGTGGCGCGCGACTACGTGGAGATCGACAAGCGCGGCTGACGGCGCTCGCGGCCGGGCGCGCGTCAGCGGGCCGCTCCGACAGCAAAGCGCCCTTCCAGGGGCGCTGTCGCCGGGACCGCCGCAAGTACGTCCATGTAGGCTCGTCCGCGGCGTCCCTGCTCGCGGACGACGCCCGGCTGCACGACGCGCTGACTGCGGACAACGGCACGCCCGCGGACGACCTTCCTTCGCCGCAGCCAGCTCTTCGTCGGTCCTCCGTGACTGTCGCGTAGGCGTGTGCCGCAATCTCGGCAACGTCGCGGCCGGCATCCTTGAAAATCCCACCGCACGTGTCGCTTCATCGACGATGCGTCGCGAGTCGCGACAACATCGAAACCTGGTCGACGCACCAGGTCGACGACGCCATCGGCGTCTGCACCGCGCGCTCAGGCGCGCGAGCACTGCAGTCATGGTCGAGGTGAAGACCTCGACTGCAGTCGATCAGGCTCGCCAGCGTGCTCTGCGACACTGCCGTGAGCTTCACGCCCGAGTGCGCGACCATGCGCACCGGACGCTTCAGCGCCTTCAATCCCTCCGCCGAATCGACGAGGGCCTTGCGGACGAACCGCTGCGGATTCCTGCGGAATTTCTCGACCTGGTCGCCCAGGGCCTGCGTCTGTTCGCTCATGAATTCCTGCATTTCGACGATCATGTGACTTCTCGGGTGATTTGCTGAATCGCAGCAACTGCTGCATTGCAGCATAGCGCGGCGGCGCTACCAGTCACATCGGGAGTTGCCGAGGGGCGCGGACACGCACGCGCGCTAGAGCAGCGCCTCGACGTCCGCGGCGCTCGCGCGCCGCATCGGCTTGCCGTCGACCGGGCTCGCCGGAGCCTGCCGGATCCCGTCCACCGGGAATACCACGGCGTCGACCGCCTGGCGGCCGGCCACGAAGCGAATGGCGGGGTAGCTGACCGTGCGGTCACGCTCGTAGCGAAAGCGCCGCTCCTGCACTTCGTGCGGCACGCCGCGTTCCTCGAGCCGCATCGACACGGTTTCCGGCGTGTCCGCGAACAGGTGCAGGTTGATTTCCGAATGTGCGGAGGCGGTGCCCGCCAGCACCGGACCGACCAGGCGCGGCTGGAAATCCGCCATCAGGCGCATCGCCTCGAGGGCGGCGCGGCGCAACGCGACCAGGTCCGCCTCGTGACGCTCGGAAGCGAACAACCGCTGGTGCGCGACCTTCGCGGCCTCGATCTCGGTGTTGCGCGGCAGGATCGAGGCGTCGGTGACGCCAAGCCGCTCGGCAGCCTTGCGCTTGGCGAGCAGGAAGTCGTCGACGCCCTGCTCGCGCATGATGCGCGCAGCCTCTTCCGCTACGGCAAGGCGCAGGAGTTCCGCACGCGGATTGGGTCGTCGGTGCATCGGCGGTCCGGTCAGAAGATGGATTCGTCGGATGCCTGCGGCTGCACGCTCTCCGCGTCCGACGCCTTCGCCGTAGAGCGACTCGCCGGTCCGGGGCGTGTATTGCTCGAGGAAAGCCTCGAAGATCGCCCCGCCGCTGCCGGCGCTCGAAGGCGCACCGGACGTGCGGCTCACCCACATGCGCACGATGCCCGGCGGCTCGGGGAGGCGATGCTCGGGCTTGTCGCGCAGGGCTTCCTGCATGAAGTAGATCCACATCGGCAGCGCCGTGTGCCCGCCTTCCTCGGTCTCGCCGAGCGAACGCTCCTGGTCGAACCCGACCCAGGCGGCCGCCGCGAAATCCGCGTTGAATCCGACGAACCAGGCGTCGCGCCGGTCGCTCGTGGTGCCGGTCTTGCCGGCGATGTCGGTCCGTCCAAGCACTTTCGCCCGCTGTGCCGTGCCGCGCTGGACCACGTCCGTCATGATGTCCGTCATCACGTAGGCATTTGCTGCCGAGATGGCCCGCGGGGCGCGCTTTTCGGGCGGGACCGTAGCCGCCGCGTCCTGCGACGGACCCTCGGGCGCGGGTGGCTGTCCGTGGTGTCGGCAGTCAGCGTCGGCCGCGTCTCGAGCGGGTCGGCCGGCGTCGCGTCGGTGCAGTCCGGGCATGCAAGCGGCGGATCCGCCGCGAACACGGTCTTGCCTGACTGGTCCGTGACCGACTGGACGAAGTAAGGCGTGACGCGCCAGCCGCCGTTTGCGAATACCGCGAAGCCGCGCGCCATGTCGAGCGGCGTGACCTGCCCGGTCCCGAGCGCCAGCGTGAGGTTCGGGGGCAATGCCTCGGGACCGAACCCGAACGCGCCCATGTGCCGGATGGCCGGTCCGATGCCCGTGCCGCGCAGCAGGCGGATGGACACCAGGTTGCGGGAGCGCACCAGCGCCTCGCGCATCGGCGTCGGACCATAGAAGCGCTTGTTGATGTTCTGCGGCCGCCACTCCTCGGCCCCGTTTTCCCCCCAGCCCGGCAGGACGATCGGTGCGTCGTTGATCAGCGTGGCCGGCGTGAAGCCCTTCTCGAGCGCGGCCGAATAGAGGAACGGCTTGAAGGCGGAGCCCGGTTGCCGCTTCGCCTGCACGGCCCGGTTGTACTTGCTCGCGTCGAAATCGAAGCCGCCGACCAGCGCCACGATCGCGCCATCCCGCGGGTCGAGTGCCACGAACGCGGCCCCGACAGCGGGCACCTGCGCAAGGCGGTACTGCCCGTCCTCGAGCGGCTCGACGTATATGACCTGCCCCACCGCGACCACGTCGCCGGCAGACCTCGGTGCCGGGCCCAGCGTGTCCTGCGGAAGCGCGGGCCTTGCCCACGCGAAGGCATCCCAGCCGAGATCGATGACCCGTCCGTCGCGTCCCTGTGCTTGTCGCGTCGCGGGAGCCGACCGACGTGACGACGGCTGCCCGGAGGTTGCCGCGGTCCGGATGCTGCTTCAGGGCGCGGCGAACCGCAGCCGGATCCGAAATCGTCGCCACGTCGAGCTGCTCGACCGCTCCGCGATAGCCGTGGCGGCGATCGTACTCGAGCATCGTGCGCCAGACCGCGAGGTTGGCGGCCGCCTGCAGGCGACTGTCGACCGTGGTCGTCACGCGGTAGCCGTCCGTCAGCGCCGTAGGACCCCGCTCACGCAGCAGTGTCCTGGCGGACCATTTCGGCGACATACGGCGCGTTCACCTCGACGACGGGCGAGTAGATGCGGCCGCTGAGCGGCGCCCGATCGGCAGCCTCTCGCTGGGTCTCGTCGATCTTTCCGGTCTCGACCATCCGGCGCAGGACGTATGAGCGTCTCGCCTCGGCGCGCTCGATGCTCGCGGCCGGGTTGTCCCTGGACGGCGAGCGGGGCAACCCGGCGATGAGCGCCGCCTCGGGCAGCGTCAGTTCCTCGACGTGCTTGTTGAAATAGACCTCTGCCGCGGCGCCTATGCCGTAGGCGCGCTGGCCCAGGAAGATGCGGTTGAGGTACTGGGTGAGGATCTCTTCCTTGGTGAATTCGCGCTCGATGCGCAGCGCGAGGAAGACTTCCTTGAGCTTGCGGCGCAGCGTCCGCTCGGAGGTGAGGACCGTATTGCGCGCGAGCTGCATCGTTATCGTGCCGCCGCCCTCGCGGACGCCGCCGGCCGACACGTTCGTCGCGAGCGCACGCACCAGGCCCTGCCAGTCCACGCCGGGATGGTGGAAGAACCGGTCGTCCTCGGACGCGAGGAACGCGTCCACGACGACCTGCGGGACCTGTTCGCGCCTCACCGGGATGCGGCGCTGCTCGCCGATCTGTGCGATCAGCTTGCCGTCGCGCGTGTAGACCGTGAGCGGCAGCTGCATCCTGAGCTCGCGCAGCTCGGCTGCGTCCGGCAGCTCCGGTTCCAGGTACTGATACGCTCCGGCGATGCCGAGGCCGACGAGCGCGACGGCCGCGAGCACCGTTGAGAGAACGATCACGAGAAGTTTTCGAATCGGCCGCCGCATTGCCAAATCTGAGACCCAGTCCTTGCCGCGTCCGCGGCGGTTGTGCATAGTAGCTCGCGACGCAAGGGCAAACTCACCGAAAGGTGGGGACGCAAAGCCACCGGTCTAAGGGCGAAGCCTATGACAGCGGGGTTGCCGGTCCTGACGATGCTGCTGCGCTCGTGTTCACGACGCAGCTGAGGAGACGATCGTCACGTGACTGGAACCTCCTCTCCGGGCTCCCTCCCGACCTCCGGCCGCCGTCCGCCTTCTGCGCCGTACTTGGAACTGCTTCGCATGTCCTGGGGGGTCCGTCAGCCAAATGGCTCATTCTGCTAGCACGCTCACAATTCTATTTAACCTAACCCTGTTATATAGTGCGGCGACAGAATGGAATCTACTCCACGATCGATGCGCAACCTCTTGAACTAGAAGGACTCACTCGTGCTGTTTCAGGGCAGATCACGACCGGTCATAGGACTCGACATCACGACGTCCTCCATCAAGCTCATCGAGCTTTCGAGGAGCGGCGACGGATATCGCGTCGAATCGTATGCCGCGGAGCCTTCGCCGCCCAATGCGATCAACGAGAAAGCGATCGTCGATTCGCAGGCGGTGGGCGAGGCTGTGCGCCGCGCGGTAAAGCGCGCCGGTGCACGCAGCAAGGATTGCGCCGTCGCAATCAGCGGCGATGCCGCGATCACCAAGGTGATCCAGATGCCACGCAACCTGCGCGAGGGAGAGCTCGAGTCGCAGGTCGAGATGCAGGCCGACCAGTACATACCGTTCCCGATGGAGGAGGTCAGCTTCGACTTCGAGGTGATCGGCCCGTCGGAGAAGGACCCCGAGATGCTCGACGTGCTGCTGGTGGCCACGCGCTCCGAGAACGTCGAACAGCGCCAGGCTGCCGTGCATGCGGCGGGACTCGCGACGCGCATCGTGGACGTCGAGGCTTTCGCGCTCGAGAACGCCTGCCGCCTGCTCACGCACCAGATGCCGGACGGCGGCATGGACCGCAACATCGCCGTGATCGACTTCGGTGCGAGCAGCACCACGTTCTCGGTGCTGCGCGACCTCAAGGTCACCTACACGCGCGACTTCGCGTTCGGCGGGCAGCAGCTCACCGAAGAGATCATGCGCAGCTACGGCCTCAGCATCGAAGAGGCGGGCCGCGCCAAGAAGGAAGGCGGCCTGCCGGCGAACTACCAGGCCGAGGTGCTCGACCCCTTCATCGACGACATGTGCCAGCAGGTGAGCCGGTCGCTGCAGTTCTACCTTGCGTCGGGCAGCGGCCGCGAGCCGCCTGAGCAGATCCTGATCTGCGGCGGCTGCGCGAACATCCCGGGCGTGGCCGACGTGATCTCGAGCCGCGTGGGCATCCCCGCGGAGCGTGGCGACCCGCTCGGGCAGATGAAGATCTCGACGCGGGCGCTGGCGCAGGGCGTGAAGAAGGATGCGACCGCGCTGCTTACGGCCTGCGGTCTGGCGCTGAGGAGCTTCGACTGACATGCCAAGAATCAACCTGCTGCCGTGGCGCGAGTCGGAGCGCAAGCGCAAGCGCCAGGAGTTCTTCCTGTCGCTCGGCGCCGCCATCGCGACCGCCGGCCTCGTGGTGCTGGTCGGGCGCTGGCAGATGAGTGCGTCGATCGAGCACCAGCAGGAGCGCAACGGCATCCTGACCGACGAGATCGCCAAGCTCGACAAGCAGATCGAGGAGATCCTCGGGCTGGAGAACCAGAAGCGCAAGCTGCTGGCGCGCATGGAGATCATCGAGACGCTGCAGCGCAGCCGTCCCGAGATCGTGCACGTCTTCGACGAGCTGGTGCGCGTGCTTCCCGAGGGCGTCTACCTCACCTACCTGAAGCAGACGGGCAACCGCATCGAGATGCGCGGCGTGGCCCAGTCGAGCACGCGCGTGTCGGCGTTCATGCGCAACATCGGCAACTCGCAGTGGCTGGCCGACCCGTCGCTGCAGGTGGTCGAGAGCAGGGGCGCGGCTCCCGGAGCCGGATCGGAATTCACGCTGTTTGCAGTGCAGCGCAGCCAGGTCCCGCCCGACGCCGAGGCGCAGTCCGAGAAGGTGGCTGCCAAATGAACAAGCTCAAGGAACTGCTCGACCAGCTGCGCGGCCTCGACCCGAACGACCCGGGCCGCTGGCCGGTCGGCGTCCGGCTCGGCACCGTCATGCTGCTGTTCGCGCTGGTCGCCGCGGGCGGCTACTACTTCTTCGTCTGGAAGTCGCTGCACCCGGTGCTGCTCGAGGCGCGCGCGAAGGAGACGGAACTCTTCACCACGCTCGAGACCAAGGCGCGCAAGGCCGCGAACCTGCAGGCCTACAAGGACCAGCTGGCGGAAATGGAGAAATCCTTCGGCGCCATGCTGCGCCAGCTGCCCAACCAGACCGAAGTGCCGAACCTGCTGGTGGACATCTCGCAGACCGGCCTTGCCGCGGGCCTCGAAGAGAAGCTGTTCCAGCCCCAGGGCGAGGCGCGCAAGGACTTCTACGCCGAGCTCCCGATCAGCATCCGGCTGACCGGCGACTATCACCAGATGGGCAACTTCGCGAGCGGCATCGCCGCGCTGCCGCGCATCGTCACGCTGCACAACATCGAGATTGCGCCGGCTGGCGGCAAGGACATCACCAAGGGCGATCTCGTCCTGAACGTCACCGCGAAGACGTACCGGTACGTCGACGAGGAGGACCAGGCCTCCGCGGAAGCCGACAAGGGCAAGAAGGGCAAGGCCAAGAAGGGCAAGTCCAAGAAGGGCGGGGGCGAGTGAGGCGGCTATGGCAGACCACATGACCACCGTTCTGCGCACCGTCGTCGCCGTCGCGGTCCTCGCCACTGCCGCGGGCTGCTCCGACGATACCGACGAGTTGCGCGCGAAGATCGCCGAGATCAAGGCCAGGCCGGGCGGGCGGATCGACCCGCTGCCCGAGGTCAAGCCGTACGAGACCTTCGCCTACCCCGCATCCGACGAGCGCTCGCCTTTCGAGCCCGGCATGCCGGCATCGGCGACCGGGCCGAACGCGATCCGACCCGATTCGAGCCGGCCACGCGAGTTCCTCGAGCAGTTTTCGCTCGACACGCTGCGCATGGTCGGCACGCTGAAACTGCAGGGCCGCATCTTACGGGCTCGTGCAGACGAAGGACGGCCTGGTGCACCGGGTATTGCCCGGCAACCACCTGGGCCAGAGCGACGGCCGCATCACGGCCATCGAGGAAGGCAAGATCTCGCTCATCGAGATCGTTCCGGACGGCATGGGCGGCTTCGTCGAGCGTCCCGCCGCGCTTGGGCTGAGCGACTGATCTGCAAGGAGATTCGAGCATGACCGCTGCATCGCTGCACACGATCGACACTCGCCACGGCGCGCGCGAAACGCATCGCCGGCCGAGGCCCGCGGCGCTCGTAGCGCTGGCCGGACTCGCCGCGCTGCTCGCGCAGTCCGCGTTCGCGCAGGTCGCCACTCGCCTCGAGAAAATCGAGGTGAATCCGCAGCCCGGCGAACAGATCGAGGTGAAGCTGGTCCTGGACGGCCCCGCGCCGCAGCCGGTCACGTTCACCATCGACAACCCGGCGCGCCTGTCCGTGGACCTGCCGGGCACGGTGCTGGCGCTGCCATCGCGCCGCGTCGACGTGAACTCCGGTGGCGTCGACACCATCGTCGCGGCCGAAGCCTCCGGCCGCAGCCGGCTGGTCTTCAACCTCGACCAGTTGCGTCCGTACCAGACACGGGTCTCCGGCAATGCCATCTACGTGACCGTCGGCCGGGGCGGCAGCTTCGCTGCGGCGGCACCGACCGGCGCGGCGGCGCCGGGCGCCAGCCGGCCTGCGACGGCAACGTCTGCAGCGGCCGTCGACAAGGTCGATTTCCGGCGTGGCGCCGACGGCGCCGGCCGCATCCTCGTCAGCACCAGCGACCCGCGCGTCCAGGCAAGCCTGAAGCAGGAAGGCGGCCGGATCGTGGTCGATTTCCCGAATACCACGCTGCCCGACGCGTATGCGAAGCGCTTCGACGTCGTCGATTTCGCAACCCCGGTGAGCTCGTTCGACGTGACCCGGACCGCGAACGGCACGCGCATCGTGGTCGCCGCGGCGGGCGACTTCGAGCAGCTCGCCTACCAGTCGGACCGCGACTACGTGCTCGAGGTCCGGCCCCGCCCCAAGGTCGCGGTCGTCGACCCGAGCAAGCGTGAATACAAGGGCGAGCGCCTGACGCTCAACTTCCAGGACATCGAGACACGCGCCGTGCTGCAGCTGCTGGCCGAGACCAGCGGCCAGAACATCGTCGTGAGCGACACGGTCCAGGGCAACGTGACGCTGCGCCTGCAGAACGTCCCGTGGGACCAGGCGATGGACATCGTGCTCAGGACCAAGGGCCTCGACAAGCGGCAGGAAGGCAACGTCATCTTCGTCGCGCCGACCGACGAACTGCAGGCCCGCGAGAAGCAGATGCTCGAATCGCAGAAGGCGATCACGGAGCTCTCGCCGGTCCGCACCGAGTACCTGCAGGTCAATTACGCGAAGGCGAGCGACCTCGCCGGACTCATCCAGTCGAAGGGCAAGTCTTCGCTGCTCTCGGACCGCGGCAGCGTCTCCGTGGACGAGCGAACCAACACGCTGCTGCTGGCGGACACGGCCGAGCGGCTCGCGGACATCCGCCGGCTCGTCTCGACGCTCGACATCCCGGTCAAGCAGGTGCTGATCGAGGCGCGCATCGTCATCGTGAACGACACCTTCAGCCGCGAGCTCGGCGTGAAGTTCGGCAGCGCGTTCGTCGGCAACTACGGCAGCGACGACGGCCTGATGTGGGTCGGCAACAACGGCCTGAACTCCGCGACCGGCAACCGCGGACCGATCATCAGCCCGAACGGCCCGGGCGGGGTCGGCGTGGACGGCAATTCGGTCGCGACAGGCCCGGCGCCCGATCGCTACCTCGTCAACCTGCCGATCGCGAACCCGGCGCTGAAGCTCGCCATGACGCTGCTCGATTCGGACTACGTCGTGGACCTCGAGATCACGGCCGCGCAGCGCGAAGGCCGCGGCGAAGTGATCTCCGCGCCGCGCGTCATCACCGCGAACGGCCAGGAGGCCTACATCGAGCAGGGCCGCGAGATTCCGTACCAGGAGTCCGCCTCGAGCGGCGCGACGACGACGCAGTTCAAGAAGGCCGTGCTGTCGCTGACCGTGACGCCGCAGATCACGCCCGACGACCGGCTGATCCTCGACCTCAAGGTCACCAAGGACAGCGTCGGCCAGTTCGTGCCGAGCGCCACGGGCGGCCTCGTGCCCAGCATCGACACCCGCGAGATCACGACGCAGGTGCTGGTGAACGACGGGCAGACCGTCGTGCTCGGCGGCATCCTCGAGACGGACAACCGCGACGACGTGACCAAGGTGCCGTTCCTCGGCGACGTCCCGGGCCTCGGGGTGCTCTTCCGCAGCAAGTCGAAGCGCGAGGAGAAGAACGAGCTGCTGATCTTCGTGACACCGAAGATCCTGCGCGAAGGCGCCAACATCTACTGACGCCCGCCCCTCCGGATGGGACAATGCGGCCGCAGCGATCCTGCGGCCGCATTCGTTTCGGGCATGCTGAACGCCGGCAACATCATCCTCGTCGGTCCCATGGGCTCGGGAAAGAGCGCCGTGGGCCGCCTGCTGGCGCAACGGCTGGACCTTTCGCTCGTCGACAGCGACGCCGAGATCGAGGCCCGCACGGGAGTGGACATCGCCTACATTTTCGAGCGCGAGGGAGAGGCCGGCTTTCGCGTCCGCGAGGCCGAAGTCCTCGACGACATCACGCAGCGCCCGGGCGTGCTGGTGGCGACGGGCGGCGGAGCCGTGCTCGACCCGGGCACCCGCGAGCGGCTGCGCAGCCGCGGGTGCGTCGTGTATCTTCGGACGTCCGTGGACCAGCAACTCGCACGCACCCGCCGCAGCGCGCTGCGCCCGCTGCTGATGAACCCGGATCCGCGCGGGACGCTGGAGCGCCTGATGGTGCAGCGTGCGGCGCTCTACGAAGAAGTGGCCGACGTCATCGTCGACACGGACGGGCGCAAGGTCGGCTCGGTCGTGGACGAGATCCTGCGCCGCCTGGATTCCGGCCGGAGCGAGCGATGCAGCGACTGACGATCGATCTCGGCGAACGCAGTTACCCGATCCTGATCGGTCCGGGGCTGATCGACGACGCGGGCGAGTTCGCGGGCGCCATCGCCGCGCGCGACGTGCTGGTCGTCACCAACGAGGTCGTCGGCCCGCTGTACCTCGACCGACTGCTCCGATCGCTCGATGGCCGCAGGGTGGCGAGCGTGCGGCTGCCGGACGGCGAGCAGCACAAGACGCTCGAGATGACCGGGCGCATCTTCGACGCGCTGGTGCAGGGACGGATGAACCGCGACGCGTGCGTGGTCGCGCTCGGCGGTGGAGTGGTGGGGGACATGGCCGGTTTTGCGGCCGCCTGCTACCAGCGCGGCGTGGATTTCGTGCAGGTGCCGACGACCCTGCTCGCGCAGGTGGATTCGTCGGTGGGCGGCAAGACGGGCGTGAATCACCCGGGCGGCAAGAACCTGATCGGCGCGTTTCACCAGCCGCGGGCCGTGCTGTCGGACACGACGACGCTCGGCACTCTGCCGCCGCGAGAGCTGCGTGCCGGGCTGGCCGAAGTGATCAAGTACGGGCTCGTCGCGGACGCGGGCTTTCTCGACTGGCTCGATGCCAACATGGCGGCGCTGCTCGCACTGGATCCCGCGGCGCTCGCCTTTGCGATCCGCCGCTCCTGCGAGATCAAGGCCGCGATCGTCTCCGAGGACGAGTACGAGCACGGTCGTCGTGCGCTGCTGAACCTCGGCCACACCTTCGGCCACGCGATCGAGAAGGCTGCCGGTTACGGCGAATGGCTGCACGGAGAGGCGGTCGGCGTCGGAATGCTGCTTGCGACCGATCTCTCGCACCGGCTCGGCTGGATAGGCGTGCCCGAGGTCGGGCGGGTGCGAGACCTGCTGCATCGCGCGGGCCTGCCGGTCGCGGCGCCGCCGATCGGCGCATCGCATGCACTGAGCCTGATGGGAATGGACAAGAAAGTGCTGGCGGGCCGGATCCGGCTCGTGCTGCTCAGGCGGCTCGGCGAAGGCGTCGTCAGCGGCGACTATGCCGCAGGCAGCGCTGCAGGCAACGCTGGCCGCGTACTTCGGTGGTGCCGCTTGAGCGCGCTCCCGGGCACGCTGGCCCCCTATGCGCAGAGCGAGGCCGGCTCGCGCGGCCGGCGGTTCGCCGAGCCGGCTCCGCGACACAGGACCGAGTACCAGCGCGACCGCGACCGGATCGTGCATTCGACGGCGTTCCGCCGCCTCGTCTACAAGACGCAGGTGTTCGTGAACCACGAGGGCGACCTGTACCGGACCCGGCTGACCCATTCGCTGGAGGTGGCGCAGATCGCGCGCAGCGTCGCACGCGCACTCGCGCTGAACGAGCCGCTGGCCGAGGCGATCTGCCTCGCGCACGACCTCGGGCACACCCCGTTCGGCCACGCCGGGCAGGACGCGCTGCACGACTGCATGCGGGAGTTCGGCGGCTTCGAGCACAACCTGCAGTCGCTGCGGGTGGTGGACGAGCTCGAGGAGCGCTACGCCGAGTTCCCCGGCCTCAACCTGACGTTCGAGACGCGCGAGGGGATCCTCAAGCACTGCTCGGCCGCCAATGCGCGCCGGCTCGGAGAGCTCGGGCAGCGGTTCCTCGAGCGGCGCCAGCCGAGCCTCGAAGCGCAGCTCTCGAACCTCGCCGACGAGATCGCCTACAACAACCACGACGTGGACGACGGCATTCGCGCCGGGCTGATCAGCATCGACGAACTGCGGGAGGTCGCGATCTTCCGGCGCCAGTACGACCTCGTGACCGCGCGATATCCCGGGCTCGGGTCGAGACGGCTGGTGCACGAAGTCGTGCGGCGAATGATCGACTTCCTCGTCAACGACCTGATCGCGGCGTCCGAGGCGGCCATTGCCCGCGCTGCGCCGGCCGACGTCGAGGCCGTTCGTTCCCGGCCGGAGCCGCTGCTCACGTTCGGCGAGGAGGTTCGCGCCGAGCACCTGGAGCTCAAGCAGTACCTGCGCCGGCATCTCTACCGCCACTACAAGGTGCTGCGCATGACGACGAAAGCGCGCCGCGTGGTCAGCGAGCTCTTCCAGGCGATGTTCGAGGAGACCGAGCTGATGCCGACCGAGCACCAGGAGGCCGCGCAGCGCATGGAGGCCGAGGCCGGCCGCTCCGGGACGGGCCCGCGCGGTGGCCGATTACATCGCGGGCATGACCGATCGCTTCGCGATCCTCGAGCACCAGCGGCTGTTCGATCCGTCGGAGCGGACGTAGAGAGTGACTAATGACCAGTGACCAGCGGTTAGTGCGTAGGGCGGCTCGCCGGCCGCTCGGGTTCCGCACTAACCGCTATCCGCTGATCACGAATCACTTTCCCGCCTCCGGTATCATTGCACTCCGCCCCGGCCACCGAGTCCCCCCATGCCCGTCGACAACAAGGCAATCCCCGCGCACGAGCGCCTGATCTTCGCGATGGACGTGGCCGATCCCGGCGAGGCGCGCCGCCTGGCCGACACGCTCGGCGACTCGGTGCACTTCTACAAGCTGGGGCTCGAGCTCTTCATGTCCGGCGGCTACTTCGAGCTGCTGGACTGGATGGTCGGACGCGGCAAGAAGGTCTTCGTCGACCTCAAGTTCTTCGACGTGCCGGCGACCGTGGCCGCCGCGGTCCGGCAGCTGCGCAACCGCGGCGTGACGCTCACGACCGTGCACGGCAACCAGGGAATCATGGAAGCGGCCGCCGCGGCCAAGGGAGATGTGAAAGTGCTGGCCGTGACGGTGCTCACGAGCCTCGATCGCGGCGATCTCGACGACCTCGGTTTCGCCTGCGACGTGGAGGCGCTGGTGCTGTCCCGGGCGCGGCGCGCGCTCGAGGCCGGTTGCGACGGCGTCGTCTCCTCGGGCCTCGAGGCGCCGAAGCTGCGTGAGTTCATCGACCACCGGCTGCTGGTCGTGACGCCGGGAATACGTCCCGTCGAGAACCGTCCCGTCGACGACCAGAAGCGCACCGTCGACGTGGCGCAGGCCTTTGCCAATGGCGCCGACTACATCGTCGTCGGCCGGCCGATCCGCGATGCCGCCAGCCCGCGCGATGCGGCGCTCGCAATCCAGAAGACCATTGCCGGCATCTTCGGCGGGAATGTGTCGCGATGACGGCCCCGCTGCAGAACGACCTGCTGCTGCGCGCGCTCATGCGCGAGCCGACGCCGCGCACGCCGCTGTGGATGATGCGGCAGGCCGGCCGCTACCTCCCGGAGTACCGCGCCACGCGCGCGAAGGCGGGCAGCTTCCTCAGCCTCTGCATGAACCCGGAGCTCGCCTGCGAGGTGACGCTGCAGCCGCTCGAGCGCTACCGGCTCGATGCCGCGATCCTGTTCTCCGACATCCTCACGATCCCGCACGCGATGAACGTGGGCCTCGAGTTCGAGGCGGGCGAGGGACCGAAGATCGCGCGGCCCGTGCGCACGCCTGCGGACATCGACAAGCTGCCCATCCCCGATCCCGAGGGCGAGCTGCGCTACGTCATGGACGCGGTGCGCCTCATCCGCCGCGAGCTTCGCGGCCGCGTGCCGCTCATCGGCTTCGCCGGGAGCCCGTGGACCGTCGGGACCTACATGGTCGAGGGCGGCGGCAGCAAGAATTTCCAGCACATCAAGGGCATGCTCTACGGCGCGCCGCGCGAGCTGCACCGGCTGCTCGACGTGATCGCGCGGGCCACGCTCGCCTACCTGAACGCGCAGGTCGCGGCCGGTGCGCAGGCCGTGATGATCTTCGACACCTGGGGCGGTGCGCTTACGCCGTCCGACTATCGCGAGTTCTCGCTGCGCTACATGCGGCAGATCGTGGATGGGCTGACGCGCGTGAGCGACGGCCGGCGCGTGCCGGTCATCCTGTTCACCAAGGGCGGCGGCGCGTGGCTCGCGGAGATGGCCGACAGCGGCTGCGATGCGCTCGGCGTGGACTGGACCACGGACCTTGCGGATGCGCGCCGTGCCGTCCGCGACCGGGTCGCGCTGCAGGGCAACCTGGATCCGAGCGTGCTCTACGCACCGCCTGGCGAGATCCGTGCGCAGGTGGCGCGCGTGCTGGCGAGCTACGGCCAGGGCAACGGCCACGTCTTCAATCTCGGCCACGGCATCCATCCGGACGTACCGCCCGAGCACGCGCTTGCGATGGTGGACGCCGTGCACGAGTTGAGCCCGCAGTATCACGCAGGACCCTGAATCATGGACATCAGCAAGATCAGCATCGGCGAGGATCCACCGAAGGACGTCAACGTACTGATCGAGATTCCGCAGGGCGGCGTCCCGGTGAAATACGAGCTCGACAAGGCGTCGGGCGCACTGCGGGTGGACCGTTTCCTGAACACCGCGATGTTCTACCCGGGCAACTACGGCTTCGTTCCCCACACGCTGTCGGGTGACGGCGACCCGGTGGACGTGATCGTCGTGGTGCCGAGCCCGGTGGTGGCGGGCGCCATCGTCCGCGTGCGTCCGGTCGGCGCGTTGCTGATGAAGGACGAGGCGGGCGACGACGAGAAGATCATCGCGGTGCCGGTGGACAAGCTGCATCCTTTCTACGAAGGCGTGCGCTCCTACAAGGACCTGCCGACGACGCTGACCGACCAGATCGCCCACTTCTTCCAGCACTACAAGGACCTGGAGAAGGGCAAGTGGGTCACGATCGTGAACTGGGTCGGCACCGAGCGCGCCGAGAAGATGATCATCGACGGGATTCGCCGCGCGGCAGGGCACGGCGACGACGTGGCCGCGCACTTCGTGGCGCAGGCTTCGCTGAAGCCGCGGAAATAAGGGAAATAAGGGGACTGTCCCCAACGGGGACTGTCCCCTCTCATGACAGGGGACAGTCCCCGTTGGGGACAGTCCCCTTACTTCCGCAGCTCGTCGCGCAGGTCGCGCCGCAGGATCTTGCCGACGTTGGTCTTCGGCAGCTCGTCGCGGAAGTAGACGCGCTTCGGCACCTTGTAGCCGGTCAGCGACTTGCGGCAGTGCTCGATGACGTCGTCCTCGGTGAGCGACGGATCCTTCTTCACCACGAAGAGCGCCACGACCTCGCCGGCCCGCTCGTCCGGCTGCGCGACCGCGGCGACCTCGAGCACGCCCGGGTGCGTCACGGCCACGCCCTCGACCTCGTTCGGGTACACGTTGAAGCCGGACACGAGCACCATGTCCTTCTTGCGGTCCTCGATGAACACGTAACCCTGCGGGTCCATGTAGCCGATGTCGCCGGTGCGCAGCACGCCGCCGTCGAGCATCACCTTGGCCGTCTCGTCCGGGCGGTTCCAGTAGCCGCGCATCACCTGCGGCCCCGCGACGCAGATCTCGCCGGACTGCCCGAGCGGCAGCACGTTGCCGTCGTCGTCGCGGATCGTGATGATCGTCGAGGGAATCGGCAGCCCGATCGAGCCCGTGAACTCCTGCGCATCGAGCCGGTTGACCGTCGCGCCGGGCGAGGTCTCCGTCAGTCCCCACGCCTGCGTGAGCGTGTTGCCCGTCACCTGCTTCCAGTTGTCGGCGACCGCCTTCTGCACCGCCATGCCGCCGCCCAGGCTCACGCGCAGGCGGCTGAAGTCCAGCCGGTCGAAACCGGGCGTGTGCAGCAGCGCGTTGAACAGCGTGTTCACGCCGCTGAAGAACGTGAAGCCCTGCTCCGCGAGGTCTCTTCACGAATCCCGGGAAGTCGCGGGGATTGGCGATGAGCAGGTTGCGGCCGCCGGTCTTCATGAAGAACAGCGCCTGGTTGAGCGCGAAGATGTGGTAGAGCGGCAGCGCGCCGACGATCGTGCTGTCCTCGGTTCCGGCGAGGTCGGGAGCGAACCACGCCTCGAGCTGCATGACGTTCGCGACCAGGTTGTGGTGGGTGAGAACGGCACCCTTCGAAACGCCGGTCGTGCCGCCCGTGTACTGCAGGAACGCGATGTCCTCGTGCGTGAGCTCCACCGGAGCGAGGTTCTCGTAGCGTCCCTTGCTCATCGCGTCCGTGAACCGGATCGCACCCGGCAGCGAGTACTCCGGCACCTGCTTGCGCACGTGCCGCAACACGAAATTCGCGATCACCGACTTCGGGAAGGCGAGCATGTCGCCGACGCCGGTGACGATCACCGTGTCGACGTCCGTCGCGTCGAGGACGGCATCGAGCGTGTGCGCAAAGCTGTCGAGGATCAGGATCGCACGGGCGCCCGAGTCGCGCAGCTGGTGCTCGACCTCGCGCGGCGTGTAGAGCGGATTGGTGTTGACGATCGTGAGCCCGGCGCGGAACGCGCCGACGATGGCGACCGGGTACTGCAGCACGTTCGGCAGCATGATCGCGATGCGGTCGCCCTTGCGCAGTCCCGCGACCTGCTGCAGGTAGGCCGCGAAGTGCAGGCTCAACCGGTCCAGCTCGCCGTACGTGAGCGAGCGCCCCATGCAGACGAAGGCGGGCCGATCCGCGTGCCGCGCGAAGCTCTTCTCGAGCATGTCCGCGAGTGACCGGTACTCGTCCGGATTGATCTCGGCCGGTACGCCGGGCGGATAACTCGCTAGCCAGACCTTTTCCATGGGAACTCCGGAAGATGCTCGCCGGTCGCCGCCGAATCCGCGGCGTTGCCGGGGCCGAACTGGACTATACGCCAGCCGCCGGGCCGCCCATCACCGGGCGAGCAGCGGCAGCAGCACCGGCCAGACCTGGGCGACGAGTTTCGGCTGGGCCGAGGCGTTGGGGTGCAGCCCGTCCTCCTGCATCAGGCCGTCGTCGAGCGCGATGCCGTCGAGGAAGAAGGGCACCAGTGGCAACTTGAACTGGCTGGCCACCTCGGCGAACACCTGGTGGAAGTCGCGGGTGTAGGCGGGGCCGTAGTTGGGCGGAATGCGCATGCCGATGAGCAGCACCTTCGCGCCCGCCTTGCGACTGAGGCGAACGATCGAGTCGAGATTCGAGCGAACGTCGTTGATTGGAAGGCCGCGCAGCCCGTCGTTGCCGCCGAGTTCGACGATCACGACGGCCGGACGGTGCTTCTCGAGGGCCCGCGGCAGGCGTGCGAGCGCGCCGCCGGTGGTCTCGCCGCTCGCGCTGGCGTTGACCACACGGTATCCGTACCCTGAGGTCTTCAAGCGGTCGGCGAGCAGCGACACCCAGCCCTGCTCGACGCGCAGCCCGTAGGCCGCGCTCAGGCTGTCACCGAGAACGAGGATCGCGGGAGCGTCGGCGCGCGCGGCGTGGCCCGCGAAGACCAGGCACAGGACGAGGAAGCGGATGCAGACGGAACGAATGGACACGGTGCTGGCTGCCGAGCGGCTGGGAAAGCAGGTTAGCAGTCCCGAGGGAGTGCTCGCCATATTGTCGGACGTGTCGCTCGCGATCGCGCGCGGCGAGACGGTTGCGATCATGGGTGCTTCCGGCGCGGGCAAGTCCACGCTGCTCGCGCTGCTCGCGGGACTCGACGAACCGACCTCGGGCACCGTGCGGCTGGCCGGCAACGAGCTGACCGCGCTCGACGAGGACGGGCGTGCGGCCGTGCGCGCGCGCCACGTCGGGTTCGTGTTCCAGTCGTTCCACCTCGTCCCGTCGCTCACGGCGCTCGAGAACGTGATGCTGCCGCTCGAACTCACGGGCCGCGCCGACGCACGGTCGACCGCTCGCGAGGTGCTCGGCAGGGTGGGACTCGCGGAGCGCGTCGGCCACTATCCGCGGCAGCTGTCCGGCGGCGAGCAGCAGCGCGTGGCGATCGCCCGCGCCTTCGTCACGAGGCCCGACGTCCTCTTTGCGGACGAGCCGACCGGCAATCTCGACACGGCGACCGGCGAGCGCATCATGGACCTGCTGTTCGGCCTGAACGCGGCAACGGGCGCCACGCTCGTGCTGGTCACCCACGACATGGCACTCGCCTCGCGCTGCGGTCGCGTGATCCGCCTCGACGCAGGGCGCGTCGTCGAGACCTGACGGTGATCGCATTCCGCCTCGCGCTGCGCAACCTCGTCCGCGACCTCAAGTCCGGCGAGATCGCGGTGCTGCTGCTCGCGCTGATGGTCGCGGTGGCGTCGCTCACGGCCGTGGGCTTCTTCACCAGTCGCGTCGCCCGTGCGGTGAACCAGCAGGCGGGCGAGGTGCTCGCGGCGGATCTGCGCCTCGAGTCGGCGCGCACGATCGACGAAGCGTACGACCGCGAGGCAGTGCGCCGCGGGCTGAGCGTCGCGCGGATCCTCTCGATGCCGAGCGTCGTCTTCCTCGGCGAGGATTCGTCGCTGATCGCGCTGCGCGCCGCGAGCGAGGGCTATCCGCTGCGGGGGCGACTCAAGGTCGCGGACCGTCCGTTCGGGCCCGCTCGAATCGCCGAGGGAATTCCCGCGCCCGGCGAGGCCTGGGCCGATTCGAGGCTGCTCGCGAGCCTCGGCGCGACGGTCGGGTCGGAATTGTCCGTGGGCGCCGCGACGTTCCGCGTCACGCGCGTGCTCGACTATCGGCCGGACCAGGGTGCGGGCTTCGCCGATCTCTCGTCCACGCTGCTGATCAACATGGCCGACGTGCCCGCGACGGAACTGATCCAGCCGGGCAGCCGGGTCAGCCGGGCAGTGCTGTTTGCAGGCAATCCTTCCGACGTCGAGGGCTTCCGTGAGTACCTGTCCGGTGCTCGCAAGAAGGGCGAACGGCTGCAGTCGGTGGCGGACGCGAGCCCGCAGATCCGCGCGTCTTCGGATCGGGCCGGTCGTTTCCTGTCCCTCGCGAGCATCGTGAGCGTGCTGCTGTCGGCCATCGCGGTCGCCATGGCGGCCCGGCGCTACGCACGGCGTCACCTCGACAGCGTCGCACTGATGAAGTGCATGGGCGCCTCGCAGGGTTTCGTGCTGCGGCAGACGTTGCTGCAGCTCGTGGTCGTGGCAAGCATCGTGACCGTGGGCGGCACGATCGTCGGGTACCTCGCGCAGTCGGGTCTCGCCTGGCTGCTGCGCGATCTCATCAGCGGCGTGCTGCCGCCACCGGCCCCCGACGCCTTCTGGCTCGGGCTCGTCACGGCCGTCGCGATCCTGGTCGGGTTCGCGCTTCCGCCGCTGCTGCAGTTGAAGCGCGTGCCACCCGCGCGCGTGCTGCGGCGGAACGTCGAGCCGCCGCCGCTGCGGTTCGCACTCGTCTACGGTCTCGCGATCGGTGCGGTGCTGGCGCTGCTGTACTGGCTGGTCAGGGACAGCAAGCTCGTCACCTACGTGGCGCTCGGCATTGGCGCGACATTCCTGCTGCTCGCGGCGGCAGGATGGCTGCTGGTCCGCGCGCTCCGCCCGCTGCGCGGCGGCGTGGGCGTCGCCTGGCGCTACGGGCTGGCCAACATTTCACGCCGCGGCCGTGACAGCGTCGTGCAGATCGTCGCGTTCGGCCTCGGGTTCATGGTGCTGCTGCTGCTCGCGCTGGTGCGCAACGACCTGCTCAGGGAATGGCAGGCGAGCCTGCCCGTCGACGCGCCGAACTACTTCATGATCAACATCCGCCCCGACGAGGGCGACGCCGTGCGCGCGTTCTTCGCCGAGCGCGGCCTGCCGCCGACGCAACTCGTGCCGCTGGTGCGCGCAAGGCTGTCGGCCATCAACGAAGTGCCCGTGGAGAAGCTCAAGTTCGAGTCCGAGCGAGCTGCCGGCTTCGTGGAGCGCGAGGCGAACCTGACCTGGTCGCGGACGCTGCGTGACGACAATCGTCTCGTGGCCGGCGCGTGGTGGCCGGCGGACGGCGCGGGAGCCCCGCAGGTGTCGGTCGAGCAGGACTATGCCGCGCGACTCGGCATCAAGCTCGGCGACACGCTGACCTACGACGTGGCGGGTGAGGCTGTCAGCGCGCGCGTCACCAGCCTGCGCGAGGTGCGCTGGGATTCGTTCCAGCCCAACTTCTTCGTCGTCTTCTCGCCGGGCGTCCTCGAAGGGGTGACCGGCACGCTGATCACCAGCGTGCACGTGGACCCGGGCCAGCGACCGCTGCTCGTGGATCTCGTGCGGCGGTTTCCGGAAGTCACGATCATCGACCTCGACGCGCTGCTGACGCAGGTGCGCGGCGTGATGGACAAGGCGGCACTCGCGGTGCAGTACGTGTTCCTGTTCACGCTGGCGGCCGGCCTGATGGTGCTGCTCGCCGCGGTGCAGGCGACGCGCGACGAGCGACGCTACGAGAGCGCGATGCTGCGCACGCTCGGCGCGAGCCGGGCCGTCGTGTTCAAGGGCGTGGCCGCCGAGTTCGTGTCGCTCGGACTGCTGTCGGGCCTGCTGGCCGCAGCGGGCGCCACGGTGGCCGGGTACTTCCTCGCGCACGAAGTATTCAACCTGAAGTACTCGCCAGACCCCATGGTGTGGATCGTCGGGACACTCGGCGGAGCGCTGCTGGTCGGCATTGCCGGCGTGCTGGCCGCGCGGTCGGTCGTCACGCAGCCGCCGGTTGCGACGCTGCGGCAGACGCAGTAGTCGATTCCGTCCGCATCTTCTCGGACGCTGCATGCGCCGTGCGATGGCTTGAAGAACGGGGACAGTCCCCTGGAAGGGACAGTCCCCGTTCTTCAACCCTCGCTCAGGCGCGGCCTGTCAGGCGGTCTGTTCGGCTCCGTCCAGGCGAGCATGTCTTCTTCGCGAGCCAGGACGGAGCCGAACAGACCGCCCACAACGACCGCCTGATCGCGAGCTACCGAACCACCAACCTCACCCACCCCGCATCCACGCGCTCCCCCCGCCACGTGTAGCCCTCGATGCGGATGCGGTACTCGCCCCGACCGAACGCGGAGCTGTTGAGCGACAGGCGGATCTCGCGATTCGAGTCGGGCATGACCCGCTGCAGGATCATCATGCGTCCCTGGTCCACCTTGTCGATCGTGACGGCGAAGGTCGGGAATTGCGCGTAGCCGACCGGCAGGTAGAGATCGAGCAGCTCCGGAGGCTCCGGCCACGCGATGGTCGCGTCCGGCTCGGCCGACCAGCTGCGCGGATTGGGTGCGATCCTGACGCGCCCGCTGGCTGGACGCGGCCCGCAGCGTGAGTGTCTTCACCCGGTTCTCGAGTGCCGCGGCCAGGGCGCGATCGCGGTGCGCGGACACCTGCGCTACCGCGGCAACGACGCATGCGAGCACTGCGAGCAGGGCGACGGCGGCAGCGGTTGCAGGCTTCTGCCACCACGCGAGCTCGATCTCGGGCGCAGGCAGCGGCGGCCCGGGTGGCGGCGGGAGCGGGAGATCCTCCTGGATCGCAGGCTTGCGCAGACGCAGCGATTTCTTCGACTTCTTCCCGCTCATCCAGCCTTGCCGCGGCGATTGCGATCCCCGAATTCGAACGGATCCGCTGCGCCGGCGAAGACCCGCTCCATCGCGCGCAGCTCACGGTCGTGGATAGTAGCGAGAAACTCGTCCGCCCCGTGCATCGTCTCGAACGCGTCGAGACCGCGCTCGAGGAATTCCTGCAGCGTCCCGAACCCGGCCGCGTGGGCCGGGCCCCGCGCAAACCGGACCAGCCTGCGGATGATCGGCTTGCTGACCACGCGGTCCAGGTAGCTGCCGATGACGCCCAGCAGCTCGATCTGTCGCTCGCGATCCGGTCGGCGGCCCGCCCGGCGATAGCCCTCGGCATAGGTCTCGACCGAGATCGGTCCGTCCGGAAGCCCGCGCACGACGTCGGCATCGAGTTCCTGGGACAGGACCTCGAGTTCGATCGCGAGGCACAGCGCGGCGAGCGCTTCCCGGGGCAGCAGCTTCTCCATCACGCGCTGCACCCGCATCACGTCCCGGTCCCGGCCGCGCGGGTCGCCGCCGTTGTAGAGCTCGTTGAAGAAGAACTCCACGGCCTGGCGGTACCGCGGGTTCGCCCGCAGGTCCGCATGGCTGCGCATCAGGCGCTTCGATTGCCACTTCTGCAGTTCGAGCGAGACGCGCGGCCGCAGCCGCGTCCGTGGCGAAGACGTCGCGCAGTTCGGCATTGCGCTGCAGGAGCCGGCCCAGCTTGCCGGGTTCGCTGCCAGCGCGGCGGCCGGAGCCGCCCGTTTCGATGCCCAGGATCTTCACGCGTCAGCTGCGCGCGGCCAGCGCTTTCTCGAGCCGGTCGAGCGTCCGGTGCAGCTGGCCGGTGACGGGCTGCTGGCGCCGCTCCCGCGCACGCACCGCGCCGTGGAACGTCCGCGACGGGTCCTCGAGCACGTCGACGCGCAGGCGGATCCCATGGCGGGCGAGGATGCGCCGCAGGCTGGTCGCGTTCGCGAGCAGGTCGCGCCGCGTGCGCTGGTAGGCGTGCTCGGCGAGCCGCTTGCGGTCGGCGTAGCGGAAGACGTTCTTGAAGAACAGCTCGTCGTCGCCGCGGTCCGGCTCGAACAGCAGCACGTCGGTGTTCGGGTAGCTCTGCTTGTAGGTGCGCATGCCGACCTGCATGCGCGACTGGATCAGCGCGCGGAACGTCTGGCTGAGCACGGTCGGCAGTCCGCCGCGGGTCAGGTCCAGGTCCTTGCGGTCGCCGTTGCTGCCCGGAGGAACGCTCGACGCGTCGAACGCGACCAGCGGATTGATGCAGATGACGAAGTCGGCGCCTTCGTCGAGCAGCAGCGAGGCGTTCATCGTGCGCATCAGCGCGCCGTCGACGTAGGTGTGACCGTCGATCGGGACCGGCGGGTACAGGCCCGGCAGCGCGGTGCTCGCCTGGATCGCGCGCGAGATCGGGACGTGCTCGAAGCCCGGCTCGCCGAACCGCACCGAATAGCCGCTGTTGAGCTCGGTCGCGACGATATAGAGGCTGCGGCGCAGCTTGCGGAAGTCGTTCGTGCGGCCGTGGCCGGAAAAGAGTTGCGCGAGGAACTGCTCGAACGGCCGGTTGTCGCACAAGCCGGTCGGCAGCAGGCGACCGAGCGGGTCGATCGCCTCGGCCCAGTCCTTGCCCGGATCGCGCAGGTACTGCATCAGGATGTCGGCCGCGAGGCCCGGCACGCTGCCGATGCGTCCCAGGAACTCGCGGAAGGCCGGGCGCAGGAACAGGCCCGGGCGCACCGGGTATTCGACCGATGCGTTGTGGATGAACACGACGCCCATGTCCGTCGTGTCGATGCCGTTCGCGAGTCCGGCGGCGATCATCGCGCCCGAGCTCACGCCGACGTACATGTCGAGGTTGGTGAGATCGATGCCTTCGAACGACTCGGAGATCGCGTGCAGCGTGCCGACCTCGTAGAAGGCGCCGAGCGGTCCGCCGCCGGCGAGCGCCAGGCCGAACGTCTGGGTGCTGGTCCGGGGCCTCGGGGCAGCAGGTTGCAGGTCGAGCATGACGATTCCTGCCTTCGGTGGGTCAGCGACCGGCGCCCGCGGCCTTGCGCTTCGCGCGCGCTGCGGCCTTCGCGCCCGGACGTGCCGGCCGCGCCGACAGTGCCTTGACGTCCCGGCTCAGTTCCTCGACCCGCTTCGTGAGCAGCCGGATCTCGTTCGAGCTCGGCACGCCGATCTGGTGCAGCGCCATCTGCACGCGGTGCTGGACCAGGGCTTCGATGTTGTCCCAGGTCTCGGTGGCCTGGTCGCGCGCGCTGCCGAGCCGCGACTTCACGCTGCCCTGTGCCGCTTCGAGTACGCGCCGAACCTTGCTCACGGCCTGGGGGCGTTTCGCGGTGCCACGGGCCTTGCGTGCCCCGGTCGCGAGCCTGCTCTTCTTGCTGCGTGCAGCCATGGGGACACCTCGCGGCCTGGGCCACTGATGGAACTTAAGCACTATTCTCGCCGAAAACCCCCCTCTTGCTGCACTGTGTCAATCCGATGGATAGGTACTTGCCGCAGAAACCTTGTGCAGCGGGGCGCGGGCCTCGTTGACCTCGGCCGGTCCGACCCCTAAGGTAGCCGCAAAAAGGGGCGGCCCACGGGGCGTCCCACTGTCCAGGATCGATCGGGAGAACTTCATGACCTATTTCGTCACCGGCGCCACCGGTTTCATCGGCCGCTATCTCGTGCAGTCGTTGCTGCAGCGTGGCAAGGGCACGATCTACGTGCTCGTGCGGCCCAAGTCGGTCGGCAAGCTGGACGAACTGCGCGAGTTCTGGGGCAAGGAGAGCGTGAAGCGGGTCGTGCCGATCAAGGGCGACCTCGGCTCGCCGAAGCTCGGCGTGTCACCGGCGGACGTGAGGAAGCTCAAGGGCAAGGTAAAGCACTTCTTCCACCTCGGCGCGGTGTACGACATCGAGGCCAGCGCCGAGACGATGAAGAAGGCGAACATCGTCGGCACGCAGGGCGCGCTCGATCTCGCCGCGGCCGTGAACGCCGGCTGCTTCCACCTCGTCAGCTCCATCGCGGCCGCCGGCCTCTACCGCGGCACGTTCACCGAGGACATGTTCGAGGAAGCCGAAAGCCTCGAGCACCCGTACCACAGCACCAAGCACGACTCCGAGGGCATGGTGCGCGCCAACGGCCGCATCCCGTACCGCATCTATCGCCCGGGCGCGGTCGTCGGCCACTCGAAGACCGGCTTCATCGACAAGATCGACGGCCCCTACTACTTCTTCAAGGCGCTGCAGAAACTGCGCGAGTCCTGGCCGCGCTGGATGCCGCTGGTCGGCGTCGAAGGCGGCTACCTGTCGCTGGTGCCGGTGGACTACGTGGTGGACGCGATGGTCTACCTCGCGCACGCGAAGGGCCTCGACGGCCGCTGCTTCCACCTGACGGACCCGAAGGTGCGGCGCGTCGGCGAGGTGCTGAACATCTTCGCGCGCGCCGCGCATGCGCCCGAGATGGCGTTCCGCCTCGATTCCAAGATCTTCGACATGGTGCCCGACGGAGTGCGCAAGTCCGTCGAGCGCACCCGGCCGATCCAGAACGTCTTCGACCAGGTGCTGCGCGACCTGCAGGTGCCGAAGAGCGTGCTGCAGTTCATCAACTACCCGACGCGCTTCGACTCGACCGCCACGCAGAAGGCGCTCGCGAAGGCGCGCATCCACGTGCCGCCGCTCGAGGACTACGCGTGGCGGCTGTGGGACTACTGGGAGCGCCACCTCGACCCCGACCTCACCATCGATCGCAGCCTGCGCGGCGCGGTGCGCGGCAAGGTCGTGGTCGTCACCGGCGGATCGTCGGGCATCGGCGAGGCCGCCGCGATCCGCGTCGCCGAAGCCGGCGGCAAGGTCGTCGTGGTGGCCCGTGACGAGGAGAAGCTCGCGGAGGTCAGGAAGAAGATCCAGGACGCCGGCGGGTTCGCGAAGACCTATTCCTGCGACATCACGGACCTCGCGGCGAACGACAAGCTCGCGAAGGACATCCTGAAGGAGTTCGGCCACGTCGACGTGCTGGTGAACAACGCCGGCCGCTCGATCCGCCGCTCGCTGGCGCTGTCGTACGACCGCTTCCACGACTTCGAGCGCACGATGCAGCTGAACTACTTCGCCTGCGTGCGCCTGACGATGAACCTGCTGCCGTCGATGACGGCGCGCAAGAGCGGGCACGTGATCAACGTCTCGTCGATCGGCGTGCTCACGAACGCGCCGCGGTTCTCCGCCTACGTCGCGTCGAAGGCCGCGCTCGAGTCGTTCGCACGCTGCGCGGCCTCCGAGTTCCACGACGAGGGCGTGCACTTCACGATCATCAACATGCCGCTGGTGCGCACGCCGATGATCGCGCCGACCAAGATCTACGAGGAGATGCCGACCGTCATCTCGCCCGAGGAAGCGGCGGACATGGTCGCGGACGCGATCATCAGGAAGCCGCAGCGCATCGCGACGCGGCTCGGCGTGATGGCCGAGATCATGCACCTGCTGATGCCGAAGCTGTCCGAGGTGGTGATGAACTCCGCCTATCGCATGTTCCCGGACTCGTCGGCGGCCCAGGGCAAGAAGGACGGCGGCGACCAGAGGCCGGCGACCCGTGAGGCGATGATCTTTGCTTCGTTGATGCGCGGCATCCACTGGTGATGGCGATGCCACTCGCCGCGCGAGGAAAATCAGGCTGAGGGCACAGATGAACGACATGTTCCGGACAATCGCGGTCGCGGCCGCACTCTGGATGGGCTTCGGCGCGGCCTCCGGCGCGCTGGCGCAGGCGCAGCGCTCGGCGCAGTCGGATTGCGCGCGGGAGGCCGAGCGGCGTGGCTACACGACGCTGGCGACGCGGAATTTCCAGCAGTACAAGGACGGCTGGTCGCTGGACCTGCAGGCGCGCGACAGGGCGGGGCGGGTGTCCTGGGGATCGTGCTTCGTGGAGACGCGTACCGGTGACGTGAGTCTCTACGGGTTCGGCTGGTCCAGCGGCGGCAGCAGCTGGCGGCAACGCCGGCAACCTGTTCGAGTTCAACTGCTCTTCCACCGAGAGCAAGTACCGCGAATGCCAGCTGCCGGTGGACGGGAGGGCGCGGCTCGTCAAGCAGAAGTCCGACTCGCCGTGCATCGAGGGACAGACGTGGGGGCAGCGGGGCGACCGGCTGTGGGTCGACCGCGGCTGCCGCGCGAAGTTCGAAGTCGTGTTCGGCGGCGGCGGGACTGGCCAGCGTGTCGATTGCCGCTCGGAACAGGCGCGATATCGCGAGTGCCCGATACAGCGCGGCTACGTGGGCAAGCTCATCAGCGACAACTCGGGCGGCAAGTGCCGCAACGCCGGCGCCTGGGGCACGCGGGACGGGCTCATCTGGGTCAACCACGGCTGCAAGGGACGATTCGAGCTCGTCCGGTCGGGCGGCGGATCCGGCGGCGGATCCGGTGGCGGCAACCCCGGCCAGCAGCAGCGGGCCGAGGTGCAGTGCCGCAACCAGGCGGCGCGCGAGGGCGTGTCGGTGCGCAGTATCGCGCCGGCCGTGCTGCGCGGTTCGTACTGGGAGACGACCATCGACGGCACGAAGGGCAGCACCCGGGTACGGGCGATCTGCCGCTTCTATCCGGGCGGAAATCGTGCGGAGCTCTTCTATCCGGGCGGCCCTGGCGGAGGCTGGAGCGGCGGCGGCTAGTGCCGCTGTAGCCCGTACGCTCGCCGGGATCGCCTGCCCGCGGTCCCGTCCAGTCCATTTCCTGCCTGGTCGCGACACGAATGCGCGTGTCGCACCCCCGATGCCCGTGACAGCATGAGGCACGCTCGATTCGTGCGTTGCGGCAGGAAGCCGCGCGGTCGTGAGCTGGGGATCCGACATGGAAGTCGACGCCTCGTCCATTGCGGCACTGCTCGTGCTGCTGGCCGCACTCTGCGCGGCCGGCTCGGCACGCAGGCGTGCCGCCCGCCGCCGGGAGGAAGACCGCCAGCGCGCGCTCGCGAGGCGCCGCAATGTACCGGTCGTGTCGGCCAACGTGCGCGGCCTTCCGCCGGCTGCGACGGATCTGTGGGCCGAGGAGGGCGAGGCAGCACGTCGCCAGGATCGGCGCCGCACCTGACCGCGTCGCTTCAGGTCGCTTCGTCGCGGGACAGGTGCGCGAGCGATCGCGGCCGACTGCTCCCAGTTGCGGCCGTCGAACCCGGTGACCTCGACGTGCTCGATCGTCGCGTGGATCGAGGCAGCGCACGTTCACGCTGAACCCGTCCGGGTTCGAGCGCGGCACGTAGAACGACTTGATGCCGCAGCGGCGACAGAAGAGGTGCCGCGCGGTGCCGGTATTGAAAGTGTAGGACTCCAGCACCTCCGCGCCGCGCAGCAGGCGGAAGCGGCTGGCCGGGACGATCAGGTGCAGGAAGCCGGTCATCGAGCAGACCGAGCAGTTGCACTGCTGCACGTCGAGGCGGGCGGGCGCATCCACCTCGAAGGCGACGGCGCCGCAGTGGCAGCCGCCGCGATGCGTGACGAATTTCTGCGGATTCATGCCTCGCGCATTATCCGCGATGCCGACCGAAGTGCTACAGGTGCAGAGGCCCGCTCGCCTCGGTGATGAGCCACAGGGCGATCGAACTGAACAATACGAGTGCGGCGAGTTCCATCTGCGGATCCTCCTGGCGCGCCACGCGGGCGCTTTGCGGATCGGCTGCCATTGTCCTCATGCCGGCGTATCCGGGCGGTGACGCAGGTTTGAATTCCGGGAGGACTGCGGTAAACCGCAGTCCGCTTACGCTGGTCCAGGCCACCGGAAACGTGCTCGCCCGTCACGACCTCGATTGCGCGGGGCCTGACCGAGAATTCCGCGGGCGTCTCGCCGATCACCTGCCCGTCCGCCTCCACCGCGACGCGCGGCTCGGCGTCGATGCGGACCGACGCCGTGCGCAGGTGCCGCACCACGGGGTCGCCGAGGATCGTGCCCCGGTAGAGCTTTGCGATCTTCACGAGCACCCTGGCGAGGCTCACGTCGTCGACCAGGACGACGTCGAACATGCCATCGTCGGGACGCGCGTCCGGCGCCACGTCCATGTGGTTGCCGCAGTACCGGCCGTTTGCGACCAGCGCGAGCAGCATCCGCCCGTCGATCGTCACGCCGTCGGCGGCGATGTGAAACAACGGGGAGCGGTAGCTCGCAAGACCACTCAGCGCACCCTTGAAATACGCGAGCGCGGACGGTATCCGTTGCGGCAGGCGGGCAATGACGTGCGCGTCGTATCCCGCGCCTGCGACGTTGACGAACCAGCGTCGCTTCGGTGGGAGCGCCTGGGGAAAATCGATGATGCCGACATCGAGCAGGCTGGTCCGGCCACCGACGATCGACGCCACGATGGCCTGCGGGTCGCGGCCGATGCCCAGCGACCGGGCCCAGTCGTTGCCCGTCCCGCCCGGTGCGACGGCGAGCGTGACCCGGTCGTCCGGGTCGAGCCCTGCATTCATGATCCCGTTGACCACGTCGTGCACGGAACCGTCGCCACCCGCCACGAGGATCCTGCGTCGCCCATCGCGCGCCGCGGCGCACGCCATCGCCTCGCCTTCGTGCGGCCTGGTCGTCAGCTCGACATCGATCCTGACGCCAGCCCGGCCGAGCTCCCGTTCGACGGCTGGCCAGACGGCCCGGGCACGTGCACGACCCGACGCGGGATTGACGATTGCGAGCCAGGCGTCGTGCGATCCCATCGGCCAGGCCGCGGTCGGCTCACTGCACCGGCGCGACGCAATGCTCGTCGACGTACGCCTGCTGCGACTGCAGTGACTCGCGCGTCGCCTTCGAGCCGGGAGCCATCATCTCCACGAGCTTGTTGCGCGCGGCCACGCACTCGGGCCCGTTGGCGACCCGCAGCTTCGCCGCCATGCCTTCCTGCTCGCGCCGCCGCGCCGGATCCCTGCTGCAGTTGACCTCGGCCGTCTGCTTCAGCCGGGTCAGTTCCGTGGCGCTGGTCGGCTTCGTGCCGCTGGTCAGCCTTTCGAGCGCTTCGAGCGCGATGACGCACTCGCGGTTCTGCAGGCTCGAGAGCACTTCCGAGCGCTGCGCAACCTGCGCCGGCGAGGCCGCCTGCGCAGGCTTGCCTGGCGCGACGGTGCCGCCGCTCGAGGCCGGCTTCGACGCCTTGCTCGAGGTCGAGCCGAGGTTGAGGGTCTCGTACTTGACGCCGGCGGCAGGCTTCGTCGTCGAGAGGTGCACGGTGCCGGATTCGTCGACCCACTTGTAGACCGTGGACGCCGTGGCCTGCCCGCACAGCATTGCGCCGATGACCAGCGCGGCCACCGCGGACGTCGCCGGCTGTCGCGGACGCCGGGAGGAGTTTCGACTCACGCGTAGCGTTTCAGGATCTTTGCGAGGCCGTCCGAGCCCGGGTGCAGCTTCTCGTAGGGCACCTGGTTCAGCGGCACGTCCGTCGTGTCCGCCATGGCGTGCATGTCCGGGCCGCTCGACGAGACGAAGATCAGGCCCGTGACGTGCTCTCCCTGGCGCAGCTTGGTGCGCAGGTACTCGAAGGCCTTGCCGCGGTGGGTCGGATCGTAATCCTTGTCGAGCTTGCGCAGCACGATCTGGCTGCCGTCGTGCATCTGCACCGGCAGCGCCTCGCCTTCGGCGTAGGACGCCTTGATCTCCTGCCGGGGCGGGATGTAGTCGGCGTGAACGGCCTCGTGGTAGTGCTCGCGCGCGTACGTGTAGCTCTTGGTCGAGCCGACGTGGTCGTTGAACGTCACGCAGGGCGAGATGATGTCGATCATCGCGAAGCCATTGTGCATCAGCCCGGCCTGGATCAGCGGCACCAGCTGCTCCTTGTCGCCGGAGAAGCTGCGCGCGATGAAGGTGCCGCCGAGCGACAGCGCCGCGAGGCACGGATCCACCGGCGCCTGCTGGTTCTCCTCGCCCTTCTTCGACTTCGTGCCGATGTCGGCCGAGGCGGAGAACTGGCCCTTGGTGAGTCCGTAGACGCCGTTGTTCTCGCACACGTAGAGCATGTTCACGTTGCGGCGGATCGCGTGCGCGAACTGCCCGAAGCCGATCGACAGCGAGTCGCCGTCGCCCGACACGCCGATGTAGTGCAGGTTCTTGTTGGCCGCGTTGGCGCCGGTCGCAACCGACGGCATGCGGCCGTGCACGCCGTTGAATCCGTGCGAGCCGCTGGCGAAGTACGCGGTCGTCTTCGACGAGCAGCCGATGCCGGAGAGCTTCACCAGCTGCTCCGGGCGGATTCCGAGGCCCCAGATCGCCTCGATGATCGCCGCCGTGACCGAATCGTGGCCGCAGCCGGCGCAGAGCGTCGACATCGCGCCTTCGTAGTCGCGGCGCGTGAGGCCGAGCGCGTTGGTCGGCAGGTCGGGGTGGTGGACCTTGGGCTTGTTGATGAATGACATGTCTGGGGCCGGGGACTAATGGATGATGTTTCGAAGAGAGTGACTAATGATCAGTGACTCGTGATCAGTGGCCGTGAATCAGTGACTCGTGACGTGGCCGATCGCGTCGCCGGTGGAGCATTCCTGCACTAACCGCGAACCGCTGATCATTGATCACTTTTCCGACCACTTCTCCCTCCTAGCTGCTCGCCGCGAGGCTGGCGCGCTTCGCGTCGCCGAGCTCCGCCAGCACCGACTCCACGATCTCCTTCGAGGTCATGGGCAGCCCGCTGTAGTGCAGGATGGAGTGGAGCTTCGACTTGGGCACGTCCGTCTCGAGCGTGAGCAGCGAGCGCAGCTGCGCATCGCGGTTCTGCTCGACCACGAAGATCTTCTCGTGCGAGGCCATGAACGCCTCGACTTCCTTGCGTGAACGGGAAGGCCTTGATGCGCATGTAGTCGATCGGGATGCCGCGCTTCGCCAGGATGTCGCGCGCTTCGTTCACGGCGCCGCGGCTGCTGCCGACCGCCACCAGGCCGATGTCACTCGTGCCGGTCGCCTCGATGACCGGGGCCGGCACCAGCGTGCGCGCACGCTTGAACTTGCGCAGCAGCCGGTCGAGCACGACCTGGTACTCGGTCGAGTCCTCGGTGTAGCCGCCGTACTGGTTGTGGCCCGAGCCGCGCGTGAAGTAGGCGCCCTTCGGCGTCACGCCCGGCAGCGTCCGGTACGGGATGCCGTCGTCGTCCCTGTCGAGGTAGCGCTGGAACTTCGGCAGCGCCTCGATCTCCTCCTTGTTCAGCACCTTGCCGCGGTCGGGGCGATAGCTGTCGTCCCACTTGAGCTCCGGGCACATCCAGTCGTTCATGCCGATGTCGAGGTCCGACAGCACGAACACCGGGGTCTGCAGGCGCTCGGCGAGGTCGAAGGCCTGCACCGTCATGTAGAAGCATTCTTCCGGGTTCGAGGGGAACAGCAGCACGTGCTTCGTGTCGCCGTGCGAGGCGTAGGCACAGAGCAGGATGTCGCACTGCTGCGTGCGCGTCGGCATGCCGGTCGAGGGGCCCACGCGCTGGATGTCGAAGATGACCGCCGGGACCTCGGCGTAGTAGCCGAGGCCGATGAACTCGCTCATCAGCGAGATCCCCGGGCCGCTGGTGGCGGTGAACGCGCGTGCGCCGTTCCAGTTGGCGCCGAGCACCATGCCGATCGCCGAGAGCTCGTCCTCGGCCTGGATCACCGCGTAGTTGGCCTTGCCGGTCTCGGGGTCGACGCGCAGCTTCGCGCAGAAGCTCTTGAACGCGTCCATCAGCGACGTGGACGGCGTGATCGGGTACCACGGGCCGACGGTCGCGCCCGCGTACACCGCGCCGAGGCCGGCCGCGGTGTTGCCGTCGATCATCACGTGCCCCGCCGTCGCGTTCATGCGCTCGATGCGCAGCGGCAGCGGGCAGGGCAGGTGCTGCTTCGCGTAGTCGAAGCCGAGCTGCACCGCCTTCATGTTGGCGTCCACCAGCGCGGGCTTCTTCGAGTAACTCTCGGTGAGCAGCTGCCGGATCACCTCGACGTCGATCTCGAGCAGCGCCGCGAGCGCGCCCGCGTACATGATGTTCTTCATCAGGATGCGGTTGCGCACGCCGACGAAGTTCTCGTTGCAGATCTTCGCGAACGGCACGCCGAGGATGACGATGTCCTCGCGGCTCAGCACCGAGGCGCGCGGCCACGTCGAGTCGTAGATCAGGAAGCCGCCCGGGCTGACCTCGCGGACGTCCTTGTGATAGGTCTCGGCGTTCATCGCCACCATCAGGTCCACGCGTCCGGAGCGCGCGACGTAGCCGTGCTTCGTCACGCGGATCTCGTACCACGTGGGCAGGCCCTGGATGTTGGACGGAAAGTAGTTCTTCCCCATCACGGGCACGCCCATGCGGAAGATCGCCTTCATCAGCAGCGTGTTGGCACTGGCGGAGCCGGTGCCGTTCACGTTGGCGAGCTTGACGACGAAGTCGTTTACGCGGTCTTGCGCTGTTGCGGGCTTGGCCATTGGTGATCGGTCGCGTGGGGCAGGTGGATACTGGACTTCTGCATGTCCCAGGCCGCCGTCGGGCAGCGCTCGGCGCAGAGTCCGCAGTGCACGCAGAGGTCCTCGTCCTTGACCATGACGCGGCCGGTCTGCTTGAGCGCTTCGGAGACGTAGAGCGGCTGGTTCGGAGCTGGCGCGCGGGGCCTTGAGGCGCGTCGCGAGCTCGGCTTCCTCGCCGCCGCGCGTGATCGTCAGGCAGTCGGTCGGGCAGATGTCGATGCAGGCGTCGCACTCGATGCAGAGCTTCGCCTCGAACACGGTCTGCACGTCGCAGTTGAGGCAGCGCTGCACCTCGGCGGCCGCCTGCTCCGCGTCGAAGCCGAGCTCGACCTCGATGTCGAGCTGCTTGAAGCGCTCCTTGAGGCTCACGTGCGGCACCAGCCGGCGCTCGACCGGGTTGTAGTCGTTCCTGTACGACCACTCGTGCAGGCCCATCTTGCGGCTCGACAGCTTCAGCGTCGGCGGCAGCCGGTTCGTGACGGGCTGGCCCATCGCGAAATTGTGGATCGAGATCGCCGCCTGGTGGCCGTGCTCGACGGCCCAGATGATGTTCTTCGGGCCGAACGCCGAGTCGCCGCCGAAGAACACCTCAGGACGCGTGGACTGGAACGTCACCTTGTCCACGACCGGCACGTGCCACTTGTCGAACTCGAGTCCGAGGTCGTCCTCGATCCAGGGGAACGCGTTTTCCTGGCCGATCGCCAGGATCACGTCGTCGGCCGGGAAGAACTGCTCGCCCACGACGCGCTCGGCGACGATGCGGCCGCGCGCGTCGAGCTCGTACTCCATCTGGTCGAACAGCATGCCCGTGAGGCGGCCGTTCTCGACCACGAAGCTCTTCGGCGCGTGGTTGACGACGATCTCGACGTTCTCCGACTCGGCGTCCTCGAGTTCCCACTCCGAGGCCTTGAAGAACTGGCGCGGCTTGCGGGCCATCACCTTCACGTCCGTCGCGCCGAGGCGCAGCGACGACCGGCAGCAGTCCATCGCCGTGTTGCCGACGCCGATGATCAGCACGCGGTTGCCGATCTTCTCGAGGTGCTTGAACGCGACGGATTCGAGCCAGTCGATGCCGATGTGGATGTTGGCGGCGCCCTGCTGGCGGCCCGGCAGGTCGAGCTCCTTGCCCTTGGGCGCGCCGCTGCCGACGAACACGGCGTCGAACCCGCCGGTCGCGAGCAGCTTCTTCGAGGCTCTCGATGCGCGAGTTGTAGCGGATCTCGGCGCCCATCCCGGTGATGTAGCCGATCTCCTCGTCGATGACGGTCTCGGGCAGCCGGAATGCCGGGATGTTGGTGCGCATCAGGCCGCCCGGCTTGTCCCACTGCTCGAAGATCACGACCTCGTAGCCGAGCGGCAGCAGGTCGTTGGCGACCGTGAGCGACGCCGGCCCGGCGCCGATGCAGGCGACACGCTTGCCGTTCTTCTGCTGCGGCACGACCGGCAGGCGGTCGACGATCGAATCCTTGTGGTCGGCCGCGACGCGCTTCAGGCGGCAGATCGCCACCGGCTTGTCCTCGACGCGCCCGCGGCGGCAGGCCGGCTCGCAGGGCCGGTCGCACACACGGCCGAGGATGCCCGGGAAGACGTTCGACTCCCGGTTGACCATGTAGGCGTCGGAGAACTGTCCGAGCGCGATCAGGCGGATGTACTCGGGCACGTCGGTGTGTGCCGGGCAGGCCCACTGGCAATCGACGACGCGATGGAAGTAGTCGGGGTTCGACGTGTCGGTCGGTTGCACGATCGTGCGGATCCAGTGAGTGATGAAGCAGTCCGGCAGCTTAGCGATTCTGCCC
>CAVTDU010000003.1:0-29982 GCA_963733565.1 uncultured Gammaproteobacteria bacterium
TGCGGCCGAGGCCGTGCGTGCAGCAGGTGTCGCGATCGACCGCGGCGATGCGGTGCGACTGCTCGAGCGACTGGCGGAGTTCGGCCGCCGACCACTACCCCCTACCCCCTGATCACTACCCCCTTCCGATGTCCCTGCTCGCCGAAATGGTCCGCTCCAGCTTCCAGCGCTTCGAGGAGGCTCGTGAGCGTGTGCCTGAAGCGGCGCTGCGTGCCGCGGCGCTCGGCACGCCCACGCCGCCGCCCCTGAAGCTCGCGCCACACGGTTTCGACGTCATCGCGGAGTTGAAGCTTCGATCCCCGTCCGTCGGCGACCTGTCGGCGGGCACCATCGATCCGGTGCGCCGACTCGAGGCTTATGCGGAGGGCGGGGCCGCCATCTGCTCGATCCTTACCGAACCGACCCGCTTCGACGGCGACCTCGAGCACCTGCGCCTCGCGGCAGAGACGCTGCAGCCCTACGGCGTGCCGGCGATGCGCAAGGACTTCCTGGTCGATCCGTACCAGGTCCTCGAGGCGCGAGCCTACGGTGCGTCGGGCGTGCTGCTGATCGTCCGCATGGTGCCGCACGATCGGCTGGTCGCGATGATGGACTGCGCGGCCGAGCAGGGTCTTTTCGTGCTGCTGGAGGCGTTCAGCGCCGGAGACCTCAAGATCGCGGGACAGATCGCCCGCGAGCGCGAGGGGCGTGACGAGCAGGTGCTGATGGGCCTCAACTGCCGCGACCTCGATACGCTCGAGATCGATTTCAGGCGTTTCGCCGAGCTGCGCAGCCACTTGCCGCTCCAATGGCCGTGCGTGGCGGAGAGCGGCGTGCAGAACGCCGCGGATGCTGCGCGAGTGGCGTCGCTCGGGTATCGACTCGCGCTCGTCGGCACGAGCCTGATGAAGCGGGCCGACCCCAGGCATGCGGTCGCCGAGTTCGTGGACGCCGGCCGCAAGGCCTTGCGCTGAGATGCCCGTGCCCCGCCTGTGGATCAAGGTCTGCGGCATGCGAACGCGCGAGGCGATCGAAGCCGCGGCGCAGGCTGGCGCCGATGCCGTGGGCTTCGTGTTTCACGAAGCCTCGCCGCGCAACCTGACGGTCGAATCCGCGTCGGCGCTGCAATCGTGCGTGCCGGCCGGGGTGGAGCGAGTCGCCGTGTTCCTGCACCCGTCCCAGGATCTCGTCGACGGGGTCGTGGCCGCGATCCAGCCGGACTGGGTGCAGACGGACGCGGACGACCTGGCAACGCTGCGTCTGCCCGCAGGACAGCGAGTGCTGCCGGTCTTTCGCAGCGGACAGGCGCGGCCCGCGCTGCTGCCGAAGCGCTGCCTGCTCGAGAGCGCACGCAGCGGTGCGGGTGAGCGGGCGGACTGGCAGGAAGCGGCGTGCGTCACGGCGCTGACCGAGGTCGTCCTCGCCGGCGGTCTCGACGCGGGCAACGTCGGCGAAGCAGTGCGAAGCGTGCGGCCGTTCGGCGTGGATGTGAGCTCCGGCGTCGAGTCCGGCCGGGGCGTCAAGGATGTCGTGAAAATTCGTGATTTCATCCGGGCGGCCCGCGCTGCGGCGCCGGTCCGGATGATCGAGGAGAGTCGCTGATGAGAGCCGAGGCCCTGAAGATCGACCGCGATGCGCTGCTCGCGCAGACGCTGAGTGGCGCGTTCCCCGACGAGCGAGGGCGGTTCGGCCCATTCGGCGGACGTTACGTGCCGGAGACGCTGGTGCCCGCGCTCGACCGGCTCGAGGAAGGCGTGCGCACCGTGCTGCGCGACCCGGAGTTCAGGGCCGAGCTCGAGTCGGAGCTGCGCACCTGGGTCGGGCGGCCGACGCCGCTGACGCTCGCTCGCGAACTGTCGCGCCGCTGGGGTGCCGAGGTGTGGCTCAAGCGCGAGGACCTCGCGCACACCGGAGCGCACAAGATCAACAACGCGATCGGCCAGGCGCTGCTCGCGATGCGGCTCGGCGCGAAGCGCATCGTCGCCGAAACCGGTGCGGGCCAGCATGGCGTCGCCTCGGCTGCAGCGTGCGCGCGCCTCGGGCTGCCGTGCGTCGTCTACATGGGCGCGATCGACATGGAGCGCCAGGCGCCGAACGTCGGGCGCATGAAGCTGCTGGGCGCCGAGGTCGTGCCCGTGACCGGCGGCGACCAGACGCTGCGTGCCGCGATCGACGAGGCGCTGCGCGACTGGGTGTCCGACCCGAACGGAACGTATTACCTGCTCGGTTCCGCGGTCGGACCGCATCCGTATCCGTATCTCGTGCGCGAGTTCCAGTCCGTGATCGGGGTCGAGGCGCGCGCGCAGATGCTCGAGCAGGCAGGCGCACTGCCCGACGTCGCCGTCGCGTGCGTCGGCGGCGGGTCGAACGCGATCGGCCTGTTTCACCCCTTCGTGCGTGACCTGAGCGTGAAGCTGCTCGGACTCGAAGCGGGTGGCACCGGCACGGGCCTCGGGCAGAACGCGGCGTCGCTCGCCTACGGCACGCCCGGCGTGCTGCAGGGCTGCTACTCGCTGCTGCTGCAGGACGAGCACGGCCAGATCCAGGAGACGCATTCGGTGTCGGCCGGCCTCGACTATCCGGGCGTCGGTCCCGAGCACGCGCTGCTCGCGAGCATCGGGCGCGTGAAGTACGAGGCGGCGGAGGACGACGAGTCGCTCGAGGCGCTGGCCGAGTGCTGCGAGGCCGAGGGCATCCTGCCCGCGATCGAGACCGCCCACGCGTTCGCGGGCGCAAAGCGCTATGCGCGCGAGAACCCCGGCAGCCGCATCCTGATCGGGCTCTCGGGGCGCGGCGACAAGGACATGCCGACGCTGCAGCGCACGCTGCTGAAGGGGAAGCTGTGATGACGAAGCCGCGCGACACGATCAGCGCCGCCATTCGCGCCGCCGCCGCGGCGGGCCGTCCGGCAGTGGTCGGATTCATGACCGGCGGGTTCCCGGACCGGGCGGGCTTCCGGCGCAATCTCGCGGCGATCGGCGGCGAGGCGGACGTCGTCGAGATCGGCGTGCCGTTCAGTGATCCGATGGCCGACGGGATGACCATCCAGCGCGCGAGCCAGGTTGCGTTGCGCGGCGGCTTCACGCTGCCATGGCTGCTCGACGAACTGCGGCAGATGCAGCCCCGGCCGAATGCGCCGCTGCTGCTGATGAGCTACCTCAACCCGCTGCTGGCCTATGGCCTCGACAGGCTGCCCGAGGCCGCGGTCGAGGCCGGAGTCGCCGGGTTCATCATCCCCGACCTGCCGTACGAGGAAAGCGCCGAGATGCGCGCGGCCTTCGATCGGGTCGGCGTCGCGCTGGTGCAGATGGTCACGCCGGTTACGCCGCCCGCGCGGATCCGGATGCTGTGCGAGGCGAGCCAGGGATTCGTGTACGCGGTGACCATGACCGGCACCACGGGCAAGAGCGTCGCCGTACCCGAGGACGTGCTCGCGTACATGGACCGCGTGCGCGCCGTGTCGCCGATCCCGGTCTGCGCCGGGTTCGGAATCCGAGGCCGCGAGCAGGTCGAGCGCATGACGGGGCACGTGGACGGCGTGGTGGTCGGCTCGGCGCTGGTCGAGGTGCTCGAACGGGGCGAGGATCCGGCCGCATTCCTGCAGGTCCCTCACCCGGCCGTCCGCGCGTTCATGACCGGCGCGCCTGCTCGCGCGATCTGTGTCTTCTGCGGTTCGTCGCCGGGCGTCGATCCGCTTTACGCGGAGGTCGCGCATGCCGTCGGGAGCGAGATCGCGCGTCGCGGCTGGACGCTGGTGTACGGAGGCGGCAGCGTCGGACTGATGGGAATTCTCGCGGACGCGGCGCTCGAGGCGGGCGGCCGGGTGATCGGCGTGATCCCGCGCTTCCTGTACGAGTGGGAGGTCGGCCACGACGGCCTCACGGAACTCGAGATCGTCGAGACGCTGACGGAGCGCAAGGTGCGCATGGGCGACCTGTCGGACGCGTTCCTGTCGCTGCCGGGTGGCATCGGAACGATGGACGAGCTGTTCGAGGCGCTCAGCTGGGCGCAACTCGGCCTCGAGACGAAGCCGAACGGGCTGCTCAACGTGAACGGCTATTACGACGGATTGATCGCGTTCCTGGATCGCGCGACGGCCGAGGGCTTCATGAAGCCGAAGCATCGCGCGCTGCTGCACGTGTCGTCCGATCCGCAGGCGTTGCTCGACGCGCTGGCAAAATAGGGACATGAAGGGGACATTCTCTTTTCCTCCAGACGGAAAAGGAGAATGTCCCCTAGGAATGTCCCCATGTCCCCTACGCGGCGGCGACGGTCGTCTTGAGGTGGTCGATCACCAGGGCGCGCATGTTCTGCAGCGGGTTCTTTTCCCAGGTGAAGCACGGCGGCTCGCGGCGCAGCATCGACCAGCGCCGCGTCTGCAACACGATCTTCAGGTAGGCGAGGTTGGCGTCGATCGCCTCCATGTACGGATTGCGACCGCCGAACACCGCCTCGAAATAGCGGTAGGCGCCGCCGAACTCGCCGTCGAGCCGCGTGCGCATGGTCTCGGCCACGAACTCCGGCGTATGGCGCAGCACGTCGAGCCCCGAGCCGTACGCGACATTCAGCCCGCCCTCGTCGCCGCGCGAGACGGCGACGCCGCCGAGCACGAACTCCGGGTACAGGCGGTCGCGGCATTTCTCCAGGTAACAGCGGTCGGCCATCTGCGCGACCATGTCCGCGGTGCCGATCAGGTGCCCGACCTTGCGATCGCGGGGGTCGTCGAGGCGGATCTGGTCGAACTTGAGCTCATAGCCGGTGAAATGCACGATCTGCGTCGCCACCGGCACCCACTCCGCCATGCCGATCGTCGGCAGGTAGCGCGCAAGGAAGCTCGCGCTGCGGCTGACGTGCGTGCGCGTGAACTCGGCGCCGTTGCGATGCTGCGTGTCGTCGGTCTGGCGGATGTAGCCGGCATCGTGGAAGAGCGCGACCACGATGCCCATCACGGCCCGGTCGGCGCCGAGGCGCTGGTCCGCCGCATGCGACTTGTCGTAGCCGGCGAGCAGCCGTGCCATCGCGAGCGTGTCGTCCAGCGTGTGCTGCAGGTCGTGATAGACGGTGTCGCAGCCGAAGTAACCGGGAAACTGCCCGGTGAAGAGACGCTCGAAGTCGCCGAAGGCGGCGGCGATCCGCTCGACGTTTCCGCCAGGCCAGGTCTGCGAGAAGATTTCCTCGACCGCCCGGCGTACGGCCGCGACCGAGCTGACCTGCACGGTGTTGGTTACGTCGTAGTCGCTGCGCCTGTATCGCATCGTCGAATTCTTCTTCTCTGAACGAACGCCGGTCCGCCCACGCAATGCCAATGCGGGCGAGTGTAGTCCTTCGACACCGGAACACCAGAGTAAAAAAAACCGACACCTGGCGCTGCCGCGCCTATATGTCAAACGTCGCGAGCACCGGAGTGTGGTCGGACGGCCGTTCGAGCTTGCGGGGCGTCTTGTCGATGCGACTTTCCACGCACTTTTCGGCCAGTTTCGTGCTCGCGAGGATCAGGTCAATTCTGAGACCTGCGTTGCGCCGGAAAGCCATCATCCGGTAGTCCCACCACGAAAAAGCCTTCTCCGGCTGCTCGAAGCGGCGGAAGCAATCCTCGAGCCCGAGCGCCAGCAGCGACCTCAGCGCGGCGCGCTCCGGCTCGCTCACGTGCACCGAGCCTTCCCATGCCTTGGGATCGTGCACGTCGCGATCCTCCGGCGCGATGTTGTAGTCGCCGAGCACGACCAGCTGCGGGTGGCGCTCGAGCTCGGCCGCGACGTAGCCGCGCAGCGCCTCGAGCCAGCGCAGCTTGTACTCGAACTTGTCCGAGCCGACCGTCTGTCCGTTCGGGACGTAGACGTCGATGACGCGCACGCCGCCGACCGTGGCCGCCAGCACGCGCTTCTGCTCGTCCTCGAAGCCCGGGATGCCCGCGACCACGTCGGCCGGTTCCTGCTTCGCGAGGATCGCGACCCCGTTGTAGGTGCGCTGACCGCTGAAGACGACCCGCATGCCGATCGACTCGATCTCGTCGCGCGGGAAGTCCGTGTCGGGCAGCTTCGTTTCCTGCAGCACCATCACGTCCACCGGGTTCGCGGCGAGCCAGTCCTTCATCTGCGCCAGCCGGACGCGAAGCGAATTGACGTTCCAGGTCGCGATGAGCATGGTCAGGCCGCCAGCCCCAGCTGCCGCAGCAGCGGCTCGATCTGCGGCTTGCGCCCGCGGAACTCGATGAATGCCTCCATCGCATCGCGACTGCCGCCGCGCTCGAGTATGGACTTGAGGAAGCGGCGTGCCGTCGCGAGGTCGAACACGCCGTGCTCCTCGAACGCGCCGAAGGCATCGGCCGACAGCACCTCGGCCCACTTGTAGCTGTAGTAGCCGGCGGCGTAGCCGCCCGAGAACACGTGCTGGAAACTGTTCGGGAAGCGGTTGAACGCCGGCGGCCGCACGACGGCCACCTCGTCGCGGACCTCGGCCAGCGTCTCGGCGATGCGCGGCGGCGAGCCGGGCAGGTACTCGGCGTGCAGCCGGAAGTCGAACAGCGCGAATTCGAGTTGCCGCGCGGTGTGCATGCCCGCCTGGAACGTCCGCGTGCCCTGGAGCTTGCGCAGCATTTCCGCCGGCAGCGGTTCGCCGGTCTCGACGTGGGCCGAAATGAGCGGCAGCACCTCGTCGCGCCAGGCGAAGTTCTCCATGAACTGGCTCGGCAGTTCGACCGCGTCCCACGGCACGCCGTTGATGCCCGCGACGCTCGGGTAGTCCACTCGCGTGAGCATGTGGTGCAGCCCGTGCCCGAATTCGTGGAACAGCGTCAGCACTTCCTGGTGAGTGAGCAGCGACGGCTGGCTGCCGACCGGCGGCGAGAAGTTGCAGACCAGGTAGGCAACCGGCAGCGCGCTCGCGTCGGCCATGCGGATCCGGCCGACGCACTCGTCCATCCAGGCGCCACCACGCTTCTTCGGCCGGGCGTAGAGGTCGAGGAAGAATCCGCCGCGCGGCGTGCCGTCGCGGTCCACGATGTCGAAGTAGCGGACGTCCTCGTGGTAAACGAGGGCGTCCGGTCGCGCCACGATGCGCACACCGTAGAGACGCGTCACGACCGTAAACAGTCCCGCGAGTACGCGGGGCAACGGGAAATAGGGGCGCAGCGCTTCCTCGGAAACGTCCAGCCGCGCACGCTTGAGGCGTTCGGCGTAGAACGCGACGTCCCAGGCCTCGAGGCTCCGGCCCGCGAACTGCTCGACTTCGGCGAACTCGCGCTCTGCAGCCGGGCGGCTCACGCGCGCCAGTTCGCGCAGGAAATCGAGTACCTCGTCGGTCCGGTGCGCCATCTTCGTCGCGATCGAGTACTCGGCAAAATTCGAGAAGCCGACCAGGTTGGCCGCCTCGCTGCGCAGCGCGAGGATCTCGGCCATCAGCGGCGAATTGTCCCACTGCCCGGCGTGCGGCCCCTGGTCCGAGGCGCGCGTGACCCAGGCCTCGTAGAACTCGCGGCGCAGCGTCTCGCTCTCCGCGTGCGTCATGACCGCCTGGTAGTTCGGCGCGTCCAGCGAGAGCAGCCAGCCGGACTGGCCGGCGGCTTCGGCCGTCTGGCGAGCCCGCTGCACCGTGTTCGCGGGCAGGCCGGCGAGTTCGACCTCCGCCACGACGTGTCGTGACCAGGCGTTCGTGGCGTCGAGCACGTTCTCGTCGAACTTCGCCTGCACGGTGGCGAGGCGTTCCATGACCTGTCCGAAGCGCTGCTTGCGATCGGCCGGCAGCGATACGCCGGCAAGGCGGAAATCACGCAGCGCGTTCTCGAGCAGCTTGCGCTGGGCCGCGTCGAGGCTCGCGCCGTCCCGGTCGAGCACGCGCTGGTACGCCGCGCAAAGTTCGACGTTCTGCGCGAGCTCGGTGTGGTACGCGGTCAGCAGCGGCAGGCAGGCGTTGTAGGCCACGCGCAGGTCGTCGCCGTTCATGACGCCGTTCAGGTGCCCGACCGGTGACCAGGCGCGCGCGAGGCGATGATGCATGCGCTCGATCGGAGCGACGAGTCCATCCCACCCCTCGGCGCCGCCTGCCAGCAGGGCGGCGAGCGTGCGGCGGTTTCGCCTCGAGCAGCTGACGGATTGCCGGCTCGACGTGGCTGGCTTCGATCGCCGGAAAATCCGGCAGCGGGGAATCTGTGAGCAGGGGATTCGTCATCGCGCCCATCCGGCCTGGGTGGAGGAGCGGCTATTCTAGGCTCAGCCGCCGGCTCCGCCGAATACTCCCTGCAGCAGCCAGCCGAGCGCGTAGACCGCGGCGGCAAACCCGACGAACGCGATGACGGCACGCCGCCGGTAGCGCTTCGCGATGTCGCCTTCCGGGAAGGCGGCGATCAGGAACAGCTGGCCGCCGTCCGGGCGGCTGAGGACGTGCAGGGCCGGCTGCGCCGGACGATCGAGCTGCCGCTCGGCGACCGTGCGCTTCGCTTCCTCGCGTGCCTGCTCCCATTCGCTCAGGCTGACGTGCCCATCCCGGTCGCTGATCGAAGCGCTCGGCGAGCCGGGCCTGGTCCTGCTTCCACTCCGCGAGCAGGGCGGTGATCTCCGCCTGCCTGTCGCGCTGGCCGTCGGTGCTGAGCGTCCCGAACTGCCCGAGCAGGCAGAGCTGCTCGTGCTCGTAGATGCGTTCCTCGAAGTAGCGATATTCGCGCCCCTGCGAGCGCAGCAGTCCCGCGCCCGGAGCCTGCGTCGGCCAGGGCGTGGCGCCGTACCAGGTGGTCGATTCACCGGTCAGGATCTCGGCGCCGCCCGGCTGCACGATGCACTCGCCGGTGCCGTCGTCGAGCAGGAACGGCTGCTCCGAGCGCCCCGAGCTGACCGTGCGCCACGACTGGCGACGCTTGCCGCTCGGTCCCGATTCCGCCTTCTGCTGGATCCGGTAGCTCCACCAGACGCACGGGCGCTGCGTGAGAGGCGCGAGGTTCTGCGTGCCGTCGAGCGGCCGGCAGCGGCCGGCGAGCTCGACATAGCCCTGCGCCGCCGAGCGGATGCGCGAGGTGGGCGTGTCCTCGATCAGCCGCGCGATGTGCAGCGAGCGGAATGCGAGCCAGCCTCCGCCCGAGACGGCGACGCCGAGGGTCAGTACCCAGAACCAGAAGTCGGACGCGTCAACCAAACAGCTTGCCCAGGTCCACGTCGCGCTTGCTGTTCCTCCGCGAACTCGAGCAGTGCCGAGGCCTTGAAGTCGAACATGCGCGCCACCACCAGGTCCGGGAAGGTCTGGATGCGGATGTTGTTCAGGTTGACCGCCTCGTTGTAGAGCTCGCGGCGATCCGCGATCGACTCCTCGAGCTCGGTGATGCGGCTCTGCAGGTGCCGGAAGCCCTGGTCTGCCTTGAGGTCCGGATAGTTCTCGGCCACGGCGAACAGGCGCCCGAGGCCCTCGCGCAACTGCTGCTCGGCCGCGCCCAGGGCGGCGACGTCGCCGGTGCCCTGGGCCTTGAAGACGGCCGAGCGTGCCTGCATCACGCGCTCGAGCGTCTGCTGCTCGTAGGCCATGTAGCGCTTGCAGGTCTCGACCAGCTTCGGCAGCTCGTCGTGCCGCTGCGTGAGCAGCACGTCGATGTTCGACCAGGCCTTGCGCACGTTCTCGCGCAGCGCCACCAGGCCGTTGTAGATGCGGATGACGTAGACCGCCACGACCACCAGCAAGCGCGACGAACAGCAGCAGTACGACGATCATCTTGCGGTCTCCCTGGCGGCAAAAAGGCCGCCGGCGTGCAAGATTGCGGTGTTTGGGGGGGCACCGTCTAGACTACGCGTCGCATTTCGGAGGTGACGGACGTGCCTGTACAGCCCTACCTGGGAATCCACCCGACGCTCGGCGAGGGCGTATATGTCGATCCGACGGCGCTCGTGATCGGCGACGTGGTCCTCGGTGACCAGGTCTCGGTCTGGCCGATGGCGGTCGTGCGCGGAGACGTCAACCAGATCCGCATCGGCGCGCGCAGCAACGTCCAGGATGGCAGCGTGCTGCACGTGTCGCGACCGTATGCCGGAAACGACACGGGCTGGCCGCTGCTCATCGGCGAAGACGTGGTGATCGGGCACAAGGTCGTCGTCCACGGCTGCACCATCGGCAACCGGGTGCTGGTGGGAATCGGCGCGATCGTGCTCGACGGCGTGGTGGTGGAGGACGACGTGATGATCGGCGCGGGCGCCGTCGTGACGCCCGGCAAGCGGCTCGAGTCGGGCGGCCTCTACGTAGGCAATCCGGCGCGCCGCGTCCGCGAACTCACCGACGCGGAGGTCGCGCGGGTCCCGGCCATGGCTTCCTGGTACGTCGCCCTCAAGAAGGACTACGGGGCGCCTTAGTCGCGCGCGCGCGCAGCGCCGCAAGGACAGGCGCCGTGTCCGGCCGCACGCCGCGCCACAGGAAAAATGCCTCGGCGGCCTGCTCGACCAGCATGCCCCAGCCCTGTTCGGCGCGGCCGGCGCCGCGGGCTTTCGCCCAGGTCACGAATGCGGTGTCGCCGCTGCCGTATGCCATGTCGTAGCAGGTGGTCAGCGAGTCGACCACGCCGGCCGGGATCGCCGGCACGTCGCCCCGCAGGCTCGCGGACGTCGCGTTCACGATCAGGTCGAAGCGCTGGTTTTCGAGCCTCGCGAACTCACAGCCGCTGACCGGCCCGAGGTACGCGAAGTCCTCCGCGATCTCGACGGCACGCTCCGCGGTCCGGTTCGCGACGACGAGCAGGCGCGGCTTGAGCTCGAGCAGCGGACCGAGGGCCCCGCGTGCCGCGCCTCCGGCACCGAGCAGCAGGATCCGGGGCGAGGACAAGTTGAGCCGCAGGTTCCGCGTCAGGTCGGCGAGCAGGCCGGCGCCGTCCGTGTTGTCGCCGACGAGGCTTTCGTCCCGTCGCACGATCGTGTTGATGGCGTTCGCGACCTGCGCCCGTGGCGTGAGTTCGTTGACGAGATCGGTCGCCGCCCGCTTGTGCGGCACCGTGACGTTGACGCCACTGCCGCCGGTGCGGAAGAACTCCAGCACCTCGCTGCGGAACCGCTCAGGCGGCGACTCGAACAGCCGGTACTCCATGTCCTGGGCGGTCTGCTTCGCGAACATCCCATGGATGAACGGCGACCAGCTGTGCTGGACCGGGTAACCGAAGAGGCCGTAGGAGGCGGGCATGGGAGGGGAGAGCGGGTGGTGAATAGCGGATAGCGGATAGTGAGGAAGAAGAGAAGGGGGTCGTGATCAGGGGGTAGGGGTAGTGGAAGAGAGCGGTTCGTGATCAGCGGTTAGCGGTTAGTGAGGGAATCGGATCGGCCGGCGCGCCGGCCTCTTCACTAACCGCTGATCACTGATCATTAGTCACTTTCCTTGCAGCCACTCCGCCGCCCGCCGCGCGAAATACGTCAGGATCCCGTCCGCGCCCGCGCGCTTGATCGACGTCAGCGACTCGAGCACGACCGCGCGCTCGTCGAGCCAGCCGTTCTGTGCGGCCGCCATCAGCATCGCGTACTCGCCGCTCACCTGGTAGACGTACGTCGGCACGCCGAAGCGATCCTTCACGCGGCGCACGATGTCGAGGTAGGGCATCCCGGGCTTGATCATCACCATGTCGGCGCCCTCGTCGAGGTCGAGCTGCACTTCGCGCAGCGCCTCGTCGGAGTTCGCCGGGTCCATCTGGTAGTTGTACTTGTTGCCCTTGCCGAGGTTGCCCGCCGAGCCCACGGCATCGCGGAACGGGCCGTAGAAACTCGACGCGTACTTGGCGGAGTAGGCGAGGATGCGGGTGTGGATGTGGCCGGCGGCCTCGAGGGCATCGCGCACGGCACCGATGCGGCCGTCCATCATGTCGGAGGGCGCGACGATGTCGGCGCCGGCTGCCGCGTGCGACACGGCCTGCTTCACGAGCGCCTCGACCGTCACGTCGTTCAAGACGTAGCCGGTCTCGTCGATGATGCCGTCCTGGCCGTGGGTCGTGAACGGATCGAGCGCCACGTCGGTGACGACACCGAGCTCCGGCAATGCCTTCTTGAGCGCGCGCACGGCACGCTGGGCGAGGCCATCCGGATTCCAGGCTTCGCGGCCGTCGAGGGACTTGGCCTCCGGTGCCGTGACCGGGAAGAGCGCGATGGCCGGAACGCCAAGCTTTGCGATCGCCTCGGCGTCGCGCACGAGTTCGTCCACCGTCACGCGGTCGACCCCGGGCATCGAGGGCACGGCCACCCGCTGCTTCGACCCCTCCATCACGAAGACGGGGTAGATGAAGTCTGCGGCAGTCAGGGTCGTTTCCCGCATCAGGCGCCGGGAGAACTCGTCCCGCCGCATGCGTCGCATGCGGACCCGCGGGTACTGGGAGGGGGTGTGGTGGTGGCTCATGCTGGACTCCAGTCTCGTGCGGTCCGGGTTTGCGCCGCCGGAGCCCGAGGGGCTATGTTGCCCGGCAAAGCCACCCGGGGCGGGGTGGGGCAAATCCCACCCGCCGAACCGAAATAACGCCGTAAGTTGCCCGGTCTTTATACATGAACGCGCCATTTGCCGGAAAGCACGGGGAATCCGCATTTGCGCGGCTCTGCGACGAGTTGCGGCCGGATCTCTACCGGTTTGCCTTCTGGCTGGCGCGGGACCGGCAGGTGGCCGACGACGTCGTGCAGGAGGCGCTGCTCAGGGCCTGGCGCTCGCGCGGAAGCCTGGCCGAGACGGCGGCGGTCAAGCCCTGGCTGCTGACGATCATCCGCCGGGAGCACGCGCGGTTGTTCGAGCGGAAGCGTTTCAAGACGGTGCAGGTGGACGAGCTGGTGGGCAGTGAGTCCCCGGAACTCGCCGCGGAAGAGGAGCAGGAGACGATGGACGTGCGCCGCGCAATCTTCGCGCTGGAGGACGACTACCGGGAGCCGCTGGTGCTGCAGGTTCTGATGGGCTACACGACCGACGAGATTGCGGGCCAGCTCGGGCTCACCCAGGGCGCGGTGCTGACGCGCCTGTTCCGCGCGCGACAGAAGTTGCGCAGGCAGCTCGGCCTCGCGGCGACCGGGGAGGAGGACTGACCATGGAGTGCCTCGAATTTCGCCGGGCTGCGGGCGCCGATCCCGGGCATTTGAGCGTCGAGGCCGCTGCGCACCGGGACGCCTGCCCGAAGTGCGCCGAGTTCCTGCGGCAGACGCTGGTGCTCGACGAGCGGATCCTGGCCGCACTGCGCGTGCCGGTGCCGGAACGCAATGCGGCTGCCGTGACGCCGAACGTGGTGGCGTTCCCGCGGATCGAGCGACGTCGCTGGATGGCGCTCGCGGCCAGCATCGCGGGTGGCGTTCTCGTTGGATCGCTGCTGTGGGTGAGCGGGCCTCGCACCTCGCTTGCCGAGGATGTCGTCAGGCACATGGCTCACGAGCCGGGCGTGATGGTGATGACGTCCGCGCCCGAGGACGCTTCCAAGGTCGAGCGCGTGATGGAGCGTGGCGGCATTCGATTGCGGTCCGATGCCGGCATGGTGAGCTACGCGCAGACCTGCCGGTTCCGTGGCGAGAAAGTGCCGCACCTGGTCGTGCAGACGGATGCCGGGCCGGTGACGGTGATGGTGCTGCGCAACGAGAAGGTGACGGCGCCGGTGAAGTTCGCCGAGCAGGGATATGTCGGCACGATCCTGCCGGCGGGCCCTGGCAGCGTGGCGGTGATCGGCCCGACGGGCGCGGATCTTTCGCAGGTCGCCGAGCGCGTCGCAGCCGCGGTGGTGTGGTAGGGGACACTCTCCTGGCAGTCCAGGAGATCCAGCAGGAGAGTGTCCCCTGCCGGGAATTTCTGCACGTTTGCGCACGATTCCAGGCTGGCGACAGCTTTGTGCGGGGTGATACGATTCGGCCGTATTACGGTTACCGGATCGATCAGGATTTCGTATGACGCACACAGTGACGGTTTCCCCCAAGTTCCAGGTGGTGATTCCGCTCGCCATCCGGGAGGCCATGGGGATCAGGCCGGGCCAGAAGGTCCAGGCGATCCAGTACGGTGACCGCATCGAACTGATCCCGGTGCGCTCGATCCGCAAGAGTCGCGGCATGCTCAAGGGCATCGATACCTCGGTGCCGCGCGACAACGACCGGGCATGAACGTCGTGGACTCCTCCGGGTGGCTCGAGTACCTGGCGGGTGGCCCGAACGCGACGTTCTTTGCTCCGGCTGTCGAAGCGACGGCCGACCTGCTGGTGCCGACCCTTTCGATTTTCGAGGTGTTCAAGCGCGTCCTCGGGCAGCGGGACGAGTCGCTTGCGCTGCAGGCGATCGCGCTGATGTACCAGGGTCGCATCGTGGAGCTCTCGGCGCCCTGGCCATTGACGCTGCACGCCTGTCCCGGAGAGAGGCGCTGCCGATGGCCGACAGCATCATGCTTGCCACGGCGCGTGCATTCGGCGCAACTCTCTGGACGCAGGATGCGGATTTCGAGGCCATTCCGGACGTGCGCTACAGGTCCGCGAGGCCACTCTGAATGAGTTCCAGGCCTTCCTTCGCTCCCGACTCCCGCCCGCGCTGTGAGTGGTCCTACGGCGGCATGAGCGAGGCGTACATCCGCTATCACGACGAGGAGTGGGGCGTCCCTGCCCACGACGACCGCAAGCAGTTCGAGTTCCTGATCCTCGAAGGCGCCCAGGCCGGGTTGAGCTGGTCCACGATCCTGAACAAGCGCGAGGGCTATCGGGAGGCGTTCGCGGACTTCGACGTGGAGAAGGTCGCGCGCTTCGACAAGCGCAAGGTCGAGCGGCTGATGCAGTTTCCGGGCATCGTGCGCAACCGGCTCAAGATCGAATCCGCGATCAGTAACGCGAAGGCCGTGCTGAAGCTGCAGGACGAGGTCGGTGTCCTTTCAGAGCACCTGTGGTCGTTCGTCGGCGGCAAGCCGATCGTGAACAAGTGGACCGCGATGAAGCAGGTGCCGGCGACCAGCGCGGAGTCCGACGCGCTCAGCAAGGACCTGAAGAAGCGCGGGTTCAGGTTCGTGGGCTCGACGATCATCTACGCGCACATGCAGGCGACGGGGATGGTCAACGACCACACGGTCGGGTGCTTCAGGCGTGCCGATTGCGTGAAGCTGGCGTGCCGGCCGACGCTGACTTCAGCGCAGCGGATTGACGACGCGAGACGCCGGCGATCAGTTGTCCGTCGTTCAGGTCCTCACTGTAGAGAGTCTCTGCATCCCGACTGCTCTGCGGCAGCAACGATCAGCGCATCCCAGAAATCGATTCCGGCGGCCTCGCTCAGCTCGGTCGCACGCAGGCATCGTCTCGGGTGTCGTCGGACTGATCACCCACGGCGCGTAGGCGCGGACGACCTGCCCGCGCCTGGGCCCTGGCGATCGGGAGTCTTGAGCTTTTCGCGTGACGAACAATTCCTGGAGTCATCGTGGAATGACCGAACGCCCGAGGCTGTTCGTACGGTCGGCTGCACGCATTGCGGGGCGCCGACTCGCATTCGGCTGATTTCGGCGCGCAGATCAGGCTACGTCAGAAGTGATGCTGCTCGAATGCATGCGTAAGCGGTACGGTTTTTCCAACGGCACCAGCGGGCGAATCGATATCCAGCATGCGGCGGCCCGCCGCTCCAATCCGATTCGCGGTCTTCGGCAGACGCGCATCACGCAGATTCTGGCCAGCGACGCGCTGCACTGAGGCCATCGAGCGAGGCCGCAGCGCAGGGCATCGCGCATCAGCACTCGTGATCAACCAGTCGCTGCGCAAAGTGATGCTGGGTTCGGCCGCAGCCGATGAAGCCGACCCTCCGGCGAGTCTTCGAGAGAAGAATTGAAGTCAGCGTAGAGCGGCGTTGCTGCTTGCCCGCACCGATCCGGGTGGCAGCGCGACCTTGCGCCCGTCTACTCCGGCACGATCCACTCGACGCTGCTCCCGCCGAGCCCCTCCGGCGACAGCAGCTTGTGCAGCTGGGGCATCAGTTCCTTGAGCCGCTCGTCGAGCTGCCACGGCGGATTGATGATCACGAGCCCCGCGCCGCTCATCCCGACCTGCGCGTCGGCCGGCAGCACGTTCAGCGTCACGTCGAGCACCTTGCGGATGCCGGCTCGCTCGACGTTGCGATGGAAGCGGACCGGACCCGCACGGTCGGTGAGCGGATACCAGACGCAGTACATGCCGGTCGGCCAGCGTTCGTGCGCGACTTCGAGCGCGGCGAGCACCTTGTCGAACTCGAGCTCGGATTCGTACGGCGGGTCGATGAGCACCAGGCCGCGGCCTTCGCGCGGCGGCAGGTGCGCCTTGAGAGCCGCGTACCCGTCGCCGTCGATCACCGAGACGAGCCGCTGACGGCCGACCGCCGCGCGCAATGCGTCCGCTTCCTTCGGCAGCTTCTCGATCAGGACGAGCCGGTCGGTCGGGCGGCGCATCCGCGCCACGATGACCGGCGAGCCGGGGTAGGCCGTGATCGCACTGTGATCCTTGCCGGCGGACTCGCGCACCAGCCGGATGTAGGCGGCGACCTCCGGCGGCAGCGATGCGGCCGGCAGGTCGAGCAGCCGGCCGATGCCGGACTTGTACTCGCCGCTGCGCTGCGGCTGTGCCTCGCTCAGGTCGTAGACGCCGCGGCCGGCGTGCGTGTCGAGGAACAGGAACGGGGAGGACTTCTTCTTCAGGTGCTCGACGAGCATCATGAGCACCACGTGCTTCAGCACGTCCGCGAAGTTGCCGGCGTGGAAGGCGTGGCGGTAGTTCATGGCTCAGAGGGGTACTGAAACGGATGCGAACCCATGATAGGCGCGCAGTGGTTCGGGCGGCTACGTTTGTGCTCGGTTGCACCGTGCTCGCGGCCTGTGCGTCCGAGGTGCCGCCCGCGCCGACGCCTACGACGACGCCAGCGCCTGTGCAGGGGCCAGTCATGACCACGCTGCAATCTGCGATCGATGCGCGCATTGACCGATGCGGCCAGGCGCACAGGGCTCAAGCGGACAGAACTCGAGGTGCTGAGCGCCGAGGCCGTGACCTGGTCGGACGGGTCGCTCGGCTGTCCGCAGCCGGGGATGATGTACACGCAGGCACTGGTGCCGGGGTTTCGGATTCGCGTGCGGGCCGGTACCGAGACGCTCGACTATCACGCGGGGCGCCGCGGGGCGCCGACGTTCTGCCCGGCAGGGCGTGTTGTGCCGCCCGTTTCCGACGACGCCGCGATCTAGCCCGTTTCACCAGCGCCAAAGAAAACGCCCCGGGGATTTCTCCCCGGGGCGTGTCACCGAGTGACTAGTATGGTCAGCGCCTTACGGCGTGTCGACCCGGACGATCGTCGGGTTCGGCAGGCCAGCTGCGCCGGCGTAGGCGACGGAACCGAGGTACTTCGTCCCCGCAGCCAGGCCGCTGAAGCGCGAGGCTGATCGTACCCGTGGCTCCGACGGACAGCGGCCGCAGGAGCCGTGACCGTCATGTTGCCGGCCGCCGCGCTGCCGAGGACCCAGCGTGTACAGCTTGAACGGCGTCGAGCCGACCACGCCCCAGCCCTGCACAACGACGGTGTAGGTGCCGGCTGCCGGATCCACGCAGGTTGACTTCTTCAGCCGAGGTGCCCGACCCGCTGCTCCCTACCTGAGTGCCGTGCCAAGGTACACGCACAGGTCGAGGTCGGAGCCCGGGTTCACGTCGGCGTCGAACAGCGAGAACCGCGCGTAGGTCGTGCCGGCCGGAACGACAACGTGATCAGCTGCGCATTCGGCGCCGTCAGCGAGCACGCTGCCATTCGATCGGGTCGTCCGCCACGGTGCCAGCCGTCACGGCCGCCGGTACCAGGCCGCGAGCCGTCGCACGTGAACGCACCGGTGTACCCGAACGTCACGTTGTACGAACCAGACTGACCTGCGTCGGCGCCGCAAGCGCAACCGGCCGGATCACGACCGGGCTGCGCACCACGTGGCCGGCGCTGCCGGTCAGGTGATGGCCGCCTTGCGTGTACGCGTTGAGCGCCGCGCTGCCGTTCGTCGTGAACGTGAACGCTGAAGGACTTCGTCTGGCGCCCGGAGCGATCGTGAACGCCGACGGCACGATGCCACCGTGATCCCGGCCAGGCCTGTGCACGCGACACCGTGTAGGTCTCAGCAGACGCGCCGACGTTGGTCACCGTGCGCGTCACGGTCTGCGCGCCCGCCAGGTGCGCCGATGGCGATCGACGGGTAGTTGAGATCGCTCGGGTCGATGGCAGATCGACGCGCAGTACGACGCAGCTGAGCTGCCCCGTGCCGCACAGGAACGCCAGCCAGTCGTTGAAACCCGCGTCGAACACGAGGCCCGGGTTCGCTGCGACTGTTCGGAACGACCTGGCCGGCGCCATAGTCGGAACGACAGCCGCCCGGAATCGGCGGTGCCGTCGTTGCGCGTCCGGCTTGCCGGTCGTCATCAGCGCCGACTTGATCGCGGCGGCGACCAGTTCGGGTGCACTTCTGCTTGAACAGCGCGGCGATGCCGGCAATGTGCGGGCTCGACATCGAGGTGCCGCTGACAGGAAGTCGAACAGCGGGCCGCCGCTCTGGACGGCGACATCGCAGCGAGGATGTCCTGACGCCGGGCGCCATGATGTCGGGCTTGAGCGATGTCACCGCCAGCTGCAAGCAGCCGGGCCGCGCGACGAGAACGACGCGACGTCCGGGGCGATTGCGCCCTGATACTGCTCGCCGGCGCCGAGACTCGCGGTCGCCCCGGCGGTCGCCGCCGTAGGCCCAGACCGCCGGCACGATCCGTGTTCTGGCAGGTGCACGGTCGGCACGGAGTGCAGGTCGGCGTTGAGCGAGTTCGGCGACGTGTTGGTCAGGATCATGCCGACGCCGCCGGCCTGCTGGACCGCCAGGCTCTTGTTGACGCGTGCACTGGTGCCGCGGTCGCAGACGACGATCTTGCCGGCGACCTTGGCGGGATCGAGGACCGGCCGTACCGCCACTGCTCGTTGTCTTCGGCCGTGAAGCACAAGCGGACCGCCGTCGCGTTCGCGCCGGCCAGGCCGGCATTCGTCGAGCAGGATCAGCGGCGACGAGGCCACGGCGGCTACCGAGGCCGAATCCCGTGTACGACGCGCCGTTGCCGAGCGTCGCCGTCGCGAGGTACACTGCGATCGTGGGTGCCGGCCGCAACCGTCGTCGACCCACGGGCTGTGGTGCGCAACGGTCGATGACGGTCGGACCGCTGTTGCCGGCGGAGGCCGCGACGAACACGCCCGCATCGGCGGCGAACAGGAACGCGACCTCGACCGGGTCGAGGAAGCTCGTCTGCGAGCCGCTGATCGAGAAGTTGATGACGTCCACGCCGTCGGCGACGGCCTGGTCGATGGCCGCGACGCTGTCCGATGGTCGAAGCAGCCCGCCGTCGGGCGTTCGACCAGCCCCAGCAGACCTTGTAGACCGCGATGCGCGCGCGCGGCGCGATGCCGCTGACGCAGCCCGAGGCTGTTGCCGTTGACGACGGCGTTCACGCCGTTGTTGCCGGCGGCCGTGCTGGCGGTGTGGCGTGCCGTGGCCGTCCGCAGCCGCGCGGCGACCAGAACTCGTACGGGAGCGAGCGGCCTTGATGCCCGGCGTTGCCGCCGCAGCCTGCGCCGTACCACCGCGCGCCGATCAGCTTCTGGTTGCAGTTCGAGCGCGTTGAAGCCTTCGCCGGGGACGCACTTGCCGTGCCAGCCCGGAATCTGCTGGTAGACGAGCTTGCCGTCCTGGCGTCGCGATCCGAGAAGCTCGGATGCTCGGGCCAGACGCCGCCGTCGACGATGCCGACGACGACGCCCTCGCCGGCACCGCCGCTGTTCGGGCCGTGCTGGCGATGATGCGGGTTGCCGTCGGGGTTGCCACTCAGCATCGACCAGAGGCCGCCCGGCGCACTCAGGCCGAGGAATGCCGGGGTCGACGACGTGTCGAGCTGCCGCAACTCGTTCTTCGGTCACCGAGAGCACGCCCGGCGTCTGGCCGCGAGCTTCTCGACCTGGGCCTCGGTCAATTCGGCGGCGAAGCCGTTGAACACGTAGCCGTAGCTGTAGATCTTCTTGCCGCCGCCGACGCTGGCGAGCACCGCGTCGTGCCGCGACTCGAGGAAACTCTTGTAGTTGACGACCTGCGGGCTGTTCGGGTCGATCTTCTCGCCCTTGCGCGGCCTGGTGGCCTGCAGGCCCTTGATGCTGCCGTCGTACGCCACGACGGGCAGTTCAGCCAGGCGGACGATGTAGGCGTTGCTGGTGAACTTTGCTGTGCCGCGGACGGCGACTCGGCTACGTGGCGCGGCGACGACAGCCGTGACGGGAACTGACAAGCGCAGCGACGGCCGTAATCACGGCCGTCGACAGCAGTGTCAACATTGGCTTCTTGCGCATATCTCCTCCTGCGGAGCATGGGATCATTTTCACGCTGGCAGGCTGGAGACCACGTCATGCGCTGTGGGCTGTCCCATCACGCACGAGCGCGTTCTCTTCAAGAAAAAACGTCTCCCCGTGTCACACGTGCGACGCAGATCGACGCTTCCCTTCAGGCGGCCCAGCCCTCTTGTTCTGTAATGATCAAGAGCTGTGGCTTTGCGGCCCCGCCTCGCAGCGGGTGTGCCCTTCGACGCTTGCCGTGAGGCGGAAACTACGCAGGTCTATAGCGGAAAACAAGCGGTACGAGGCCTTCCCGCAGCGCGGCGCGACATAAGAAAAGCCTGGCCGTCAGCTCGACCCAGCCCGAAGAGTGGCCGGGGCGCTACCCGGGCAGTGCGCGGCCCCGCCTCGCAGCGGGTGTGCCCTTCGACCGTAGCCGTGGGGCGGAAACTACGCAGGTCCATTGCGGAAAACAAGGTGCTACCGGGCGCGCCTGAACCTGCCGTCGCTCCGCCAGCCAGTCCCGCGGCCGAAGAAAATCCTTGTACAGCCGCTCCTCGGGCGTCCCCGGCTCCGGCTTGTAGTCGTACTCCCACCGCACCAGCGGCGGCAGCGACATCAGGATCGACTCGATCCGCCCGCCGGTCTGCAGCCCGAAGATCGTGCCGCGGTCGTAGACCAGGTTGAATTCAACATAACGTCCCCGGCGGTAGAGCTGGAAGTTCCGTTCCCGCTCGCCGTAGGGCGTGTCCTTCCGCTTCTCGACGATCGGCAGGTACGCCGCCACATAGTGGTCGCCGACGCTGCGCATGAACGCGAACGACTTCTCGAAGCCCCACTCGTTCAGGTCGTCGAAGAAGAGGCCGCCGACGCCGCGCGTCTCGTTGCGGTGCTTGAGAAAGAAATACCGGTCGCACCAGTCCTTGTACTTTGCGTACACGTCCGGCCCGAACGGATCGCACGCCGCCTTGGCCGCGCGATGCCACTGCAGCACGTCTTCCTCGAACGGGTAATAGGGCGTGAGGTCGAACCCGCCGCCGAACCACCACGCCGCGGGTTCGCCGTCCTTGATCGCGACGAAGTAACGCACGTTCGCGTGCGAGGTCGGCACGTAGGGATTGCGCGGGTGGATCACGAGCGACACGCCGGTCGCCTCGAAGCTCGCGCCCGCGAGTTCCGGCCGCTGAGCCGTCGCCGACGCCGGCAGCTTGCCGCCCATCACGTGCGAGAAGTTGATGCCCGCCTGCTCGAACACCGCGCCTTCGCGCAGCACGCGGCTCTCGCCGCCGCCGCCTTCGGGGCGCTCCCAGGAATCGCGGCGGAACTTCGCGCCGCCGTCGGCCCGCTCGAGCGCGCTCGTGATCGAGTCGTGGAGCGAGCGGAGGTAGGTGATGACTGCAGCCGTCGATGGTGCCGGTGAGTTCATGTTGATGGCAGTCGGAGGTCCATGACCGGCGCGAGGATACCGTATGCGGCCGGCATAGCGGCAACGCGGCCTTGCGCATGCGAAGTGCCACTTTAGTATCACTCCATGCGTACCGAACTCGTGACCACCCTGAAGCGCAAAGCCACTGAACTCCTTTCGGACATCGAGCGGGATCGGAAGCCCATTCTCATTACCCAGCACGGACTGCCGAGCGCGTACCTGGTCGATCGTGGAGACGGTATGCAGCTGCAGCAGACTCCCGTCGCTCTCGAAGGCTCAACGTCGATCAAGTCGCCGGACTCGCGACATGGGCAGGTTCGTCCGGCAGAACCGGACGCTGCTGTTGGAGGCATGGAATGAGCACTTCGGCCGTTGAAGCCGTGCCGCGTGCCACTGTCGGTGCGGTGCTCGGATACCGAAGTCATCGTCACGCTGGACGATGGCCGCACGCTTTCGACCCCATTGGCATGGTTTCCGCGGTTGCTCGGCTCGACGCCTGAGCAGCGGGCGCTCGCTCGCGGCTGATCGGGCGCGGGGCCGGAATTCGCTGGGACGAGCTGGACGAGGACTTGTCGGTCGCGGGACTGCTGAGGGGAGAAAAAGCCCTGAACTGATCGGCGCGCCACGCACGATGCCTCCCCGCCGGCCGGATGGCAGTCGCGGATCACGACTCTTTCTTCGCCGGCGCTTTCTTCTTTGCAGCAGACTTCTTCGCGGCCGCCTTCTTCTTCGGCGCAGCTTTCTTCTTCGCCGGCTTCACGACGGCGCCTTCCGTCCCGGCCTCGTCCGACTTCGTCTTTGCCTTTGTCTTCGCGGCTGCGCCCTTCGCCGGCGCCGTCTTCTTGCCCCAACGTCCCTTGCGCTCCGGCGCCGCGGCGATCAACGCCTGGCACTCCTCGAGCGTCAGCGACTTCGGGTCCCGGTCCTTCGGGATCTTGCCGTTCTTCTTGCCGTCGGTGATGTACGGGCCGTAGCGGCCGTTCAGCACCTGGATGCCGGCCTCCGGGAACTCGCGGATGATGCGGTTCGCCTCGATCTCGCGCTTCTCGCGGATCAGCTGCAGCGCCCGCTCGAGCGTGATCGGTGTACGGGTCGTCTTCCTTCTTGAGCGACACGTACTTCTTCGCGCCGTACTGCGCATACGGCCCGAAGCGACCGACCGCGACGCGGATCGGGTAGCCGTCCTCCCAGTCGCCGACGGTGCGCGGCAGCTTGAACAGCTCGAGCGCGTCGGCGAGCGTGACGTCGTCCATGCGCTGGCCCGGGCGCAGGCTCGCGAACTTCGGCTTCTCCTCGTCGTCGCGCGTGCCGATCTGCGCGAACGCGCCGTACTTGCCGTAGCGCACGCTCACCGGCCGGCCCGACGCCGGATCGATGCCGATATCGCGCGCCATGGCGACGTCGGAGCGCGTGACGTTCGCCTCCACGTCGTCGATCTGCTTCTTGAGCCCGGCCCAGAAGCGGTCGAGCACCTGCACCCAGTCGTCTTCGCCGCGCGAGATGTTGTCGAGTTCGTCCTCCATCCCGGCGGTGAAGTTGAAATCGACGTAGCGCTCGAAGTTCCCGGTCAGGAACCGGTTCACGATCTTGCCGAGGTCGGTCGGGATGAAGCGCTTGTTGATGAGCTCGCAGTACTTCTTGTACAGCAGCGTCTGGATGATGCTGGCGTAGGTCGAGGGGCGGCCGATGCCGTACTCCTCGAGCGCCTTGACGAGGCTCGCCTCGGAGAAGCGCGGCGGCGGCTCGGTGAAATGCTGCTCGGGCTTGATCGCGTTCAGCTTGACGCGGTCGCCGGTCTCGAACGCCGGCAGCCTGCGGTCGTCGTCGTCGTCGAGCGTGACGTCGTCGAAGCTCTCGCGGTACACGGCGAGGAACCCGGGCTTCACCAGCGTCGAGCCGTTGGCGCGCAGCGTGTGGCCCTTGCCTGCCGAGAGATCCACCGCGACCGTGTCGAACACCGCCGCTTCCATCTGGCTCGCGACGGCGCGGCGCCAGATGAGCGTGTAGAGCTTGTGCTGGTCGGGGTCGAGCTTGCCCGCGAGCTGCTCCGGCGCGCGGGCGGCGGACGTCGGGCGGATCGCCTCGTGCGCCTCCTGCGCGTTCTTGGACTTGGTGCGGTACATGCGCGGCGAGTCCGGCAGCGCCTCGGCGCCGTACAGCCGGCCGATGGTGCTGCGGATCTCGCGCACCGCATCGATGCCGAGGCTCACCGAGTCGGTACGCATGTAGGTGATCAGGCCCACCGGGCCTTCGCCGAAATCGACGCCCTCGTAGAGCCGCTGCGCGGTGCGCATCGTCCGCTGCGCGCCGAACCCGAGCTTGCGCGCGGCTTCCTGCTGCAGCGTCGAGGTCGTGAAGGGCGGCGACGGATTGCGCTTGCGCTGCTTCTTGTCGACGGCGGTGACCGTCAGCGCACCGCCGGCCGACTGCTCGAGCGTGCGGCGCACTTCCTCGGCGCGCTCGGCCGTGGTGATGGTGAACTGCTCGACCTTCTCGCCGCCGAACTCGGTCAGGCGGGCGCCGAAGACTTGCGAGGCCTTCTCGGCCTCGGCGTCCACGGTCCAGTATTCGCGCGGCTTGAACGCGGCGATTTCTTCCTCGCGCTCGCAGATCATGCGCAGCGCGGGGCTCTGCACGCGGCCGGCGGACGCGCCCGAGAGCCCGGCCTTCTTCCACAGCAGCGGCGAAAGGTTGAAGCCCGACCAGGTAATCGAGCGCGCGGCGCGCGAGGTAGGCCTTCACCAGCTCATCGGCGATCTCGCGCGGGTGGCCGATGGCCTCCTGCACGGCGTTCTCGGTGATCTCGTAGAAGACGCTGCGGTGGACGGTCTTGCCGTCGAGCGCGCCGGCTTCCTTCAGCAGCTCGAAGAGATGCCACGAGATCGCCTCTCCCTCGCGATCGGGGTCCGTCGAGAGATAGAGTGCGTCGGCCTTCTTCACGGCGCGCGCGATCGCGTCGACGTGCTTCCTGTTCTTGTCGATCAGCTCCCAGCGCATCGCGAAGCGGCGCGTGGGATCGACGGCCCCTTCCTTGGGCACGAGGTCGCGGACGTGGCCATAGGACGCCATCACCTCGAAGTCCTTGCCCAGGTACTTCTTGATGGTCTTCGCCTTGGCCGGCGACTCGACGATGACGAGATTCCTGCTCATTTTCCTCGCAAAATTTGCCTTGCCCCAGAAACGATCATGCCGCGGGGGGCCGCGGCATCCGTTTCGGTCGTGCTCCGCGCGGCCTCAGTGGACCGCCCCGGACCGCTCGTCGAACACCAGGTCCTCCATGCGCGAGAAGGCCGTCTCCTGCCCGGGCTGGCTGAAAAGCACCATCAGCACGACCCACTTGAGCTTCTCGATGTCGATCTCGTCGCCGTCGAGCGCCATCAGCCGCTCGATCACCAGCTCGCGCTGGGTCGGCGAGAGGATCCCGACCTGCTCGAGGTGCACCAGGAAGCCCCGGCACGCCGTGTCGAGCCGCGCCTGCTCCAGCGTGTCGAACACGCGGATTGCGCGCGACGTTGGCGCAGGTCCGGCCCGCGTCGGATCCGACGCGAGGTCTTCGAGCCAGCACAGGGCCCGCTCCACCTCGCCGGACGGAAATCCGGCATGCTCGAGTTCCTGCTTCAGCGTCTCGCGATCGGGCTCGTCGCCCTCGTCCAACTCGCCATCGAAATAGTTCTCGAAGAGGTAGATGAGGATGTCGAGGACGCCTTCCTTCATTCCTTATTTCCCCGGCAGTCGCCGGCAGAACGATCCGCCGGGCTGCTGTGCGATCCGCCCCTCGAGCTCGAGGATGAGCAACATCGATGCGACCGCGTCGGCCGTGAGCCCCGTGCGCGCGACGAGAATGTCCACGCCGGCCTGCTCGAAGCCGAGCGCATCTAACAGGATTTCGTAATCCTTGTCCAACGCCGGGCCGGAATCCTGTTGTGCGTCAGTCGCTTCGGCGCGTGCTGCCGGCCCCAGGCTGCCGAGCAGCGCGGCCAGCTCCGGGAATATGTCGTCAACGCTTTCGACCAGCTTCGCGCCCTGGCGAATGAGCCGGTGGCAGCCGCGCGAGAGCGGGCTGTGGATGGAGCCCGGAATCGCGAATACCTCGCGCCCCTGGTCGCCGGCGAGGCGCGCCGTGATCAGCGATCCGCTCTGCAGTGCAGCTTCCACGACGAGCGTTCCGACCGAGAGTCCGCTGATGATGCGGTTCCTGCGCGGGAAATGCTGCTTGAGCGGCGGCACGCCGGTCGGCAGGTCCGAGACCAGCGCGCCGCTCGCCACGATCTGGCGCGCGAGCTCGGTGTTCTCGCGTGGATAGATGCGATCGAGCCCGCAACCGAGCACGGCAATCGTGCGGCCCGGGCCGAGCAGTGCTCCGCGGTGCGCCGCCGCGTCGATGCCGAGCGCGAGGCCGCTGGTGATCGCAAGGCCGGAGGAGGCGAGGTGCCTCGCGAACTGGCTCGCCGTGTCGCGGCCGATCTGCGTCGGGTTGCGGCTGCCGACGATCGCGAGCTGCGGCAGCGCGAGGGAGCCCGCGTCGCCCTCGACGAAGAGCGTGAGCGGTGCGTCCTCGATCGAGGCGAGCAGCGCCGGGTAGCCAGGCGAGCCCCAGGTGACGAGGCATCGCCCCGCCGCGGCGAGCCAGCGTTCGTCCGCGGCGAGCCCGTCGGCATCGGGGTTGTGGATCGCGTCGATCGTGGCGTCGCCCAGACCGAGCGCGGACAGTGCAGCGCGGGATTCCCGCAGCAGCGCGGTGGGTTCGACGGGCTCGACGCCCGGCCGTCGCAGGTGCCCTGCGTGCAGGCCCGGTGCGCGGGCCAGCGTGAGCCATGAAATCGTGTCGTCCATGGAAAAAGAGCCTACCGGGATCGCTCCCGGCAGGCTCTTCGTCAATCGCACGCGTTCGCGCCAATCTGCGCGGACGCGCCTCAGGGGCGGTAGTAGTTGGTCAGCCCCGTGTCGCTGTGTCCGAAATCGGGGTGCTTGATGAAATCACCGGCCCGCATCGGCTGCGTGGACTCCACCACCACGCCGTAGCTCATCCGGTCGTGGACCTGGAAGATCAGCACCGTGCCGCTGCGCTCGTTCGGCAGCTGCACCGTGTCGTACGTCGCGGTGAAGGCCATCCAGTTCTGGCCGCGACTGAAGCGGTCGCGCACCTCCTGGCCACGCGCGAATATCGCCACCACGCTGCCGGGCACGAGGCCGTCGCGCTTGCCGCGGTTGATCGCGAGCACCGAGTACTTGCCGCCGACGGTGAAATTGCCCCCCGCCACGGCGAGGACCTGGCCGTTGAGCTTGGTGTTGGCCGGGACGCTGACCACGAGGTCGTCGCTGAACCTTGGCGATGCCGGCAGGATCTTGTCGCCCTGCAGGATTTCACGGCCCGAGTCGCGCACGGCGAAATGAGTCAGCTCTCCCTGGCCCCACCTGCTGCCGCCCGTGCTCGTGATGGCTTCCACGGTGCCGGCGTAGATGCCCATGTAGCCGAGCAGGTCGCCGTCGTCGGGGTCGCGCAGTTCGTCGCCGACGTGCACGACGGTGAACAGGGTGCCGGGCGCCGGCGCCCCGAGACCCGTGCCGTAGGCTTCGTTCTCGGTCGAGCCGACCATGTGCCTGCTGCGGAAGCCGACGATGTGCGGCGCGTCGTTCACCAGTCTCCTGTCGAGCAGGCTCGGCCGGCCGACGAACTTCTCGATCACATCGTAAGGGACGACGCGGATCGCCTGCGCGAGCGGCTCCGAGCGGACCTCCGGCGAGAGCCGCACCGACCCGGCGCTGTCGACGGTCACGCGCGGCTTGCCGTCCACGTAGACGAGCCGCAGCACGTCGCCCGGATAGATCCAGTGCGGATTCTGGACCTGGGGGTTCACGTACCAGATTTCGGGCCAGTACCAGGGGTACTTGAGGAACACCCCGGCGATGTCCCAGAGGGTGTCGCCCTTCTTGACGACATAGGTCTCAGGGGCGTTCGGGGCCAGCGGCACCGACATCGACTGGCCCGAGGCCTGCGCCTGGGCCGCCGCTGTCGGGGCAGCCGTGCCGATCGCCAGGCCAAGGCCAGCCACCGCCAATGCCAGGGGCAAGGCGCGGATCCATTGTGCCCGTCCGGTCGAAACGTACTGGACGACGCGCTGCATACGATCCATCCCTTTCTCCATCGGGTGTCGGGGTCGCGACCATCGCCTTATAATCCGAGCCGCCGCCGGGCCGCTGCCGACCACGTCTCAGTCGGGGCATGCCGCTGGACGGCGACGCTCGATCCTAAGGTGCTCTCACGGTCACTAACTTCAAGCCTTACTTAACTTTAGCAGCATTTCTGAAAGAATGGCGAAGCTCACGATCCTCGAATTCCCCGACCCGCGTCTTCGCACCCGGGCGACTCCTGTGGCCGTGGTCGATGACGACATCCGGCGGCTCATCGACGACATGCTCGAGACGATGTATGCGGCGCCGGGCGTGGGCCTTGCCGCGACGCAGGTCGACGTGCACAAGCGCGTGCTGGTCGCCGACGTCTCGCAGGAGCAGGACCACCCGCTGGCCTTCGTGAACCCGGAGATCATCGAGCGCGAAGGCTCGACCGAAGCCGAAGAGGGCTGCCTGTCGGTGCCCGGCATCTTCGACAAGCTCACGACCCGCTCGGCACGCGTCGTCGTCAGGGCCCTCGGCCGCGACGGCAAGCCGTTCGAGCTCGAAGCCGAAGGACTGCTCGCGATCTGCATCCAGCACGAGATGGACCACCTGGAGGGCAAGCTGTTCGTCGACTACCTCTCTGAGTTGAAGCGTACGCGGATCCGCAGGAAACTCGAGAAGGAGCGTCGGGAGCGAGCCACTGGCGGCGGCCAGCGGGACCGCTCGACCGTGCCGGTGATCTGACCAGAGCGTCGTCCGCCTCGGCGCGGACGGCGATTCAAATGACCAACCGGCCGCGCATCGCCTTCGCCGGCACCCCCGAGTTCTCGGTCGCGGCACTCGATGCGCTGCACGCAGCCGGGCACCGGATCGTCGCCGTCTACACGCAACCGGACCGGCCCGCGGGACGTGGCCGGACCCTGAGCGCGAGCCCGGTGAAACGGCGCGCGCTGGAACTCGGTCTGCACGTCGAGCAGCCGGCGACGCTGAAGTCGCCGGAGTCGGTGGCCGGTCTCGAGTCGCACGATCCCGACCTGATGGTGGTCGTGGCCTACGGCCTGATCCTGCCGCAGTCGATCCTCGACGTACCGCGACTCGGCTGCCTCAACATCCACGCCTCGCTGCTGCCGCGCTGGCGCGGCGCCGCACCGATCCAGCGGGCGATTCTCGCGGGCGACACGCGCACGGGTGTCACCATCATGAAGATGGACGCCGGCCTCGACACCGGGCCGATGCTGCTGGTGCGGTCCCTGGAAATCGGAGCAAACGAGAATGCCGGGAGCCTGCACGACCGTCTCGCCGTGCTTGGCGCGGAGGCGATAGTGACCGCGATCGACTCCTGGGCTGCGGGCAATGTCGTGCCGGTCGTCCAGCCGCCCGATGGCGCGACCTACGCGGCCAAGATCAGCAAAGAGGAGGCCGTGATCGACTGGAGCAGGACGGCGGGCGAGATTGCGCGGCAGGTGCGCGCCTTCAATCCCTGGCCAGTGGCCGAAACTCGCTGGCAGGGGCAGCAGCTGCGGATCTGGGAAGCCGGGCCGCGGAGCGAAGGGCCGGGCGCGGCGCCGGGGACCGTCGTCGAGGCAGCCGGCGGGCGACTCGCGGTGGCTGCCGGCAGTGGAACGCTCGAGGTTCACCGGCTGCAACTGGCGGGTCGCAATGCCACGTCGGCGGCGGAGTTCCTGAATGCGCACCAGTTGCTCGGCGCGTGCCTCGGGTGATGGGCGCACAGCCCACGCCGGCGGAAGTCCGGGCATCTGCCGCGAGGCTGGTGTCGCAGGTCATTGACCGAGGGCGGTCGCTCGATGAGCTGCTCGCGGGCGATGCCGACGAGGGATCGGCCAGAGGGCTCAAGCGTTCACTGTGCTACGGGACGCTGCGCTGGCATTTCCGCCTGGTCGAGGTCCTGCGCCGCCTCTGCGAGCGGCCACTCGAGCAGATGGCGCCGGAACTGCGGGCGCTGCTCGAGGTCGGCCTGTTCCAGCTGATGTCGGGCGAGGTCGCCCCGCATGCGGCGGTCGCCGAAACGGTGGGCGCCACGCGCGTGCTGGGGCACGATCGGGCGAGCGGCTTCGTGAACGCGGTGCTGCGGCGATTCCAGCGCGAGCAGCGAAGCGGTGCTCGCGGTCGTCGACGGTGACCTGGCCGTCCGTACGGCCCACCCGCGGTGGTTCGTCGACATGCTGCGCCGCGACC
>CAVTDU010000004.1:0-87621 GCA_963733565.1 uncultured Gammaproteobacteria bacterium
GTTTGCGGCGACGCGGGCCGCCTCGGCTTGAAGTCAAGCATAGGTGAAGCACGAGGGTCCGCCTAGATGGACGCATACGGATGCGGCTGCTAGTCTGCATTGCGGCGCAACATGAATTCCCCGGGCCGATCGGGGCAGGATTTTCCCGTGAAACAGAGCCACGCCACCGTGAGCCGTGCGGCCCACCCCAAGGCCGGCCAGGTCATGACCGGTGCCGAGACCATCGTGCAGGTCCTCGCCGACGAGGGCGTGGACACGATCTTCGGCTACAGCGGCGGCGCCATCCTGCCCACTTACGACGCGGTGTTCCGCTACAACCGGGACAACGCAGTCCCGGGCCGCGGCGCGCCCATTCCGCTGATCGTGCCGGCCAACGAGCAGGGCGCCGGCTTCATGGCCGCGGGCTATGCGCGCGCGAGCGGCAGGGTCGGCGTCTGCATGGTCACTTCCGGCCCGGGTGCGACCAACACGGTCACGCCGGTGCGCGACTGCACGGCCGATTCCGTGCCGATCGTCGTCATCTGCGGGCAGGTTCCGACCGCCGCCATCGGCAGCGACGGATTCCAGGAAGCGCCGGTCTCGAACATCATGGGCGCGGTGGCCAAGCACTGCTTCCTCGTCACCGATCCCGAGCGGCTCGAGGCCACGGTCCGCACTGCCTTCGAGATCGCGCGCACCGGGCGGCCCGGCCCGGTCGTGATCGACGTCCCGAAGGACGTGCAGAACTGGCAGGGCCCGTTCAAGGGCGAGGGGCACCTCGACATCCGCGGCTACCGGCAGCGCATGTCGGCGCTGCAGAAGAGCGCCGTCACCGAGGCGCAGTGCAAGTCGTTCTTCGCGATGCTCGCCGAGTCCGAGCGCCCGCTGATCTACGCGGGCGGCGGCGTCATCAACGGCAACGGCGCCGACGCGCTGCGTGCCTTCGCGTCCGATCTCGGCATCCCGGTCGTCACGACGCTGATGGGCATCGGCGCCGTCGACACGCAGCACCCGCTCGCGATGAGCATGCTCGGCATGCACGGCGCGGCCTTCGCGAACTACGCGGTCGACGACTGCGACTTCCTGATCGCGCTCGGCGCCCGGTTCGACGACCGTGTCGCGGGGGTGCCGGAGCGCTTCGCGCCGAATGCGAAGCGCATCGCCCACATCGACGTCGACGCGTCCGAGATCAACAAGGTCAAGCGCGTGCACTGGAGCCACGTCGGGCTGCTGCCGGCGGCGCTCGAGGCGCTGCGCGCGCACGCGAAGGGTGCCGGCTTCGGCCGTGACTGGTCGGCGTGGCGCACGCACCTCGACGGCCTCAAGCGCCGGCACGCGATGAACTACGATCGCGAGAGCCAGCTGATCCAGCCCTACTACGTGATCGAGGAGATCAATCGCCTGACGAAGGGCGAGGCGATCATCGCGACCGGCGTCGGCCAGCACCAGATGTGGGCCGCGCAGTACTTCGATTTCCGCGAGCCGCGGCAGTGGATCACGTCGGGCAGCATGGGCACGATGGGCTTCGGGCTGCCCGCGGCCATCGGCGCGCAGTTCGCAAGGCGCGGCCGCCTCGTCATCGACGTGGACGGCGACGCGAGCATGCGCATGAACCTCGGCGAGCTCGAGACCGTCACGACCTACGACCTGCCGGTCAAGGTCGTCGTGCTGAACAATTTCGGCGACGGCATGGTCAAGCAGTGGCAGAAGCTCTTCTTCAAGGGGCGGCTGTCGGCCAGCGACAAGTCGCTGCACAAGAAGGACTTCGTCAAGGCGGCGCAGGCCGACGGCTTCGGCTACGCGGTGCGGCTCGATCGCAAGGAAGACGTGCCGCGCGTGGTGCGCGAGTTCATCGAGTTCGACGGCCCGGCATTCCTCGAAGTGATCATCGATCCGGACGCGGGCGTCTACCCGATGGTGGGCCCGGGCCAGGCCTACGACGAGATGATCACCGGCGACTTCATCGAGTCGCGCAGCAAGGCAGAGACGAAGTCGCCCGACGCGACCGGCATGTTCTGAGGCGCGCCTCGGCGCGTTACCAGGCCGCGCCCAGCGCCTGGGCCGAGAGCCCTGCCGCGGCAGCACCGGCGAGTACCCATGGCAGGGCGAGCCTCGTCCGCGTCAGCACCAGCCACGCGGTCACCGCGATCGCCGAGCGCGGGCCACGAGACCGCTCCGCCCGGCCCGCCGGGAAACAGCACGACACGGCCGAGCAGCACCGCGAGCGTGGCGATGATGCCGACGACGGCCGCGGTGATTGCCGCGAGCGCCGCCGCCGCGCGCGGCTCGCTGGTGATCCGCTCGACGTGCGGTGCGCCGAGGAAGATCAGCACGAACGACGGCAGGAACGTCGCCCACGAGGCGAGCAGCGCCGCGAGCACTGCCGCGGCGGTGGGCTCGAGCGGCGCGGGATTGTTCCACCCGGCCATGAACCCGACGAACTGCAGCACGATCACCAGCGGGCCGGGCGTCGTCTCCGCGAGCGCCAGGCCGGCTACCGACTGCTGGGCCGTGATCCAGCCGAGATCGTGCACCAGGTGCTGGGTCACGTAGCCGAGCACGGCGTAGGCGCCGCCGAAGGTGACGAGCGCGGCCTGCGAGAAGAACAGGTACAGGCGCGTCCAGAGCGATCCGGCGCCAAGCGAAGCCGCCACGATGACGAGTGGCACGATCCACAGGACCAGGCCGACGACGACGATCCGCAGCGATCCCGTTGGCGCCTCATCGGCACGAGCGGCTGGCGAATGCCGCGCGTGGCGTCCGCCACGCGGACATGAGACCGACCAGGCCGGCGACGAGCACGACCAGCGGGAACGGCAGTCGCAGCCATTGCAGTGCGACGAAGGCCGCCATCGCCAGGCACGACGTGCAGCGGGCGACCGAGCGCGCGCCTGCCGATGGACACGAGCGCCTGCAGCACGATGGCGACGACGGCCGCCTTGAGTCCCATCAGTATCCCGCTGGCCACCGGCAGGCTGCCGAAGCGCGCATACGCATACGAGAGCGCAAGCAGCAGCAGGACGGCAGGTCCGATGAACCCGAGCCCGGCGACCAGTCCGCCGCGTATGCCGTGCAGCTTCCAGCCGAGGTAGATGGCCAGCTGCAGCGCTTCGGGCCCCGGGAGCAGCATGCAGAAGTTGAGCGCGCCCGCGAACTGCTGTTCGCCGAGCCAGCCGCGCCGCTCGACGACCTCGCGATGCATCACGGCGATCTGTCCTGCGGGACCTCCGAACGACACCAGGCCCAGGTGCAGCCAGAATCGCGCCGTTGCGCGCGAACGACGGGCCTGCACCCGGCGCGGCGGGCGTCACTTGCCGGCGGCGAGCACGGCGTCGATGCGGGCTGCGAAATCCGCGTAGGGCTTGGCGCCGGCGAACCCCTCGCCCTCGAGCTTGCCGTCCACGACCCGGCCGACCAGGAACGTCGGCGTCGACGTGATGCGGTTCGATCCGGCCAGTGCGATGTCCGCGCGCACCGCTGCCACCTGTGCCGGATCCTTCCGGCACTCGGCGAACCGGGGCACGTCGAGCCCGAGTTCCGCCGCCAGTGCATCGTACGGAGCATGTGCCGAGTTCGTTCTGGCGTTCGAACAGCGCGTGCCGGTACTCCCAGAACTTGCCCTGCTCGCCGGCGCAGCGCGTCGCGACGGCGGCCGGCATGGCGAACGGGTGCATGGCCAGCGGAAAGTCCCGCGCCACGTAGCGCACCTTGCCGGTGTCGATGTAGTTGCGCTTGATCTCCGGAAACGTGTTGAGTGCGTTGCGCGCGCAGTGGGGGCACTGCAGGTCGCTGAACTCGATGATCGTGACCGGGGCGTCCGCGCGCCCGACGACGTTGAACTCGAGGCCGGTGGACGGCAGGAGGCCCTCGAAGCTCGCGGCGCTGGCGGCTGTCGAGTAGCCGCCGGCAAGCGCCAGCAGCACCAGGCTCAGGAACAGGGGACTGCGTCGGGGCATCGGGAGAGTCTGCGTGGCTTCGGGGCGGGCAGATTGCTACGCGACGGGCCTGCGGATCAAGCCCTGCGAATCCGGAGCGAGTGAATCTGCGCGACGAAAGCCGTAACATATCCGTGGCAGAGCCCATCCGGTTCAACTGGCAAGACAAGATGAAATACCTGCACACCATGGTTCGCGTCACCGACATCGACCAGTCGCTCAGGTTCTATTGCGACGCGCTCGGCCTGCGCGAGGTCCGCCGCTACGACAACGCCCAGGGGCGCTTCACGCTGGTGTTCCTGGCCGCGCCCGGGGACGAATCCGCGCAGGTCGAGCTCACGCACAACTGGGATCGCCGAGCAGTACGGCATCGGCCGGGCATTCGGACATCTCGCGTACGAGGTGGACGACATCTACGCCGCATGCCAGCGGCTGATGGAGCACGGCGTCACGATCAACCGGCCGCCCCGCGACGGTCGCATGGCATTCGTGCGATCGCCGGACAGCATCTCCGTCGAGCTGCTGCAGAAGGGCGGGTCACTGCCGCCGCAGGAGCCGTGGCAGAGCATGCCGAACGTCGGCGCGTGGTAGGACGGAACGAGGAGCGGCCATGGCGGCGTGCTGATCACCGCGCTACCGACTCACTTCCAGTTCCTGTTCTTCGGGTCCCGCAGGAACCGCGCCGCGTCGGAAAGCGTCGGCGGCAGGTACTTCGTGAACAGGCTCGGCGGGTAGTTGTTCACATACTGCGCGTAGACGGGCGCGTAGAGCGGCCAGGAAATCTCGGGAATCCTGTGCCGGCCCCGGTAGGCGCCGATCGGGATCGTTGCATCCACCTGCTGCTCGGCGCCCGACTCGGCCCTGGCAATGATCTCGCCACGCGCGTCGTAGACCGCGCTGCCGCCGCCGCCCGCGTTCTCCCAGATGCCGCGGTTCCCGGGCGAGATCGAGTTGTTGCAGATCGTGGCGTAGACGCCGTTGTACATCGCGCAGGCCTGGATGTCGGCCGGCGTGAATCCGCCGGTGGCCGTGCGCAGGAAGATCTCGCCGCCCTTCAGCGTCATCGCGCGGAACAGCTCCGGCTCGCGCTGCACCGAAGACGTGCAGAAATTTCCCCACGGCGTGCGCGTCACCGGGACGACTTCGTCCGCCCCGTACATCTCGGTGTACCGGTCGAGGCAGTTGTAGATCGTCGAGGTCATCAGCTCGATCGGCTGTCGCCCCGCGGTGAAGACGCCCATGATGTTGCGGGCCTTCCAGTGCTTCGCGACGATCTTTCCGTCCGGCCCGAGGATCGTCGTGATCGACAGGATGTGGTTCGGCCAGTCCCTGTCGTCGCGCACGTACGAGCCGAACACGATGTAGCAGCCGTACTGCTGCGCCTTCTTCGACAGCGCCTCGCTCTCCGGCCCGGGCAGCTCGATTGCGGCGCGCAGCACGTCGGCGCGGTCCCACTCGAACCTGAACCCCGTGATCGGGAATTCGTGGAACTGCAGCAGGTCCTTGGTGGGGCCGTAGTTCTGCGTGTTGTCGATGAGGTCGAGCATGTGCTCGAGGTTCTCGCGACGGCCGGGCTCCGGATTCTTTGCATCCACCGGACGTACGCGCGTCTGCATCACCGCGATGTTCAGCGATCTCCTTCGTGAGCGGTACGACCGGGTAGGTGCCGTTCGTTGCCATGGAGATCGTCGAGGAGCCCTTCTCCGTCGCCGCCAGCGCGGACGAGGTGCCGAGACCCAGTCCCGCGAAGCCGGCGGCGGCGCCGACGCGCGCCAGGAAGTTGCGGCGGTCGAGGACGTCGGACGCGAGTACGGCGGGATCCGGATGACGACGGTCGGGCATGGTGGTTTCCCTCTTTCAGAATTCGGCGCCGACGATACGCGGCTCGGGCTCGAGCCGCACCCCGAAGCGTTCGTCGACGGATTCGGCGACCCGTCGCCCCAGGATGAGCAGTTCGGCGCCGGTGGCGTGACCGTGGTTGACCAGCACCAGCGCGTGCTGCGCGGAAATGCCGGCGTCTCCGTCGCGAAATCCACGCCAGCCGCAGGCCTCGATGAGCCACGCCGCGGACAGCTTGCTCGAGCGCTCGCCCGCGGGATAGACCGGAAGCGATGGATTGGCCGCCTTCAACTCGGCGGCACGCTCGTTCGCCAGGACGGGATTCTTGAAGAAGCTGCCCGCATTGCCGATGCTGGCCGGGTCAGGAAGCTTGCGGCGGCGCAGGCGTCGCACCGCTGACGCGACCTGCGTCGGGGTCGGGTCGGTGTGGCCCAGGGCCGCGAGTTCGTCGCGCACGCCGGCATAGTCCAGCGACCGGCGTCGCTCCCTGTCGAAGCGAAACTCGACGTTGCTGACGATCCAGCGATCGGGCTCCCGCTTGAAGATGCTGTCGCGGTAGCCGAACCCGCAGCGGGCTGCGTCGAGCCGGACGAATCCGCCTCGTCCGCGGTCCCAGGCCTCCACGGCGGAAATGAACTCGCTTGCCTCGACGCCATAGGCCCCGATGTTCTGGATCGGCGCCGCGCCGACGAGGCCCGGGATCAGCGCCAGGTTTTCGAGCCCCGGCAGTCCCTGTGCCAGCGTCCAGTCGACGAGCGCGTCCCAACCATAGCCGGCCGCGGCCCGCACGATCGCCGTCCGGCCATCGTCCTCGCTGATGCGCACGGAGCGCCATGCCGGTCGCAGCACCAGTCCGTGGAAATCGGCAGCGAACAGCACGTTGCTGCCTTCACCGAGCACGAGCACGGGGAAGTCGCGCAGCCGCTCGTGGCCGAGGATGGCAGGCAGGACATCCGGGTCGGCGGCATTGGCGAGACAGCTCGCGGTCGCATTGACCCGCAGCGTGTTCAAGCCGCCGAGCGGGGCATCGAAGGCGAGCGTGAACGCTTCGGACATGGGTACGCGGCTGCCAGGCCCGTCAGTCGAGCTGGTAGAGCACGACGACGTGCCCGTCAGGGTCGGTGAAACCGAGTTCACTGAACTCACGGCCTTCCGGCGTCTTCGACCGGCGCGGTTCCACGACGCGCAGTCCGGCCGCGCGCAGGCGGGCAAGCACCTCGTTGAAATGAGTGATACGGATGACCGGCGATGACGTGGCGAAGGAGGGCTGGACCGGTAGATCGACACCCTTGACCTCGGTGAGTGCGAGCGCACGCGTCTCCGTCGAGCTGTCGAGCGTTGCGAAGCGCAGCTTCGCCGCCGCCGGAATGCCGAACACGGCGTAGCTGTATGACTGCGGGCTCGACTCGGAGATCTCGAACACACGGAACCCGAGGATGTCGCGATAGATCGCGAGTGAGCGATCGAGATCGCCGACGAGCAGGTTGACCCGCTTCAGCGCCACCTCCCGCGTCTCCGCGGCGCTCGCGGGTCGCAGCTGCGCCGTTGCGAGGACGAATCCCAGGGCGAGCCATGCGATCAGCCGGGATGAGGTCACGAGGCGTCCTCTCGATGCTTGGTGAAAGATGTGCGGCGTCGGTTATTCTCGCACCGTCACGACACCGGGAACGCTATGCCAGAGCGGGTTCGCAATCAACCTCGGCGGGTCCGGTCCCGCGCCGTCGCGGCGCTCGTAGTCGCGGCGCTGGCGGTTTCGTGCGGGCAGCGTGAGCCGCGTGCGACGGTGAGCGGTCTCAACTGGGCCTGTGGGGCCCAGCGCTGCACGGCCAGCTTCCGCGTCGCCGCGGAGGACTCGGACGACGAGACCCTGCTGGTGCTGGTGCGCGCTTACGCCGGCGATTCCGTGGCGAACCGCGAGATCGTCGGCGAATACAGGCAACGGCTGGCGCTGCCGGCGGGCAAGTCGAAGGCATTCGACGTCTCGCTGGAGACGCGCCGGCCGGCGACGCGCCTGCGCGTGATCCTCGAGCGCGCCGACTGACCGGGTCCGGCGGCCGCGAGCTTGCCACCTCCGCGCGCTTCCGTCACTATCCGGGCGCCCCCGCACCGGGTGGCCAGCACGGCTCGGATTCCATGGACCAGCGCGACCAGGGCATGTCGGCCGTCGGGCAACCCGACGAGGCACGCGCATTCCTCGAGTCCAATCCGGACATCGAGACGGTGCAGCTGGTGATCACCGACGCGAACGGCGTCGGACGCGGCAAGAACATCGCACGCGAGGAAGTCGAGGCGCTCTACCGCAGCGGGCGCAACGTCGCCGGGTCCATCCTCGGGCTCGACATCACGGGCGAGGACGTCGAGGAGACTGGCCTCGTCTGGGCCGTCGGCGATGCCGACCAGACCTGCCGGCCGGTTGCCGGATCACTGTCGCGCGCGCCGTGGCTGTCGCGTCCTGCGGCACAGGTGCTCGGCACGATGTTCGAACTCGACGGACGCACCGCGACGGCCGACCCCCGCCACGTGCTGGCGCGGACGGTCGAACGGCTGCGTGCGACGGGCCTGACGCCGGTCGTCGCGGTCGAGCTGGAGTTCTACCTGCTGCAGCGCGACGAGGCTGGCCGGCTGCGGCCCGCACGCGGGCTCGTGACGGGACGCTCGACGGTGAGCATCGACGCCTACGGACTCGGCCGGCTGGACGACATGTCGCCGCTGTTCGACGACCTCTACGCCGCGGCCCGCGCACAAGGGCTGCCGGTCCGTACGCTGATGTCGGAGTACGCGCCGGGACAGTTCGAGATCACGCTGGAGCATCGCGCGGACGCGCTGCGCGCGGTCGATGAAGCAGTGCTCTTCAAGCGGGCCATACGTGGCGTGGCGAGCCGGCATGGCTGCATTGCCTGCTTCATGGCGAAGCCCTTCGAGGGCATGGCCGGCACCGGCATGCACCTGCACGCGAGCCTCGCCGACGAGCAGGGGCGCAATGCGTTCGCGAGCGACGATCCGGCCGGCACGCCGCTGCTGCGTCATGCCATCGGCGGGTTGCGCGCCACGCTGGCGGACGGCATGGCCGTGTTCGCGCCGCACGCGAACTCGTACAGGCGCTTCCGCGCCATGAGCTACGCACCGGTAGCAGCCACCTGGGGCGTCAACAATCGCTCCGTGAGCCTGCGCGTTCCGGCCGGGCCACCCGCGAGCCGCCACGTCGAGCACCGCGTCGCCGGCGCCGACGCGAACCCGTACCTCGTCGCGGCGCTGGTGCTGGGCGGCATGCAGCACGGCATCGAGAACGGCATCGACCCCGGCCCACCGGTCGTGGGCAATGGCTACGAGCAGGCGTCGCGCGGCGACCTGCCGACGGACTGGCGCGCGGCACTCGAGCGGGCCGCGGAGTCGGAGTTTCTCGCCCGCACGCTCGGCGCGGAATTCCTCGGCGTATTCCTTGCGCTCAAGCGGCGCGAGTACGAGAAGTTCGGTGCGCTGGTGTCCGATCGGGACTACGAGTGGTACCTCGACAGCACCTGACCGGTGCAACATAAGCAGGTGCCCGCAGTTAACAGTTCGGCTGCGGCGGGGCGGTGGCGCATTAAGTCAGGCCAATGGGCCCGTTTGTGAGAGTTGAGTCAACGTGATCCGAGTGCGGCGACGCGGAGAATCCACTCCGCACGATGCCCACCGATCCCGAGGTTCAACGTCAGTGACACGCACCACCACCCGCAGCGCCGCGCGCAACGCCAGTCTCTCCAGCAGGAAGTCGCCGCCCGTGACCGTTCACCTCCGCAAGATGTACGTGGATTGCCGCTACGGCCAGTTGCACGTGCACACCGCCTTTCCGTCCAGCGGCGGGTTCGACGAACTCGTGCCGCTCGTGTGCATCCACCCGGCGCCGCTGTCCGGACGGATGTTCCGCAGCCTGCTGCCGGATCTCGGCCAGGACCGCAGCGTGTACGCGCCGGACCTTCCCGGCTGCGGCGAGTCGGACGCGCCCGAGGCGGCGCCGTCGATCGCCGATTACGCCGCCGCTGTCGGCGACCTGCTCGACTCGTTGCGTCTGCGCCAGGTGGACCTGCTCGGTTACCAGACCGGGTCGCTGGCTGCCGCCGAACTTGCCATCGCGAGGCCCGAACAGGTCCGTCGCGTATTGCTCGCCGGCACGCCGGTATTCGACGCGCGGGAACGCGAGACTTTCAATGCCAAGCCGTGGCCGGCGCGCGCGCGGGACGACGGTTCGCATCTCGTGGAGGAATGGCAGCGCATCCGTCGCTCGCGCGGCGTGCACGCCACCGTAGCGCGTCTCGGCGAGGATCTCGCCGCAGCGCTGCGAGCAGGCGACGCAGCGGCCTGGGGCACGGCGGCCGCGGCCAACTATGCGGCGGGCGAGCGATTGCCGCTCGTCAGGCAGCCGGTCCTGCTGCTGCGGCCCCGCGACGAGTTCTGGGACATGACGGGGCGTGGCGAGGCGCTGTTGCGCGAAGTGCGCCGCGTGGACCTGCCGGAGCAGAACGGCGGTCTCTTCGACACCGGGTCCGTCGAGGTCGCGCGCTACGCGCGGGAGTTCCTCGACCGCTGAGCAAGCGGGACGAGCAGCGCGAGCGCCATCGCCGCGAGCGGCAGCAGCGCGGCGAGGTTGAGTTCGCGCCAGCCGAGCGCATGGAGCGCCGGTCCCGCGAGCAGCGACGCCGCCGCCTGCGACCCGAACACCGAGAATTCGTTCACCGCCTGCGCGCGGAAGCGCTCGGCGGGCTGGTACGTCGTGGTCAGCAGCGCCGTGCCCGCGACGAACAGCAGGTTCCAGCCCACGCCGAGCGTCACCAGCCCCCACCAGTAGTGCATCAGGTCGTGGCCGGAGATCGCGACGAGCACGCACGCGAGCATCAGCAGGAGCCCTGCCGTCATGCCCGCCGGTATGCCGATGCGCGCGATCAGCCGCCCGCTGAAGAGCGAGGGCGCGTACATCGCGATCAGGTGACTCTGGATCACCCAGGCCGTCGCCGTGTCCGAGTGGTGATCGTGCACGTGCATGCTGATCGGCGTGGCGGTCATGATGAAGCTCATGACTGCGTAGGACACCACTCCCGCCAGCACCGCCGTCACGAATGAACGCTGGCGCACGATCGCGGCCAGCGGCCGGGTCGTTCCACTGGCCGCATGCGCCACGCGCCCGGCGGGCTCGCGGTAGGCCGTGAGCACCAGCGCGGTCGCGAGGCACAGCGCCGCGACGCCGATGAAGGATCCGGCGTATTCGTGCCCCGGCACGATGTCCTTCAACGCGAGTGCGAGCTGCGGTCCAAGCGCCGCGGCGATCAGCGTGCCGACCATCACCAGCGAAATGGCCGTGCTTGCCTGCCCGGGAGGCACGCACTCCGCGGCGGCGAAGCGATGCTGCAGCTGGAATGCGAGGTTCGAGCCCAGCACCAGCGCCGACGCGCAGAGCAGCACGAAGTCCTGCCGCACGACCGACCAGGCGATCGCGCACGCGGCGACCGAGGCGAGCAGCGCGCTTGCGATGAACGCGCGGCGCCGGCCGATCCGCTGCATCACGAGTGCGGCGGGAATCGTCGAGAGGGCGAGCCCGAGGATGACGCAGGAGACGGGCAGCGTGGCGAGACCGGGCGACGGCGCGAGCTGGCTGCCGAGGATGCCGCCGAGCAGCGTCATCGTCATCATTCCGGAGGCCGACAGCGCCTGCGCGGCGGTGAGCACGTAGACGTCGCGCATCGTGGCGGCTCAGGTGTAGCGGTGCCAGGCGAACGTGCAGAAGAGGCCGACCGCGAGGCAGGTCACCAGCCACTCGACCGCGAGGACCAGTGCGACCCGGCTGAAACCCTGCAGCCTGAGTGCCGCGCCGACCGAGCAGCGGCACCGCGATGCCTGCCCAGGTGAGCAGGCCGAACAGCAGCCCGGGCACGTACCAGGGCGCGTTCACCACGGAGATCAGCGCCCAGCCCAGCCAGAACAGGAAACCGAGGGCGGCGCCGCCTGCCGCCAGGATCGCCGCGCCGGCGAGCGTGTTCAGCGTGCTTTCAGGCCGCGGCGCGAACGCCTGCGCCCCCGCCGCCGCGCAAGCCACGGCATCGAGACGACGCCGCTCCAGAGCACGCCGACCAGGCCGCCGCTCAGGCCGGCGAAGATACAACTCAGCAGTTCAATGCGGGGCACGCGGGAAGTATGCTGCGTGCAGGGACAAAGTAGTAGACACGGGTCGGCCCGCGGGGCGCATTCCTGCTAACGTAACCGGCCAAGCCACGGCCGTTCCTGCCCATGCAAGAGAGCTACATAGAACGCATCCTGAAGGCGCGCGTCTACGACGTCGCCATCGAGTCGCCGCTCGAGGTGGCGCCACGCCTGTCACGGCGCCTCGGCAACCGGGTCCTGTTCAAGCGCGAGGACCTGCAGCCGGTCTTCTCGTTCAAGCTGCGCGGCGCCTACAACAAGATCTCGCACCTCTCCGAGACCGTCGCCCGCCGCGGCGTGATCTGCGCCTCGGCCGGCAACCATGCCCAGGGCGTGGCGCTGGCGGCGCGCCGCCGCGGCATTGCGGCCGTGATCGTGATGCCGCAGACCACGCCGAACATCAAGGTCCAGGCGGTGCTCGACCTCGGCGGCGAGGTGGTGCTGCACGGCGACGATTTCGACCACGCCTACGAGCAGGCGGTCGAGATCGCGCGCGAGCGGGGACTGACGTTCATCCACCCGTTCGACGACCCCGACGTCATCGCCGGGCAGGGCACCATCGGCATGGAGATCCTGCGCCAGCACTCGGGGGCCGCTCGACGCGATATTCGTGCCGATCGGCGGAGGCGGGCTCATTGCCGGCATCGCGGCGTACGTGAAGTCGCTCTATCCGCAGGTCCGGATCGTCGGCGTCGAGCCCGAGGACGCGGCGAGCATGCACGACTCGCTCCGGGCCGGCAGGCGCGTCACGCTCGACCGGGTCGGCATATTCGCCGACGGCGTCGCGGTGCGGCGGGTCGGAGAGGAGACCTTCAGGCTCGCGCAGAAATACGTCGACGAAGTCGTCCTGGTGAGCACCGACGAGATCTGTGCGGCCATCCAGGACATCTTCGAGGACAACCGCACGATCGCCGAGCCGGCCGGCGCGCTGGCGGTGGCGGGCATCAAGAAATACGTCGCCCGCGAGCAGTGCACCGAACGCACGTTCGTCGCGCTCAACTGCGGGGCGAACATCAACTTCGACCGCCTGCGGCACGTGGCCGAGCGCGCCGACATCGGCGCCGAGCGAGAGGCGCTGCTCGCGGTGGAGATCCCCGAGGAGCCGGGCAGCTTCCTCAGGTTCTGCCAGCTGCTCGGGCGCCGCGGCGTCACGGAGTTCAACTACCGCTACGACGACGCCTTCGCCGCGCGCATCTTCGTCGGCGTCGCGCTGCACGGCGGCCGGCGCGAGCGGGACGCGCTGCTCGAGACGGTCGCCGGCGCCGGCTATCGCGTGCTCGACATGACCGACGACGAGATGGCGAAGCTGCACGTGCGCTACATGGTCGGCGGCCACGCGCACGGCCTCGCGAACGAGCGGCTGTTCCGCTTCGAGTTTCCCGGAGCGCCCGGGCGCGCTGCTCAGGTTCCTGCAGGCGATCGGCTCGCGCTGGAACATCAGCCTGTTCCACTACCGCAACCACGGCTCGGACTACGGGCGGGTGCTGGCGGGCGTGCAGGTCGCCCCGGCCGATGCGGACGAGTTCGCGCTGCACCTGCGCGAGCTGAGCTACGCGTATACCGAGGAGACAGGCAACCCGGCCTATCGTATGTTCCTCGGCCACGGTTGAGCTGAAAGCGCCTTTCAATCAACAGGTTGGCTCAGATTCAGTCGGGGCGCGATTGATTTCCCCGGGTGACGACGTCTAACGCGAATGGCGGCGAACCGGTCGCATGCCACTCCGCAAGCCGCCACCTGAGGGGATCACACATGTCCACCGTCCTCGCGACCAGGTTTTCGCGCAGCCTCACGACCGCATCGCCGACTTCAAGTTCGGCGCGGACGTGGCCAACGTATTCGACGACATGCTGTTGCGCTCGGTGCCGTTCTACGCCGAGACCCAGCGCATGATCGGCGAACTGGCGGTCGACTTCGCCGTGGAGGGCACGAACGTCTACGACCTCGGCTGCTCGACCGGCACGACGATGATCGAGCTCGACCGGCTGCTCGCGCCGGGAGTCAACTTCGTCGGCGTCGACAACTCCGAGGACATGCTGGCCAAGTGCCGGGCCAAGCTCGCCGAGCACGGCTTCAAGCATCCTTTCGAACTGCTCTACGCGGACCTCGATCGGGGCTGCCCGGTCGAGAACGCGTCGCTGGTCCTGCTGGTCCTGACGCTGCAGTTCATCCGGCCGCTGCAGCGCGAACGCCTGCTGCTCGACGTCTACAACGGCATGAACGAGAACGGCGCGCTGATCATGGTCGAGAAGGTGCTCGGCGAGGAGTCGCTCTTCAACCGCTTCTTCATCGAGCACTACTACGACTTCAAGCGCCGCAGCGGCTACAGCGACCTCGAGATCACGCAGAAGCGCGAGGCGCTCGAGAACGTGCTGGTCCCGTACAAGCTGCTCGAGAACCGCGAGCTGCTGCTGCGTTGCGGCTTCCGCTACGTGGACGTGTTCTTCAAGTGGTACAACTTCTGCGGAATCATCGCGGTCAAGTGATGGTCAGGCTCGGCAATTTCTTCTACCGCACGCGCCTCTACGTCTTCCCGCTGGCGTGCCTGCTGGTCTTCCTGCCGGGACCGCACATGTTCGCCGATGACCTGGTCGCGGCACTGGTCGGCTTTCTCGTTGCGCTCGCCGGGCAGGTCGTCCGGGCCGGGACGATCGGGCTCGTCTACATCATCCGCGGCGGCAAGAACCGGCAGGTGTACGCGGAGGACCTCGTCACCGAAGGCGTCTTCGCGCACTCCCGCAACCCGATGTACGTCGGCAACCTGCTGATCCTGTCCGGGATGGCGATCACCTCGAACTGCTGGACGACGGTGCTGGTGGCCATCCCGGTCACCGCGTTCATCTATCGCGCGATCGTGGCGGCGGAAGAGAACTACCTGCGCGGCAAGTTCGGGCCGGCGTTCGACGACTACTGCCGGAGCGTGCCCCGCTTCCTGCCGAAGCTCTCCGGGATCAGCGAGACCTTCGCCAGCATGCAGTTCCGCTGGCGGCGGGTGCTGGTGAAGGAGTACGGGACGCCGGTGGCCTGGATCCTGGTCTGGTGCGGCATCGTCGCCTACAAGCTGTGGCTGGACGACGAACTCGTGCTCCATGCCGGAATGGTGAAGGCGTTGCCGGAGATCGCCGCTGCCGCGGCGCTCGCCTGGTTGTTCGTGCGGTTCCTGAAGAAGTCGCGCCGCGTCGTCGCCGACTGAGCGTTGCCGCAGCGATATCCGTCCTCAGTCCGGGCGCAGCTTGCGAGCCGCGCCAGGCCGGTCTTATGATGCCCAATCAGTCTGATTAAGGTTGATGAGACATGGCGACCCGTGTGGTGACAGCGCACTTGCCTGCGGAACTGGCGAAAAAGCTCGATGGCCTGGCGGGTCACCTCGACCGGCCGCGAGGATGGCTGGTCAAGGAAGCGATCGAGGCCTATGTCGGTCTTGCCGAGGAAAGGCGGCGCGAGACGCTCGAGGCACTTCGCGAGGTCGCGGCGGGACAGGTCGTCGAGCATGACGAGGTGGAAGCCTGGGCGTCTGCCCTCAAGACGGGCAGCCGCGGCCGCAAGCGCGCAGGCTGAATCGTGGCGCTCCGCTGGACGCGGTCCGCCTATGCCGACCTGAGGCGGATTCACGAGTTCCTCGAGCCGGTTGATGCGGCGGCGGCAGCGCGCGCGGCGCTGGCCATCGTGGCCAGGGCCCGGCGGATTCCGCGCCAGCCACGCCTCGGAGAGCGAGTGCCGGGTTTCGGAGACCGTGAGGTGCGCCGGATCCTCGTCCAGAAGTACGAGATCCGCTACGAGATTGCCGGTACCGACCTGTACGTGCTGCGGATATTCCACACGCGTGAGGATCGGTAGGCGAACGAATGCGACGCCCGACCTAGCGCGATGGCAGCACGACGCCGCGCGAGCGCGGTCCGACCAGCCTGACGAACTCGGCGAACACCCGATCGCTGAGCGGCTGTGCTGCCGGCAGGTGCCTGCGCGTCGCGGAGCGGATGTGCGCGATGCGGCGCAGGCTCCAGTGGCGATCGATCTCCGCCTTGCCGCTTTCGCTCGCGAGCCAGCGCCCGATCAGCGCCTCGTCCGCCTCCAGGTGGAACTGCAGTCCCCACGCGCTCTCGCCCAGCCGGTAGGCCTGGTTGCGGCAGTTGCGCGTCCACGCGAGCGGCACGGCGCCGGGCGGCGGCGCGAACGTGTAGGCGTGCCACTGGAACACGTAGTGCGGGTGCCGCTCGAAATGGCGGAACAGGCGGTCCTCGTGCGCCGACTGCAGCGTGTGCAGGCGATACCAGCCGATCTCCGGCACGTGGTTCGGGCGCACGTCCCCACCCATGGCGGCGGCGAGCAACTGCGCGCCGAGGCAGATTCCCAGCATCGGCTTGCCCGCACCGACCAGTTCCCTGATCGCCGCCATCTCCGCGAGCAGGTGCGGGTGCCGGTCGCACTGGTCCACGTTCATCGGTCCGCCGAGCACCACGAGACCGTCGTAGCGGCGCACGTCCGGCTCGGCGTGCGGCTCGCGGCCGAAATTCACGTAGCGGATGCGGAAGCCGGATTCGCGGAGCAGCGGGTCGAGGTGGCCGAGAGGCTCGGAGGCGACGTGCTGGAAGACGAGGATCTTGCGCATGGTCTCGAGGGATCGTTGTGCCGCAACTATATCGGCTGCAGGCACTCACCTGTAGCGGGGCCGAAAGCTCCGGTATGCTCGCGGGCCTTCGATGGGGTGCCCGAACATGCCGGAGACCTACCAGCCGCGACGAGCCCCGGTCCACGAGCAGGTCGTGGTGCGCGGCCTGCGCCACCACGTCACCCGCTGGGCTGGCGAGGAGCCCGGAGTCGTCGTGCTGCTGCACGGCTGGATGGACACGGGCGACACGTTCCAGTTCCTGGTCGACGCCATGTCCGGCCGGCACTCGTTCGTGGCCCCCGACTGGCGCGGGTTCGGTCGCACCGAGTGGCCTGCCGACGGCTACTGGTTCCCGGACTATTTCGCGGACCTGGACGCGCTGCTCGACGCCTGGTCGCCCGACGCGCCCGTCACGCTGATCGGCCACAGCATGGGCGGCAACATCGCGACGTTGTTCGCGGGCATCCGGCCGGAGCGCGTGCGACGCGTCGTGTGCATCGAGGGCTTCGGGCTCACGAGGACCCAGCCCGAGCAGGCGCCGGGCCGCTACCGCGAGTGGCTCCGGCAGTTGCGCGAGCCGCCGGAGTTCGCGAGCTTTCCGTCGCTCGACGCGTTCGCGCACCTGCTCGTGCGCCGCAACCCGCGCCTGCAGCCCGACCGCGCGCGATTCATCGCGCAGACGTGGACCCGGCAGGAAGCCGACGGCACCGTTCGCGTGCTGGCCGATCCGGCGCACAAGCGGGTGAACGCGGTGCTCTATCGTCGCGAGGAAGCCGAAGCGTGCTGGAGCGAGATCGTCGCACCGGTGCTGTACGTGATTGCGGGCCAGTCCGAGTTCCTGCCGCGCCTCGGAGAGGACGGATTGCCCGAGAACATGGCCCGGATCGTGCGCCGTCTCGAGCCCTGCGTGATCTACGACGCGAGCCACATGGTGCACCACGAGCGCCCCGAGGAACTCGCGCGGGAGATCGAGGCATTCCTCGACCGCACGTGACGATCCGCAACGCGGTGGTGTCGGCGGTCCCTATAATCGGCGCAGGGGGAAGATCGCGGATGTCGGACGACGAATCCAAGGCCGGACGGTGGCTCGCGGAACTGAAGCGCCGCAAGGTGTTTCGCGTCGCGGCCGTGTATCTCGTGGGCGCGTGGCTGCTGGTGCAGGTCGCGGGCACGACGTTCGGGCCCATGGGCCTGCCGCCGTGGACACTCAAGCTGGTGATTACGCTCGCCGCCCTCGGATTCCCGCTGGCCTGCGCGCTCGCGTGGGCGTTCGACGTGACGGCGAAGGGCATCGAGCGGACGCCGGCCGTGGCCGCGGCCGATCCCGCCGCGCCGGCTGCGCTCGAGCCGAAGGCGCTTCCCGCCGTCGAGCCGCCTTCGCGCCGCCGCGGAAGCCCCGGATTCGGTCGCCATCCTGCCGTTCGTCGACATGAGTCCCGGGCGCGACCAGGAGTACTTCTGCGACGGCATCGCCGAGGAGATCATCAACTCGCTCTGCTGCATCCGCGACCTGCGCATCGCCTCGCGCACCTCGTCGTTCCAGTTCAAGGGCCGCGCCGCCGACGTGCGCGAGATCGGCCGCGCGCTCGGTGTGGGCGCGGTGCTCGAGGGCAGCGTCCGCAAGGCAGGTGAGCGTGTGCGGATCACGGCGCAGCTCGTGAGCTCGGCGGACGGCTACCACCTGTGGTCGGAGAGCTACGATCGCGACTTGAGCGACGTCTTCGCGATCCAGACCGAGATTGCGCAGAAGCTCGTGGGTGCGCTGCGCGTGTCAGCCTGAGCCGGCAGGAGCGCGAACTCATCCAGCGTCGCGGCACCAGCAATGCCGAAGCCTACGATCTCTACCTGCGCGGCCAGGCTCACCTGCGGGACGGTACGGACACCGAGATGAACCCGGCCATCGAGTTCTTCCGCGAGGCCATCCGGCGCGACGAGCGGTTCGCGCAGGCTCATGCCGGGATCGCGCACGCCCAGTCGCTCAAGGGCCTGTGGCGCGTCGGCATGACGCAGGCGGACTTCGACGAGGCGTTCGCGGCGAGCCGGCGCGCACTCGAGCTCGAGCCGCGCATGCCGGAGGCCTACATCGCGCGCGCGATGCTGCTCTCACTGCAGGGCCGCGACGACGAGGCAGACCAGGACTTCGAGGAGGCGATCCGCCTCAACCCGGCGTCGTTCGACGCGCACTACCTGTACGCGCAGACACTGCTTCCAGGGCGGTGAGTTCGAGCGGGCGGTGCCGCTCTACGAAGAAGCGATCCGGCTGCGGCCCGACGACTACCAGGCGCTCTGCCTGCTGGAAGGCTCGCTGCTGAAGCTTGGTCGAACGGAACAGCATGCGGAGGTGGCGCGCCGCGCGATGCAGGCGATCGATCGGCAGCTCGCCATCGACCCGCAGGACGGGCGGGCACTGCAGCTCGGAACGACGAATGCAGCGAGGCTCGGTCTGCGGGACAAGACGCGTGATCTTGCCGAGCGTGCGCTGAAGGCGCGACCGGACGCATTTTCGAGCTACTACAACGTCGCCTGCGCCTACTCGATCCTGGGGGACGTCGACGACGCTCTCGAGATGCTCGACCACGCCGTCCAGCACGGTCGCGGCAATCTCGAGTGGATCGAGCACGACCCGGACTTCGACAACCTGCGGTCAGACTCCCGCTTCGACGCGATCCTGAACCGCATTCGAGCGAGCCGCGGAGTACCGCCCGCTTGAGCAGCGCCGATCGCACGCGACTCCCGCTTTCGCTGCTGGCCGCGGTCGCGGTCGCGCTCGTCGTCTCCGGCATACAGCCTTACGACCGCCTGACGTGGTGGCTCGAAGTGCTGCCCGTGCTCATTGCGGCGCCGCTGCTCGTCGCGACGTACCGCCGCTTTCCGCTGACGCCGCTCGCGTACTGGCTCATCGCGATCCACAGCGTGATCCTGGTCGTCGGCGGTCACTACACGTACGCTCGCGTGCCGCTCGGGTTCTGGATGCAGGACTGGTTCGATTTCTCGCGCAACCACTACGACCGCATCGGTCACCTGATGCAGGGCTTCGGCCCGGCGATCGTGATCCGCGAGCTGCTGATCCGGACGTCGCCGCTCGCGCCGGGCAAGTGGCTGTTCACCATCGTCGTGTTCACGGTGCTCGGCATCAGTGCCACGTACGAGTTCACCGAATGGTGGGCGGCACTCGCCGGCGGCGACGCCGCGGGGGCCTTCCTCGGCACGCAGGGCGACGTCTGGGACACGCAGTGGGACATGTTCCTCGCCGGTTGCGGCGCCATCGCCGCGCAGCTCGTCCTCGCGCGGCTGCATGATCGTCAGCTCGTCGTCGTGGACCCGGGCGTACGCGACAAGGTGGCCTGAATGGCCCGCTGGACCCGTCGGGGAATTCTCGCGGCCGGACTGAGCCTGGCCGGCTGTGCCGTGCCGGGGCGCCCGCCGCTCGAGCCGATCTATCGGCCCACCCGGGGCAGCGTCGACCAGCCGCCGCTCGTCGTGATTCCTGGAGCGTTCGGCTCGAGCCTGCGCGACCGCCGCACCGGCCGCGAGATCTGGCCGGGCACCAATCCGCAGCTGCTGATGAGCAATTATCGCGGCCTCGAACTCGACATCGATCCCGCGACACTCGAGCCGGTCGCAGGCGACGTCGAGGCCAACGAGATCTTCCGCGAAGGCCTCGGGCGCGACTTCTACGGCAAGGTCGTCGACATGCTGCACGACGTAGGCGGTTACGCGCGCGGCAAGGCCGGCCAGCCGCCCGTTCCCGGCCGGCGCAGCTACTTTGTCTACCTGTACGACTGGCGGCTCGACAATGTGGCTGCAGCGCGCGGGCTCCACGAACTCATCGAGCAGATCCGTCTCGACCACGGCGACCCGCGGCTGCGCGTGGACATCCTTGCCCACTCGAACGGCGGCCTGCTCGCAAGGTACTTCGCGCGCTACGGCACGGCGGACCTGCCGATGGAAGGGCCGTTCGAGCCCACGGGGGCGGGGGCCTCGTCCATTCGCAGGCTGCTGCTCGTCGGGACGCCGAACCTCGGCACGATGCAGCCCGTGCTTGGGAACCTGCGGGGCGAGGAGATCGGGTTGCGGAAGATTCCGCAGGAGGTCGTGGCCACCTGTTCGGGCGCGCCGCAGATGATGCCGCACCCTGCGATCCCGTGGATCATCGACACGCAGGGGCGTGACCTGCCGCTGCCGCTGTTCGACATCGACACCTGGCGGGAACACCGCTGGTCGGTGTTTTCCCCGCACGTCGTCGAGCGCGACGATCGCGCTGCACGGCGGCGGCGACGCGGGACGGGCCTATCTCGAGCTGCTGCGCGAGTACATGGCGAAGCAGCTGTCGCGCGGCCGCCGCTTCATGGAGTCGCTGGCGGTGCCGGGCGGCCCCGGCGAGATACGTCCGTACGTGTTCGGCGGCGACTGCGCGGCGACGATCGCACGTGTCGTGGCCGAGCAGGTCGACGGCCGCTGGGTCGCCCGTGAGCGCGTGGCCGACATCGCGCGCCCGCAGGCCGGCGTGGACTACGAGGCGCTGATGTTCGAGCCGGGGGACGCCGTCGTCACGCGTTCCTCGCTGCTCGGGCGCCGCACGCTGAACGTGGCCGCGCCACGTGAAGAGATCGAATCACTCGACGTCGCGCACAGCGTATTCCTGTGCGAGGAACACCGCGCGCTCACGGGCAACGCGACCTTCCAGAACAACCTGCTGAATACTCTGCTCAGCGTCGACCCCGACTGACGTCGCGCCGGCGGGGCGCCGCGCCGCGCGCTATGCTGCGACGACCAATGAATCCGATCACCCGCGGCGCGGCCGCATGACCCACGATCCCGGACCGCGTCTCGCGGTCCTGCGCAATCGCGACTTCTCGCTGTTCGTCGCGGCTCGCTTCCTCGCGACGCTGGCCGTGCAGATGCAGACGGTCGCCGTCGGCTGGCAGGTCTACGAGGTCACGCGCGACCCGCTCGACCTCGGGCTGGTCGGTCTTTCGCAGTTCCTGCCGTTCGTGCTGCTGATCCTGCCGGCGGGGCACGTCGCGGACAACCACGACCGCCGCCGCATCCTGGCGTTCTGCTTCGCGCTCGAGTGCGTCTGCGCGCTGCTGTTGCTCGGGCTCGCGTCGCGTGGCTTCGATTCGGCGCGCCCGGTGTTCGCGGTGATGGTGCTGTTCGGCATCGCCCGTGCGTTCGCGATGCCGACCGGCCAGGCGCTGCTGCCGAACCTCGTGTCCAGGGAGCAGTTCGGCACGGCGGTCGCGCTCAACTCCTCGACGTGGCAGGTCGCGACGATCGCAGGGCCCGCGCTCGGCGGCGTCGTCTACCTGGCCGGTGCGCCTGTCGTCTACGCGACGGTCGCGGCACTGCTGGCTGTCTCGGTCATGCTGCTGCTGCTGGTGCGCCGCGGTGGCGAACTGGCGCCGCCTACCGAGCCGCCCGGCTGGTACACGCTGCTGTCGGGGCTGCGGTTCGTACGCTCGCGCCGCCCCGTGCTGGGCGCCATCTCGCTGGATCTCTTTGCCGTGCTGTTCGGCGGCGCGACTGCACTGCTGCCCGTTTACGCCGCGGATGTGCTGCACGTGGGCCCGAGCGGACTCGGGTTGCTGCGCACGGCGCCCGGGATCGGCGCGGCGGTCTGCGGCCTGGTCATCGGGCTGGCGCCGATCTCGCGGCAGGTGGGCAGGTGGATGTTCGGCGGCGTCATCGCCTTCGGCGTCGCGACGGTCACCTTCGGGCTGTCGCAGAGCTTCTGGCTGTCGCTCGCGGCGCTCGCGGTGATGGGCGCGGGCGACATGGTCAGCGTCTACATCCGGCACCTGCTGGTGCAGCTCGAGACTCCCGACGAGATCCGCGGCCGCGTGAGCGCGGTCAACGCGGTCTTCATCGGCGCCTCCAACGAGCTCGGCGAGTTCGAGTCCGGCCTCACCGCGGCCTGGTTCGGCACCGTGCCCGCGGTGGTGGTGGGAGGGTGCGCGACGCTGGTCGTTGCCGGAGTCTGGACGAGACTGTTCCCGGAGATCTGGCGCATGGATCGCTTCCCCGACGCAGCGCCGTGACAGCTGTATATGCATACAGTATTCTCGGCTCATGCGCAGGGCGGATCGGGCGAAGGCTGAGAAGGGGCGCGGCGCGGTCACGAACCCGGCCGGCCGGTTCGAGGGCACGCAGCTCGAGGCCACCGACGACGGGTGGGGCAGCCTCGACGAGCCGCCCCGACGCGCCGAAACGGTGCTGGCTGCCGACGTCCCACGCCACGCGATCACCCGCAACCAGTCTCCGGACGTTCCGTTCGACCAGTCCGTAAACCCTTACCAGGGATGCGAGCACGGCTGCATCTACTGCTTCGCGCGGCCGTCCCATTCCTACTGGAACCTGGGTCCCGGGCTCGATTTCGAGACGCGCATCTTTCACAAGCCGGGGCTCGCGCGGCTGCTGGACCGCGAGCTGAGCGCACCCGGGTACGTCTGCAAGCCGATCAATCTCGGCGCCAATACCGACCCGTACCAGCCCGCGGAGCGCGAGCACCGCACGACGCGCGAACTGCTCGAGGTGCTGCTCCTGCATCGCCACCCGGTCACCATCGTGACCAAGGGCGCGCTGGTGCTGCGTGACCTCGACCTGCTCGCGGACCTCGCACGCCTGCACCTCGTCACGGTCTTCGTCAGCCTGACCACGCTCGACGACGGGCTCAAGCGCGTGCTCGAGCCGCGCGCGGCGTCGCCAGCGGCACGGCTGCGGATCATCCGGACGCTTGCGGACGCCGGCGTGCCGGTGGGCGTGCTGCTTGCGCCGATGATTCCCGCGCTGAACGACCACGAGATGGAGCGCCTGCTGGACGCGGCTGCCGGAGCCGGGGCAACGCGCGCGGCGTTCATGCTGCTGCGACTGCCTCACGAGCTCGGACAACTCTTCGAGCAGTGGCTCCGCGAGCACTATCCAGCGCGTGCGGATCGCGTGCTGAACCTGTTGCGCGACTCGCGCGGCGGTCGCCTGAACGACCCCCGGTTCGGCCACCGCATGCGGGGCGAGGGCGCCTACGCCAGCGTGCTCGCGGCGCGTTTCCAGGCCGCAAGCCGACGTCTCGGCCTCGACCAGCAGCGCAGGGTCGAGCTCGACACGAGCCAGTTCCTGCGTGATCCGCAGGCGCCGCGGCAAGGGACATTATTCAGCTGAACGTCACAATGCCGGTCGGCGTTGCAGCCGGACCCTTGTCGTATACTCGGGCCGACACAACCTAGAGCCGTCCCGACCAGCCAAGAGCCGTCCCGACTACCTCGACCGAGGATCACCGTCATGATCGCCCTTCACCGCAGTTCGCCTGGTTTGCGCGCCGGCTTCGCGCGATGCCGCTGGCTGGCGGGCGTCGTGGCCGTGGCCGTGCTCGGCACCGGCTGCATGACGTCCAAGGTGGACGAGACTCGCCAGGTGGCTTCGTCGATCCAGGCGAACGAGTCCATCGTCATCCTGAAGAAGCCACAGCTCGAAGGCGTGGGAACGGAGGGTGAATTCCTCAGCTGCGTCCAGGAAGGCCTCGGTGGCGAGCTCGTCCATCCCCAGGACGGCCAGAAATCGAAGCCGTCCAAGGTGCCTGGCGCCGTGCAGTTCAAGATCTACGGCGAGCAGGAGTTCACGGACGCGTTGTTTCCCTGGTTCGAGCCCAGCACCGCTCCCGCCAACGCCGCGGGCCTCAAGACACTGCTCGCGCGCCCTGGCGTCACCGAGCGCCTCGCACAGATCGGGGTGCGCTACGTCGTCTGGCTGGACGGCAACACGAAAAAGACCGGCGGCGGCGGCAGCGTTGCCTGCGCTGCGGGACCGGGCGGCGCCGGCTGCTTTGGCGTCGGCTGGTGGGACAAGGAATCCGACTACGTGGCCTCGGTCTGGGACATGCAGACGGCGAGCGAGATCGGCTCGGTCAGCGCAGACGTGACCGGGACCTCGGTGCTGATCGGAGCCGTCGTGCCGATCCCGATCATTACGCCCGTCCAGGGCAAGGCCTGCAGCCAGCTGTCGGAACAGCTGAGGTCGTTCCTGCTCGGGTCCGACCTGGAGGGGGTCGCGGCCGCCGCGACCGTCGGCACTGGTGGTTAGTAATGAACCACTTGGGCCTCCCGCTGATCGAAGGGGTTGAGCGGCGTCCGCGCCCGGCCCACTTGAGGCGGCGCGCACCCGAGGAGACCCGACGCATGCGGCTGGTTATCGTTAATGGACTCGTCTGGCCCGTCGCCTGTGCGCTGGGCCTGGCGGGTTGCGCGGTGAGCACCTCGACGCAGAGTCCGTCGATGCCGCAGCCGCCCTCGTTGCCGCAGCCGCCGGGCTCGTCGTCGCCCACTTCCTCGCCGTCCACGTCCGGGGGCAGCCCGAGCACCAGCCCGAGCACCAGCCAGTCGAGTGGCGGCAGCGAGTCGCCGTTCCCGCAGCAGCCGCAGAAAAGTGGCGGCAGCAGTGGCACCAGCTCATCGAGCGGCAGCCCGTCGAGCACCGGCTCCCCGAGCGGCAGCGAGTCCGGTGGGGGCAGCACCGCGAGCGGCGGCAGTCCGGGCCAGCAACCATCCGGCGGGCAGCCAGCTGGAGGCGCAGGGGCGCGCTCCGGCGGCAACGCGGGCACGAGTTCCGGCGGCGGCCCGACAGCGGGCACGACCGGCACCGCCGGTACGACAGGTACCGCAGGCACGGCAGGCGCCCCAGGATCCGGCGGGGCCGGCGCGACGGCCGGGACGACAGGTACCGCGGGTTCCGGTGGGGCCGGTGCCGCTGCTGGGACGCAGGGCAGCCCAGGATCTGCCGGCGCTGCAGGCAAGGCTGGCGGGGGCGCCCAGGCCGGGGGCGGCAGTGGCGCTCAGGGCGGCGGCAAACAGGGCGGCCCTGGCGGCGGTCCGGCCACCACCGAGGATCGCCGCGCACAGATCGATCGGCGCTTCGACGAGACCTTCGCGGTGTTCGACGAGCGCATGCGCAAGGAGCAGGAAGCCGCATCGCAAGAGCGCGCATCGCGTGGGACCTCATCCGGTGCGGGTGGGGAGAACGGATCGGGTGAGGCGGGCGAGGCCGGCAACACCGGTGGCGGCTCTGGCGGTCAGTCCGACGACGGATCCGGAACGGGCAGCGGCGAAAACGGCCAGGGCGGCTCGGGCGAAGAAGGTGCAGGTGGCGCGCCGGGCGGTCGAGGTGAGTCCTCGTCCGGACAGACGGGGTCCTCCTCGGGCGGCGGCGGCTACGGCGGCGGCGTCAAGGGCGGTTCCGGGCCGACCTCGGTTCCGTCTGACATTCCGGACGGGCGCGACGACGACATCGTCGCCCGGCAGTTGCGCGAGGCGGCGATGAAGGAAACGGACCCGGAACTCCGGGAGCGGCTGTGGGAAGAGTATCGGCAGTACAAGAAGAGCACGCAGTGAACCGACGATCGAACATTCGACGCCCCTTGCTGGCAGTTGCGGCGTTCGTCGCGGCGACGGCGCTGCTCGGCGGCTGCATGGTCCAGCAGCAGCGCCCGATCGAGCGCGTGGCTGCGCAGAAGGCGACGCGCGAGGTGCCGCAGGACGAGTTGCTCGACGTCGGCGTGCGCCTGTTCGACGCCAACGTGCCGGCCGACGAGAAGGAGCAGGAAAAGGAAGGCATCTTCCCCGAGGTCCGGGCCGCCGAATCGCGCTACATGCCGGTCGTCCTCCGCGACACGCTCGAAGGCACGGGGGAATGGGGCCAGGTGCGCGTGTTGCCTCCCGACGGCACCGGCATGGACGTTTACGTGGCGGCGCGGATCGTGCATTCGGACGGCCGCGAGCTCGAGCTCGACGTCACCGTCAGCGACGCCACCGGGCGCGTCTGGTTCCGCAAGCAGTACCAGGCCGAGGCCGACACGCGTGCCTACAAGGACGTCGTGTCGCGGCCGCGTGACCCGTTCCTGAACCTCTACAACACGCTTGCGAACGACATGCTCGCCGCGCGCGGCAAGCTCACCCACGAACAGCTCGTCCAGTTGCGCGAGATCGCCGGGCTGCGCTTTGCCGCGGACCTCGCGCCGTACGCCTTCGGCCCGTACATCGCCGTGGACCGCAAGGGCAACTACACGGTCACCCGCCTGCCGGCCCCGGACGACCCGGTCGTGCAGCGCATGCAGCGCATCCGCGAGCGGGACTACTCGCTCGTCGACACGCTGAACGAGTACTACTCGAATTTCGGCCAGACCATGGCCGATCCCTATACGAACTGGCGCAAGTACAGCTACGAGGAACTCGAGGCGCAGTCGGAGGCGAGGCGGCAGTCGATTACCCGCCAGGTGCTCGGTGCGGTCGCGATCGTCGGCGGCATCGTTGCGGGCAGCAACAGCAGCAGCAGCGCGGCCTCGGCTGCGTCGACTGCGGCCGTGATCGGCGGCATCTACGCTTTCAAGGCGGGCATCGACCAGCGCGCCGAGATCCAGACCCACACCGAGTCCCTGAAGCAGCTCGGCGATTCCTTCCAGTCCGAGGTGCAGCCGATGGTCGTGGACGTCGAGGGCCGCACGCTGCAGCTCAAGGGCTCGGCCGAGCAGCAGTACACGGAATGGCGCCAGCTGCTCAAGGAACTCTACGAGAACGAGACCGGCCTGCCGGCGGTGGCCGGCAGCAGTGCGTCGAACGGCGCGCCAGCCGGGGCCACGAAGCCCTGAGTCCCTGCCCATGTCTGCAATGACTCTGGCAAGCGGGCAGGTCCTCGCCGCTCGGTACGCGCTGCTGCGCAGGCTGGGCGACGGCCGCACCGCGGAGGTCTGGCTCGCGCGCGACCGCGAAGACCGCACCGACCGTGTCCTCAAGATCCTGCGACCGGAGTTGCTTGCGGCGGCCGAAGAACGCGCGCGCTTCCTGCATGGCGCCGATCTGCAGCGCGCGATCGACCACCCCAACGTCCTGCGCTGCACGGAGCTGCACGACGGGGAGATCGTGTTCGCCGTCTTCGCGAACGACGCGATCGCGGACCTGTCGCGCCAGCGCGGAGCGGCGGCGCAGCGGCTCGTTCCGCTGCTGGAACGTGTTGCCGCCGGCCTCGCGGCCGTTCATGCGCAGGGACTGGTGCACCGCGACCTGAAGAGCGCCAACGTGCTGCTCACCGACGACGGGCGGCCGATGCTCACGGACTTCGGGCTCGCCGCGAGGATCGGCGACGAGTCGGCCGCGAGCGGCGGCTCGCCATTCACGTCGAGCCCTCAGCAGCTCGCGGGGTACGCGCCGCAGGTCACCGACGACATCTATTCCTTCGGTGCGATGGCCTACGAGCTGCTGAGCGGCTATCCGCCTTTCTACCCCGACGCCGACAGCGCGCTCGCGGCGACCGCGCCACCCGCGCTGCCGGTGATCCGCGGAGCGATGCCGCCGCAGCTCGATGGCCTGGTGCGGCGCTGCCTCGCGCGGCAGCCGCAGCAGCGTCCGCAGAGCGCGGCCGAGTTGCGCGAACTGCTGCAGGCGATGACTGCGGCGGGACCCGAGCCGGTCGCGATACGTGACGAGGTGGCGCGAGCATCGGTTCGCGCACCCGATCCGCCGCCGGCTGCGATCGAGCCGCAATGGCGCAAGCCGTCGGCAAGCGGGCCGAGTGCCGGCGAGCTGCGTTCGCAGGGTTTCCGGCGCGGCCTGCTTGCGGCCGCACTCGCGTTCCTGCTGTTGGCCGCGGGCCTGGTTTTCTTCGCGCTGCCGCAATGGGTCGAGCGCAACAACGCGGTTGCCGTCGCTCCGGCCCCGCCGGTGGAGGCCAAGCCCGCGCCCGCAGCGCCGGCCGCCCCCGCCCGGAACCTGCAGCAACTGGCGGAACTGAAACGGCAGGTCGACGAACTTCGGCCGGTCGTCGCAGGCCGCCTCGCTGGTCTTGAAAAGCGTTCGGCCGGAACCTGGGGTGGGGCGCAATTCGCGCGGGGCAAGCAGCGCCTCGCTGCAGCGGATGTCGCCTCGGGCAGTCGCGAGTATGGAGTTGCGCTGGCGCGCCTGCGCGAGGCCGATGCCGACCTGAAGGCCGTGGAGCAGCGCGTCGACGCGACGCTGCGCGCCGCGCTCGCGGCCGGATTCGCCGCCGTCGAGTCGGGCGATGCCGCGGCAGCACGCAGGCAGTTCGACGTCGCGCTCGCGATCGACTCCTCGAACGCCGCCGCGAAGCGCGGCCTGCGTCGCCTCGACACGCTGGACGAAGTGCGCAGGTTGCTGGCCGAGGCGGCCGAGCAGGAGCGAAACGGGCAGGCCGCCGCTGCGGCGGCAACCTATCGCAAGGCATTGTCGCTCGATCCGGACACCGTCGCAGCGCGCAGCGCGCTCGGGCGCCTCGAGGCCCAGGCGACCGGCGACGCTTTCGGCGCGGCCGTCGCGGACGCGCTTGCCGCGCTGTCGCGCAAGGACTATGCGGCGGCGCGCGCAGCCTACGAGCGTGCCGGGCGGATCCGTCCGGGAGCGCCCGAGGTCCGCGAGGGACTCGAGCAGATCGAGCGCGCGATCGGCGATCGCAGCATCGGCACGCACCTCGACGCCGCACAGAAAGCCGAGCGCGAGGAGCGCTGGGGCGAGGCACTCATCGAATATCGCAAGGCGCTCAAGATCGACTGCCAACCTGCTGGCCGCCCAGCAGGGCGTCGAGCGCGCCGAGCCGCGCGCCATGCTCGACGCCGAGCTCACCTCCTATCTCGAGCGGCCGGAGCGCGTGTTCTCGAGCGACATGCGCGGCGCTGCGCGAGCGACGGTCGCACAGGCGGCCGCGGTGCCGAACCCGGGCCCGGTGCTTTCACGGCAGATCGCCGAGCTGCGCAATCTCGTGGCGGCCGCCGAGACTCCGGTTCGCCTCGCCATCGCATCCGACAACCAGACCGAAGTGGTCATCTATCGCGTCGGCAAGCTCGGCGCGTTCGAACGCAAGGACATGGATCTGCTGCCGGGCCGCTATACGGTGGTCGGCACGCGCACGGGTTTCCGCGACGTGCGGCGCGAGATCACCATCGTGCCCGGCCGCGAGCCGCCGGCACTCGTGATCCGCTGCGAGGAGCAGATTTGAACGTCGAGCTGGTCCTGCGCGAGCCGCTGGGCGAACGCGCGTTCGCCGCGGGCGACTTTCCCGTCTCGATCGGCGGAGCGGGCAGCGACGTCGTCGTTCCGGCACGTGCAGCCGGACCGATTGCGTGGCTCGCGCTGCAGGACGGGCAGCTCTTCGTGCAACCCGCGGACGACGACGCGAGCGTGCTCCACAACGGCTCCCGGATCACGGGGTCCGCCTGGCTGCGCAGCGGCGACGTGCTGGACGCCGGTGCGGGCCGCCTGAAACTGCGCGTCGACGGCGGGCGCCGCCTGCTCGAGGTCGTGGCCGGAGGGCACGGCAACGTGACCGCGCCGCCGGTCGCGCCGGAGTCCTCGAGCCTTTCCGGAGTGGGCGCCGACGAGGATGAGCGCATCGAACCGGTCGCGTTCCGGCCGCAGACGGCGCCGAGCGCGAGTGACGCCCGGCGCTGGCCGACGCGGCGCATTGCGGCGGTTCTCGCGGGCGTGGTGCTGGTCGCTGTCGCGGCCCTGATCTTCACGTCCACGCCGGTCCAGGTCGAGATCGACCCGTCGCCGCAGCGGATCGCCTTCGAGGGCGGCTGGCCGGGCCTGAAGATCGGGTCGAGTCACCTGCTGCGCCCGGGCAAGTACACGCTCGTCGCCGAGCGCGAGGGTTACGCCGTGCTGCGCGCACCGGTCATCGTCGATCGCGAGCGTGGCGAGGCACTGCGCTATCGCCTCACGCCACTTCCCGGCCGGCTCCGTATCGTGCTGCCGGTGCCGGGCTCGGTCAGCATCGACGGGCAGCAGGCCGGAAAGGTTCCAGGCGAATTCGCGCTGCCGGCAGGCACGCACAAGTTGCTCATCGACACCGAGCGGTATGTCGACTACGCGGCCGACGTGCGCGTCGCGGGGTTCGGCAAGCTGCAGACGCTCGAGCCGAAACTGACGCCCGGCTGGTCGAAAGTCACCGTCGAGACCGATCCAGGCGGTGCGCGCGTGTTCGTGGCGGGCAAGGATCGCGGCACCACACCACTCTCGCTCGATCTCGACGCCGGGTCGTACCAGCTCGACCTGCGGCGCGATGGCTTCAAGCCCTGGATAACCGACGTGCAGGTGAAGGCCAACGAGGCTCTGCGGATCGGTCCGGTGAAACTCGGCCTGCCCGACGGACGCCTGGCTGTGCGCAGTCGCCCCGCCGGTGCGAGCGTCACGATCGGCGGCGCCTACCGCGGCCGCACGCCGCTCGAGCTGGACGTGAGGCCCGACCTGCAGCACGTGGTCAGCGTGACGCGCGAGGGCTACGAGCCTGCGACGCGCGAGCTTGTGGTCGCGGCGGGAAAGAGTGCCGCCGTCGACGTCGAGCTCACGCCGATCCTGGGCGAGGTCATCGTGCGCGCGAACCCGCAGGACGCCCAGTTGCTGGTCGACGGCGAAGCGAAGGGTGCCGCGAACCAGACGCTGCGCCTGCCCGCGACGCGCCACACGCTCGAGATCCGCAAGTCCGGCTACGCGCCGTTCCGGACCACCGTGACGCCGCGGCCCGGGCTGGCGCAGAGCGTCGAGGCGACGCTGCTCGAAGGCGTTGCGCCTTCGGCCGCCGCGGTTGCGGCGCAGTCGTCCGCCGCTGCGGGTGCGGCCGCCGGAGCGGCGCCCGGCGAACTCGTCGCGCTGACTCCCGCAGTACGCGCGAAGCCGGGCCTGGACCTCAAGCTCGTCCCGGCTGGCGAGTACACGATGGGCAGCCCGCGGCGCGAAGCGGGGCGGCGAGCCAACGAGTCACAGCGGCCGGTGAAGCTCGAGCGCCGCTTCTACATGGGCCTGCGCGAAGTGACGAACGCCGAGTTCCGGCAGTTCCGGCCGGAGCATCGCTCGGGATTCATCCTGCAGCAGACCCTGGACCTCGATCGCCAGCCCGCCGTGAACGTGAGCTGGCAGGACGCGGCCGCCTACTGCAACTGGCTGAGCGCACAGGAAGGTCTCGCGGCCGCTTACGAGACGAAGGGAGGCCGGCTGGTGCCGGTCACGCCGATCACCAACGGCTATCGCCTGCCGACCGAAGCAGAGTGGGAGTGGGTCGCCAGGGGCGCTGGCGGCAGCCTGCGCAAGTACCCGTGGGGCGACGCGCTGCCGGTGCCGGCGGGCGCCGGCAACTTTGCCGACCGGTCGGCCCAGGCGCTGGTTCCGCTCGTGATACCGGACTTCGACGACGGCTTCGCGGCCACCGCGCCCGTGGGCAGCTTCGCGCAGGGTCCCAACGGTTTCTTCGATCTCGGCGGGAACGTCGCCGAGTGGACGCACGACCTCTACACTGTGCAGCCGCCCGCGACCTCGGTCGCGGTCGATCCTGCCGCGACCGGCGACGGGGCCTTGCGGGTCATCCGTGGCTCGAGCTGGAAGAGTTCGGCCGTGACGGAGCTCAGGCTCGCCTACCGCGACTACGGGGATGGAAAGCGCAATGACCTCGGATTCCGCATCGCGCGTTACGCGCAGTAGCCGCAACCTGCGGCTCGCCGTGCTGGTCTTCCTGGGCGCGCTTGCGGCGGCCACGGCGCTGCGCGCACAGGAACCGTCGAAGAAGGCGACGGAGCCCGCGCCGGCGCCTGCGAGCGAGCCCGCCGCGAAGCCTGCCGCGGAGCCGCCGGTGGCTGCTGCGTCCGACGAGGCTGAAAGTACCGCACCCGCCGGTGAGAAGAGACGCGCCGGCAGCCGCGACGGATCGCAAGCCCGCGGGCGCCGCTTCTTCCGGCCGGTTCGAGCCAACCGAGAAAGTCCGCGCCGACTTCGACGTTTCGTTCCCGGTCGACATCTGAGCTCAAGGAGAACCAGCCTGCATGGCCAGAATCAACACGCGCGCCCCGAGTGAATTTCTCTTCAGCGTCTTTGCGCTGATCATCTTCACGATCGTGGTGCACGCGGCCTACGTGACGGTCGTGCGCCCGAGGGCGATGGCGGTCCTCGCGGAACAGCGCGAGGCGATGAAGAAGGACCCGAACTTCGTCGCCGAGCGGTCCATCTACGTCGTGCTGAAGGACTGGGAACAGGAATCCGAGATCATCCTCGGCCTCTGGGCCTTCGCGATCATCGGTTACAAGTCATGGCATGCGCGGCGCGAGCGGGCGCTGCTCGCGCGCGACCTCGTGCACGTGCCGGAGGGCATGAAGATCCTCCCGGAGGATACGCGCGAGTATGCACGTCCCCTCGAGGCTCTCCCGCCCGCGGAAGCCGAATGCCTGATGCCGCGCGCACTGCTGGCCGCGCTGTACCGCTTCGGCGCCACGCGCAACCTGCAGGACGTGTCGGACGCGGCGCGTGGCGTCTGCCAGTCCGAGGCCGACCGGCTCGACTCGGAACTCTCGATGCTGCGCTACATCGCATGGGCGATCCCGGCGATCGGCTTCATCGGCACCGTCCGCGGCATCGGCGACGCGCTCGGCGAGGCGCACAAGGCCGTCACGGGCGACGTGTCCGGCGTCACCGAAGGACTGGGCACCGCGTTCAATTCCACGCTCGCGGCGCTGCTCATCAGCATCGTGCTGATGTTCCTGCTGCACCAGCTGCAGCTCGCGCAGGAGCGGCTGGTGCTCGACAGCGAAACCTACCTCGACCGCAACCTGATCCGGCACCTGCAGCTGCGCTGAACGACGATGACGCTGGCGCTCGAGATCAACGACGTCGCTCTGGTGCTGGCGGGCGACGGCGAGATCCTGGCCGAGGAGCCGGGTTACGCGATGCTCGACGGCGCCCGGCCCGAGACCGGCGCGGCCGCCGCGCGGCGCGCGCGGCTCAAGCCGCTGTTTGCGGATACTCGTTACTGGCAGGATCTCGGCACGTCGCCTTTGCCGCGGCCGATGCCGGCGGCCGCGACGCCGGCCGAGGTCGCCTACGCGCAGCTCGCGCAGTTCGTCCGCCCGCACCTCGCGGCACGGCCCCGATGTCCTGATCGCAACGCCGCCCTGGTACACGCGCGAGCAGCTCGCGCTGCTGCTGGGCGTCGCCCAGGAGGCAGGCCTCAAGCCGGTCGGCCTCGTCGATGCCGGGCTCGCCTCCGCTTCGCTCGAGCCCGCGCCCGAGAGCGTGCTGCAGCTCGAGCTTGCGCTGCATCGCGCCACGCTCACGGTGCTCGACCACTCGGGCGACCTGCGGCGCACGAGGTTCGAGATCCTGCAGCAGCATGGCTGGCTTGCGCTGCAGCAGGCGTGGCTCGAGATGATTTCGTCGGCCTTCGTGCGCAAGACGCGCTTCGACCCGCTGCACCAGGCCGCGACCGAACAGCGGCTCTGCGACGGCCTGCCCGCGTGGCTCGACGCGCTGCGCGCCGGCGAGGCGGTCGTCGTCGAGGTCGAGTCGGGCGACGCGAAGCACGCGGTCGAGCTCGCGGCCGGCGACTTCGCCCAGGCTGCGGCTCCGCTCTACGACGAGTACGTGCGCGCGCTGCAGCGCGCCCGGCCCGGTGGCGGCCCGCTGCACCTGCGGCTTTCGCAGCGCTTCTCGTGCCATGCCGGGACTCGACGAGCACCTGGCGGCGATCAGGGACTGCGAGGTGACGCGCCTGCCGCGCGGTGCGGCTGCGCTCGGTGCTCTCGCGTACGAGGGTGTCCTGCGCCGGAACGAGCGCGGCCTGGTGCTGGTGCAGCACCTGCCGGTACCGCTGCAGGCCGGCGCGCGGCGCGCGGCGGTCCAGACCGCGGCCGTGCCGGTCGAGTTGCGGCCCACGCACGTCGTGCTGGCGAGCCGAGCCTATCGCATCGGTCGCTGGCCGCTCACGCTCGGGTCGGCGGTGCCCGGCGACCGGCGTGCGCTGCCTCTCGAGCCCGGGCCCGGCATCTCACGCAGCCACTGCACGCTGTCGGGCGAGGGCGGCGCAGTCTGGCTCGACGATCACAGCACCTACGGCACGTTCGTGAACGGTGATCGCGTCACCGGCCGCGTCGAGCTGCGCGCCGGCGACCGCCTGCGCGTCGGCAGCCCGGGCGTGGAGTGCGAACTCGTTCGCGCGGTGGACGACGATGGCGCGCCGTAAGATCGAGGTCTTCAGCCTCTCGTTCCTGGACGTGATCGCGTGCGGGTTCGGCGCGGTGGTGCTCTTCTATACGATCCTGAGCGCGCAGGCCGGCGTGCAGCGCCAGCACCGCAACGACGAGTTGCAGTCCGAGGTGAACAGGCTCGAGGAGGAGGTCCTCGAGGGCTACAAGAACCTGGTCGTGCTGCGCAACGCGCTCGAGGGAACCGAGCGCGCCGTTCCGGCCGAGGGGCTGGCCAACCGCATCATCGAGGAAACCGAGAAGCTCCGTCTGCAGCTCGCGGAGGCCGAGAAGGAAACGCTCTCGAAGCGTGAGTCCATCGAGCGGCTGAAGCAGGACCTGAAGTCGCTGGACGAGGGCACGCGGCGGCTCGCCGCCGGCACGCCGAGCCCGGGACAGCCGGGTACGCGCATCAAGGGCTTCATCGGCAGCGGCGACCGGCAGTACCTGACCGGCCTCAAGATCGGCGGCGAGCGGATCCTGATCCTCGTGGACGTCTCCGCCAGCATGATGGACGAGTCGGTCGTGAACGTGATCCGGCTGCGCAACATGCCGGAGGTGCGGCGCATGGCCGCCGGCAAGTGGCGCCGCACCGTGGCGACCGTCGACTGGCTCACGTCGCAGATTCCCGCGAAGTCGAAATTCCAGGTCTACGGCTTCAACACGCAGGCGCGGCCGCTGGTGCCGGAGAGCGCCGGCAAGTGGCTCGCGGCCGACGACGCGGCCGCGTTGAACAACGTGCTGAGGGAATTGCGCAAGACCGTGCCGCAGGACGGGACGAGCCTCGAGAACGCACTCGCGGCGGCCGGTGCGCTTGCGCCGCGTCCGGACAACATCATCCTGATCACGGACGGGCTGCCGACGCAGGGCGCATCGGCCCCGCTCGTCAAGAAGACCGTCGACGGGAACGACCGGCTCAAGCTCTTCGAGAAGGCGCTCGGCAGGCTGCCTCCCGGCGTGCCGGTCAACGTGATCCTGCTGCCGATGGAAGGCGATCCGATGGCGCCGTCCGCCTACTGGACGCTCGCCCGGCGCACGCGCGGCTCGTTCCTGAGCCCGGCGAGGGACTGGCCATGAGGCGCTCGAGGCTCGGCCGGCGCGACGTCGAGGTGTTCAGCCTGTCGTTCCTCGACGCGATCTGCTGCGGATTCGGCGCAGTGATCCTGCTGCTCGTGCTGACCCAGGTGGGCGAGCCGGTGGTGATCGAGAAGTCGCGCGCAGGACCTGAAGGGGCTCGTGCTCAAGCTGCAGCAGGAACTGGTCGAGATACGCGGCACGAGCGAGGTGCTCAACCGCGAGCTCAAGGCGCGCAGGATCCAGCTCTCGGAGGAGCAACTGAAGATTGCGCGGCTGCGCGGCGACCTGAGCTCGGTCCGCGGGCAGTTCGAATCCTCGCGCAAGGACGCCGAAGTGGCGAACGACATCGAGGGCCAGCTCGTCTCCGCGCAGCAGGACCTGACCGAGGAGATGAAGCGGCTGCTCGGCGCGCAGTACCGCCGCAAGGACGACTCCCCGATCGGCGGCCTGCCGGTGGACAGCGAGTACGTCATCTTCATCATCGACACGTCGGGCAGCATGGCCAACTACGCATGGCCGCTGGTCATCAAGAAGATGCAGGAGGTGCTCGACGCCTATCCCGCGGTCAAGGGCTGGCAGGTCATGAGCGACGAGGGCACGTACATGTTCCCGTCCTATCGCGGGCGCTGGCTCCCCGATACGCCGATGCAGCGCAAGCTGGTGATCGAGCGGCTGCGCGACTGGTTTCCGTTCAGCAACTCGAGCCCGGTCGAGGGCATCGTCGAGGCGATCCGCACGTACTACGCGTCGGGCCTGCGCATCAGCCTGTACGTGTTCGGCGACGAATTCACCGGCTCCTCCATCGACTCCGTGATGAAGGCCGTGGACATGATCAACCGCGAGGACAAGGGCGGAAAGCGCCGGGTCCGCATCCACGCGCTCGGCTTCCCGGTGCGGCCCGACGCGCCGCAGGTGACGAGCATCCGCTTCGCCGCGCTGATGCGGGCGCTGTGCGAGCGCAACGGCGGCACCTTCGTCGGCCTGAACGAGCCGGGCAGCTATCCCCGCTAGACCTGGGATGTGCGACGATGACTCCGATGGACGTGCTCGAACGGGACGAATGCGCAGGCAGTACGGACGCTCGCGCCACTGCGGCGATGGATGTGCTGGCCCGTGCTGGCGCTGCTCGCGGGTTGCGGCACGACCGAGTTCGAGGCGCGGCCGGCGATCCCGACGCCGCTCGTGGAGAAGATCCCGGTGGTGATCGGCGTCTACATGGCGCCCGAGTTCCGCGAGAAGGTGTACCGCGAGGAGCGCGAGGGCGCCGACGTCGCGATCGCTCTCGGCAAGGCGCAGTCCGAGGGCTTCATGCGGCTGATGGACGCGATGTTCCTGCGTGCGGTGCCGGTGACTTCGACGGACGCCGGGGCCCGCACGGATCGCGAGATTCGCGGCGTGCTCGAGCCGGTCCTGGAGGACGTCGCCTTCGTCACTCCGACGGATTCCGGGGCCGATGTCTACGCGGTCAGCCTCAAGTACCGCGTGAACGGCTACAAGCCCGACGGCCAGTTCACCGACTCCTGGACCTTCACGGGATATGGCGCCGCCGCGGTCGGCAACATGCTGGGCATCGGTACGGAGGCGCTGCAGAAAGCCACGCAACTCGCGATGCGCGACGTGGGGGCGCGGCTCGCGACGGAGCTGCGCGAGCAGGCCATCGTGCGCGGCCTGCTGTCGGCGGATTCCAGCAAGCCCGCGGCCGAGGAGGCGCCGGCGCCGCCCTGAGCGTCAGGTCCCGGTGGGCGGCGGCTGGGCTGGCGCCGCTTCGCTGGTGCCGTTGCCGGTTCCGGGTCCTCGACCTGGACGTAGAACGGCTGGTCGATCCGGACCCCGGGCGTCTCCACCGGCAGTCCCTTCTCCAACCTCGGGCGGTACCGGGCGGACTGGGCCGCCTTCTCCGTCAGCGCACCGAGCTTCGGGTCCCCGCCGTCGGCGACGACTTTCGGGTCAACGACGCGGCCCTGCGCGTTCACCGTGAATTCGACCGCGGCATTGCGCACCATGACCTCGCCTGGCGGCTTTCCGAAATAGCGGTCCCAGATGAGCGGTGGCTCGTAGTGCAGCAGCACCGGCCGGCCGAACAGCTGCTCGGCCAGCGGCTTTCCACCGACCGCCTGGCCGGTCGCCGACTGCCACGCAAGCTGGTATTGCGGGAGCGCCTTGTCGAACTGCTTCTGCGACTGGAACCAGTCGCCGAGCTGGGTGCGCACGTCGGCGAGCTGCACCGGCGACGGGTCGGGCCGGCTGCTCGCGATCGCGACGGCACGCTCCAGCGCCTTCTGGCCTTCGGAATTGATCGTGCTCGCCGACAGCGCCGGGCCGAGCGGCGCCATCGGATCGTGGAACATCGAGCGTCGCATGTCGTCCGCCGACGAGAGGTCCCGCTGTGACGAGTCGAGCAGCTGCCGACGATCGCAGTCGGCCAGCGCGGTCAGCGGGCCGATCAGCTCGGGCGCATTCACGCCATTGGCGGTCTCGACGATCTCGATGGCCCGGCGCAGCGCGGCGCGGGACGCGTCGTACGAACCGATCCTCGCATACCAGCGCCCGACGGACTCGAGCTGCGTCGCATAGCGCACGCTGTCTGCGCCGTACTTGCGCTCGACGACCCGCAACGAGTAACGCTGCACCTTGAGGGCATCGTCGAGACGCCCGACTTCCGTGAGCGAATCCGCGTACTTCTGCAGCAGCGGCAGCTGCTCCTCGTTGAAGAGGCCCTCCGAGCGCCGGCTGAGCATGACCGCGCGGTCGAAGTGCTTCGCCGCGAGGTCGTAGCGCTTGCCGGCATAGTAGGTCGCGGCGAGACCCGCCTCGGCACGCGCCAGGCGCGGCGTGGTGAGCCGCCCCGACGCCTCGATCAGCTCGATCACCCGCACGTAGCTGGCCTCCGCGCCCAGGTAGTCGCCGGAGAGGTGCTGGGCCACGGCGAGGTTCATCAGCGCCACCTGGAGCTCTTCGCCTGCTTCCGGGTGCTGCGAAGCCGCGTCCACCAGCCGCTTCGCTTCCGCGACGGCCTGCTCGTACTGCCTTGCGTCCAGCAGCTGGCGAAACGAGGGCTGCTGGTCCGCGGCCGTCGGGGGTTGGGCGGGAGACGGTGTCGCGACATCGGCCGGCGCCTGCGCGTGCAGGCGCGAGCCCGCCAACGACACCGCGCACAGCAGGGCCGGCAGGAGATCGGCGGGCGGGACTGTCGCTACGGGCGCTCACGTTCCGCAACAACTACACGGGGACGGCGCCGGATGCAATCCCGGTCAGGGCCGCTCGAAGAGGTAGTGGGAGACGAGCCATTCCTCGCCGCCGCGGTAGCCGAACAGTTCCGCGCAGGACATGAAGAAGACGCGCCAGTAGACCCACCAGCGGCGTGCCTGCTGCTCGCCGTAGGTTGCCGCGAGGACCCGCATGACCCGGGCGCGGTGCCGGTCCATGTTCGCGAGCCAGGCCTCGGAGGTCTGCTGGTAGTGCTTCCCGCTGACCCGCCAGTGGTCCCGGAGCGCAAGGTCCCGCTGGAAGTAGAGCAGCAGGTGGTCGCTCGGCATGATGCCGCCGGTGAAGAAATGGCGCGCCATCCAGTCGCTTTCGTCACGCACCTCGAACGGATAGGCGAAGCGCGCGTGCGTGAAGATGTGCACGAAGAGCGTGGCCCCGGGACGCATCCAGCCGGCGATGCGCCCGAGCAGCGTCTCGTAGTTGCGCATGTGCTCGAACATCTCGACCGAGACGACGCGATCGAAGCGGCGCTCCGGCGGAAACTCGAGCACGTTGGCGTCCTGCGTGATCACCTCGACGTTCGCGAGGCCACGTTCGGCCGCGCGCGCGTCGATGAACTGCTTCTGCGTGCGCGAGTTCGACACCGCCGTGATGCGGGAATTCGGGAAATGGGCCGCCATCCACAGCGTGAGCGAGCCCCAGCCGCAGCCGAGCTCGAGGATCTCGTCGCCGTCGCGCAGCCGGGCCCGCTCGCACGTCAGCGCCAGCATTTCGGCCTCCGCCTCGTCGAGCGAGCGGACGCCGGGCCCATAGTGGCAGGACGAGTACTTGAGGTGCCTGCCGAGCACGAGCTCGAAGAACTCGCAGGGCAGCTCGTAGTGCTGCTCGTTCGCCTCGCGCGTGGCGATGGCAACGGGACTCCGCCGGAGTTCCTCGACGAGCTGCATGAGGTGCCGCTGCTGCGCCTCGACATCGCCCTTGTCTTCGTCGCGCAGCCGCTGGGCGAGCAGCCGGCGTATGCCGGCACGAATCAGCCAGTCGGGGAGCAGGTCGCGTTCGAGCAGGGAGTAGGAGAGGGATGGCATGGGAGGGCAGGGAAAGCGGTTAGTGATCAGCGGTTAGCGGTTAGTGAGGAGAGAAGAGAAGGGGGTCGTGATCAGGGGGTAGGGGGTAGTGGAAGAGAGCGGTTCGTGATCAGCGGTTAGCGGTTAGTGAAAGGCGGAGCCGCGGCACGGTCGGCTGCGCTGCGATCTTCACTATCCGCTAACCGCTGGTCACGAACCGCTTTCCTCTCACGCCGATTCCTTCCTCAGCAGCAACCTGGCGACCGGCTCGCCCGGCTGCAGCTTCGAGACCTGCAGCAGCACATACATCGCCATCGCGATGTTGCCGAGCAGCATGATCGCGACGAACCAGGCGACGCGCGATGCGGCGGTGACCTGCTTGTAGAAGACCCACGCATAGAAGGTCAGGAAGCCGCAATAGGCGTCTGCAAGCGTGGCGAGGGTCCACCAGCGGTCGGGCTCGGAGGTGAGTCCGCCCCAGTCCCACAGCGGCTGCTTCAGGCTCGCGGTTGTCGTCACCAGCAGCATTACTGCGAGGATGCCGCCAAACAGCGCCGTAAGAGCCCGACGAGCGTTCATGCCGGCAAGGTTCGCGGCCGGCGGGCGCCTGGATTCGCTCAGGACCCGCCGGTTCGAAGCCTGGTGGCGGGTCGTTGCATGGCCATCGTGTCCGTTTCGTAGCGCCACGCCTCGACGTCGGGTGCCCAGAAGTCGTCCCGCCACCCTGCCTTGGTCTTCAGGTGCCGCAGGAATTCACGCGGGTCGGGAATCGTCTGCCAGACCTTCGGCAGGAAGGTCGCACGCGCGCCGCGCCACGCGATCACGAGGCCATCCACGCCGGGTCGCAGTTCGCCAAGCAGCGCCGGCTCCGACTGCGAGGGCATGCGCGTGAGCGGCGAGAGCACGGCGACCTCGAGGTCTGCATCGCACCACTCCTCGAGCTGCAGCGGTTCGAACCTCGGGTCGCGGAACGCGCTGGCCTGTGCGTTGTGCCAGACGTCCGTCGCCAGCAGCTGCCTCGGCTCCAGCGCCCCGCAACAGCCGCGCAGCCGGCCGTCGATCGTGAGCGTCACGAAACTCGCCTGTACGCGCAGCAGGTCGGCAGGCAGGTCGCGAGCGTCCGGTGGCGCCTTGCTGCTCGAGCCCAGGCCGGACTCGATGGCCGCTGCCGCGACGTGCAGCAGCAGTTCGCGGCGACGCCGGCTCAAGCCGCGTGGAGTGCGTAGCTTCCATAGCCGACCACCCGTGAGCGGTCGCCCGCCGTGTCGCCGGAATTGCGCTGGTCGAGCAGTTCGACCACGAGCCCCTCGTGACGCGCGACGTCCATCAGGCCGTTGATGCCGCACGATCCGCAGGCCTGTCCGTCCGACAGGTCGCCGCGACGCGCGAGGATCGAGTCCCTCGTCTGGTCGTCGAGTTGCCGGGCCTCGGCGGCCGTGTGGTAGTGACTCAGGTCCGAGCTGACCACGATCAGCGTCGAGGGCCCGTCCCAGATGGCCTCGAGCGCCCGGGCCACCTGCGCGGGCGGCGCGAGTCCCGGTGGCGATCGGCAGGAGCTCGAAGGCCGGCAGCACCATCTGCAGGAACGGCAGCTGCACCTCGAGCGAATGTTCGGCGGCGTGGGCCGCATCGGAGATCCCGGCGAGCCCGAGTTCCCGCAGCCGCTGGCGTGCAACCCGGTCGATCGGGATCTCGCCCAGCGGCGTTTCGAACGCATCGACCGACGGCATCGCGAGGCCGCGCATCGGCACGCGATGACTCGGCCCGATCAGCACGACGTTGCGGATCGAGCGCGCACGATTCGCGCAGGCGCCGGTACGCACTGGCGGCAACCATGCCGGAGTAGGCGTATCCCGCGTGAGGGACGATCAGGGCCTTGGGCTGGGCGTGCGCCGCGCCATGCGGCACGACATCGCCGAGCAGGTGCAGGACCGTGTCGCGAAGCTCCGCCGCATCCTGCGGGTAGAAGACTCCCGCGACCGCTGCCGGCCGAATACTTGACTTCCCGCTCACCAGACTCAACATGGGATTGATGGGGCGCGCCGCGCTCCGGTCCTGCTGTCCGTTTCGACGCGCCAATATCCCGCCCGTGGCGCGCTGCCGCCAATCGTATGAATACCGACATTTCCGCTATTCCCACGCGCTACTGGCAGCAGGCTCGAGGACGGCCGTGTGCAGTGCGACGTCTGCCCGCGCCGTTGCGCGCTGCACGAGGGGCAGCGCGGGCTCTGCTTCGTGCGCGGGCGAAACCGAAACGGGATAGAGCTATATACGTATGGCCGTTCGAGCGGCTTCTGCGTGGACCCGATCGAGAAGAAGCCGCTCAACCATTTCCTGCCCGGCACGCCGGTGCTGTCGTTCGGCACGGCCGGCTGCAACCTGGCCTGCAAGTTCTGCCAGAACTGGGACATGAGCAAGTCGCGCGAGATGGACACGCTCGCCGACTCCGCGTCCCCCGGCGAGCTTGCGTCGGCGGCGCGCGACCTCGGCTGCGCCAGCGTCGCCTTCACGTACAACGATCCGACCGTCTTCATGGAGTACGCGATCGACGTCGCGCAGGCCTGTCGCGAAGTGGGCGTGAAGACCGTCGCGGTGACCGCCGGCTACATGTGCCCGGAGCCTCGCGCCGATTTCTTTCGGTGGATCGACGCCGCCAACGTGGACCTGAAGGCATTCACCGAGCGCTTCTATCGCAAGGTCTGCGGATCGGAGCTCGCGCCGGTGCTCGATACGCTCCTCTACCTGAAGCGTGAGACGTCGGTGTGGTTCGAGATCACGACGCTGCTCATTCCGGGCGAGAACGATTCCGACGCGGAACTCGATTCCATGACCCGCTGGATCGCGGAGCACCTGGGCGCCGACGTGCCGCTGCACTTCTCGGCGTTCCACCCCGACTGGAAGATGCTCGATCATCCGCCGACGCCGCCGCAGACGCTGACCCGGGCGCGGGAGATCGCGATGCGCAACGGGCTGCACTACGTCTACACAGGCAACGTGCACGACAAGGCGGGCGGCAGCACCTGGTGCCCGGGCTGCGGCGCGCTGCTGATCGAGCGCGACTGGTATCAGCTCGGCCATTGGGGACTGACGCAGGACGCATGCTGCGCTACGTGCGGATTGAAGATTCCGGGGGTGTTTACGGCCCAGCCCGGGACCTGGGGTGCCCGGCGCCTGCCGGTGCGACTGCACCGCAAATAGGGAGGAAGGAGGGGACAGTCCCCCGGGACATTCCCCTCACAGGGGAATGTCCCGGGGGACTGTCCCCTCCTTGCCCTATTTCGCTGGAACGTTCGCGCGCAGCTCGTCCAGCCAGACGGTCGCCGGCGAATCGCTCGGCGCGCGCCAGTCGCTGCGTGGCGACAGCGAGCCGCCGGATCCCACCTTCGGGCCGTTCGGCATCGCCGAGCGCTTGAACTGGCTGGCCTGGAAGAAGCGCGCCAGGAACACCTCGAGCCAGCGGCGAATGGTCGCGAGGTCGTACTCGCGGCGCTCGGGTTGCGGCACCGTGTCCGGCCACACGCCGGCATCGCGATCGCCCCACGCCGCGTGCGCGAGAAACGCGACCTTGCTCGGCCGGTATCCGAAGCGGCTCAGGTAATAGAGATTGAAGTCCTGCAGCTCGTAGGGACCGACCACGGCCTCGGATGAGTGCTCCGGTTCCTCGCCCGATCCCGGCACCAGTTCCGGCGAGATGCGCGTGTCCACGATGCGCGCGAGGACCTTCCGCGTGGGCGCGTCGAACTGCCCCGTGCTCACGAGCCAGCGGATCAGGTGCTGGATCAGCGTCTTCGGCACCGACGCATTCACGTTGTAGTGCGACATGTGATCGCCGACGCCGTAGGTCGTGAAACCGAGCGCCAGCTCCGAGAGGTCGCCGGTGCCGAGCACGAGGCCGCCGTGATGGTTCGCGAGGCGGAAGAGGTGGGAAGTGCGCTCGCCCGCCTGCACGTTCTCGAACGTCACGTCGTACACGGGCTTGCCGCGGCTGTACGGGTGGCCGATGTGCTTCAGCATCAGCTCGGCCGACGGCCGGATGTCGATCTCGGCCGCGCCGATGCCGAGCGCCTTCATCAGCCCGTGCGCACTCGCGAACGTGTGGCGGCTCGTGCCGAATCCGGGCAGCGTGTAGCCGAGGATGTTCTTGCGCGGCAGCCCGAGCCGGTCGAACGCACGCACGGCCACCAGCGCCGCCTGCGTCGAGTCGAGGCCGCCCGAGATCCCGATGACCACCTTGCGCAGCCCGGTGGCCGTGAGCCGCTTCATCAGCCCCTCGACCTGGATGTCGTAGACCTCGGCACAGCGCTCGTCGAGCCTGGTGTGGTCGGCCGGCACGTAAGGGAAGCGTTCGACGCGCCGCTCGAGCGGCACGCGGCCCCGCGGCAGCGGGAGCTCGAATTCGACGCGACGGAAATCGCGCAGCGCGGCCGCGTGGGCCTGGGCGCAGTCACCGAAGCTCGTCAGGCGCGTGCGCTCCTGGCGCAGGTGATCGAGGTCGATGTCCGCCGTGACGATGCCGGGCTGCAGCGGGAATCGCTGCGACTCGGCGAGTCGCTCGCCGTTCTCGTACACGAGCGCATGCCCGTCCCAGGCGAGATCGGTCGTCGATTCGCCGGGCCCGGCGGCCGAGTAGAGATAGGCCGCCACGCATTTCGCCGACTGCGACGCGCACAGCAGCCGGCGGTAGTCGGCCTTGCCGACGGTGATGTCGCTGGCCGAGAGGTTCGCGACGACCGTCGCTCCCGCCAGCGTCGCCAGCGTGCTCGGGGGCAGCGGCACCCACAGGTCCTCGCAGAGCTCGAGGTGCAGCACGAAGCCCGGGACGTTGGTTGCCGCGAACAGCAGCCGGCTGCCGAACGGCACGTCCTGCCCGAGCAGCCGGACCGACGTCGACAGCGCCTGGGCGGCCGGCGCGAACTGGCGCTTTTCGTAGAACTCGCGGTAGTTGGGCAGGTAGGTCTTCGGCACCGCGCCGAGAACCCGTCCGCGGTGGACCACGACTCCGCAGTTGAACAGGCGGTCTTCAGCCCGCAGCGGCAGCCCGGCCACCAGCACCAGCGGCAGCGCGCGGCTCGCGTCCACCAGCCCGGCGAGGGCGGCGAGCGACGCATCCAGCAGCGCGTCCTGCTGGAAAAGATCCTCGTTCGAGTAGGCCGACAGGCCGAGCTCCGGGAACACCGCGAGGACGGCCCGTTTCGCCGCGGCCTGCCGGGCGAGCACGAGCGTCTGCGCGAGGTTGTAGGTCGGCGAGGCCACTTCCACCCGTGGAGTCGCAACCGCCACCCGCACGAACCCGTGCCGGTAGATGGAGTTGAAAGGCGCCTCGGACGGGGGCCGGCGGGACTTGGCCATGCGGGACTCGGGTTGGTTCGACCCGGAGAGTTTCGGCTGACCGGACAGGCCCGGCAAGCGCTGTGACATAAGCGGGATCCGGCCCCACCTCGGCGTCGGCCGTGATTCGGGGCTGAGAGATGGATCACTGTCCGGCGGGGGCGGGGGGGTTAGGCTCCGGGCGTCGGAAGATTCGGGGTGGAGATCGTGTCGATCGACGTCTTGAAACGGGCGAAGCTGCTCTTCGGGAAACCCGAACCCGAAGCGAAGCCTGTCGCGCCGAAAAAGCCCGTCAATCCCTTCCATGCCGTGACCATCGCGCCGGGTCCGCGTGCCTGCGCGGCTGCGCTCGACCTGCAGGGGCAACGCTTCCTGTCGCGTGACGCTCCGGCCCTGCCGCTCAAGAAGTGCGACAGCGGAAGCTGCACCTGCCGATACGAGCATTACGACGACCGCCGCCACGGGCCGCGACGCGCCCGCGAAATGGGCGTGTCCATCGACGGCTACGACGGCGAAGACCATCGCGACAAGCCCACGCGCGGTCGCCGCAAGGCCGACACCTGACGCGGCGGAGTCGGGTCGCGCCTCAGCGCCTCGCCCGCACCGCGGCATCACCGACGAACGGATTCGAGCGGCGCTCTTCGCCGAACGTCGACATCGGTCCGTGCCCCGGCACGAATTTCACGTCGTCCCCGAGCGGGAACAGCTTGTCGCGGATCGAGCCGATCAGCGTGTCGTAGTCGCCGCCGGGAAAATCCGTCCGCCCGATGGAGCCTGCGAACAGCACGTCGCCCACGAAGGCGAGCCGTTCCGCCGCCGAAAAGAACACCACGTGGCCAGGCGTGTGGCCGGGGCAGTGCCTCACCTCGAATTCGAGCGGCCCGACCTGGACACGATCGCCCTCGTCGAGCCAGCGGTCCGGCGTGAACTTGTCGCAGTTCGCGAGCCCGAACATCCGCGCCTGCTCGGGAAGGCCGTCGATCCAGAACTGGTCGCCGCGGTGCGGCCCCTCGATCGGCAGCTTGAGCGTGCGCGCCAGCTCCGCCGTGCCGCCGGCGTGGTCGATGTGGGCGTGCGTGAGCAGGATCTTCTCGAGCCGCACGTTCTCCTCGCGCACCGTGGCGAGGATCTGGTCGAGGTCTCCGCCCGGGTCGATCACCGCCCCGGCCATCGTCTGCTCGCACCAGACGACCGAGCAGTTCTGCGCGAAGGCCGTGACCGGAATGACGGCTGCGCGCATCTCAGGTGGTCCGCGGCGGTTGGGATACCGGGACTCGCGCGCTCTGCACGCCGCCCATCAGCGCGATGCGCATGCCCGCTTCCACCGAAAGCGACGTCGGCTCGGTCGCGTCCCGCGGCAGGAACACCGTGTAGCCGCCGATCATGTAGCTCATGGGCAGGTAGACGGCCACCGTATCGCCGCTCGCGTCGTCGATGCCGAGCGCGGCGCCCGACTCGGCCGTGACGAATCCGATCGCCTTGCCCGGACCGAACGGCACCATCACGACGCGCTTCAGGTCGCTGCCCTGGCCCGACGACGGAAAGAACCGCATGAAGTCGCGGATCGTGAGGTAGATCGTCTTCACCACCGGGATGCGCGCGAACAGCCGGTCGGAGACGCGCAGCACGCGGCTCACGAAATACGCGTTCACCACCAGCCCGATCAGGTACAGCACGACGAGGCCGGTCACGAGGCCGAGTCCCGGCCAGTAGGCGCCCTCGGGTATCAGCAGCTTGATCGTGCCGGAGAACACCCGCTCGGCGGTGACCGCGAGCCAGTAGACGAGATACACAGTGAGGCCGATGGGCAGGATCGCCACCAGGCCCTTCAGCATCGTGTTCCAGATCTTGCGCATGCTCGTCCTCGACGCGGGACGCGAAGTATGCAGAGCGGCGTCCCGCGCCGCCACCGCGATCACGTATCATCCGCCGGTCTCCCCGGGCCCCACTCGATGTCCAAGCGAATCCACGTCTTCGCCTGCCTGCTTGCGTTGGCATTTTCGCCGCATGTCGCCAGCGGCCGCGACCGCCCGTACCTGCCGCCCGAGGTCGAGCAGGCGCTGTCCCGGCAGAAGATCCCGGGCACGAGCGTCAGCATCTTCGTCAGGGAAGTGGGCCGCGACGAGCCGCTCGTGAGCTACAACTCGACCGTTGCGCGCAATCCCGCGTCGACGATGAAAGTGCTCACGACGTATGCGGCGCTGGAGTTGCTCGGGCCGGCCTTCACGTGGCGCACGCGGGCCTTTGCGACCGGCCCGGTGCGCGACCGGGTGCTCGACGGCAACCTGGTGCTGGTCGGTGGGGGCGACCCGTTCATGACGGCCGACCGGTGGTGGGGCTTCGTCGCCGGCCTGCGCCAGCAGGGCATCGAGCGGGTCACCGGCGACGTGATCATCGACAACAGCTACTTCGCGCCGCAGGGCGACGACCGCAGCGCATTCGACAACCAGCCGTACCGCACCTACAACGTGTTGCCCGACGCGCTGCTGGTGAATTTCCAGACCGTCGACTTCAGCCTGGTGCCGGACGTCGCCGCCGATACGCTGCGCGCAAACCTCAACCCGGCTCCTGCCAACCTTGCGATCGACAATACCGTGCGGCTCGACCGCAGTGCCTGCCGTCGTGGCGCCGGCGGCGTGTCGATCACGACTCCGGACGGGCCGTCGGGGAATCGCATCGCGTTCGGCGGACACTACGCGTCCGGCTGCGGGTCCATGACGTTCTCGAGGGCGGTCATGCGTGCGCCGGATTTCGCCTACGGCACGTTCAGGACGTTCTGGCAGCAGTCGGGCGGCAGGCTCGACGGCGGCTGGCGCGTCGGGGTCCTGCCCCCGGACGCAACGGAGATCTTTTCGTACGACTCGCTGTCGCTCGCCGAGATCATCCGGCTGATCAACAAGTTCTCGAGCAACTCGATGGCGCGCCAGCTGCTGCTGACGGTCGCCGCGGAGAAAGCCGGGCCGCCGGGCACGACCGACGGCGGCCGCCGCGCGATCGTCGATTTCCTCGCGAGCCGAGGCATCTCGATCCCGGAACTCGTGCTCGAGAACGGGTCAGGGCTGTCGCGCGACGAGCGCATCTCGGCGCAGGGGCTCGCAGACGTGCTGCTGTCGGCCTGGCGCAGCCAGTACATGCCGGAGTTCGCCGCTTCGCTGCCGCTTTCCGCCACCGACGGCACGTTGCGCAAGCGCTTTCGCGCGCCGGAGATGCAGGGGCGCCTGCGCATGAAGACCGGCACGCTGGAGGGCGTGAGCGCGCTGGCCGGCTACGTGAACGCAGCGTCCGGCCGCACGTTCGTCACGGTCATCATCCTGAATCACCCGGCGGCCGCCGGTGCGGGGCCGGCGGTGCAGACGGCACTGGTGGAGTGGGTCTTCGGCCAGTAGCAGGCGTGGAGGCTAGGGAAGCGCTGCACAGATCCGCGTTGCGAGCGCTCTGGCGCCGTCGCAGGCTGGCAAGTCGCAAGCGTGCGACCCGGTACCGTTCCCAGAGCGCGTGTCTGCCTTTCCAAGCTCAGGGAATGGCCGGGTCGGACGCGCCGGCGATCGGCACGTCGCGCGCGGTGCGCACGCTGTGCAGAGCTTCCCTAGCGCCGCGCGTCGTTCTCCTCACGCGGCTTGCCGACGACCTCTGCCAGCCAGCCGACCCGCGTCGCGACCGTGCCGTCCTGCTGCAGGCTGAGCCGGCGATAGCCCGGCGGGCGCAGGTCCATCACGCAGTGCGGCGTGCGTGGCGTGAACTGTGCGCACGTCGACGGCGTCGCGAGCAGCCGTACGGCACCGCGCTGCAGGTCGAATTCCTGGTGCACGTGGCCCGCGATGACGCCGCGCACCTGCGGGTTGCGGTCGAGCACCTCGAGCAATGCCGCGCCATTCTCCAGCCCGACGCCGTCCAGCCACGCGCTGCCGACGGGCACGGGAGGGTGGTGCAGGCAGACGAGCACCGGCACGTCGCCGAGTGCGCGCAGGTCCGCCTGCAGGCGCGTCAGTTCCGAGTCCGCCAGCAGCCCGTGCGCCTTGCCCGGGACGTGCGTGTCGAGCATCACGAGTCCCCAGCCGCCCACCCTGGCGCGGCCGCAATACTGGAAGCCGCGGTCATCGAGCAGCCTCGCCATCAGCGCCGGGTCGTCGTGGTTCCCGGGCAGCACGTACACGGGCGCGCCGCAGCCCGCGAAGGCGTCGCGGAAATGCCCATATGCACCGGCGCTGCAGTCGTCGCCGATGTCGCCCGTCACGACGATCGCGTCCGGGCGCGGACCGTCGTCCAGGGCCGCCGCCAGCACGAGTCGAAACGACTTCGCGGTGTCGACCCCGTAGAGCTCCCGCGACGAATCGCCGAACAGATGCGGGTCTGTGACGTGAAGCAACTGGACAGTCTGCATTGCGCCTCTATGATCGCTGCTGGTTGCCCACGTATGGTAAGTCGATTGCCGCCGCCGAGTACCGAATCCGAGGCAGAACTCATCGCCGAGGCCGAGCGCCTGCTTGGCCAGGGCGAGCCGCTGCTTGCCTACAACGCCACCGACCGCGGCCTGCAGCGCTGGCCGGGGCAGGTGCGCCTGAGCCAGCTGCAGGCGCTGGCGCTCGCCCGCAGCGGCGACCTCGAGCGGGCCAGCGCGATCCTGACGACGCTCACGCAGTCCGGGGTCGACGACGCCGAGACCCTCGGCGTGCTCGCGCGCACGCACAAGGACCTCGGCATGCGCGCAGGCGATCCCGCACAACGCGCGGCGCATCTCGAGTCGGCATTCATGCTGTACCAGCAGGCCTACGCGGCTTCCGTCGCGCTCGGGGCGTCGGCCAGCGCGTACTACACGGGCATCAATGCCGCCACGGTGGCGGTCCTGCGCGGCGAAATCGACGAGGCCCGCTGCGCTCGCCGCGCAGGTGCAGCGGATCTGCGAGGAGGTCGCCGACCGGACACGCGGGTCGGTGGCCGAGTACTGGCGGCAGGCCACGCTCGGCGAGGCGGCGTTGATTCTCGGGCGATGCGTCTGCCGCCGCGCACCACTACGCGGATGCCATGGCGCTGGCGAAGGGCCGCTACGGCGACCTGAGCACGACGCGCCGCCAGGCGCGGCTGCTGGCAGCGCACCTGCCCGTCGACGATGCCTGGCTGGCGGACGTCCTGCGCATCCCGCCGGTGCTGGTCCTCACCGGCAACATGATCGACAGGGAAGGGCGCCCGGTGCCGCGCTTCCCGGCCGGACTCGAGTCCGCCGTGCGGCAGGCCATGCGCGATTCGCTGCAGGCGGCGCGGCCGCTCGCGGCATACGGGTCGGCAGCCTGCGGTGCCGACATCCTCGGCATGGAAATCGTCCACGAACTCGGCGGCGAGATCCACGTCGTGCTGCCGTTCCCGCCCAACGAGTTTCGCACGGCGAGCGTGGACGTCGCGCCGGGCGACTGGGGCGCGCGCTTCGACCGCCTGCTCGAAGTCGCCAGCACCGTGACGATCGCGAGCGACCATCGTGCGAGCGGCAGCGTGGCGACATTCGAGTACGTCAACCTGCTGATGACGGGCCTCGGCCAGTTGCGGGCCGAGCTGCTCGACACGACGCTGCTGGGCCTCGCCGTCTGGGATCCCGAGGCAGGCGGGGCGCCGGGCGGCTCGGCGTCGGTCGTGGAAGCATGGGAGCGACGCGGCATCGCCGTCGACAAGGTGAGCCTCAGCACGCTGCGGACCGGGACGTGTCGCTGACGGCGCCGCCGCCGTCGCGGCATCGACGGCACCAGCCGACGCGGCGGGCGCCGCAAGCCACGAGATCAAGGCGCTGCTGTTCGCCGACGCGGTCGGCTACAGCCAGCTGAGCGAGGACCAGATCCCCCGCTACGTGAACGCCTTCCTCGGCGCCGTGGCGGCGCTCAACCGGCGTACGCAGCACCGCTTCGAGCATGTCGAGACCGCGGGTGACGGGCTGTACATGGTGTTCGCCAACGCGACCGATGCCGCGCACTACGCGCTCGAGCTGAGCGCACTGGCCGCGGGCACCGACTGGGTCGCCCAGGGCCTGCCCGCGGCCTTCAACCTGCGCATCGCGCTGCATTGCGGCCCGGTCTTCTGCGGACAGGACCCGATCACCGGGACGAGCATCTACACCGGTCCCCACACGAGTCGCGCGGCGCGCATCGAGCCGATCACGCCGCCGGGCCAGGTCTACGCGAGCAGCGCGTTCGCCGCAGTCGCGGCCGCCAGCGGCGCGGACGGGATCGACATGCGCTACGTGGGCACCATTCCGCTCGCGAAGCGCAGCGGCTCGCTCGCGCTCTACAACCTGCAACCAGCCGGCCTTCCCCGTCAGGCCGTCGGCTCGCCACCCATTTCAACGAGCGACTCGAGCAGCACGCCGAGCGACCCGGCGAAATCCGCGTAGCGCGCCTCGTCGGCCTCGTCGAATGGCCGGCCATCGCGGCGGTTCAGCAGCTGTGTCACCGCGAACACGTTGCCCGAGCGGTCGTGCAGCGGCAGGCACAGCACCGAACGCGTGCGAAATCCTGTCTGCACGTCCACGTTGCGGTTGAAACGCGGGTCCTGGTAGGCGTCGGCGACCCGTACCGGGCGGCCGGACGCCGCCGCCGCGCCCGCGATGCCGCTGCCGATCGGAATGCGCACGGTCTCGCCGGCGCGAGGTCCTGGGAGACGTGCAGCGCCAGCTCGCCGCGAGCGTGATCCACGAGGAACATCGATGCCCGCTCCGCATCGAGCAGTTCGGCTACGCGGCGCGTGAATACCCGGAGCGCCTGCTCGAGCAGGCTCCTGTGGGCGCGGTCGCGCGCGAGCGCGGTGGCCTCGAGGAATTGCTGCGACTGCCGCGTGAGCTCCTGCAGCGTGTCGCGGAACGCGGCTTCGTCCATCTGCGCCACGCGCTGCTCGAGAGGCTCCTTGCTCGCGCTCTCGGCGAGCAGGCCCATCATGTGCTCGGGTGTTGGCGATCACGGCCTCGGTGAAGGTCGAGATGCGCCCGTCCTCGAGGTGCAGGATGCGGTCGGCGACGTCGAGGATGCGGTTGTCGTGGGTGACGATCAGGATCGTCGCGCCCTGTTCCCTCGCGAGCGACTGCATGCGCTCGACGACTTCGCGGCCCGACGTCTTGTCGAGCGACGCCGTGGGCTCGTCCGCAAGCACGATCGCAGGGTCGCCGACCAGCGCGCGGGCGATCGCGACGCGTTGCCGCTGGCCGCCCGACAGCTGGTGCGGCCGCTTGTCGGCGTGAGCCCCGAGGCCGACCGCCTCGAGCATCGCCCGGGCGCGCGTGCGCAGTTCGGAGCGCGCGAAGGAGCCCGTGGCGCGCAGTCCGAGCTCGACGTTCTCGGTCGCGGTGAGCGCGGCGAGCAGGTTGTGCTGCTGGAAGATGAAGCCGATGCGGCGACGGACCTGCTCGAGCGTGCCGTCCCGCGCGCCTTTCAGCTCCTGGCCCAGCACCCGCACGCTGCCCGACTGGGCGGCACGCAGCGCGCCGACCAGCGTGAGCAGCGTCGTCTTGCCCGAGCCGGAAGGCCCGGTCACGATGATGATCTCGCCGGCGGGGATCGTTGCGGAGACGTCGAACAGGATCTGGCGGCGCAGTGCGCCCGTGCCGTAATGATGGTCGAGCGACTCCACCACGACAGGCGGCGCGGCGCTCACCCGAAGACCTCCGCAGGGTTGAGCCGGCGCACCTTGCGCAGCGCCAGGAATCCCGAGATCGCGCACACGAGCAGCATGAGCCCGAAGACGATCAGGGCGCGATCGACGGTCATGTGCAGCGGCAGCCGCGTGGCGCCTGCCGCGACCTTGTACAGGTACGCGGAGGCGGCGGCGCCGGGCACGAAACCGAGCACGGAGAGGATCGCGGCCTGCTGCAGCACGATGCCCGACACGAAGCGGTTGCGATAGCCGATCGCCCGCAGCGTGGCGTACTCGTTCAGGTGCTCGGAGACGTCCGCGAAGAGGATCTGGTAGACGATGATCGCGCCCACCACGAGGCCCATGATGGCGCCGAAGGCGAACACGAAGCCGATCGGCGTCGCGTGGTTCCAGTAGGACCGCTCGCGATTCACGAAGTCCTGCTTGGTGAGCACCAGCACGTCTTGAGGGAGCTCGGTGCGCAGCCGGTCGCGCGCAACGACCGGGTCGGCGCCGGGTTGCAGGCGGATCAGGCCGAGCTGGATCTCGTCGCGTGGCCGATCCGGAAACAGCCGCAGCCAGTTGTCGATGCTGGTCATGACCGTGCCGTCGATGCCGAAGGACGGGCCGATCTCGAGCAGCCCGACGACCTTGACGGTGCGGTTGTTGACCTCCGTCGTGATGACGCCGTCCTCCGCGAACCGTGCGCGCATGTCGCCGAACTCGGGGCGCGACGCGGCATCGAACAGCACGGCGTCCTGCTGCCGCAGCAACGGCAGTCCGGCCGCGAACCCGGGCGTGTCGAACTGGTTCTTCTCGGGATCCACGCCCATCGACATGATGGCGCGGCGGTCGGTGCCCCACGGGTTCTTCCAGATCGCGGGAAAGATGTAGACGGGCGAGACGTCCGCGACAGCCTCGTCGCCGAGCGCCTGGTAGAGCCTGCGGATCGAGAAGGCCGCGGGCCGCACGATGAACACGCTGTCGGGGCTGAACAGCGCGATGTCGTACCGGAACCGCTCGTGGAAGCGCAGCGTGCTCTCGAACAGCGCGGCGCGAAAGCCGAGCTGCATCATGATCAGCAGCACCGCGAACGCGATGCCGGCGACGGCCACCGCCAGGCGCATCGGCTTGTGGCGCAGTTGCTTCCAGCCGAGCGGCACGCCTGGACCCAAGGCCCTCATGCCGGTCAACGCCCGATCTCGATCTCGACCTGCAGCAGGCTGAGCGACGCTGCCGCCGCCGAATCGTCGAGGCGGATCTCGACCTCGATGATGCGTGCGTCCTTGCGTGCCGCCGGGTCCGTGCCGATCTCGTCGAGTTTCTGCACCTTGGGACGGATGCGCGTCACGGTACCGGTGAGCTCGCGCGCCAGCGCATCGCTTTTCACGCTCGCCTTCTGTCCGACCTTCACGTTGCGGATGTCGGTCTCGTAGACCTCCGCGATCGCGTACATCTGGTCCACGCGGCCGAGATCGACCACGCCCTGGGCGCCGACCAGCTCGCCCTGCCTCGCGTGTATGTCGAGCACACGGCCGGCGAACGGCGCACGCACATATGCCCGCTCGATCTCGGCCTGGCGCCGCGCGATGGCGGCTTCCGCGCCCGCAATCCGCGAGTCCGCGACACTGGCCGCGGCCCGCCGCGCCTTGCAGGTTGCCGCGCCCGCCTCGGCGTTGCCCTTGGCCTGGTCGGCGATGTCGTCGGACGTCAACTTCCGTTGCAGCAGTTCCGCCTGTCGCTTCGACTGGCGTGCCGAAACGTCGGCCAGCACGCAGGCCTCGTCCGCGAGACTCGCCGAGGCGCGGGCGTCGCGCTTCGCCGTCTCGAGCCCGGCCCGCGACTCGGCCAGCGCGGCCTTCAGCACGGCGACCGTGTCCGACTCGGCGAGCAGCTGTCCGGCCTTCACGTCATCGCCGCGCTCGACATACAGGCGAGTGATCACGGCGCCGGACACGGCTTCCGGCGTCGACGCCAGCGCGACCTTGACGATGCCGCCGGCCGGCTCGAGCCTGCCGAGCGCGGCCACGCCGCGTGACGAGCCGCCCGGCTTGCCGCCCGACGTCGGCTGCGCCGCCAGCAGCGTGGATTGCGGCGCGAGCAGGACCGTCGCGGCCGCGACCACTGCGGCCACCAGCGCAGGACGGCGCGCGTGCCTCGTTCCGTCAACCGAAAACCGTCGCTGCAACATTTGATCTGGTCCCCTCGGCACGCCCGGTCAGTAGTCCTGCAGGGTCGCCACGGCCTCGCGACCGCTCGCCAGGCCCGCGGCGACGACGTCGTCGAATGCCTTCACGTTCGTCAGGCTGAAGCGGGCGACGTCGGGCCTTATCAGCAGGTCGGCGCGTCGCCCGGCCTCGCGCGCCGAGGTCATCGTGCCGACCTCCGCCGCCTTCAGCAGGACCGACATGAATCCGGGCACGCGATAGCGACGCCCGAATGGCAGGTAACGCCCGGCAAGGACCTGCCAGGACGAGGGCACGGCGGGGTAGTCCACCTCGTACGACTGCCGCGCCGTGACGTCCACGGCAACGACCCGGCCGACCGGACGGGCACGCATGCGCGCCACGGGCAGGTTGTCGAGGATGCCGCCGTCGATGCTCAACTGGCCGTCGACGACCGCAGGCGGAAAGACTCCAGGCAGCGACGCGCTCGCGCGCAGCGCGAGCGGCAGGGACCCGTGGTCGTGCAGCCGGCTCTGCCCGGAGCCGAGGCTGGTCGATACGCAGAAGAACGGCAGCGGCAGGTCCTCGATCTCGCCCCCGAGGAACTTGCCGATCAGTCGCTCCATGCGCCGGCCGCGCAGCAGCGAGACCACGGGCAGCGTCACGTCCCCGAACGGCTTGCCCTCCACGAACGCGGCACGGGCCAGCGCGATTGCCTCCGCGGGCGGCAGGTCGAGCGCGATGCCGGCGCCCATGATCGCTCCGATGCTGGACCCGCCGATCCAGTCGATCGGTCGTCCCGCCTCGACGAAAGCCTGGTAGACGCCGAGATGAGCGAAGCCGCGTGCGGCACCGCCGCCGAGCACGAGGCCGAGCGCCGACCCGTCGATCACGCGGACCAGGCGGTCGAAGTCCGCCGCAACGCCGCCGCGCAGGTGCAGGTGGAAATCCAGCTGCCGGTCCTTGAGCCAGGCCTGCGTTCCGGTGATCGGCGCCGGCTTCCCGGCATGCATGAGGACGAGCGCCTTGCGCGCCACCGGCCCGCCGGGGGCATCGAGCATCTGCGATTCCCAGGGCCGTCGGGCGGCGGGGCGCGACGCGTCGCCGACCAGCAGCACGAGGTCTGCGTGCCGCAGGGCGAGATCGGACCAGGGCGTCGCGCCAGCGTCTGCAACATAGAGAACGAAGCGATGCCGGTCCTCCTCGGACGCGAGCCAGTCCACGGTCTGCGGGGACACCGGGGCGCCGGGCCTTTCCGGCAATGCGATGCCTCCCATTGCCGCGATGCCCTGGGACGAGAGGATTCGCACCGGTCCGCGGGCGGACAGTGCGCGCGCGAGTCGTTCCACCAGGTCGTTCGTGGCGGGGCCATCGTCCAGCGGCAGCACCGCCACCGCGGCAAACTGCCGGCGCGCCGTCGGCCCCCCGGCTGTCCGGTCGCGAAGGCGCGTGGCGATCCCGCCGGCGAGATGACGCGTGAGTCCCGGGTTGCGCAGCGCAATGCGGTCGAATGCGTCCGTGTCCATGCGCAGCAACAGGCTGTCGCGCATGGCGCGGATGCTGGCCGAGCGCGGTCCGCCGGAAAGCAGCCCGATCTCACCGACGGTCTCGCCCGGCGCGACCTCGGCGACCAGCCGCGGTCCCTTGCCTTCGCCTTCCGCAGGCTCGATCCACACCTGGAGCCGGCCGCGCACCAGCAGGTAGAGCCCGTCGGCCGGATCGTCCTGACGGAACAGCCACTCGCCGCCGCGGCAGGTGACGGGTTCGAGTTCTGCCGCCACGGCGGCCGCGGATTCCGGCGACAGAGCCAGTCCGCTCTGAACCGCGTGCAGCAGCGACTGCGCTGCCAGTGCATTCGACACGTAAACCCCCTTCAGCCTCAAGGCCGGTTCTAGTTGTCCTCGGCAGGATCGGGCGAAACCATAAGCGACGGGGCCGTCCTTGTCACCCGCACTTCGACTGCCGACCGGGCGTGCGATCGACGGTGCGGTGCAGCATATGCTTTGGTCGTAGACCCGGCCGGTGAAGCCCCTGCTGCTGGCTATACTCAGCGCGGCAGAACCGCAAGGGACGACGCTTCATGACCTACGACCCAGGCAACATCTTTGCACGGATCCTGCGCGGCGAGGTGCCGGCGCACAAAGTATTCGAAGACGCGCACACGCTGGCGTTCATGGACGTGATGCCGCAGTCGGAGGGCCACACGCTGGTGATTCCGAAATGGGCGGCGGAAAACCTGTTCGACCTGCCGCAGGAGTCGCTGGCCGCGACCATTCTCACGACGCAGCGCGTCGCGCGCGCGGTGAAGAAGGCGTTCGACGCTCCGGGGATCATGATCGCGCAGCTGAACGGCCGGGACGCGGGCCAGAGCGTGTTCCACACCCACTTCCACATCGTGCCGCGCTACGACGGGATCGACCTGCGGTTCCACGCACGCGACATGGCCGACGCGCAGGTCCTGGCGGGCCACGCGGCAAGGATCCGCGCGGCGCTGGACTGAGCGGCGACGACGAACGAGAGACCGGGAGGCGACCATGACGAAGCTCTACAAGGTGCCGGCGGACTTCGCCGCGCGGACCCGCATCACCCACGAACAGTACCGGACGCTCTACGACGAGTCCGTGCGCGACCCGGAGGGGTTCTGGTCGCGCATGGGCCGGCGCGTGGACTGGGTCCGTCCCTACACGCGCGTGAAGGACGTGAGCTTCGATGCCCGCGACTTCCACATCCGCTGGTTCGAGGACGGACAGTTGAACGTCTCGGCCAACTGTCTCGATCGCCACCTCGCCACGCACGGCGACAAGACGGCGATCATCTGGGAAGGCGACGACCCGGACCAGAGCGAGCGGGTTACCTATCGCGAGCTCTACCACCGGGTCTGCAGGCTTGCGAACGCGCTGCGCTCGCTCGGCGTGCAGAAGGGCGACCGGGTCACGATCTACCTGCCGATGATTCCCGAGGCGGCGGTGGCGATGCTCGCCTGCGCCCGCATCGGCGCGATCCACTCCGTGGTGTTCGGCGGCTTCTCCCCGGACTCGCTCGCGGGCCGGATCGCAGACTGCGCATCGACCGTCGTGATCACCTCGGACGAGGGCGTGCGTGGCGGCAAGCGCATTCCGCTCAAGGCGAACGTCGACCAGGCGCTGAGTGCCCCCGGCACCGAGACGGTGCAGCACGTGCTCGTCATCCGCCGCACGGCATCGCCGGTGCCGATGTACCACCGCGACAAGTGGTACCAGGAACTGGTGGACGGCCAGCCCGACGAGTGCGAGCCGGCGGTCGTGGACGCGGAAGACCCGCTCTTCATCCTCTACACGTCCGGCTCGACCGGCAAGCCGAAGGGCGTGCTGCACACGAGCGGCGGCTACCTCGTGTACGCGGCGCTCACCCACGAGGCCGTGTTCGACCTGCGCGACGACGACATCTTCTGGTGCACGGCCGACGTCGGCTGGGTCACCGGCCACAGTTACGTCGTGTACGGCCCGCTCGCGAACGGCGCGACCTCGGTGATGTTCGAGGGCGTGCCGAACTACCCCGACGTGGGCCGCTTCTGGCAGGTCTGCGACAAGCACCGGGTGACGATCTTCTATACGGCGCCGACGGCGCTCCGGGCGCTGATGCGCGAGGGCGACGCGCCGGTGAAGAAGCACTCGCGCAAGTCGATCCGGCTGCTCGGTACGGTCGGTGAGCCGATCAACCCGGAGGCGTGGGAGTGGTATCACCGCGTGGTCGGCGACGGCCGCTGCCCGATCGTGGACACGTGGTGGCAGACCGAAACGGGCGGCGTGCTGATCTCGCCGCTGCCGGGCGCGATCGACCAGAAGCCCGGCTCCGCGACGCTGCCGTTCTTCGGCGTGCAACCCGCGATCGTGGACAACGAGGGCAACGTGCAGCAGGGCGCCTGCGAAGGCAACCTCGTGCTGACGGACAGCTGGCCCGGGCAGATGCGGACGGTCTTCGGCGATCACCAGCGGTTCATCGACACCTACTTCAGGACGTTCCCGGGCCGCTACTTCACCGGTGACGGCGCGAAACGCGACGAGGATGGCTACTACTGGATCACCGGGCGCGTGGACGACGTGCTGAACGTGGCGGGCCACCGGCTCGGCACGGCCGAGATCGAGAGTGCGCTCGTCGCGCACCAGCTCGTGGCGGAGGCCGCCGTGGTCGGCTGCCCGCACGACATCAAGGGGCAGGGCATCTACGCCTACGTCACGCTGGTGGTGGACGCGACGCCGACCGAGGAGCTGCGCAAGGAGCTGCGCGAGTGGGTGCGGCGCGAGATCGGCCCGATCGCGACGCCCGACTTCATACAGTGGGCGCCGGGGCTGCCGAAGACCCGTTCCGGCAAGATCATGCGCCGCATCCTGCGCAAGATCGCCGCGAACGAGCACGACCAGCTCGGCGACATCTCGACGCTGGCGGATCCGTCGGTCGTGGAGCAACCTCGTCGACAGCCGGATGAATCGCTGAGCGGAAATAGGGGACATTCTCCTCCGGTGACGTTTCCCATTGCGGTGCGGCGAAAAGGAGAATGTCCCCTATTTCTGTCCCCTCGATTCCCGCATTCGACCAATGTCGCAGTGGGCCCGGCCCGCGCCCTTGCTAGATTCCATCCATGCCGCCTGGGTCGGCGAGCAGCTTCAGGGGAGATTCACATGGCCACAGCGCCCAAGATCGACTGGAACGCAGTGATCGCCGATCCGCGCTTCCAGGTGCTGCACCGGAAGAAGCAGGGGTTCCTGGCGGGCCTGATGATCTTCTCGGTGGTCTTCTATTTCATGCTGCCGATCGGTGCCGCGTACTTCCAGGACCTGTTCAGGATCAAGGTCTGGGGCGTGGTGAACGTCGGGCTGCTGTTCGCGCTCACCCAGTTCGTGGTGGCCTGGCTGGTCGCGTTCTACTACTCGCGGCGTGCGGGTTCCGAGTTCGACCGCCTGGCGCGCGAGATCGCCGCGGACTACGAGACGAAGGGAAGGGCCTGACCATGAACATCCAGAATCGCAGGTGGATCGCGTGGGCGGCGGCGGCCGCGGCGGCGCTGGTCTGCGGCCCGGCCCTTGCGCAGGGTGCCGTTGCGCCGGAGTACCGCTGGCTCACGTTCGCGGTGTTCGCGGCGATCATCGGCGTCACGATGTACGTGACGTACCTCGCCGCCAAGCGCGTGAAGTCGGCCTCCGACTTCTACACCGCAGGCGGCGGCGTCACGGGCATGCAGAACGGCTGGGCGATCGCGGGCGACTACCTGTCGGCGGCATCGTTCCTCGGCATCGCGGGACTGATCTCGCAGTATGGCTACGACGGGTTCATGTACTCGGTCGGCTGGCTGGTCGCCTACATCACGGTGCTGCTGCTGATCGCCGAACCCTGCCGCAACATCGGCCGTTACACGCTCTCCGACATCCTGGCCTACCGCAACAACCCGAAGGCGATGCGCATCGTCGGGGCGATCTCGGTGATCACGGTCTCCACGTTCTACCTGACCGCGCAGATGGTCGGCGGCGGCGTGCTGGTGAAGACGCTGATCGGCATCGACTACGAGTACTCGGTGATCGCGGTCGGCGTGCTGATGCTCGCCTACGTGCTGTTCGGCGGCATGGTCGCCACCACCTGGGTGCAGATCATCAAGGCGATCCTGCTGGTGATCGCGTCGCTGATCCTGGTGATGCTGGTCTGGACGCCCTACGGATTCTCGCTGCCGGGCTTCCTCGGCGACGTCGTCGCCGACCCGAAGGTGCAGGCCAGGGTCGCGTCGCTGCTCGGCGACCCGGCGAAGAACATGTCGCCGGCCGAGCTGGGCCAGCGCTTCCTCGAGCCGGGGCTCTACTTCAAGAACCCGATCGACCAGATCTCGCTCGGCATGGCGCTCGTGTTCGGCACCGCCGGACTGCCGCACATCCTGATGCGCTTCTTCACGGTGCCGACCGCGCAGGCGGCGCGCAAGTCGGTCGTGTGGGCGATGGGCATCATCGGCGGGTTCTACGTGCTGACGCTGTTCCTCGGCTTCGGCGCCGCCAGGAACGTCGGTCCGCAGGCGATCGCGGCGGTGGACGCGGGCGGCAACATGGCCGCGCCGCTGCTGGCGCAGTTCCTCGGCGGCGGCCCGAACTCGTTCCTCGGCAACTTCATGCTGGCGTTCGTGTCGGCCGTCGCGTTCGCGACGATCGTCGCGGTGGTCGCGGGACTCGTGCTCGCGGCCGCGTCGGCCATCGCGCACGACCTGTACGTGGGCGTGTACCACGGCGGCGACACCGTGCCTCCGCAGCAGCAGGTCCGCGCTGCCCGCATCGCGACCGTCGTCGTGGGCGCGCTGGCGATCACGATCGGCATCGCGGCCAAGGGCCAGAACGTCGCGCACCTGGTGGCCCTCGCGTTCGCGGTGGCTGCCTCGGCGAATTTCCCGTGCGTGCTGCTGACGCTGTACTGGAAGAGGTGCAGCACCGGCGGCATCGTGCTCGGCATGATCGTCGGCACACTGGTCGCGGTCGGCCTCACGCTGGTGTCGCCGAACGTCACGTACCCGAAGGCGGTGCGCGAGGCGTCGCAGAAGGTGCTGGACGGCGAGGCGGCGAAGCGCAGCGCCATCGAGACCGCACTTGCGTCGGGTGACGCCGAGGCGACGGCGAGGGCACAGACGGACCTCGCGACGCTCGACAAGGCCGTGAAGAAGGCGAAGGACGACATGGCCAAGGTCGAGGGCAGGGAAGTCTCGATCATGGGTCTCGAGAAGCCCATGTTCCAGCTCAAGAACCCGGGCATCATCTCGATCCCGCTCGGGTTCCTCGCCGTGCTGCTCGGCTCGCTGCTGTTCCGGGACCGGCGCTCCGAGGAGTTGTGGCCGGAGGTCTATGCCCGGCAGAACACGGGCATCCTGGCCTCGAAGGCCACCAGTCACTGACGATTCGGGGACATCGATACGGGGCATTCTCCTTTCTCCGCCGCTGGACGGCCGGCTGCGGAAAAGGAGAATGTCCCCTGCCATGACTACACCGGCACTCATCGCCGAGTCGACGATCCGGTTCCTGCGGGCCCACATGCCGTTCTCGCGGATGGCCCGCGGCGACCTCGAGTTCATCGCCGAGCGGGTCAGGCTCGCGTACTTCCCCGTGGGCACGACCGTCGTCGATCCCACCGCCGGAGTCGCCGAGCACCTGCACATCATCCAGCGTGGCCACGTCGCCGTCCGCAACATCTCCAGCGGATCGGACGAGGAAGTGCGCGGGCCCGGCGAGTGCTTTCCGGTCGCGGCGCTTGCCGCCGGGGTGGCCGGCGCAAGGCGCTTCGAGGCGACCGAGGACGTCTTCTGCTTCCAGCTGACGCGCGACGACTTCGAGTCGCTGCGCCTGCGTTCCCAGCCCTTTGCCGAGTACTGCACCTCGATCCTCGAAAGCATCGTGCAGCAGTCGCTCGGCCAGCTGCGCCACAACTTCAGCCAGCGCGCCGTCGAGCAACGCACGCTGGTCGAGCCCCTGAGGACCCTGGTGCGCCGCGAGCCCGTGCACTGCGAAACCGGTGTGGCCGTTCGCGACGCGCTGGTGGCCATGCGCCAGGAGCGCGTCGCATCGATCGCGGTGGTCGATGAGAACCGGCGCCCCGTCGGCATCTTCACGCTCACGGACCTGCTCGACCGGGTCGTGCTCCCGGGCCTCGATCTCGCGACGCCGATCGCCGAGGTCATGTCGCCCGGGCCCGGCACGCTGGACGAGCTGGCCACGGCGCAGGAGGCGCTGTCGCTGATGGCGCAGCTCGGCTACCACCAGGTGATGGTCACGCGCGAGGGCCGGCTGATCGGCGTCGTCTCCGAGCGCGACCTGTTCGCGCTGCAGCGGGTGACGATGCGCAACATCGTGCAGTCGATCCGGCTCGCCCGCGACCTCACGGGCCTCCAGCGTGCGCGGCAGGACATCGACTCGCTCACCGAAAACCTCATCGCCCAGGGGGCCGCCGCCGAGCCGCTGACACACACCATCACCGCGCTCAACGACGCGCTGACCGATCGCCTGTTCGGGCTCCTCGTGCCGCGCTTCGAGCTCGAGGGAATCGACTGGTGCTGGATGTCCGTCGGCAGCGAGGGCAGGCGCGAGCAGACGGTCGCGACCGACCAGGACAACGCGATCCTGTTCGAGTGCGCGGCCGGCGAGGCCGACCTGGTGCGTCCCCGGTTGCTGCTGTTTGCCCGTGCGGCCAACGACGCACTCGCGGAACTCGGGTTTCCGCTCTGCACCGGCGACATCATGGCGCGCAACCCGGAGTACTGCCTCACCGGCCGGGAATGGCGTGAACGGTTTGCCGCCTGGATCCGCGAGCCCACGCCGGAGGCGCTGCTCAAGGCGAACATCTTCTTCGACTTCCGTGCCCTCTACGGCAACCACGCGCTGGCGGACGGCCTCAGGGGCTGGATCAACGGCGTGACCCCCGAAAACCGGCTCTTCCAGCGCCTGCTGGTGGCCAATGCGCTGCAGGCCGAGCCGCCGCTCGGCAGGATCCGCACGTTCCGCACGGACGACGGCGAGCATGCCGGAACGATCGACCTCAAGACACACGGCACCCGCATCTTCGTGGATGCGGCGCGCGCGTTCGCGCTGGCACTCGGCATTGCCGACACGAATACCTCGCAGCGGCTGCGCCTCGCAGGCCGCAGGCTCGGCATCGACGAGCGCGAAACCGGCTCCGCGGTCGAGGCCTGCCACTTCCTGCAGATGCTGCGACTCAGGGCGCAGCGGGGAGCGCTGGAAGTGGAACGGCCCGACGGGGCGCAGGTGCAGCGCACGGCGGTGAACCGCATCGACCCATATGCGTTGAACGACCTCGACCAGCGCATGCTCAAGGAAGCATTCCGCCAGGCGCGGGCGCTGCAGCAGCGCCTCGAGCAGACCATCGGCCAGTGACGGCAGCACGCAAGGACGCACGTTGATGTGGCTGCCGTTCCAGCGTGCGGTCGAGGCCCGTCGTGCGCGGCTTGCGCTGCCGCCCGCGGTGCGTGACAGCCTGCGGCTGCTGCGGATCCGGGCGCGGCAGCGCGCGGCGGAGGACCGCTGGACCGACTCGGGAATCCTCTCGCTTGCGCGACTCGTGGCGCTCGATCTCGAGACGACCGGCCCGAACATGCACGCCGACCGCATCATCTCGATCGGTGCGGTCGCCGTCACCGGTCGCACGGTCCGGCACGACGACGCGTTCGAACTGGTCGTTCGCCAGGAGCGCGAGAGCGCATCGGACAATATCCTGATCCACCAGATCGGCGGCCAGGAGCAGCGTGCCGGCGCCGACCCGGTGGGCGCGCTCGTCGCTTTCCTCGAGTACCTCGACGGCGCGGTCGCCGTTGCCTTCCGCGCGGAGTTCGACTCGACGGTGCTGGAGCGGGAACTGCGCACCTGCCTCGGCATCCGCGCGCGCATCCGCTTCCTGGACCTCGCCTGCATCCTGCCCGCGCTGGTGCCGGGAACGCCGAACGACACGCTCGACGACTGGGCCCGTCACTTCGGGCTGCCGCCGATCGGCCGCCACCACGCGATCGCCGACGCCTACGCGAACGCGCAACTGCTGCTGCTGGCGCTGGACCGCGCGCGGCAACTCGGGCTGGATACGACCCGCGACCTGCTGTCGCTCGAGAAGTCGCAGCGCTGGCTGGGACGGCGACGTTGAGCGGCGGCTAGTACGGCCGCCCGGCACCCGCGTACCGCTCCCGGTACCACTCGTCGTCGAGGCTCGCCGTGCGCACCTGCCCGCCCGTTTGAGGTGCGTGCACGAACTGCCCGTCGCCCGCATAGATGCCGACGTGGCTCACCTCGCGCCCGGACAGGCGGAAGAACACCAGGTCGCCGGGTCGCAGCTCGGCGCGAGGTACGGGGCGCGCCAGCGCATATTGCTGCGCGGCCGTGCGTGGCAGGGTGACACCGGCCTGCTGGTACGCATAGGCGACCAGGCCGCTGCAGTCGAAGGCGTCCGGTCCCGACCCGCCGTAGCGGTAAGGAGTGCCGATGCGCGACTGCGCGGCGAGCAGCGCGGCAGAGCCGGGGTTCGCGGCAGAGCCGCCCGGCGTCTCGCGCTGAAACGGCGCACACGCGGCCATCAGCGCGACGATTGCCAGCGCCGCCAGGCGACGGCGCGCGAAGTCCACGGACGGCGAATCGTGCGGACATGGTCAGCTGCCCTCGCGAGGCCGCACTCGTCGAGTCGCGACCGCCTCGTGCGGATCGTCCGGCCAGTAATGCTTCGGGTAGCGGCCCTTCAGTTCCTTGCGGACCTCGTGATAGCCGCGCGACCAGAAGCTCGCGAGGTCGCGAGTCACCTGCACCGGGCGGCGCGCAGGAGAGAGCAGCTCGAGCGTCACCGGCACGCGGCCGTCCACGATGCGTGGCGAGTCCATCAGCCCGAAGACCTCCTGCAGCCGTACGCTCAGCTTCGGCTCGGCGCCCTCGTAGTCGAGTGCGATCCGCGAACCGCTCGGCACGGTGAGGTGCGTGGGCGCCAGTTCGTCGAGCCTGCGCTGCGCATTCCAGTCGAGCAGTCCGTGCAGGGCACCCGCGAGGTCCACCCTGCCGAGCTGGTCGCGCCGTGTGACGCCGTCCAGCCACGGGCCGAGCCACGACTCGAGCGAGCCGAGCAGCGCCGTATCGGAAACGTCCGGCCACTCCGCGCTGCCTCGAACATCGTGGCCACGCACGACAGCGACGCGAGCAGCGCCACTGCTCGAGTCCGCGCGTCCACGGCAGGCAGCCGAGTCCGAGCGAGCGGATGCCGTCGAGCATCGCCGCGAGCAGTGCGTCCGCAGGCGCGTTGCGCAGCGGCTCGTCGCGCAGCACGAGCGACCCGAGTCGTCGCACCCTGCGCGCCGCGACAGTCTCCGACTTCGGATCCCACGCCACGCTCGCGCCCTCGTGAATCGAGGCCGAGAAATGCGTCTCGAGCAGCGCCGGGTCGAGCGACGCCGCGAGCTGGATGCGCGCCTCGCGGTCGCCCGCATCGAGCGCGGCCACGACGATGAATTCGGATCTCGCCAGCGCGGTGGCCTCGGTGAACGTCGCGCCACGGCCGCCGCTCAGCGCGTACCTGCCGCCGCCGCCTTCCCTTGCCCGGCCGATCCTGTCCGGGTACGCGAACGCAAGCAGCAGGCCGACGGCGTCGCCTTCCGCCAGGTGCGGCGTCGCGGGTGCACGTGACGGTCGCATGCGACCCAGTTGCCGCTCAACCTGCTGGATGACGCGCTGGACGCGTCGCACGGCTCCGGAATCGACGTCCATCCCGGGCGGCGCGGCGCGACCATGCAGCACTTCGATCCTGTGCGCGAGGTCGGAGTCGCGAAATCCGGGGCCGGCACGCAGCGGATCGCGTTCCGAGAGCAGCGCGGCGATCCAGCAGGCGAGTCGCTCGAATCCCGAGGTCGCGGCCGCGCAGCACCATGTGCGCGAGTCGCGGATGCAGGCCGAGCGCTGCCATGTCGCGGCCGAGCGGCGTGACGCGGCCACCGGAATCGATGGCCTCGAGCCTTGCGAGCAGGTCGCGTGCCTGCGCGAGCGGCGCGGGTGGAGGCGGATCGATCCACGTCAGGGCCGCGGGGTCGTTGCAGCCCCAGCAGGCGAGTTCGAGCGCGAGCGGCGCGAGGTCGGCCTCGAGGATCTCGGCCGGAGCCTGCGGCAGCAGCGAGTCGTGAGCCGACTCGCTCCACAGCCGGTAGCAGGTGCCGGGCGCGGTGCGGCCCGCGCGTCCCCGGCGCTGGTCGGCCGACGAGCGCGAGATGCGCACGGTTTCGAGCCGGCTCATGCCGGTGGACGGGTCGAAGCGCTGCCGGCGCTCGACGCCGGCGTCCACGACGATGCGAACCCCGTCGATGGTCAGGCTGGTCTCCGCGATGTTGGTCGCGACGACCACCTTGCGGCGACCGTGCGCATCGACCCGCAGCGCCGCGTCCTGTTCCGCGGCCGCAAGGTCCCCGTACAGCGGAATGACGCTGAACTCGTTCGCAGCGAGCGCTGCGCTGAGTTCCGCGACCACGCGCCGGATCTCGCCCGCCCCGGGCAGGAACAGCAGGGCGTCGCCGTCGTGCTCCCGCAGCGCGCGCATGGTCACGGCGACGACCGGCCCCTCGACGCGCGTGCTGCGCGCCGTGTCGTTGCGGGGCGGCGCCACGTAGTGCGTGTCCACGTCGAACATCCGGCCGGGCGAGCGAACCACTGCGGCGTCCCCGAGCAGGCGCAGCAGCGCCTCGCCGTCGAGCGTCGCGGACATGATCAGCAGCCGCAGCGAATCCCGCAGGTGCCGCTGGCTCTCGAGGCACAGCGCGAGACCGAGGTCGCCCTGCAGGTTGCGCTCGTGGAACTCGTCGAACACGACGCAGGCCGTGCCCTCGAGCGCAGGGTCGTGCTGCAGCATCCTGGTGAGGATCCCTTCGGTCACAACCTCGACCTGCGTGCGTGGACCGACGCGCGTCTCGAGCCGTGTCCGGAACCCGATCGTCTGGCCGGCCTGTTCTCCGATCAGGCTCGCCATGCGTTCGGCGACCGCGCGCGCCGCGATACGACGCGGCTCCAGCATCAGGATCCGGCCGCCGCTGCGCCATGCGGCATCGAGCAGCGCCAGCGGGACGACCGTGCTCTTGCCCGCGCCCGGAGGGGCCTCGAGCAGCACGATGCGACGGGTGGCGAGGGATTCCAGCAGCGCTGGCAGCGCCTGCAGGATCGGCAAGTTCGGCAGGTGGATCATCCGGCGCGCAGTGTAGCTTCACGTCGCGGGTGACGCAGGCGCTCGCGCCATGCAATATCGACCGCACGCAGGTCGCGAGGAATGGCGATGTCCGGATCGGTGGGATTGTGGTTGCTGGCGGCGGCGCTCGTGGCGGGCGGGCTCGCCGGCTCGGTGCTGCCGGCGCTGCCCGGCGTGCCGCTCGTCTTCGCCGGTCTCGTGGTCGGCGCCTGGGCGGACGACTTTCAGCGCGTCACGTGGCTCACGCTGACGCTGCTCGGGCTGCTCACGATCGCCTCGTTCGCCATCGATTTCGCTGCAACTGCGCTCGGTGCAAAGCGCGTCGGGGCGACTCGCCTCGCCATCGTCGGCGCCCTGATCGGGACGTTCGGCGGCATCTTTCTCGGGATACCGGGCCTCATCCTCGGCCCGTTCGTCGGCGCGGTGGCGGGCGAACTGCTGTCGCACGGCAAGATGGAGCAGGCGACGCGCGCCGGCTTTGCGACCTGGATGGGACTCGTCTTCGGCACGCTCGCGAAGCTCGCGCTCGTGTTCACGATGCTGGGCGTGTTCGCTGCTGCCTACTTCATCTGAGGGGACATTCTCCCGCCGGGAGAGTGTCCCCTGACGACGCGCTTGCCGGCCAGCGGCCCGTGAGTCTCGGTGACGACCGTGTGCTGCCCCTCGACGTGCTGGTCGTCGTAGAAGATAGAGCACGACCCAGTCGTGCGTACGATGCAGCTGGTGCGCCAGCGCCGTATTGGAATAGAGCGCGGTGAAGTGCCAGCCGTCCCGCTCGGTGTGCAGCACCGGAAGCCAGGCGGCGCCCGAGGGGTTGAAGCGCCTGGGTGCGATCGTGGGCAGCGTGCCCGCGGCGGCCCGTTCGCGGTACTCCCGGTCCACGTCGAGCAGCGTGGCGACCGAAGGGCCGTACGCTCCGCCGCTCCCGGCGACGCCAGGCTCGGCGGCACGTCGTGGCCGGCCGCGCGCCAGCATGGTCTGCAGGCTGGCACGTATGGCTGCCGTCCGCCGCGGGCCGACGCCCGTCACGGTCGCGAGTCGCCCGTCGTGCGCGGCAAGCTCGAGTCCTTCCAGCGTGTCGACGTGCAGCTCGTCGTGGATGCGCTCGGCCAGCCGATGCCCGAGTCCGGGCACCGTGGTCAGCAGCGGTATCGGGTCCGCGCCGCCGCGCAGGCGTTCGAGCTGCATCCAGCGTCCGGTGCGTGTCATCTCGAGCAGCGCCGAGGCGATGCCGTGCCCGATTCCCGGCAGCGCCTCGAGGCCCGGCACGCCCTCCCTTTCGGTCAGGGACGCGAGGTCTTCGGGCAGGTCGCGCACCGTATCGGCCGCCCGCCGATAGGCCGAGACGCGAAACGGATTGGCACCCTGGGCCTCGAGCAGGCTGGCGGCTTCCCGCAGGCGCTCTGCACAGAGTGCATTTTGATCGTGCATGGCGATCAGGCGACTTCGTCGGGCCCCTTGTCCGGGTGCAGTTCGTGCAGGACGCGGGCAAGCGCGCGGCAGGCGTCGGTGGTCGTGAAGATCCCGACGAGCTTGTCGCCGCGCGTCACGAGCGCGGAGCCCACGTGCCGGTCCGCCATCGTCGATGCCACTTCGTGCAGCGTCGTGCCGGCGTCCACGACGTAGGTGTCCGGCTGGAATACGTCGCGTACCGCCAGTTCCCGCTCCGGAGGCGAGCCGAGGTCGGGGCCGAGCGCCAGCTTGATGTCGCGGTCGGTCAATACCCCGGCGAGCTGGCCTCGATCGGTCACTGGCAGGTGGCGTATGCGCCGCTCGCGCATGAACGCGTGCGCCTCCGCGAGCGGCGCGTCCGCCTCGATCGAGTACGGAAACGGCGTCATGAAGGCAAGGACCTGGTGCGAGCGATGGCGCGACACGGCGACGACATCCTGGCCACGAAACAGCCGCGATGCTGCTCCAGTCCCATGGCGGGGACCATTCGGGTTTTACGATACGCCCCCCGCCCGGTCTATGATCCGGCCGGCGCCCCAGGTCGTGGGCCGGGTATCCTTGCATCATGATCAAAGCCGCTGTTCCGCCTGCTCGTCTCGGCCGTCAGCTCCGTGCTGCTGGGCCTCGCACTGATCCTGCTCGGCGCCTACATCTGGTTCCTGCGCAGCGGTCCCGAACCGAAGGTCTGGCACACGACCCACCTCTCCGCCGAGTTCACGGCTGCCCGGGAGGGGGACGTGAACTCGATCGCCGCCTATCGCGCGCTCGAGGACCGCCTCTTCGCCGAGCTCAAGTCCGAGGTCATCGACAAGGTGCCTGCGGAGGAGCGAACGCTGATCAATCGCTATGCCGCCGGCAGCCTGAGCGATCCCGGCGTCTGGCCGACCGACTGGAACCGCAGCTTCGAGCTGACGCCCGCCAACCCGGGCGGTGCGGCGCTGCTGCTGCACGGGCTGACCGATTCGCCCTACAGCATGCGCTCGATCGGCGAGCATCTCGCCGCACGCGGGCTCAAGGTCGTGGCCCTGCGACTGCCCGGGCACGGCACGGCGCCGTCGGGACTGGTGAGCTTCAAGGTCGAGGACATGCAGGCGGCGGTGCGCGTCGCGATGCGTGACCTGCGCCGGCAGATGGGCCCGGACCGGCCGATCTACATGGTCGGCTATTCGAACGGCGCCGCGCTGGCCGTGGACTACACGGTGTCGGTGGTCGAGGGCGCGGACCTGCCGCGGCCGGCCGGTCTCGTGCTGCTGTCGCCGGCGATCGGCATCGCAAGGGTCGCCGTCGTCGCGCGGATGCGGACCGGGATCTCGTCGCTGCCGGGGTTCGGGCGGGCCGCGTGGCAGCAGATCGTGCAGGAGTTCGATCCCTACAAGTATTCGTCGTTCAGTTTCAATGCCGCGGGCCAGACCCAGCGCCTGACGAGCGGCCTTTCCAGGCGAGTCGAGAGGCTTGCGCGGAGCAGGCCGATCGAGGGGTTCCCGCCGGTGCTCGCCTTCCAGTCGACGGTCGACTCGACCGTAAGGGCGGAGGCCGTGGTCGACGCGCTGCTGGAGCATCTCGCACCCGGCCACCACGAACTCGTGCTGTTCGACGTGAATCGTCTCGCCGGCGCGCAGGCGCTGCTGGTGAGGGATCCGGGACCGCTGACCGCCAGGCTGCTCGCGATGCCTGCGCGGACTTTCGCGCTGACGGTGATCACGAATGCCAGCGTCGAGACGGACCAGATGAAGGAGCTGCGTGCCGAGTCGGGATCGTCGAGCCAGACCTCCCGACCGCTCGAACTCACCTGGCCGCGCGACGTGTTCTCGCTTACGCACGTGGCGCTGCCTTTTCCGCCCGACGATCCGCTGTACGGATACCTGTCGGAGCGCGACGTGCAGCACGTGCAGCTGGGGCGCGTGCAGATGCACGGCGAGAATGGCGTGCTGGCGATTCCCGACTGGGTGCTGACCCGCCAGCGCAGCAACCCGTTCCACTCGTACATGATCGAGCGCATCGACGGATTCCTCGGACCTGCCGTCGTACAGTCGACGCCCGCCGGGTAAGCGGCTCGCGATGCACGACAAGGCGAGCGAGCGACCCGAAGGATCGCGGGCGGCCGCCGGCCGGACGACCCGCTGGCTGCTGCTTGCCGCGCTGCCGCTGCTCGCGCACTGCGCCTCCGCGCCGCGGCTCGACGGAGTCGAGGCGACTCACGCGATTCCTCCGGCCGACTCGACGCAGCTCGACCAGATCATCCTGCAGCGGCTCGGCGACGAGCCCGGGCTCTCCGGCGTGCAGCTGGTGCAGAACAACGCACTGGCATTCGCCTATCGCGCCGGCACCGCGGCGGCGGCCGAGCGCAGCCTCGACGTGCAGTACTACCTCTGGCAGGCGGATTTCACGGGCAAGCTGCTGGCGGCGGAGCTGCTGCGCGCGGCGGAGAGGGGCGTGAAGGTGCGCGTGCTGATCGACGACCTCGATGCGCGCGCGAAGCACGACGTGTTCGCGATAGCCGACCTGCATCCGAACGTCGAGGTGCGCATCTTCAATCCCTTCTACGACCGCTACGGCGTGATCGGGCAGTGGAGCGAGTTCGTGCTGCGCGGCACGCGGTTGAACCGCCGCATGCACAACAAGGCGTGGGTCGCCGACAACCGCGTGGCCATCGTCGGCGGGCGCAATATCGGCGACGAGTATTTCGGCGCGTCGGAGCAGTCCAACTTCAGCGACACGGACGTCGTGCTGGTCGGGCCGGTGGTCGAGCAGGTGAGCCGCGAGTTCGACGTGTACTGGAACAGTCCGGACGCCGTGCCCGTCTCGAGGTTCGAGGCGCGCAAGCCGAAGCCGGAGCAACTGCAGCAGTTGTTGCAGGCCGCGTTGGCATTCAGTCACGAGGCGGGGGAGACGCCCTACATCGCCGCGTTGCGCGATCCGTTACAGCGCGCGGAGCTGCTGAAGCGGTGCGCCGCCGCTGGTCAGGGTGAGCGACATCCGGGTGCTGGCGGACGACCCGGGCAAGATCGGCGCGGAAGAGGCCGAGGGGCTGCATCCGTCGCTGGTGCTCGACGCAGCTGATGCAGGTCGTGGGACAGGCCTCGAGCGAGGTGCTGGTCGTGTCGCCGTACTTCGTCCCCGGCAAGCAGGGTGCGGCGAACCTGATCGAATCCGCGCAGCGCGGGATCCGGGTCGCAGTGCTCACGAACTCGCTGGCGGCAACCGACATCGTGGCCGTGCACGTGGGCTATGCGCGTTATCGCCGCGAGCTGCTGCGCGGCGGCGTCGAGCTCTACGAGATGAAGCGCCGGGCCGGCGACGCGGCGGCCGACGATCACATCAGCCTGACCGGCTCGTCCCGGGCGACGCTGCACACCAAGGCGATGATCGTGGACAGGCGCTGGGCGTTCGTCGGCTCGATGAACCTCGATCCGCGCTCGGCCAACCTCAATACCGAGATGGGCGTGCTGGTGGACAGCGAGGCGCTGGCCGAGCAGCTGCGCGAGCAGTTCGAGCGCAATACCTCGCCCGAGCTGAGCTACCGCGTCGAGCTCGACCCGAAGCACGGGCTGGTCTGGCACGACCGGGTGGACGGACGGGACCGCGCCGTCGAAGACGAGCCGGACGCGAGCGCCGGACGCCGCCTCGGTGCTACCCTGTTGCGGGCCCTGCCGATGGAATCACAGCTTTGAATGCGACATCCGTTTCCCCCGCCGCGCGCCGCAGCCGGTTCAAGTGGTACCTGCTGGGCTTCGTCGCCGCCCTGCTGGCGCTCGTCGTGCTCTACACGATGTTCATGCTGTGGTGGAGCTATTCGGACGGCGAGCGGGCCGGCGTGCTGCAGAAGTTTTCGCAGCGTGGCTGGGTCTGCAAGACGTACGAAGGCGAGCTGGCGCTGTATGTCGTCGCCGGCGTCGCCCCGCAGATCTGGAACTTCAGCGTCAGGGATGCGGCAGTGGCGGCGGAGCTCGGCAAGGCCGTCGGCCAGAACGTGCGCCTGCACTACAGGGAGCATCGCGGCCTGCCGACCAGCTGCTTCGGCGAGACGGATTACTTCGTCGACCGGCTGGAGGTGATCGGTTCGTCGCCGCTCGCCGTGCCCGTCCCGGCGCAGGCCGTTGCGCCGGCGCCGTAGCGCGATTCAGCGGATCTCGTCGACCTTCACCCGGGCCGAGTACTCGGAGCTGCCGGTATGGCGGCCCCAGACGAGCAGGCCCGAACTCGATCCCGACTGCGCCTCGCGCACCGCGCCGAGCTCGATCCACTCGCCGAGGCGGCCCGTGACGACGGACGTGGCGCCCTTCGTGTCGATGGTTTCGTCGCGCGGGCGATACGCCTGCTGGCGCGACGAAATCTCCAGCGTGACCAGGTCGCCGTTCACGCGGGCCGTCGCATAGAAGCCGCTCGTGACATCGCGGTACGAGGTCGACTGCTGTGCGACCGGGGGATGCCAGCCGGTCGTCACGGTGGTCGAGGTGATGGGTACGGACTGCCCGACGGATATGTAGGCTTCCGAACCCTCGAGTGCGCGGATGCTGCTGGTGTTCTGCTGGTCCGTCTGCACGCTGCGCGAGCCCGCGATCACCGTCGCCCCGGACCCGCCCGCAGGCGGCCGGTTGACGCCGACCCGCACGTCGCCGCCGCCGATCGTCGCGCTGCCACGCACGCTCGCGCCATCCCGCGCGGCGACGCTGCCCTGTCCCACGGTGATCAGCAGCTGGCGCTGCGGCCGGTCGATCGCGGCGACCGCCTCCCGGATCTGCGCGAGGTTGGCGGGGCTCGAGCGAACGAACAGCTTGTCGTCGGCGCCGGTGAGCGCGCCGCCGGCTTCGAGCAGCGGGAGCACGATCGGGATGATGTCGTCGGCCCTGCGATGGTGCAGGTCGATGATCTCGAGCTCGTCGGCGAGCGCCGGGACGCCTGCCAGCATCGCCAGCGCCAGCAGCACGAATCGCCTGCCGGTGCGCAATACGCGCTGGCTCATGCTTGCTCCCGCAACGCGCGCTGCACGCACTCGACGAGCGCGACCATGCCTTCGGGTTCCTGGTCCGGCCGGCAGACGAGGCGCACGTCGTGCCCGAGCTTGTAGTAGCGGAAGGGTCCGTCGTCGAGCGCCGCGATCGCCGCCTCGGGCATGCGCAGGAACAGCATGTTCACCTCCACCGGTGCGACCAGCGTGACGCCTGGAATCGCCTGCAGCCGGCCGGCGAGTCCGGCCGCGAGCGAGTTGGCGCGCCGTGCGCGCTCGAGCCAGCGATCGTCGGCGAGGTAACGGTCGAGCTGCGCCGATACGAAGCGTGCCTTGGAGAGCACCTGCCCGCCGCGCTTCATCCGGTAGGGAATCGCCTCGGCGAGCGCCGGGTCGAACACGACCACCGCTTCGGCGTTGATGGCGCCGTTCTTGGTCGCGCCGAGCGAAAGCACGTCGACGCCGCAGCGCCACGTCATCTCGGCCGGCGTGCAGCCCAGCGCGGCGATCGCATTCGCAAAGCGCGCTCCGTCCATGTGCACGCGCAGGCCGTGCCGGTGCGCGATTGCCGACAGTGCGGCGATCTCGTCCGGTGAGTAGAGCGTGCCGAAGTCCGTCGGCTGCGTGATGTTGAGCGCGAACGGCTGCACGCGCGTCGCGTTACCGCGTCCCGCCAGCGCGAGCGCTTCGTCGAGTGCCGCCGCCTCGAGCTTGAAGTCGCGGCCCGGCAGGCCGACGAGCTTGGCGCCAGTGAAGAATTCCGGCGCGCCACATTCGTAGACGTTGATGTGCGCGGTCTCATGGCAATAGATTGCGCCGTAGGCGTTGGCGAGGGCGGCCAGTGCGACGGAGTTGGCGCCGGTGCCGGTGGCGACCGGGAAGACCTGTACCGGCCTTTCGAACGTGGCGCTGAAACGCTGCACCATGCGTCGGGTAAAGTCGTCGTCGCCATAGGGCGCGGCGGTGCCGTCGCCGGCGGCGACGAGCGCCTCGAGCAGTTCCGGCGCTGCGCCGCCGACGTTGTCGCTGCGAAAATCGTAGACGGGTTCAGGCATCGCGTGAACTTGGAGGAAGTCTGGTGACGTCGATCCTACTAGAGACGGGGCGGCTGCGGCTCAGGCGATTCACGATCGAGGACGTCGACCTGCTGGTCGCGCTCGACTCCGATCCCGAGGTGATGCGTTTCATCACCTACGGCGTACCCACCCCCCGTGCGACATACGCCGACGTGATCCTGCCGCGCTGGTTCGCACTGTACGAGTCGTCGCCGTCTGCTGGGCTACTGGGCGGCGGAGGACCGCGAGCGGAGGCGAATTCCTCGGCTGGTTCCACCTGCGTCCCGACCGCATGGATCCGGACGAACAGGAACTCGGCTACCGTCTTGCGCGCGCTGCGTGGGGGCGAGGGCTTGCGACCGAAGGCGCCGCGGCGGTCATCCGTCACGGGTTTGAGCGCGTGGGTGCCGCAAAGATCTCGGCGCGGACGCTGGCAGGAAACTTCGCCTCCCAGCGGGTGATGCAGAAATGTGGTCTGGCTTTCGAGAAGAACTTCGTTTACCCGGACGACGCGATCCCGGGCCGCCCTGAGCGTGAGCGCGCCGCCGTCAAGTATTCGATCACGCGCGCTGACTGGCTGGCGCGGCAGGCCTGAGGAAGCTCTCGCAGGTGGACCGGCCCTCGTCGCCCTCGGGCATGGCGCGGCAGATTTCGCCGGCCCGGTTACGCAGGCTCTCGATGACCTTCGCGCGGTCGCCCGTCTTGCCCCAGTCGAGCAGCTTCGTGCTCAGTTGCTCGAGCCGCAGGCGCGTGCGCTGGTAGAAAGCGTCCGGCGAGTCGTCGAGCTCGCCCAGCACCTCGAGCCCGACCTTCTCGATGGCCTGGGAATTCTCCGGGGTCATCTCGATCAGCCCGAACAGGTAGCTGGAGCCCCACTGGAAGCGCGTGGCCGGTCCCTTCGCTCCCTCGTAGGCCTTGGCGAGCCATTGCATGGCCTCGTCCTTGCGGCCCGCCTTCTCGGCAAGCTCGGCGAGGTCCAGCATGTAATAGTAGGGCGAGCTGGATTTCTCGAGTTCCGCGACCAGCAGCCGGTTGGCGTCGTCGTTCAGCCCGGCCTCCCAGTAGATGCCCGCGGCCGCATTGACTGCCGCCTGGCGCGCGTACGGGTCCGTCGTCTCGGCATCGACGCGTGCGACCGTGGTGCGGATCTGTTCGAGCAACGCGGGCGGCAGAGGCGCGTCGGGTGCGTCGAGCTGCGCCAGCAGCACGCGGGCGCGAAGCACGCTCAACTGCTCGGGCGCGGACAGCGGCAACGCGGCGTCGTTGCCGAGGCGGTCAAGCGCCGCGCTCCAGGCCTGGACGAGCGCCCTGCGCTCCGCAGTGCCTGCATCGGAAAGCAGGCCGATCGCGTCCTTCTGTCCATACAGCAGGTTGTCGACGTTGGCCCGGCCGACGGCGGGAGACCCGAGCAACTCGAGCAGGTGCTTGCGGTCCGCGGCGCGCTCGAGACCCGACAGTGGCTTCTTGCCGTCGGCGGCGGCGTCGGACGCGGCCCCGAGGAACTCGAAGTAGAGCCGCGCACAGTCGGCCTGCATCTCGGCCGGGCAGCGCTGGCTCAGCGTCCTGAACGTTGTGACGCGATCGGCGGCCGGAACGAGGCGCTTGTTGTCCGTTGCCCAGGAATAGTAGGCGAGCAGCTGCCAGTCGTTGCTCGACACGTCGCCGCCCTTCGTGGCTGCCGCCAGGATCTCCTTCACCGGCCGCGCATCGGCCAGCGCGACGTCGAGAATCCTGCCGTAGCGCTCGACGCCCACGCTGCCGGGCAGCCGTGTGATCTCCGTTCCGTCCGGCCGGAACAGGATCATCGTGGGGTAGCCCACCACGCCAAAGCGCTCGCCCTGCTTCTGTGCGCTCGGCGTGTCGCCGTCCAGGTAGACCGGCACGAACAGGCGGCTGCGCTCCTGGAACTCCCGCCGATTGAAGATCGTCGACTTGATCTGCGCGCAGGGCGGGCACCACTCGGCGCCCCAGTACAGGAACAATGGCTTGGGAGCCGCCCTTGCAGCCGCGAAGGCGGCATCGACATCGCCGTCGAACCACGCGATGCCGGGTGGCCTGTGGTCGGCAGGACCTGCGTGAGTCGCATCCGCCGCCGATGCCACCGGTGCGGCGTCGACCGGGGCCGGGGCGGCGGGTTCCTTGCGTGCGCAGCCGGTGATGGCGAGCACTGCCAGCACGACCGCGGGAACGACGGGTACGAGACGGTGGATGGATCGCATCGCCGCAGGATACGCAACCGGCCGGCGCCGGGCAAAGAGCACCGTGGCGCATCGACGAGGCCTGGCGCGAGGCCAGATGTTGCTTCGTCCGGCCCGGCGTCAGCGACTGAACGCGGCGAGTTCGAACGCTATCCGCGCCGCGGTGCGCGCGGTGCGGCCGGCCTCGTCGTGGGGTGGGCTCAATTCCGCGATGTCCGCCACCAGCAGCTTGCTGGCCGGGGTCCCGTGGCCGCAGGCGGAAAGCACGCCACGCAGCAGTCCGATGGCGCGGTGCAACGCGACGCCGAGACCGGACGGTGCGCTCACTCCCGGCGCGACCGCCGGCGGCAGCACGTCGAGACAGAACGTCAGGTAGACGGCGGACGATTCCTCGATGAATCGAAGGATGCGGCGTTCGGCCGCCGGCTCGCCTGCATCGACGTCGAAGACGATCTGCGTGCCGAGGCCCGCGGCCCTGTCCAGCAGGGCGGGCGTATTCGCGGCCTTGCTTGCACCAACGCAGAGATAGCGGAACTCGCGGCCCGCCGCGGCGCGGGATTCGGCGATCTGCAGGAAGGGCGTGCCCGACGTGCCGCGGCCCGGCGTGTCCGTCTGCCGCAGGTCGAGGTGCGCGTCGAAGTTCAGGATGCCAAGCCGCTCGAGTCGCGGATCACCGTGCAACGCGCGCTCGAGGCCCTGGCCGGCGGCCCACGCGATCTCGTGACCGCCGCCGAGGCCGAGCGGAAAGTGCCGCGACTGCAGCAGCGCGGCCAGCCGCTCGGCGTATTCCTGCTGCGCCGCCTCGAGCGAGTCGCCGTCGCACGCGATGTCGCCGGCGTCGTAGAGACGACTGTCGCTCCCACCGTGCCATGCGAGGTTGCCAAGCATGCGACGCAACGCGGCCGGGCCTTCGGCGGCTCCCGTGCGACCGTGATTGCGCCGCACGCCCGCGTCGCAGGCAAAGCCGAGCAGCGCGACACCCGGGCGGTCGGCAGCCTCGACCGGTCGCACGACCTGGTGCCAGCGTCGCCCCTGTTCGCCGTCCGCCGCGTCGATGCGGCCGGTCCACATGCTCATGTCTGTTCGATGCGGCACGTGGCCTCCGTCGGTCGTCGTCCTTGCGGACTTTGCACTGTTCGGCGAATCGTATACCCGAACCTGCATCCGGGCCACCAGCCGCTGGCATACTGCCCGGCCGGAGGATGCTTCGTCGTGACGACTCGCCCGACGCGCGCGGTGATGGAGGCCATCAAGGCGCGTTGCGCCCTGCCTGCGATCGTTGCGCCCATGTTCCTGGTCTGCGGGCCGCAGCTGGTGATCGCCGCGTGCAAGGCCGGGATGCCGGCGTCGTTCCCGACGCTGAATGCGCGACCCGAGTCCGCGCTCGAGGCGTGGCTGGACGAGATCTCGAGCGAGCTGGCGACGTGCAAGGACGCGCCGCCGTGGATTCCGAACCTGATCCTGCATCCGTCGAACCGGCGGGCGGCAACGGACGTCGAGATCGTGCTGCGGTATCGAGCCCGAGATCGTGATCACCGCGCTCGGCAAGCCAGCCACGGTCGCCGAGCGGGTGCATCGGTACGGCGGGCTCGTCTTCTCGGACGTCAACTCGGTGAAGTTCGCGCGCATCGCCGCCGAGAGCGGCGCCGACGGGCTCGTGCTCGTCTGTGCCGGTGCCGGCGGTCACACCGGTTTCCTGTCGCCGTTCGCTTTCGTCTCGGCCGTGCGGCAGTTCTTCGACGGGCCGCTGATCGTTGCGGGCGCGCTGATGACCGGTCGCGACGTTCGTGCGGTCGAACTCATGGGCGCCGACTTCGGGTACATGGGTACGCGGTTCATCGCGACGCCCGAGAGCCTGGCCAGCGATGCGTACCGGCAGATGCTGGTGGATGCGACGCCGGAGGACATCGTCCTCTCGGACAGGTTCACCGGGGTGCCGGCCAACTACCTGCGGCCGAGCATCGTCGCGGCCGGGATCGACCTCGCAACGCTCGACCGGCGCGCGTCCGTCAGCATCGACCAGCGCGACGAGAGCAGGGCCTGGCGCGACATCTGGTCGGCGGGCCAGGGTGTCGGCGCGATCACCCGGATCGAGCCTGTCGCCGACATCGTCGCCCGGCTGCGCGCGGAATACGCGGCGACAGGCTAGCAGGCGGTCGCAAGCGCGCCCGCCCGCGACAACGATCCGTCACACCGGACGCTCGAGCACGATCTCGCCGTCCTTCACGACCATGCTGCACGGATTGAAGCCCGTCCAGTATCCGAGCTCGTCGAGCGAGTCGATGGACCATACCGCGAAATCGGCGGCATGGCCCGGCGCGATCGTGCCGCGCGCTCCGCGCATGCCCACGGCCTGTGCGGCGTGGCGCGTGACGCCAAGCAGGACTTCTTCGCTCGTCAGTCCGAACAGGCGGCGGGCCATGTTGATCGCGAGCAGCAGCGAGGCGCCCGGCGCGGAGCCGGGATTGCAGTCGGATGCGACGGCCATCGGCACGCGGTTCGCGCGCAACGCCGCGATCGGCGGCAGCTGCTTCTCGGCCAGCGTGTAGAACGCGACGGGCAGCATCACGGCCACCGTGCCGCTGCGTGCGAGCGCGACGGCGTCCTGCTCGTTCGCGTATTCGAGATGGTCGCAGGACAGCGCGCCGTGTCGCGCGGCGACCTGGCTGCCGCCGACGTTCGACAGCTGCTCCGCGTGCAGCCGGACGGGCAGGCCCAGCTGGCGGGCTGCGGTGAAGAGTCGATCGCACTGCGCGGCGGAAAAGCCGATGTTCTCGCAGAAGGCGTCGACGGAGTCGGCGAGACCGTCGGCAACCTCGGGCAGCCAGTCGCGGCAGATCGTGTCGATGTACTCGTCCGGCCGCCCGGAGAACTCGGGTGGCAGGGCGTGTGCGGCGAGAAAGCTGGTGGAGATCGTCACCGGATGCCCGGCTCCCAGCCTTCGCGCCACGCGCAGCATCTTCTTCTCGGTCTCGAGATCGAGCCCGTAGCCCGACTTGATCTCGACCGTCGTGACTCCCTCCTGCAGCAGCGATTCGAGGCGCGGACGGCTCTGCTCGAACAGGGCTTCCTCGGTCGCCGCGCGCGTGGCCCGCATGGTGCCCAGGATTCCACCGCCCTCGCGGGCGATTTCCGCGTAGCTGGTGCCCGAAGTGCGGCGAGCGAACTCGGCGGCGCGCTGGCCGGCAAAGACCAGGTGCGTGTGGCAGTCGATGAGCCCCGGCGTGAGCCAGCGGCCCGCAAGCTCGACGGTCCGCTCGGGCCGCAGGCCGGCCGGCAGGTCCGGTCTCGTCGCCCACCCACTCGATCATGCCGTCGCGCGTGAACACCGCGCCCGCCGAGTGCACGTCGGCGCGCTCGTTGCACGTAGCGATGCGGGTGTTGCGCCAGAGGGTGAGCATGCTGCGATGTGACTCGGGGCGCCGGTTCCCGGTCAGTCCGGACGACCGTCGCGCGACACGGATGTCGCGCGCGAGCCTCCAGGGATGGATTCACGGCGTGTCGTCCGGACTGACCGGGAACCGGCGCCCCGACTCACAGCCGCCGTAATCGCTACACGCATGGCAAATCCAATCCCTGCTCGCGAGCGCAGGCGATCGCCTCCTCGTAGCCCGCATCGGCGTGCCGCATGACGCCCGTGGCGGGGTCGTTCCACAGCACGCGTTCGATGCGCTTCGCGGCGGCCGGCGTGCCGTCGCAGACGATCACGACGCCGGAGTGCTGCGAATAGCCGATGCCCACGCCGCCGCCGTGGTGGATCGAGACCCACGTCGCGCCGCTCGCCGTGTTGAGCAGCGCATTGAGCAGCGGCCAGTCCGCCACGGCGTCCGAGCCGTCGCGCATTGCCTCGGTCTCGCGGTTGGGGCTCGCGACGGAACCGGAGTCGAGGTGATCGCGCCCGATCACGACCGGGGCATCGAGTTCGCCACGCGCGACCATTTCGTTGAACGCGAGCCCGAGGCGGTGGCGCTGCCCGAGCCCGACCCAGCAGATGCGCGCGGGCAGTCCCTGGAACTGGATGCGGCTGCGCGCCATGTCGAGCCAGCGATGCAGGTGCGGGTCGTCCGGGATGAGTTCCTTGACCTTCTCGTCCGTGCGATAGATGTCCCGCGGGTTGCCCGAGAGAGCCACCCAGCGGAACGGTCCCACGCCGCGGCAGAAGAGGGGCCGCACGTACGCCGGCACGAAGCCGGGAAACGCGAAGGCATCCTTGACGCCCTCGTCGAGCGCGACCTGGCGGATGTTGTTGCCGTAGTCGAAGACGGGAATGCCGAGCTTCTGGAACGCGAGCATCGCCTCGACGTGCTTCGCCATCGAGCGGCGCGCTGCCTGCTCGACCGCGCGCGGATCGCTGGTGCGCAGGCGGTCCCACTGCTCGAGCGTCCAGCCTTCCGGCAGGTAGCCGTTCACCGGGTCGTGCGCCGAGGTCTGGTCGGTGACCGCATCGGGCCGCACGCCCCGGCGCAGCATCTCCGGCAACACCTCCGCGGCGTTGCCGAGCAGGCCGACGGAGACGGCCTTGCGCTCGCGTGTCGCACGTTCGATGCAGCGCCAGCGCCTCGTCGAGCGTGTCGGCGCGCACGTCGAGATAGCGCGTGTCGAGTCGCTTCTGGATGCGCTCGGGCCGGCATTCGACGGCCAGCATCGACGCTCCCGCCATCGTGGCCGCGAGCGGCTGTGCACCGCCCATGCCGCCGAGCCCGGCAGTGAGGATCCAGCGCCCGCCGAGGTCGCCGCCGTAGTGCTGGCGTCCCATCTCGACGAAGGTCTCGTAGGTGCCCTGCACGATGCCCTGGCTGCCGATGTAGATCCACGAGCCGGCCGTCATCTGCCCGTACATCATCAGGCCCTTGCGGTCGAGCTCGTGGAAGTGGTCCCAGGTGGACCAGCGGCCGACGAGGTTCGAGTTCGCGATCAACACGCGCGGTGCGTCGGCGTGCGTGCGGAACACCCCGACGGGCTTGCCGGACTGCACCAGCAGCGTCTCGTCGTCGCCCAGCGTGCGCAGTGCACGCAGGATGCGGTCGTAGCAGTCCCAGTTGCGCGCGGCCCGGCCGATGCCGCCGTAGACGACGAGATCGTCGGGCCGCTCGGCGACCTCGGGGTCGAGGTTGTTCATCAGCATGCGCAGCGGCGCCTCGGTGAGCCAGCTGCGGGCGCTCAAGGCCGTGCCGCGCGGGGCGCGGATGTCGTGATGCGGGTCTTTCATGAGGCGCGTACCCGTGGGGCAAGCCAGCGGTAGGTGAGCAGCGTCGCGAGCAGGCCGGCGCAGAGAAGTGCGATCAGCCATGCGACGCGCACGAAGAAGTAGTCGACCAGCGACTGGCCCTTCGCCACGCTCGCCGCGAGCGTGCCGCCGAGCTGCGGGGCCTGCGCGTCGATCGAGCCGATCAGTTGCTGCAGTTCGACAGCGGTGCGCGTGATCCCGTCGGCCGCCTGCGTGTACTCGGTGATGTCGAACGGCCGGCCGGGCCTGGCGCCGGCGCGAGGCGGCGCCTTGAGCCGGGCCACCAGCGTGTCGATCGAGCGAACCGCTCCGTCCACGGAGGTCGCCGTGAGATGGCCGGCCTCGAGCGCCCCGCGCAGCTCGACCAGCATCGGCAGCAGCGTCGCCTGCTGGGTCGTGAGCAGCTCGGACAGCTGCCGGATCAGCGCTTCGCGCTCCTTCGAGAACTGGTCCGGCAGCGCCTCGGCCACCGCGGCGAAGCGCTCGGCCGACGTGCTCATGCTGGCGGTCTGTGCCAGCAGCTTGCGGGTGTCGGGATCGACCGCGATGCGGTTCAGCGAGCGGTCGAGCTGCAGGTCGACGATGATCGGCACGCGCTGCGCGTAGTAGATGGCCCGCTCGGCGAGCAGCCGCGACTGTTCCACCTGCCGGACGGCGGGATCGAGCCCGGCCATCGGATCGAGGCCAACGAGGCCCATCAGGCTGGTGGGCATGGCCGTGCCCCTCTGCGTCGTCGTCGACGGCATCACGTTCACGAATTCCCCGAAACGCACGAACGGGGCCGTCTGGACGTCCATGTGCTGTGCCCGCCAGTCGAGCAGCACGCGACGCAGGTCGGCCTGCTGTGTCGGCGTCAGGAAGTCGCCTGCCAGCGTCCATGCCTCGGCCTCGAGTTCCCGATGCACGGCGAGCACTGCGGCGGCCTGGTCCGGAAAGCGGCTCGGGTCCGGTCACCTCGATGACCGCGCGGCTCAGCGTCGCGAGCGCCACCAGGTCGAGCGCGCCCATGACGGCGTTTTCGGCGGACGCGGCGGAATAGGCAGTCACGGCCTGGGCCAGCATCCACCCGGAGAGATGGTAGCGCTGCATCGGATCGCCGGCACGGAGCTCGACCATGCGCACTTCCTCGATCAGTCGCATGACGTAGTTGTCCGCGAACCTCATGTTCTGCTGCTGCAGTTGCAGCAGGCGCGCGGCCGTCTCGGCGTCCCTGCGGGCCTGGGGCGACATCGAGCGCAGCGACTGGCAGCCCGCAAGCGCCAGCACTGCCGCCAGTACCGCGATGGCCAGTACGAAGGCGCGCGGCGGCAGCGCGCGGCCCGGCGTGGATGCTTGCATCGGCGAAGTATGGTGAGGAGGGGCCCGTCTGCCTAGGGCCGCGCGGCCGGCGTGTGAGCCCGTTCGCCGGGCGCGACCGCCAGCCACTACAATCGGGATACGGGGCCGCGCCAAACCGGAGTTCCCATGATTCGCTGGATTGCCATTCTCTCGCTGCTGCAGCTCGTGCCCTTCTGGAAGATCTTCGGCCGGATGGGATTCCCGCCGTGGCTCGCCGTCATCGCGTCGCTGCCGCTCGTCAACCTGATCGTGCTGTATTACGTCGCACTGACGCCCTGGCCGCGGGAGCGCGGCTGGAACCCGCCCTCCATCGGGGGTGGCCCCGACGCGCAGTTCTGAGCCCGCTGGTCGTTGTCGCGCAGGCCGCGCTCGGGTACCGTGTCGCCCCCGGATCCGCCGATCCGACCGTTACCGAGGAATGACCCCATGGCCGGCCCGAGCAACGCACCCGAACCGAAGATGGACTCGCAGGACCTCTACCGCGAGGACATGTACACCGATCGCCGGGTCGGCACGATCCGCGTGATGACGCCGGTCAAGCCGGACGGCACGACGGACCCCACGAGGCACACGTCCTACGTCGGGCAGGCCCAGATCATGACGCCGGCGGGCGCGCTGCCGCTCAGCTTCGAGATCGACGCGACGACGCTGGCAGAGGCCTGCGAGCGGTTCGCCGCCGGCGCGAAGGTCGCGTTCGAGGAGACGATGCAGGAGCTGCAGGAAATGCGCCGGCAGCAGGCTTCGTCGATCGTCATCCCGGACGCCGGCGCTGCTTCCGCTCTCGCCGGGCAGGGCGGGATGCCGCCGCGCGGGAAGATCCAGATTCCTTGAGCGATCCGTTGATCCAGTTGCGCGATGCGCTGCGGGTATTCGCGGCCGAGCGCGACTGGGACCAGTTTCACTCGCCGCGAAATCTCGCGACCGCGCTCGCGGTCGAGGCGGCCGAGCTGCTCGAGCCGTTCCAGTGGCTCAACGACGAGCAGGGCGCCAACCTGTCGCCGGAGACGCGCGCTGCGGTCGAGCAGGAGATGGCCGACGTGCTGCTGTACCTGGTGCGGCTTGCCGACAAGCTCGACGTGGATCTCGCCGCGGCGGCGCGGGCCAAGATCGTGAAGAACGGCGAGAAGTATCCGGTCGAGAAGGCGCGGGGGTCGAGCCGGAAGTACGACGAGCTATAGCCGCGTACGCGACTTCCTCGCGTTGCCCACCGACGTGCCCGAACCATCCCGCAGCATGGCTGCTCTCAGTATTGCGTTCAGCCGCGTCTGGTAGCCGGGTCCCTGCGCCTTGAGCCAGGCGAGGATGTCGGCGTCCAGACGCACGGTCGTGGACTGCTTGAGCGGCCGGTAAAAAGGGTTCCTCGACGCGTTCGCGAAGAACCGCTCGCCGAGCGGTGGGATGTCGGATGTGTCGATCCGCGTGGCGGCAGGGCGTCGAGGGCTGACCCGACGGGTCGCTGCGAGGCGCCAGATCAGTGCGCTTGCTGCTCATAACGAGTTTTCTCGTGTCGAAGGGCGTGGCGGGCGGAGATGATGCGGATCATCTCTCCACCGGCGTGCTCCCGCACCGCGAATGCGACCACCAGAGTGTCCCCGTCGGCTGCGCGCCCAATCAGTGTCCATCGGTCCTCGCTGTCTTCGTCCGCATCGAATGCCACAAGTGCCCACGGGTCCTCGAAAACCGTCGACGCGGTCTCGAACGTCACGCCGTGCTTGCGGCGGTTCAGATCGCCTTTCCGCGGGTCCCAGTCGAAGCCCGTCATTGGATGTTACTACATGCGTGTTACTACATCGGGTTCCTCGCCATCATCGGCTGAGTCTGCAGGCGGGTCGCGCGGCATTTGTGGTGCATTGGCGTGATTTCCGGCATGAGAATTGGCGGAAACATTGGAGATCGACGTTTCAGCGGAAACGTCAACTGATACTTATCAATCAGGCTGATTGGGGCACAATGTCGGCTGCCACCCACCGAGGGATCGCAATGTCCGGCCGCTTCTCCCGCAGCCTCGCAGCTCGCCAAAGCCTCATGGTCCGTCGTCCGCGCGGACAAGGAGCTGATGATCCTGCCGGTGCTGTCGGTGCTCGCGCTGCTGGTCCTCGTCGGCAGCTTTGCGCTGCCGCTCGCCGCGCTCGGCGCATTCAATGCCGAGGCGATGGGGCCCGAGCCCGGCCCTGGCTCCTGGATCGTCGGGTTCGCCTTCTACGTCGTCGCCTACTTCATCGGCATCTTCTTCAACACCGCGCTGGTCGGCGCCGCGATGATCCGCATGGACGGCGGCAATCCCACGGTCGGCGACGGGCTGCGCATCGCGTGGGGGCGTGTCGGCCGCATCTTCGGCTACGCCTGCATCGCGGCCACCGTGGGCGTGCTGCTGCGCATGCTCGAGGAGCGCGTCGGCTGGCTCGGCAGCCTGGTCGTCAAGCTGCTCGGCATCGGCTGGGCGCTCGCAAGCTTCCTGGTCGTGCCGGTGCTGGTCACGCGCGACGTCGGGCCCGTCGAGGCCGTCAAGGAGAGCGCCGGTCTGCTGCGTGAGACCTGGGGCGAGAACATCATCGGTGGCGTGGGCCTGAGCCTCGCCTTCGCGCTGGCGTACGTCGCACTGGCCGTCGCGTTTGGCGCCGCGGTACTGCTCGTCGCACAGATCAACGTCCCGGCGCTGTTTGCGCTGGTGGTGCTGGTCGCCGTCGTGGCCGCGGTCGTGCTGGCGGCACTGCAGGCGACCATGCAGGGCGTCTATTCCGCGGCGCTCTATCGGTACGCCACGAGCCACGATGCCCCGATACCGGGCTTTCCGGCCGAGCTGATGCAGCAGTCGTTCCGGGTGAAGTAGGAGAAATAGGGGACATTCTCCTTTTCCTGCCAGGCGGAAAAGGAGACTGTCCCCTATTGCGACTGTCCCCTGCGCCAGAGCGTGCCGGCGCCACGACGAAGCGATTCCCGCCCGCCAGCGCGGCGGCTAAGCTCCGCCGGTGACACTCGACGACCTGCGCCGCAACCGTAACCTGCTCTTCTGGGCCCTCCACACGCTCGGGTGGAGCGCGTACCTGATCACGCAGTACATGGGCGCGCTGCTCTACGAGAAGCCCGCGTCCTACATCAAGGTGATCCTGGCGGCCGCGGCCAGCGGCTTCCTGTTCTCGGCGCCATTGCGCTACGTCTATCGCCGTCTCTGGGGACGACGGCCATCGGTCGTCATTGCCAGCACGCTGCTCGCGGCGTGGCTCACCGCGCTGGTGTGGCGCGCGGTCATCAACTACTCCTACGGCTACTTCGTCGGCGACTGGATGGACGGCGAGCCGTGGTACAGCATCTTCACGGGCACGCTGAGTTCCACGTACCTTCTCGTGTGCTGGTCCGGGCTCTACTTCGGCATCAAGTACTACGAGATGCTGCAGCAGCAGCGCGAGGCGGCGCTCGAGGCCTCCGCGCTCGCGCAGGAAGCGCAGGTGAAGATGCTGCGCTACCAGCTGAACCCGCACTTCATGTTCAACACGCTGAACGCGATCTCGACGCTGATCCTCGACGGCCAGGGCAAGGTCGCGAACCAGGCCGTCGGCAAGCTCTCCGAGTTCCTGCGCCACACGCTGGACCAGGACCCCATGAAAAAGGTGACGCTGCGCCAGGAGCTCGACGCGCTGGATCTCTACCTCGGCATCGAGAAGCTGCGTTTCGCCGAGCGGCTGCGGCTCGAGTTCGACGTCGAGGATGCCGCGCAGCAGGCGCTCGTGC
>CAVTDU010000005.1:0-78523 GCA_963733565.1 uncultured Gammaproteobacteria bacterium
GGTCAGTCGAGCCGCGCGAGGAAGCTCTCGATCGCCGCGACGCTGTCGGGTTCGTCGAGCATCGGCGGGTGGCCGCGCTGCGCGACCGTCACGCGCACGAGGTCGGGCTTCTCGCGCGCCATGCGGTCGAAGGTTTCCTGGGACAGCACGTCGGAGAGCGCACCGCGCAGCGCGAGCGTCGGGATCGGCTTCAGCGCACCGAACACCGGCCACAGGTCCGGCGCTGCACCGGCGGGAGCCGCGCGCACGGCCTCGCCGATCATCGGATCCATCGCGAGGCGCGGCACGCCGTCGACTTCGCGTAGCTGCGCTTTGCGAAACCGAGCCAGTCCGCGTCCGTCGCATCCGGCCAGGCGAGCCCGTAGGTGCTGCGCGCCTGCTCAGCGGCTTCGGCCCAGTTGCTGACCGGCGCGTTCTTGCCCACGTAGGTCGAGATGCGCTTCAACCCTTCCGCAGCGACCTCCGGGCCGACGTCGTTCAGGATTACCCCCGCAAGCACCTGCGGCGTGGTCGCCGCGACGACCATGGCGAGGATTCCGCCGAGCGAGGTGCCGAGGATGATGACCTTCGACACGCCCGCATCCTTCAGCAGCACGGCGACGTCGCCGACATAGGTGCCGGGGTGGTAGTTCTTCCAGTTCGGGTCGTGCTGCGAGAGGCCGCGCCCACGCAGGTCCGCGCACAGCACGCGGCGCGATCGCCGGATGCGGAGCGCGATCGATTCGAAGTCCCGCGAATTGCGCGTGAGGCCCGGCAGGCACAGCACCGGTGTCCGGCCCGGAGCCTCGGCCGGATAGTCACGGTAGTACAGCCGCAGCCCGTCGGCCGACATGAAATAGCGATCCTGCCACTCGGTGCCGCTCACTTGTCACCTTTCCCGTGCCCGTCAGGGCCGCGTCAGTTCCGCGCGCAGTTCGCGCTTCAGGATCTTGCCATTCGCGTTGCGCGGCAGCGAGTCCCGCCACGCAACCCCGCTGATCCGCTGCTGCCGGCCGACGCGTTCGTTCGTCCAGGCCGTGAGCGCCGCAGCGTCACCACTGGCGCCCGGCCGCGGAACGACCACCGCGAGCGGCGTCTCGCCCCAGCGCTCGCTCGGAATTCCGATCACCGCGACTTCCGCGACGTCGGGATGACCCAGCATCACCGATTCGATGTCCGCAGGATAGATGTTCTGCCCGCCGGACAGGATCATGTCCTTCTTGCGGTCGACGATGTAGAGGAAACCCTCCTCGTCGAGCCGCCCGATGTCGCCGGTGCGCAGCCAGCGGCGACCCTGCTCGTCCACGAAGGTCGCCTCCGCGTTGGCATCCGGCCGTGCGTGGTAACCCGCCATCACGATGCGCCCGCGGCCGACGATCTCGCCCGACTCGCCCGGCGGCACGTCGCGGTCGTCCGGCCCGAGGATGCGGATATCCGTGCCGGGCAGCGGCTTGCCGACCGACGCAAGCTTGCGCTCCACGTCTTCCGGGCGCGAGCGTCGTGATCAGGCCCTCGGTCAGGCCATAGAGCTCGATCAGTTCGCAACGCATGCGCTGGACGACCTGGGCCTTGAGCGGGCCCGCGAGCGGCGAGCCGCAGCACATCAGGCTGCGCAGCGAGCTCGACGTCGAAGCGATCGAAGTCCGGCAGTTCGAGGATGCGCTGGAACTGCAGCGGCACCATCGCGCCGTGCGTGATCCGCTCGCGCTCGACGGTCTCGAGCAGCGCCCGCGGCTCGAACGCGCGCATCACGACGACCGTGCCGCCGGCGAGCAGCGTGCAGAGAAAGCCGGCCCAGCTGATGTTCGAGTAGAGGCCGAGCGAGCAGAGCGTGCGCGCGCCGCAGTGATAGCGCAGCGCGATCGCGAGGTCGTACGCCCAGTCGAGGCGCCGGCGGTGCGTGTGCACGATGCCCTTGGGCAGGCCGGTCGTTCCGGAGCTGTAGATGATGTTGCACTCGTCGTCGTCTGCGAGCGCGACGACCGGCAGGTCCGGCGACTGCGAATCGCGCCAGGCGCGGTACTCGTGCCAGCCTGCCGCGGCATCCGGCGCGTCGCAGGCGATGCAGCCACCGCTGCGCAGCCCGGGAAGCTGCGACCGGAGCATCTCGACTCGCCGGCATTGCTCGTCGGACGCGATCACTGCCACGACGGCGGAGTCCGCGAGCATCGCGACCACCGCCGCGTCGGTGATGGAGAGATTGAGCGGCACCACGACGCCGCCCGCCTTGAGTACGCCCCAGATGGCCTCGAGCATCTCGAGGCTGTTGTGCATCAGCACCGCGACGCGATCGCCGCGCGTCAAGCCCAAGCGAGCGCAGCCCGTTCGCGACCCGGTTGGTGCCAAGGTCGAATTCGCGCCATGAGAGCGCGCGGTCGCCGTCCACGACCGCGGGCTTCGCGCCCTGCCACTTGCCGTGGAGCGCGATGATCTCCGGAAAGAGCGGCGAATCAGCCGCGAACCAGCTCATGGGTACCCTGCCCGTGCTTCGCGGGAAAGACGCCGAACCGTATCCTGCCGATCAGTGGCGGGCCGGACCGGCCGGCCCGCCACGTCGATCGTCAGAAGCGATAGCCGGCGATGAACTGCCAGGTCTGCGGATCGCCGTAATAGGCGGTCTGGATGTTGCCGACGCTCGAGAACTCCTGCGCGTCCACCTTGTAGACCTCGTCGGTCAGGTTCTTGACGCCGGCGGAGCCGTACCAGTGGTTCGATGCCGACGTCCAGCTCACGAGCACATTCATCAGCGCATAGCTGTCCTGCGTCAGCACGTCGCGGTTGTCCACCGAGAGCCACTGCTTGTCGCGATAGATCATGTCGGCCGACAGCGTCAGTCCTCCATTTGGCCGCGAGGTTGAACGTGTAGGCCACCGCGAGGCGCGCCGTCCATTCGGGCGCGAACGGCGGATACTCGTCGGACCGGTCGATCTCGACCGGCTTGCCGGCGATCACCGTCGAGGCGGTGAATTCCTTGTAGTCGGAGTGCAGGTAGCCGATCTGCGCCTGCAGGTTCAACTCGTCGATCGGGATCCAGGTCGCCTCGAGCTCGGCGCCGTACATTTCCATCGAGCCGGCGTTCAGCACCGGGAAGCTGAAAGTCGGGATCGGCGCATCCGGGTCGACGACGTCCGAGACCCGCGCCTGGAAGTCGGTGTAGTCGCTGTAGAACACGTCCGCATTCAGTCGCAGCCTGCCGTCGGCAAGCGTGTTCTTCGCGCCGATTTCGTACGTCCAGACGTACTCGGGATCGTACGAGCCCGTTTCGCCCGGCGTGTTCGCGCGGCCGTTGAAGCCACCGCTCTTGAAGCCCTCGGTCGCGCTCGCGTAAAGCAGCGTTTCGTCGGTGAGCTTGTAGTCGAGCGCGAAGGTGGGCGTCCAGCGCAGTCCAGCTCTCGTCGTCCTTGTAGACGAATGTCGAGTCGGCCGCCGCAACGGCGCGCCGAAGAAGGTCGACGTCGTCCGGAAGTAGTCCTTGCTCTCGTCCGTGTAGCGGATGCCGAGCGTGCCGGACCAGCGGTCGGTGAAGCTCCAGGTCGCCTGGCCGAAGACCGCATAGCTGTCGGTGTTCAGCTTGTCGTTGACGGTACGCGTGAAGGTGATCGGCATGGCGCCGAACTTGAGGAAGTCGTCGGCCCATGCAGTCTGGTCGGACGTGATGTCCTCGCCGAAGTAGTAGAGGCCCATGACCGCCACGAGCCTGTCGCTCGAATAGAGCAGCTGGAATTCCTGCGAGGTCTGGTCCTGGTCCACGCCGACGAAGACGTCGCCGAGCTCGTAGATGCTCGCGTCGATGTCGACGTAGTTGTCCGGCTCGAGGCTGCGATAGGCCGTGATGGACTTCAGGAGCCACGCGTCGTTCAGCTGCCAGCCGACGGTGAGCGCCGTGCCCCAGTTGTCCATCTGCTGGCCTTCGTTGCCGGTGAACGACGTCGCGACCGTGTTGTTCCACGGCGTCGTGGGCGCGGGCTGCAGCACCTTCGGCGGTATGCCGGGCACCAGGTTGACGCTGACGAGCGGAGCCTCGGGCCGTCCGAGGTTCAGCTCGTTGCGGCTGCGCGTGTAGTCGGCCGCGAGGTTGACGTTCACGTTCTCGGTGGGATCCCACTCGAGGATCACGCGGCCCGCGGCCGTGTCGATGTCGTTGTAGTCGCGGTCCAGCGTGCGGATCGACGTTGATGCCGCTGCGCGTCACGTACACGCCGGCGACGCTGGCGCCGAAGGTTGTCGGTGATCGGTCCGCCGAGGTAGCCCTTGGCCGAGAAGTAGTCGTAGTCGCCATAGCCGAGCTCGGCCTGGCCGGCCAGTTCCTCCGGCGGCTTCTTCGAGATGAGCCTGATGGCGCCCGCGATCGTGTTCTTGCCGTAGAGCGTGCCCTGCGGACCGCGCAGCACCTCGACGCGCTGCACGTCGTACAGGTTGAACAGCGCGCCCTGGATGCGCGCGATGTACACGTCGTCGAGGTAGACGCCGACGCCGGGGTCGAAGGTCTGCAGCGCGTCCGGCTGGCCGATGCCGCGGATGTAGATGTTGGCGCTGTTGGCCGAACCGCGCCCCTGCACGAGGTTCAGGTTCGGCACCGAGCCCTGCAGGCCGGCGAGGTCTTCGGCCTGCAGCATGCGCAGCTCCTCGGCCGAGAAGGCGGAGACCGCGATCGGCACGTCCTGCATGCTCTCCTCGCGTCGCCGCGCGGTGACGAGCACTTCCTCGAGCGACCCGGCGGCGGCGGGCGCCATCACCGGAGGAGCCTGCTGCGCCTGCGCGGCCGGCATCGACAGCATCGCGGCGGCCGCGGCGAGGCCGCACCGCACCGAACGGGTAATCAGCTTGTTCATGTGTCCCCCTGGGTGGCGCGTCACCGGCGCCTGTATTCAACGCTCGTTGAAATCTAGTTGAACGCTCGTTGAATTTCAACAAGTCGTTGCAGACTGCGCTCCGCTTGGACAGAATCGCGCTGCCGGACCGCCGCGATGGCGGTCCGCTTTCTGCCGCGGTGCAACAACACATGGCGACGACGAGCAAGCGACGCAGCACTCCGCCCACCCGCAAGCGTGGTGGCACGCAGCGCTCGCGGCCGACGCGCGACCGGATCCTCGACGCCGCGGAGAGGCTCTTTGCACGAAGGGGCTTTCACGGCGTGTCGGTGCGTGACATCACCGGTGCCGCGGACGTGGACGTCGCGCTGGCGAACTATCACTTCGGCAGCAAGCAGGGCGTGCTCGAGGCCGTGTTCCTGAGGCGGGCGGCCGATCTCAACGCGGAGCGCCTCGCGCGCCTCGACGCAGTGCTGGCCGCGAGCGGGCGTCGCACACCGGACCTCGAGGCCATCATCGACGCGTTCACGCATCCGCTGCTGGATCGCTCGGCGCGTGGCGGGCCCGGCTGGAAGAGCTATTTTGCGTTGATCGCCGAAGTGAACAACTCGCCCGAGTTCGGCGGCGTGCTGATGACCAGGCACTTCGATCCGGTGGTGCAGCGCTTCATCGAGGCCATGCGCCTCGCGCTGCCTGGCTGCGACGAACGCGACCTTTTCTGGGCATACCATTTCCTGTCCGGCGCGCTCACGCTCACGTTTGCCGAGACGGGCCGCATCGACAAGCTCTCCGGCGGTGTGTGCCGCTCGAGCGACCTCGACAGCGTTCACCAGCGGCTCGTCCCGTACTGCGCAGCCGGGTTCCGTGCGCTCTGCTCCGGCGGCGCACGCAGGAAGCCGGCGCGGCGCCCGGCGAGGACAGCCCGTTGAGCCGTCCCACCGGGGCGCTCCGGGTGCTGGTCACCGGAGCCGCGAGCGGTATCGGGCTCGGCGTCGCCGGATACCTCGCCGAGCGCGGCTGTGCGGTGTGCCTGACGGATCTCGATGCCGCCGCCGCGGCGCGTGCCGCGACCGACCTGCGCGCCCGCGGATTCGTCGCGACGTCGCTCGGTCTCGACGTCACCTCGCAGCAGAGCATCGATGCGGCAATCGCCGCGCTCGAGCCGGACGGGCCGGACCTGCTGGTCAACAATGCGGGGCTGCAGCACGTCGCGCCGCTGGAGGAGTTCCCGCGCGAGCGCTGGGAAACGCTCATCGCCGTGATGCTGACCGGCAGCGCCATGCTCACGCGCGCCGCGCTTCCCGGCATGCGCAGCCGCGGTTTCGGGCGCATCGTGAACGTGGGCTCGATCCATTCACTGGTCGCCTCGCCGTTCAAGAGCGCCTACGTCGCGGCCAAGCACGGCCTCATCGGATTCGCGAAGACGGTTGCGCTCGAGACGGCGGACACGGACATCACCATCAACACGATCTGCCCGAGCTACGTGCGCACGCCGCTCGTGGATGCGCAGATCGCGGCGCAGGCGCGCGCACACGGGATTCCCGAGCAGAGCGTCATCGACGAGGTCATGCTGCGGCCCATGCCGAAGCACGCCTTCGTCACGATCGAGGAACTCGGCGGAATCGTCGAGTTCCTGGCGAGCGACGCCGCGCGCAACATCACCGGGCAGTGGATCGCGGTGGACGGCGGCTGGACGAGCCAATAAGGAGAGTGACCAGTGACTAGCGGTTCGCGGTTGGTGGACAGGAAGCGCCGTGGCGCGTCGGCCGGAATGGCGCTGGTGGGCGCGTGCGCGATGGTTGCCGCCTGCGGCAAGCCGTCGGCCGGGACGAACCGGCTCGCGGCACTGCCGCTCGACCCGGCCTCGGTGACTGTTTCCGGCCTGTCCGCCGGTGCCGCCATGGCAACGCAGTTCCACGTCGCCCACTCCGGCCTCGTCAATGGCGCGGCGCTGGTCGCGGGAGTGCCGTACTACTGCTCGGCGGGATCGATACGCAACTCGCTCGGGCGTTGCATGAAGGCCGACGAACCGATCCCCACCGCCGAGCTCGTCGAGCTCACGAGCCGGCTCGCGCTCGAAGGCTCGATCGATCCGATCACCGGTCTCGCGAACGACCGCGTCTGGATTTTTCGCGGCGCGCTCGACCCCTACGTGCAGAAGCCCGTGGCGGACGCGGTGGAGGTCTATTACCAGGCGCTGGTGAACCCGGCGAACATCGCCCGCGTCGAGCTCGACCGCGCCGGACATACGTTTCCGAGCGCGCGCGCCGACGCGAAGCCCTGCGACGTGACCGAGCCGCCGTTCGTCGGCAGGTGCGACTTCGACGGCGCCGGGACGCTGCTCGGACAGATGTACGGCAAGCTCGGCGCGGGCCGCGCGCCCGAGGACGGTGAACTGCGCGAGTTCGACCAGAAGCCGTATGCGAAGGCGTCCGGCAGCGCCGGCCTCGCCGACCGTGGCCTGCTTTTCGTGCCGAAGTCCTGCAGCAGCGGGGACAAGTCGAAATGCCGGCTGCACGTGGTGTTCCACGGCTGCAAGCAGGGCGCGTCGCTGGTGGGCCGTGAGTTCGTCCTCGGGTCCGGCTACCTCGAGGCCGCCGCCGGCAACGACATCGTGCTGCTGTTCCCGCAGATCGAGGCCAGCTACCGGCCGCTGAACCCGATGGGCTGCTGGGACTGGTGGGGATACGAAGGCGAAAACTACGCGGTCAAGGACGGCCCGCAGATCAAGGCGGTCCGGCTGATGATCGGAGACCTGCTCGGCGAACCGCGCGGCTGATCAGGCCGGCAGGCGGGCGCGCTGCGTACCGTAGTGGACGCTCAGCCGTCGCACGCCCTTCACGCGCTTCGATGAGCGGCGAATCTCCTTCATGAGCCTGAGCAGCAGGTTCAGGCTCTCGCGCTCCCCGCCCGCGCAGTACTCCTCGGCCAGCCCGATGTGCAGCACCGTCACGTGCTCGAGATCCGCGCGGGTGTAGACCGCCACGCCGATCGGCTTGCCGGTCGGCTCTTCGACGACGAACAGCGACTGGACCTCGGACGGGCCCCGCGACCTTCACCCGGAGCCAGCCGTCGTCACCCTGGATCTCCGGCGGACCGAACTTGTCGATGGCATCGACGATGCCGCTCGCGACACGATCCTGGCAGCCGTTGAAGAACAGCAGCTGCTCGAGCGTAGCGCGATGCTCGGCCGCGATCCGCGACGTGTAACTGACCGGCGTCTTCATGCTCCGTGTGGACCGGTGTACCGGTCTTCTGCTGGACCCGCGGCGATCATGCTCGCGGGCCGGCCCGGTGTCGAGTCCGGAGCCACCCCACAGCCCGCCCCTGGAACACGCTGGACTTGGTCCATCCAGATCGCCGATCATCTGCCTGAACTTTGAATTGCCTCAGGTTTTTGGACACGTGCCGGTGGACCTTGCAGCGCCGACTGGTGCGCAATCACGCTGATGCCCGGAACAGCCCTGCCGCGCCAGCTCGAATCCTCGACGGAGACCCGCGATCAGGCGGTGCTGGTCGACGTCGTCGTGCTTTCGACGGACATGCTGCTGTTCGATGCGATCCGGGCCGCGATCGGCGAGCGCAACCCCGTCTGGCGCGCCCGCTCCGCCGAGGAATCGGTGGACATGCTGCTCACCGGCCGCTGCGGCGTGCTGCTCGTCGACCTCGCCGCGGTCTCGACTCAGCCGGCGACGCTGGTCGAGCAGATCGTCGAGCAGTTCCCGGACGTCGTCGTCGTCGTGGCCGGACGTCGCGAGGACGAGGCGCTGCTTGCGCAGCTGATCAGCGAGGGGCTCGTCTACCGCTTCATGCACAAGCCGCTCTCGGCGAAGCGCGCGGGCATGTTCCTGAACGCGGCGACGCGCTGCCACGTCGAACGGCGGGATTCGAGCGCGAAACGGCGACCGCTGCTGACGCTCTCGGGCTCGCGCCGACGCGCACCGACCGTCGCAAGTGGTTGTTCGTCGCGGTCGGCGTTGCGCTGTTCGCCGGGTTGATCGGACTGCTGCTGGGTGGCCGCATCGACCCTGCGACGAGCGAGACTGCGCGTCACGCCGGCGGTGTCCGCACCGGCCGGCGGTACGCGGCCGCAGGCCGATCCGGTGCTGTCGCGGGCCAGGGCCGCATTCCAGGCGGGTCGCTACGAATCTCCCGCCGGGCGCAACGCGCTCGACCTGTATGCGGCCGTGCTGCTCGCCGACCAGTCGCAGCCCGAGGCGCGCGACGGACTCGACAGGACGGTGGCCAAGGTGGTCGCACAGGCACGGACGGCTGCCGCGTCAGGCGAGCAGGCCGAGGCGCAACGTCTGCTCGGGCGGTTGCAGGCCGCGGCTCCTGGCAATGCCGCGACCGTTCGACTCGCCGCGCTGCTCGCCCCGCCGCCGGCCGCCGTCGTTCCCGACCCACCACTGGTGGCCGACGACGTACCCGAGCCACGGCCGATCCCTGCGGCCACAGCGTCGACCCGGCCAGCGCTGCCGCCTTCGACAATGCCCCTTACGACACCGGTCACCAGCTACGGACCGCCGGCGACGCCGAAGCCGCCCGCGACCCGGCCCAGGATCGTTCCCGACCCACTGGCGCCGCAATACAGCAACGCCGGCCAGCTCGCCGCAGCGTCCGCCGCGGCATCTCGACGACGCAACGGCACGATGATCCCCGGCGCACCGGTGCGCGGGCTGCCGACGGCCGGTTACGTCAGGGATTCCGACCGGAAGCGCCAGTGCGCCACCGGCAGAGCCGGACGTCGCCGACAGCGGCGCAATTGCGGCATCCGTGCGGCCTGCCGACTCACTGGGCCGCATCGTCGCCACGGACCCCGTCTATCCCGTCCCGGCGCGGCAGAACCGGGTCGAAGGCTGGGTCGAATTGATGTTCACGATCACCGAGACCGGCACGGTACGTGACGTCGAAGTCGTGGATTCCGAACCGCGGGACGTCTTCGACTCAGCAGCAGCGCAAGCGGTCAGCAGCTGGCGCTATCAGCCACGGCTCGCAAACGGACAGCCCGTGGCGCGCCGTACCTCGGTCACGCTGCGCTTCAGTCTCGACGACTGAGACCGACGTGACGACTGCCGAGGGCCCAGGCGACCAGCGCCCAGACCGCCGCGATCGCGGCGCCGCACCAGGCAACACCGCTGACGCCGAGTCCGAACGTCGACTTGACGAGCGCGTGCACGGAAGCCGCCGTCGCATCGCCGCCGCGGTACACGAACGTATCGATCAGGCTCTTGGCCTTGTACTTCTCTTCGCGCGTGACGACTGTGTAGAGCGCATCGCGTGACGGGCGCGTGATCGAGTACTCGCCGATGCGGCGGACCATCATGACGCCGATCAGCACCGCAAACGTCGGGAACGCGGCCAGCACCGCGAAGCCGGCGGTCATCAGCACCGGGATGCTCACGATCAGCGAACGGAAGCCGAACCAGCGGTACAGGCGCCCGAACAGGAACAGCTGCATGACCAGCGACCCCGCCTGGGTCCAGAAGTCGATGGTGCTGAAGAATGCGGTGCGCGCGTCCCGGTCCGAGAACGCCTCCGCGACCATCGCCTGCTGCTCGAGGTACAGGAAGGTGGACACCCAGGTCAGCAGGAACACGAACAGCGCGATGAGCGCGAGGTAGGGCGACTGCACCACCTGGCGGAAGGCCGCGAGCGCCGTGCCGCCGAGGCGCTCGTCACGGTCGACGCCCTGCGCGGAGTTCTCGCCGTCGCGCCGATGCCAGCGCAGCACCAGCAGCATGAAGACGATCGAGATCGTGAGCAGTGCGGCGGACACCAGCAGCAGGTTGATCGTGCCGAGCGGCTCCGCCAGGCGCTTGCCGAGGAACGGGCCGTTCAACCCGCCGAGGCTCAGGCCCGCGGCGATGAAGCCGAACAGCCGGCCCGCCTGCTCGCGCGTGAAGACGTCCGCCATCAGGCTCCAGAACACCGCCACCACGAACAGCACGAAGACGCTGAGCCAGATGAAGTAGGCGCGCGCGATCCACGTGTGGTCGGCCTGCAGGTTGAACCAGGCGTAGAAGCCGAGGATGTTCAGCACGAAGAACAGGTACACCCAGGGCAGGAAGACCGAGCGGCGGTAGCGCGACGTGAGCCAGCCGTACACCGGCTGCACCAGCAGCATGCCGGCGAAGGTGCCCCAGAAAAGCGCCGGCAGCGTCTCGAGTCCCGACGTCAGGCCCATCGTCTCGCGGATCGGCCGCAGGATGGCGTAGGCGGAGAACATGAAGAATGCGCAGAGAAACGCCGCCAGCGCGCCCGGGAGCTCGCGCGGCTTGGCGTTGATCGCAGCCGCGAGTGCGTTCGTCACGCCATCGCTCCCAGGTCGAGCCTGACCCCGGGCGCCGCGACCTCGGCCCGCACTCCGTCGCCTCGCAGCGTGTCGCGCAGCGCCGCGGACGCACTTGCCTCACCGTGCACCAGCCAGACCGGCGGTTTGCCGGGCAGCGCCGCATACCAGCGCCGCAGGTCGGCCTGGTCGCCGTGAGCCGAGAAGCCGCCGAGCGTGTGCACGCGTGCGGCGACGCGGACCGGCGAGCCGTGGATGCGGACTTCGTCCCGGCCGTCCACGATCGCGCGACCGAGCGTGCCCTCGGCCTGGAAACCGGTGAACACCACGTCGCACTCCGGTCGCGGGAGGTTGTGCTTCAGGTGATGCACGATGCGCCCGCCGGTGCACATGCCGCTGCCCGCGATCACGATTGCGCCACCCGGGATGCGATTGATCGCCATGGATTCCTCGACCGTGCGGCAAAGAGTGAGGTTCGGCAGCGGCGGCAGGCCGCCCGTGCGGGCACGCAGTTCGCGCGCCTCGGCATCGTAGAGTTCGGGATGGCGCCAGTACACCTGCGACGCCTCGATCGCCATCGGACTGTCGAGGAAGATGCGCCACGCGGCGAGGTCCCAGGCTTCGAAGTGGGTGCCGAGCTCGTAGAGCAGGTCCTGGCTGCGTCCCACGGCGAACGCCGGGATGAGGACGTTGCCGCCATCCTGGCGCGCGTGCAGGAGGATCTCGCCGAGCTCGACCAGCGTCGCGTCGCGATCCCTGTGCAGGCGGTCGCCGTAGGTGCTCTCCATGACGACGAGGTCGGCGGCCGGCCCCGGCTCGGGGTCGCGCAGGATGGGTGAGTCGTACTGGCCGAGGTCGCCGCTGAAAACGATGCGCCGCTCGAGATCGCCTTCGCGCAGTCGCAGCCACACGCTCGCGGAGCCCAGGATGTGGCCCGCATCGCGGAACGTGAGTTCGACGCCCGGCAGCACCTCGAAAGCGCGCCCGTAGTCGACGGACCTGATCAGGCCCAGTGTCGCCTCGGCGTCGTCCGCGGTGTAGAGCGCTTCGGCCCTGCCCTTGCGGCCGTCGCGGGTCCTCCTGCGGTTCTCGCGGTCCGCGTCGCGCTGCTGCATCGCGGCGCTGTCCATCAGCAGGATGCGGGCGAGGTCCCGGCAGGCCGCGGTCGCGTACACGGCACCGCGGAAGCCGCGCTTGTACAGCAGCGGCAGCCGACCGCAATGGTCGATGTGCGGGTGGCTCAGGATCACGGCGTCGATGCCGGCGGCGTCGAACGGAAACGGCGCGCGATTGCGCTCGTCGGGGGCGGCTCCGCCCTGGATCAACCCGCAGTCGAGCAGCAGCCGACGGCCGCCGATGTCGACGATGTGGCAGGAGCCGGTGACCTCACCGGCCGCACCGAAGAACTGCAGGTGCATCCGGTCGCCTCAGGCGATCCGCTGTCCGACCGGGACTTCGGCCTCCGGCTCGACCGGCCGCTCCCGGAGGAGCTTCACGCAGGCCTTGACCACCCGCGCGTCATAACGGCGACCGGCCTGGGACTGCAATTCCTCGAGGCAGGCGCCGAGCGCGAGCCTGGCTCGCTGCGGACGCTGCGCGAGCATCGCCTCGGCGGCATCCGCAACCGCCAGGATCCTTGCCTCGAGCAGGATCTCCTCGCCCTTCAAGGCGCGCGGATAGCCCGAGCCATCCAGTCGTTCGTGGTGCTGGCCGACGGCTTCGGCGACGGGCCACGGAAACTCGATGCGGGACAGGATCTCGTGTCCCCGCTCCGCGTGCGTCTTCACCAGCTCGAACTCGGCGGTGCCGAGCGGGCCCGGCCGCCAGAGTATCTCGCGCGGGATCTGCAGCATCCCGACGTCGATCAACTGACCCATGACGCGCAGCCCGCGCACCGAATGCCCGGGCAGGCCGAGCGCCGTGCCGATGCCGGCGGCCAGTTCGGCGACGCGCTTCGCGCGACCGGTCTTGCAGGCGTCCTGCGTCTCCGACAGCACGCCCATCGCCTCGACCGCGCCCAGCATCACGCGCTCCATGTGATCCATGGCGCTCACGACCTCGGCGTCCGAGCGACGACGCCGCAGGAGCCGGCTCAGCGCATCGGCCACCTGTGCCGCGTGCCGTTGATCATCCTCGTCGAACGACTCTTTCTTGTCGGCCAGCAGCAGCACGCCCGCAAGACGCCCGCCATCGAGCATCGGCGTGGCCAGCTGGCGATTGAGCGAGCCTGGCAGACCCGCCTGGCGCAGGCCACCCGTGCCTTCGACTCCGTCGCGGACGGTGGTGCGCTGCGAGCTGAGGCAGTCGTACAGCGCCGTATCGGCCGGGGGCAGCCCCCGCCACCGAGTGAGCACCGAGAGGTCGTGGGCGGCCGGACTGCCGTCGCGCCTGGCCGCGAGCTCGAACTGCCCGGCATCGGCCGTGGCGAGGAACACATAGCCCGCTTCGCTGCCGGTCAACTTCTGCACGAGTTCGAGCGCGTGCGCCAGGGTCTCCGATTCGGTGTACGCATGTGCGTTCTGGGCGAGGTCCAGCAGCCCCGCCGAACGCCGCGACTCGCGATCGGCACGTTCCTGGGCACGACGCCGCGCCGACACGTCGCGCACGGTCAGCACGCGACTGCCGTCGACACCACCGACGACGGTGGCGGCGACCTCGACATCCAGGATCGTGCCGTCCGGCCTGCGCCAGCGCGTCTCCTGTGTCAGCTGCCCCGAGTTGCCGATTGCAACGCTGCGGATGGTGGAGTCGCCGCCGGCGCCCTGCTCCAGCTGCTGCAGCAACAGGCCTTCGGCGGTGCCTGACTCGAGTCCGAGCAGGGCGTGGAACGCCGAGTTCGCGTACTGGATGTTGCCGGCCTGGTCGACGCGGCAGGTGCCGATCGGCGCTTCCTCGAGCGTTCCGGCACGGGCGACGGTGACGAGCTGGGCCGCACGCTCGGCACGTTCGAGCGACACGTCGCGCACCGTCGAAAGCCAGCAGGCGCGCCCCGCGTACGAGACCGATGCGCGGCGCAGTTCGAGCATGGCCGGGGTACCGTCGGGCCGCGCGAAGGCGATATCCACGGCCCGCGCCGGATCCTCGCCGGGCACGTAGCCCGGCAGCAGCTCCGTCAGCAGGCGGCCCGCGAGGCTCTCGGCGGCGCTGCCGAACATCGCCGCGGCCGCGTCGTTCACCGCCCGCAGCTGATGGGTCTCCATGTCGGATATCAGCGTGGCGACCGGCTGGGACCTGAACACCCGCTCGGCGTCGGCGAATGCCGCCTGTGCCGTGACACGACTCGCCTGCTGCTCGGCCAGGCGCGACTCAAGCACGCCGATGCGGGCCAGCTCCGCGCGCGACTCCTCCGCGGCGCCACGCGCCTCGGACTCCGCCGCCGAGAGCTGCTGCTGGGTGGCCTCGAGTTCCTTCAGCCGGCCCTGCAGTTCGCGGATCGTCGCCGAGTCGGCGGCCGCGAGCTCGGCACGCTCGCGCGCGCTCTGCTCGGCCTTCTGCCGCGCGACCCGCTCGGCAACGGCCAGCAGGCGGTTCGTCGTCTCGAGTTCCTTGACCTGACGCTCGAGGTCGGCGAGCTGGCGCCGGTCCTGTTCACGCTTGTCCAGGAGTTCCGGCACCAGGGCCGGAATTCGCATCGTGTCGGAACCCGTCTTGTGCCCGTCGATGGCGACCGCGAGTTCCTCCAGCGTCGAACCGCGAGGGAAGAAGCGCTCCGCGCCGACCTCGGCGGCGAACGCCTCGTACTTCGGTCCCTCGATGCGGAACGACAGCAGGAATACCGGCAGGTGCTGCAGCACCACGTCTTCCTTGAGCCGGCGGCACAGCGAGAAGCCATCGAGCAGCGGCAGCAGCACGTCGCTGACCACCACGTGCGGCGTTTCCTGCCGCGCCAGTTCGAGCGCCTCGAGCCCGGTGCGCGCCTTGAGCACGCGATGCCCGCGGGACTGCCAGCAGCGTCTCGATCGCCGAGAGGTCCTGGTCACGTTCGTAGGCGAGAAGTACCGGTCTCATGACTTTGCTTCGCCTCGCGCACGTACCAACCCGCCGAACCAGTGATTCATGCCGAGCCCACGCTCCCCAACGCACATACCTCGCCAAGTATGCGCCGGCGGGCGTCCGGGACCAACGGGGCAACCACGGGCGGGAAGCGCGTCACAGAACGGCGGCGGCGCCGACCCGAGACGTCGACGGGCGTCCGGGCCTATCCCGCGCTCGCGGCCAGGTGTTCGCGCAGCACGGCGATCGGCCCGTGCACGAGGTCCTTGTGGATTTCGCGCTCGACGCAGGCCTTGGTCGGCTTCGACATCGCCTGCCGGAGCAGCCCGAGGAACGGCGGCCCGGCGACGACCACCAGGCGCTCGAACTCGTCCTTGCGCCGTGCCTCGTCGAGGCGGCGGGCAATGCGGCGAGCGAAGCGCACGGCCTCGCGCTGGCGAGGGTCGTTCTCGCGCTCGAGCGCGTGGCGGGCTCCGCCGAAGCTCTCGTAGCTGCGTCCCGGCCGGTCGCTCATCAGGTCGCGGTCGTGCAGGTGAGCCATGGGATCGGTGATGCGCGCCACCTCCTTTGGTGCGCCGTCGAGCGATGACGAGTCGTAGAAGACGGCCTCGGCCTGGTCGGCGACGAGGATGCGGAATCGGCTCATGGCAACCTCCGCTTTCGTTGGACCTCAGCTACAGGCTGCGCGCATGCCGGTAGCAGCGCAATTCGTGCTTGTAGCAGGACATACGTCGAGCATAACGTGATTGTTTTTGATATAGGTCTTTTCGACCCGAGACGGCGACTGCCGGCAATCGCCCCGCGCGGCCGCCCGATGGTCGGTCCGCGAGACGCCCTGACTGACCGATCGGTCGGTCAGTGATAGGCTGCGCGCATGACCACTCCGGCACGCCACCGACAGGCACGGGCCCCGGGCAAGGGACGCATCGCGTCGGCTGCCCGCCGGCTCTTCGCGAGGCGCGGCTACGCCGGGACCTCGATGGCCGACATTGCCGCTGCCGCCGGCGTCAGCAAGGCCACGGTGTTCCACCACTTCGGCAACAAGCGCGGGCTGTACCAGGCACTGATCGCCGACGCAGTCATCGGCTTTCGCGAGCAGATCGTGCCGTTGCTCGACGCCGAGGGCGAGACCGAGGCCGGCCTGGGTGCGTTCGCCGCGGCGCACGTCGAGCGGCTCGCCCGGCTGCGCGGCACGATGCGGTTGATCATGAGGGAGATGCTCGAAGGGTCGCCCGGTTCGCTCGAGGTGCTGAGGAGCGGCGAGATGGCGCGCAACTTCTCGCTGGTGGTCGAGGCGCTGCGCCGGGGCCAGGCCGCGGGCAAGGTGCGGACGGACGCGGACCCCGGCCTCGCAGCCTTCGTGCTGATGTGCACCAGCTGGTTTCTCTTCCAGACCGCCGCGGTCACGCGGCGCCACCCCGACCTCGCCGTCACCGCCACCGCGGACGGTTACGCCGCCGAACTCGCGCGGCTGCTCTATCACGGACTCGCGCCACGGCCCGCGTCCGGTACCAGGAAACAGCCATGAATCGATCAAGCATCGCCCGGTTCGCCATTCTCGCTGCGCTGGCAGCGCTTGCCACGGCCTGTGGCAAGGATGCGGGGGACGGGAAGGACATGGTGCGCAAGACGCCCGTGACGGTCGCGCAGGCAACGCGCGAGCAGGTGGACGCCATCGAGAACTCGGTCGGCCGTCTCGAGGCCCTCGCCTCGCCCGCCCTCTCCGCCGAGACCTCGGGACGCGTCGTGCGGCTGCTCGTGGACGGCGGCAGTTCGGTGAAGAAAGGCCAGGTGCTGGCCGAGCTCGACGGGGAGCCGCAGCGCCTCGCGGTCGCGTCGGCTCGCGCGACCGTCGAGCGGCTCACGGCGCTGCTCGCGAACCAGCAGCGCACGGTGCAGCGCTACCAGGAGCTGCGCTCCAAGGCGGTGTCCGAGAGCATGCTCGAAGAGGCGATCGCGCAGCAGAGTGCGCGCCAGGCGGAGCTGAACGACGCGCGCGCCAGGCTCGCCGAAGCCGAGTACCGGCTCGACCGCACGACCGTCCGCAGTCCGGCCGACGCGACCGTCGAACGCCGGCTGATCTCCGTCGGCGATTACGTCTCGCCGGGAACGCCCATCGTCACGATCGTCGGCAAGGGCCAGCTGCGGGCGGTGCTGCCGTTCCCGGAGGCGCTGTCCGGGCAGCTGCGGCCCGGCCTCGCGGTGACGCTCGACCAGCCCGCCCGTCCGGGCAAGCCCATCACCGGGACGATCACGGAGGTCCGCCCGATGGTCGGCACCAACAACCGTGCCTTCGAGGCACTGGTGCAGCTGCCGGCCGATACGGACTGGCCACCGGGCGGCACCTTGAATGCACGCGTCGTGCTCGCTTCGCGCGAAGGCGTGGTCGTGCCGACCGCGTGCCGTGGTGCGGCGGCCGGCCGGCGAAGTGGTGTACGTGCTGTCCGGCGAAAAGGTCGCGGAGCGCAAGGTGACGGTCGGCATCCGCGATGCGAAGCGCGCCGAGATCCTCACCGGGGTCGAGCCGGGTGAGACCGTCGTCGTCTCGGGTGCCGGATTCCTGACGGACGGCGCGCTGGTGGCGGTCCGCAAGGCCGGCTGACGGACGCAAGCCATGAGACTCGCCGAACTCTCGGTCCGCCGCCACGTGTTCGCGCTGATGGCGAACCTCGTGTTCATCCTCTTCGGGATCGTCGCCTACAACCGGATCGGCGTCGATCGCTTCCCGCGCATCGAGTTCCCGGTCATTTCGGTGACGACGGTGCTGCCGGGTGCGAATCCGGACGTGATCGACGCGAGCGTCACCAACATCATCGAGACGGCGGTCAACAGCGTGCCGGGCATCGACAACATCCAGTCGCGCTCCTCGCCCAGCGTCTCCACGGTCGTGCTGACCTTCGAGCTGTCGAAGGATATCGACGTCGCGTTCTCCGAGGTGCAGGCGAAGGTCAACCAGGTGCTGCGGCAGCTGCCGGACGATGCCGACCCGCCCGTCGTGCTCAAGGTCGAGGTCGGCGCATCGGCCGTGATGTGGCTTTCGCTGCAGGGCGACCGCACCACGCAGCAGCTGAACCAGTACGCGCGGCAGGTGATCAAGAAGCGGCTCGAGACCATCGACGGCGTCGGCCAGGTCTACATCGGCGGCGAGCGGCGACGGACGATCCGGGTCGACGTGGACCCGCAGCGCATGGCCGCGCTCGGCGTCACGGCCCAGGACATCCGCAACGCCTTCCGTGCCGAGCACGTGCAGATGCCGGGCGGCTTCCTGGTGAGCGGCCCGAACGAGAACCTGATCAAGCTCGACCTCGAGTTCCACAGCCCGGAAGCGCTCGGCGAGATGATCGTCCGCTACGCGGACGGCTCCCCGATCCGCCTGCGCGACATCGGCAAGGTCGAGGACGCGCTCGCGGACGACCGCGCGGTGCTGCTCTTCGACGGCAAGCCGGCCGTCGGCATCGGCATCGTGAAGGTGAGCAACTTCAACACGGTGCAGCTCGTGGACGACGTCCGCCGCCGTCTCGAGAGCGACATACTGCCGCAGCTGCCGGCCGGGGTGACCTTGAGCGTTTCGTCGGACGACTCGACGCCGATCCGCAAGATCGTCGCCTCGCTGCAGGACCACCTGGTCGAGGGCACGCTGCTCGCGGCCTTCGTCGTCTGGTTCTTCCTGCGCAACTTCCGCTCGACGCTGATCATCGCGACCGCCATCCCGGTGTCGCTGCTCGGCGCCATCGCGGCGATGTTCTTCCTCGGCCTGACGTTCAACCAGATGTCGCTGCTCGGCCTGCTGCTGCTGATCGGCGTGGTGGTGGACGACGCGATCGTCGTGCTCGAGAACATCTACCGGCGTCACGAGCACTCGCCGGGCATCGACCGCTACACCGCGGCGATCGAGGGCACGCAGCAGGTCGGCTTCGCCGTCATCGCGGCCAGCCTCACGCTGGTGTCGATCTTCGGCTCGGTGCTGTTCCTGCGAGGGCATCGTCGCCCGCTTCTTCCAGTCGTTCGCGGTCGTCGTCACGGTGGGCGTGCTCGTGTCGCTGTTCGTGTCGCTGACGCTCACGCCGATGCTCTGCTCGCGTTTCCTCGACGTCCAGCCGAAGCGCGGGGCTGTGTACGACCGGCTGGGGCGCCTGCTCGACGGGCTGGACCGCGGCTACCGCCGACTGCTCGGCTGGGTGCTCGAGAACCGGGGCAAGGTGTTGCTCGCGACACTCGCGATCGTGCTGTCGAGCGGGTTCTTCTTCGCGCGCGTGGACAAGGACTTCATCCCGGTCGAGGACGACGCGCGCTTCATGGTCAGCTTCAGGGCGCCGCTCGGCACGAGCCGCGCCACGATGGAGGAACTCGTCGAGGAGCTGGACGCCGTGATCCGCGCGCACCCCGAGGTGAAGTCGGCCTTCATCGGCATCGGCTTCGGCGGCACCAGCCAGGTCAACTCGGGCATGGCGTTCGTGACGATGGTGCCGCGCAGCGAGCGCAGGATTTCGCAGCAGCAGTTCATCGAGAAGATCCAGGCTGAGTTCGCCGGCATCCCGGGCGTGCTGGCGTTCGCGTCGTCGCCCTCGCCGATCGGCGGCATGCGCGGCGACCTGCTGCAGTTCTCGATCGTCGGCCCGGACCTCGATGCGGTGGCCTCGCTGTCGAACGAGATGTACCGACAGCTGAGCGAGGTCCCGGAGTTCGGCCGGGTGGACCTCGACCTGCAGCTCGACCTGCCGCAGATCCGGCTCGACGTGGACCGCGTGCGCGCGGCCGACATCGGGCTCACGACCGCCGACATCGCCTACTCGGTCAACATGCTGGCGGGCGGCGTCGACATCGCCAAGTACAGCGACGATCCGGGCGACGGCGACCGCTACGACATCCGCGTCAAGGCCGCGGAGGGCACGATCACCTCGGCCGACGACCTGCGGCGGATCTTCCTGCGCACGCGCGACGGCCAGATGGTTCGCCTCGACACGGTGGCGCATGCGGTGGACATCGTCGGGCCCGCGGTGATCAACCGCTACGCGCTGCAGTACTCGGCGAACTTCTACACGAACCCGTCGATGTCCCTCGGCGATGCCGTGACGCTGGTGCGGGAGCGTGCGGCGGAGATCCTGCCGCCCGGCTATTCGATGGAGCTGCAGGGACGGTCGCGCGAGTTCGCGAAGACCTCGGGCTACGTGAAGATCGCGCTGTCGCTCGCGCTGGCGCTCGTCTACATGGTGCTCGCGAGCCAGTTCAATTCGTTCCTGCAGCCGCTCATCGTGATGACGGCGCAGCCGCTCGCCATCGTCGGCGGCCTGTTCGCGCTCTGGATCACCGGCACGTCGCTGAACATGATCTCGATGATCGGCCTGGTGCTGCTGATGGGACTCGTCGCGAAGAACTCGATCCTGCTGGTGGACCTGACGAACCAGCTGCGCGAGCAGGGCAGGCCGACCGACGACGCGCTGCGCGAGGCCTGCCCGATCCGGATGCGACCGGTGCTGATGACGTCGCTGACGGTGATCCTGGCGCTCACGCCCGCGGCGCTCGGCCTCGGGGCCGGTGCCGACGTCAACGGACCGATGGCGATCGCGGTGATCGGCGGCATGGTCAGCTCGACGCTGCTCACGCTCGGGGTCGTGCCGGCCGTGTACTCTCTCGTGGAGCAGGGCCTGCAGCGCCTGCGGGACAGGCGCGCCCGACGCACGGCCTCGGCCGCCTGAACTACAATCCGCCAATGACGAGGAGAGCACCATGACCGCGCATCGCTGGATCAGCGCCCCGTTGGCCGCCGTCGCCGCGGCGCTGCTGCTCGTGGCATCGGGCTGCGAGACGACCTGGCAGGTGGACAGCTACGAGCCGGCGGGTGCCGGGCTCGCCGGCAAGCGCACGTTCGCGTGGACCGGGGGCGAGCTCGGCACGGTCGCGGCCGTCGATCCCACGGTCGCCGCATCGACCGACCTGCACATCCGGGACGCGGTGGTCGCCGGTTTCGTGCGCAAGGGCTACACGCAGGTCGCGGACGCCAAGTCGGCCGACATGCTGGTCAGCTACCAGGTCGTCGGCAGCCGCAGGGTGGTCACCTCCGAGCGGCCGCGCTTCAACGCCCCGCTGCCGGACGACGTGCTGATGCAGAGCAACCCGCAGCCGCCGGCCGCGTCCGAGCTGCCGCGCGAGCGAACGGTCCGCGACGGCACGGTGGTCGTCTTCGTCGACGAGCCGGGAACGGAGCGCCTGCTGTGGCGCGGAGAGATCACCGCCGAGACGCGGCCGACGTCCGGAGAGAACGCGATCCACACCGCGGCGCGAGATGGCGAGCGCCATCGTCGAGAAGTTTCCGCAGCGAGTCGCGGGCCCCTGAGGGCTGGCCCGAGCGTCGCCCCGCGCGGCCTGGTCAGCGACCGAAGTAGTCGGGCTCGTTGCCCGGCTTCCACTTGATGTTGCAGCCGAGGCTCGGGCGCTGTTCGGCATCCACCGGCGCGCCCGCGAGCACCGCATCGGCCGCGCGTCGCAGGTCCGCCCCCGTCACCGGCCGGTCGCTGCCGGGCCGGCTGTCGTCGAACTGTCCGCGATACACGAGACGACGGTCCGCATCGAACAGGAAGAAGTCCGGCGTGCACGCGGCGCGATAGGCCCTGGCCGTCTGCTGGCCGGCATCCACGAGATACGGGAACACGTAGCCCAGCGACTTCGCCTCCTCGCGCATGGCGTCCGGGCCATCCTGCGGGTAGACGTCGAGATCGTTGGACACGATCGCGACGACCGCGAGCCCGCGTCCGGCGTACTCCCGCGCGAACGTCGCGAACTGCGCTCGCATGTGCTTCACGAACGGGCAGTGGTTGCAGATGAATGCGACGAGGAGCGCCCGGGACGACGCGAAGTCTTCGAGCGAATGCCGCTGGCCGTCGAAGTCCGGCAGGTCGAAGGGCGGTGCGCTCGTGCCGAGCGCGAGCATGGTTGACGTTGTTCGTGCCATGTCGTCCTCCGCTGTCAGCGACGCACGATGAGCAGTACGCCCGCGACGAGCAGCGCCGCGCCGGCGAGGCGGGCGGGCGTAACCGGATTCTGCGGGAAGCCGATCACGCCGTAGTGATCGACGATGAGCGCGGCCAGCATCTGGCCGGCGAGAGTGAGCGCGATCAGCGCCGCGGCCCCGAGCCTGGGTCCGAGCACCGTGGTCGCCGCGACATAGGCGGCGCCGAGCAGGCCGCCGAACCACGCCCAGGCCGGCACGGCGGCCGCGCCGCCCGGGGTCACGCGTGCACCGCTCGCGAGTGCGAGGAACAGGAGCCCGACAAGACCCACTCCGAAGTTCACGATCGTCGCGATGACCGGCGAGCCGATCGCGAGCCGCACCGTGGAGTTCATGCCCACCTGGATGGCGAGGCCGGCGCCCACGAGCAGTGCGATCAGGTGTGGCAGGTAGTTCATCGGTGTCGCGGCAGCCCGGTTCAGGCCGCCGCGGCCGCCCGCGATTCGCGGCCGGACCACGCCTGCGACACCAGTGCCCCGATGCCCGCGATGAGCGCGACGAAACCGATCAGGCCGCCGACCAGCGGGAGATGCCGCAACAGCGACAGGACGACCAGCGCGACGAACAGCGCGGCCATGCGCCACCCGGTGGTGACCGGCTGGCCGGCGCGCAGCAGTGCGAGTCCGCGCTGCGCGACGAACAGCGCCGCGGTGACCCAGCCCATGAACAGCAGCAGCAGGTAGAGCGGGAACACGAGCAGCGCGAGCGGGATGCCGATGATCGTGATGAGCAGGATGACGGCGACGAATGGCACGCAGACCAGGATTGCGAGACCGAGACCGAGCGCCTTGAGTGGCTCACGGCCGATCGCTTCCGCCGCGCGCGTGGCGAGACCCGGGAAGATCAGCAGGAACAGCGTGGCCGCGACGAACACGCCGACGAACCACAGCACCGATCCGACCCAGCTGACGGTCTCGCGGATCGGGCCACCCTCTTCGTCGAGGTACCGGCCGGCGTCGGCTTCGTGGAACTCGACGCCGCCCGCGATCACCGCGCCCTCCGGAACGACGGGAGCGGTCGGCCCGTGATAGATGAGCTTGCCGCCGATCCGGGTCTCGGGACCGATGACGAGATCCTCGGCTCGCACTTCGGCGTCGCCATGCACCTGGCCGTTCAGGTTCACCGAAGCGCCGGAAGCCTGGAGATATCCGTGCGAATTGCCGTCGAAGGTGATCCTGCCGCCGGTGAGCGAGACCGCCCCGGCGATCACGGTCGCGGGCCCGACCTGCACGTCCCCGCCGGCGATGCGCGCGTTGCCGGTGACCATGGCGTCGAGCTGCACGTTGCCACCCGCCGCATACAGATCGTCGCCGACGCTGCCGCCGATCGAGACCTCGCCACCCGCGGCGACCAGGTCGCCCTGCACCTCGCTCGCGATCGCAATCTGTCCGGCGGCGAGGAACGCATCACCCGCGACCGGATCGGTGAGGTTCACCATGCCGCCGATGCCGACATAGTCGTTGCCGAACTGGCGGGTGACGCTGCTCTTTCTCGTCGCCGTCGACGCTGATCGAGCAGCCGCTGATGGTCGCCAGGCCGAGCGCCGCGAGCGCCACGGCCGAAATGAACCGGGTCATCGTTGTCTCCTTCGCGCCCCGCCCCACCTTGCGGCGGAGCCAGGGATTGGCAGGCCATCGCGCGACGAGTTTACGGCACGGGGCGTCCGCGCCGCGAGCCGATGCGTCGAGACGAGCGTGTCATGCGTTCAGGACCGGCAAAGGTCGCGGCAGCGGCCACAGGCCGGCTACTGGCGCGGAGGCCGACCTGCGTTCACCGATTCCCGCACCAGCTCGACCAGCATCGTCCGGTAGTAGTCGCCGGCCACCTGTTTCGCGGCGGCGTCCAGGAATCCGAGCATTTCCGTGCGGTCCACCTTGACGTCGCAGCCGTCGAACAGGCCCTGCATGGCGTAGCGCGGGAAAGCCGATCTGTCCGGCGATGCGGCCTTCGATGGCCGATTCGCGTATCAGCTCGCCGGCCCGGCACGGGATCCTTCGGGTTCTCGTTCTGCCCCGTGAGATAGAGATAGCCGACGACGAACAGCGCCTGCGGATAGCCGGCCCTCGACGGCCTTCGCACGGTGCGGCATCGCGAGCTTCGCCCTGGCCGCTGTAGCCGAGCACGCGCGCGAGCTGGTACTGCAGCCGGGGATTGGTCGGATCCCGATCCACGGCCGAGCGGCAGGCCGCGATGGCGCCCGGGAAATCCTTCGCGATCTCCGCACGTTCGCGGCCCGGCGCGACGCGGTTCGGGTCGTCCGGGTGGGACGCGAGCACGTCGCAGGCGGTCGGCACCTGCGAATACTTCGACGGATCGAACCGTTGCAGTCGCCTCTTCGGCTCGTGCGGCGCTCATGCCGCACGCCACGGCGAACAACGTGAAGCAACAAGGCCGCGTAGCGGTTCTGCGTCTTCACTATCCCCTACCCCCTGATCACTGATCACTCTCTCGTCGGACTCTTCCGCTTACTCCCGCCTCGCCACGCCCTCGGTCATGTACCCGAAGATGCGCGGCAGGCCGCGCAGGTAGTAGGTCTGCACCGGGTCGAGCCGCAGCCCGGCACCCTGGACGAGCTCGCGCATCGGCCGGTTCAGGTGGCAGCCGCCTCCAAGTGGCTTCCACGCGGGCGTGATGCGGTCCTGCCAGCGGGCGACCGACGCATCGGGCGCGCGCCCGTGCTCGAGGAACAGGAACTGCCCGCCCGGCTTCAGCACCCGCCGGATTTCGCCGAGCGCGTGCACGACGTCGGGTATCGAGCAGAGCGTGAGCGTGCTCACGACCGTGTCGAAGCGCTCGGCCTCGAACGGCAGGTGCTCGGCGTCGAGGTGGTGGAAGTCCACGTCGATGCGCGATGCCTCGATGCGGGGCTGCGAGAACCGGTCGAGGTCGAGGTCGGGGTCGATGGCTTCGATGCGCCGCACGGTGTCCGGGTAGTACTGCAGGTTCATGCCCGTGCCGAACCCGATCTCGAGGATGCGGCCGCTGCGCCGGCGCGAGCGTGCGCGCCCGCGGCTTGCGGAAGGCCTTGCTCGACATCGCGAGGTCGAGCAAGTGGGGAAAGATGTAGTGGTGGTAGAAGCTCACTGGGTGCAGTCAGCGATTCGGGGCTGGTGGGGTCGCGGGCCAGATGACGCTGAAGGCGCCGCGGAGCTGCCCCTGCTCGAAGCCCGTGGCCTGGTCCGCAGGGTAAGTCTTGGCGATGGCCGACGCGACCTCGGGTGCCAGCTGCTGCCCGTGGCAGGCCAGGCACATCGCATCCATCGGGATGGCGCGCATGTAGCGATGCTCGATCTTGCCGCCTCGATTGATCTCGACGGCCGCCTCGAGCGGCATCTCGGTGCGGCCTGCGGCCAGGTCATCTGCGAACTGCTCGAGTATCGCGCGCTGCAGATCGTCGGGGGCATTCGCCGGATTGCGAACTCTGAGCGCAGTCCGGCTGACGACGGCTCCGGACTCGCGTGACAACTTCGCCGCGATTTCGGGAGCCCGCGTACGGCACACCGCTTATCGCGCCAGTCGGGCCCGCGCTCGCGAGCGCGCCCGTGAGTTCCGCCTTCAGCTCGGTGCCGAGTTGCTGCGCAAGCAGGCGGCTTTGCGTCAGCCATTCCGGGACGGGATCCTCGGCGCGCGCGGCATGGAACATGCAACGTCGAGGCCAGCATGAGCATGCAGCAATGGAGAGCACGGCGCGTCATCGGCGAGACCTCTCAAAGGTTCAGGTCAGATTAACAATCAGCCCAGTCAGACGATACTTCACAGGCTCTTTGTTTGGCCAGTTGTTATGATCCGCAGCCGGGCCGGTTTGGCCCGCCGCGCGCCCTTAGGGTAGATTGCGCGCCCTCTCAAGGCAGGTCGAGTTTCATGGGACGCATTTTCGAAGTCCGCAAGCACACGATGTTCGCGCGCTGGAACCGGATGGCGAAGCAGTTCGCCAGGATCGGCAAGGAAATCACCATCGCGGTAAAGACGGGCGGGTCTGACCCCACGTCGAATCCGACGCTGCGGCGCTGCATTCAGAACGCCCGCGCCGTGAACATGCCGAAGGACAAGATCGAGTCCGCCATCAAGCGCGCCTCGGGACGCGACGCCGCGAATTTCGAGGAAGTGCTGTACGAGGGCTACGGCCCGCACGGCGTGGCGGTGCTGGTGGAATGCGCGACCGACAACCCGACGCGCACCGTCGCGAGCGTGCGCAACGCCTTCGGCAAGCACGGCGGCAACCTCGCCACGACGGGGAGCGTCTCGTTCCAGTTCAAGCGCATGGGCGTGTTCCGCCTGAACCCCGAGGGCATCGACGCGGACGACCTCGAGCTCTACCTCATCGACCACGGCCTCGAGGAATTCGGCGAGAGCACGGACGAGAAGGGCGAGCCGCAGCTCGTGGCGCGCTGCCTGTTCGAGGATTTCGGCACGCTGCAGAAGGGGCTCGAGGATCGCGGCATCAATCCGGTCTCGGCCGAGCACGAGTACATCTGCCAGGCCCCGACCGAGCTGCCCGAAGAGCAGGCGACCGAGGTGCTCGAGCTGATCGACAAGCTCGAGCAGGACGAGGACGTGCAGAAGGTCTACCACACGCTCGCGTGAGCGTGTCCCCTACTGCCACCCGGCGGCGCTGAACTCGAGCACTCCCGGGTTGAGTGGGTCGCTGCGCTGCCACACCGCGCGGGCCTGCGTCACCGTCAGGATCCATCCCTGCTGTTCCACCGGCTCACGGCTCGCGAACGCGGCGGCGTCGAGCACGGCACCGCAGCCGCCGTGGCGTGAATCCCGCACTGATTCATAACGGACCAGCTGCAACCCGAGCCTCGCGCGCGGTCCGGGCGATCGACTGGCAATCGCGTGTAGTCGGAGCGGTGCGTCCAGCGCGGCAGGGGACTGTCCCCCGGGACTGTCCCCTGCTGCACGAAAGGCGGCTCGCGCAGGTCGATCGCACGGCCGGACACGGGCACCCGGAACACCGTCTGCGGCCGCGCCGGCATCGCCTTGAGGCCCGGCGAGTCGCGCAGGTGGCGCCAGCGCCAGTAGCCCACTTCGGCGCACGCGGTGCGGGGCTGCTCGGCGCCGTAGAACACGCCGGGATCGTTCGGGCCGCGGAAGCGCGAGCCGCCGGGGGGCGGCGGATAGCGGAAAGGCGTGAACAACAGCCAGTGCAGGCCGAGTCGCGCGACGTCACGCGGCACCGGTGGCTTCGATGCTTCGACCAGTCGCTCGAGCACTGCCTGCTCGGCCACCGTGTCCACCAGCGCCATCGTCGAGGCGACGTGTTGCGCCTCCACCGCGCGCCACAGGTCGAGCGACGTGGCCCGCGCTTCAGACGCGACCGCGTGCGTGGTCCAGGTAGTCAACGACGCGCACCAGCCCGACGGCGGACTTGATGAGTTCGCGCGGCGCGGCACCGAGCGCGGTGTTGTACGTCTCGAGCCACGCGCGCGCCGTCCCTTCGTGGCCCCACAGCGCGTCGAGCGAACGGAACAGGCGGACGAACAGCACGCCGAGTTCCCACTCCTTGGATCGGGCTGGCGACAAACGGTACTTGCCGGAGAAGAGCCGCGAAGCCGTGGGCACCGAGAGCCCAAGGGTCTCGGCCACATGGCGCTGGGTAAACCCGAGCAGGGCCGCCGCGCGCGTGACCGCCTTGGTCAGGACGACATCGGCAGCCGGCTCGCCGGAGGACCGGGGGGCTGGCTTTGGCATGGGCCAATTATATTCATATGGCAACTTTTTGTCACTTTTGTTTCTACTGAACTGCCATGAATTGCTCGACGGAGCAGGCCAGTTCGGGCCGGGCAGCCAGGATCGCCCGGTCTTCGGTCACCAGCCGCACGCCGAGCGCGATCGCCAGTGCCACGAACTCGCAGTCGTAGGCCGACAGCCGGGTCGAGCCGACGATCTCGAAGACCCTCTCGCTCGACAGGTGATGCTCGCGACCGGCCATGCCGGCTTCGGCCGCCGCCATGACCTGCCTCGCTTGAGCTTCGGTCAGGCTGCGGTCGCGCCAGTATCCCGCGAGGATGCTGCGCATTTCCGAGCGCCACAGGACCGGGGCGTGCCATTGCGGATCGCGCCTGCGCAGCCGATGGACCAGCGGCGTGCGATCCCCGTTGATCCAGCAATAGGCGATGACGTTCGAGTCGACGACGATCACGCGCGGCCTGCACGCCGGTAACGGGCGACCCGTCGATGGTCGACCGGGGGAAGGCCGCGCACGAACTGCTCGAGCGAACGTTGCTCGGCCTCGACATCGACGGCCGGTGCCGCCATCTGCGCCTCGAGCCTGGCCAGGATTTCGCGGTTGAGGCTGCGGCGATTGTCTTCGGCACTGGCCTTGAGGCGGGCATGGAGCTCGGCCGGCACGTTCTTCAGCGTCAGGCTGATCATTTGGTACCACTCAGCAACCATTTCGGAACCACATTCTCGGCCGCGCGCATGTCCGGGGTCAATCTGCAGGATGGTCGCGCCGCCGTGACCCGCGCCAGCCGGCTTTCGTGCCGCGATCGCAGAAAATCACCGCGGCCGTCGCGACGCAGGCTGGCGCGCGCGCTGGTCTAAACTGCGCGCCATGCAGACGGCCCGCGACCTCTTCTCCTACCGCAAGCACTGGGCGCACCGCTTCGGCCCGGCGCCCTTCCTGCCCATGTCGCGGGCGGAGATGGACGAGCTCGGCTGGGATTCGTGCGACGTCATCGTCGTCACCGGCGACGCCTACGTGGACCACCCGAGCTTCGGCATGGCCATCGTCGGCCGGCTGCTCGAGGCGCAGGGCTTCCGCGTCGGGATCATCGCGCAGCCGGACTGGCACTCGACGCGCGACTTCATGAAGCTCGGCCGCCCGAACCTGTTCTTCGGCGTGACCGGCGGCAACATGGATTCGATGGTGAACCGCTACACCTCGGATCGCCGCATCCGCAGCGACGACGCCTACACGCCGCACGGCGTCGCGGGCGCGCGGCCCGACCGCTGCGTGATCGTGTATTCGCAGCGCGTCCGCGAGGCCTACAAGGACGTGCCGGTGGTCGTCGGCGGCATCGAGGCATCGCTGCGCCGCATCGCGCACTTCGACTACTGGTCGGAGAAGGTGCGCCGCTCGCTGCTGCTCGACGCCAAGGCGGACCTGCTCGTGTACGGCAACGCCGAGCGGCAGATCTGCGAGATCGCGCACCGGCTCGCGGCCGGCACGCCGATCGACGAGATCCGCGACCTGCGCGGCACCGCCTTCGTGCGCAAGGCGACGCCCGAAGGCTGGACCGAGATCGACTCGACCACGCTCGACACTCCCGGACCGCTGAGCCCGCCGGTCGATCCGTACGCGATGGATGCGAGTGCCGGCGCCAGGAAAGGGGGTAATGATCAGGGGGCAGGGGGTAGTGGGAAGACTGCTGCCGCTGACGCGACGGCGGCACGGCGTTCCGGGTCGATCCGGGAGGCCGTGCGCGGCATGGACGCCGCGCCCGGAGCCTCCAGGGATGGATTCACGGCGTCCTCCCGGATCGACCCGGAAGGCCGGGGCGCCGTCGCCACACCGGCTCCCGAAACGGTCCTGAAATTCCACCGCCGACCTCCGCAGCCGGTCGACCGCGAGCACAGCGTGATCCGCATGCCGGCGTACGACCAGGTCGCGGAAGACGCGGTGCTCTATGCGCACGCGTCGCGCATCCTGCATCTCGAGGCGAACCCGGGCAACGCGCGTTGCCTGGTGCAACGGCATGGCGATGCGGACGTGTGGCTCAACCCGCCGCCCATCCCGCTCACGACGAAGGAGATGGACGCGATCTACGAGCTGCCGTACCGGCGCGTGCCGCACCCCGCCTACGGCAACGCGAAGATCCCGGCGTACGAGATGATCCGCTTCTCGATCGCGATCCAGCGCGGCTGCTTCGGCGGCTGCACGTTCTGCTCGATCACCGAGCACGAGGGACGCATCATCCAGAACCGCTCCGAGGACTCGGTGATCCGCGAGATCGAGACGATCCGCGACTCGGTGCCGGGATTCACCGGCGTGATCTCGGACCTCGGCGGCCCCACCGCGAACATGTACCGCGTCGCCTGCAAGTCGCGGGAAATCGAGTCCGCGTGTCGCAAGCCGTCCTGCGTCTACCCGGGCATCTGCCCGAACCTCAACACCGATCACTCGTCGCTCATCAGGCTCTACCGCCGGGCCCGCACGCTGCCGGGCATCAAGAAGGTGCTGATCGCGTCGGGCGTCCGCTACGACCTCGCGATCGAGTCGCCCGAATACGTGAAGGAACTCGCGCAGCACCACGTGGGCGGCTACCTCAAGATCGCGCCCGAGGCGATCGCGGAAGGACCGCTGTCGAAGATGATGAAGCCGGGCGTCGGCACCTACGACCGGTTCAAGGAGCTGTTCGACAAGTACTCGAAGGAAGCGGGCAAGGAGCAGTACCTCATCCCCTACTTCATCGCCGCGCACCCGGGCACGACCGACGAGGACATGCTCGAGCTCGCGCTGTGGCTCAAGCGGAACGGCTTCCGCGCCGACCAGGTGCAGGCATTCCTGCCATCGCCGATGGCCACCGCGACCGCGATGTACCACTCGGGGAAGAACCCGCTCCACAGGGTGACGCGCACCTCGGAAGAAGTGGCCATCCCGCGAGGCATCCGCGTGCGCCGCCTGCACAAGGCATTCCTGCGCTATCACGACGCCAACAACTGGCCGCTGCTGCGCGAGGCGTTGCGTCGCATGGGACGCGCCGACCTGATCGGCAACGGCAAGCAGCACCTCGTGCCGACGTACCAGCCGATCGGCACCGGGCACGCGCACGAGGGCAAGCGCAAGTCGAAGCCGGCCCCTGATGCGTCGCCGCGCGCCGGCAAGGCGAAATCGACCACGCCGTTCCGCACGCAGCACACCGGGCTGCCGCGGGTGCCGGCACGGCCGAGACCACAGAAGTCGCGCTGAGACGGCGGATGCGGTTCGACCGAGCGCGCCGACGCGGCTGGCCCTCGAATGGACGCGTGCTAGGGTCCGCCGACGCCGCGGAGGCACATGAAGGACATACGGCCCAATTCACGCGACATCGCGCGCCTGGCCCAGGTCTCGCAGGCGACCGTGTCGCGGGCGCTGCGCGACAGCCCGCTGGTCACTCCGGAGACGCGCGCACGCGTGCGGTCGGTCGCGGAGCAGCTGCGCTACCGGACCGATCGAAGCGCCGCCGGGCTGCGCTCGCGCAGCAGCCAGACGCTGGCCCTGCTGCTGTTCGAGGAGACGCCGGACGACGCCGAGATCAACCCGTTTTTCCTTTCGATGCTGGGTCACATCACTCGCGCCGCGGCCCGTCGCTCCCGCGACCTGCTCGTCTCTTTCCAGCAGCTGAGCAACGACTGGCACAAGGACTACCAGCTCAGCAACCGCGCCGACGGAATCATCCTGCTCGGCTACGGCGACTACCTCACGTCGATGCCCCGGTTGCGCAGTCTCGAGGAGAGCGGCGCCAATTTCGTGATCTGGGGACCGATCGTCGCCGGCATGCCCGGGCGCTACGTCTGCAGCGACAACACCGCGGGCGGCGAGCTGGCCGTGCGTCACCTGCTCGAGCTCGGGCGGCGCAGCGTTGCTTACGTCGGCAGCGCGTCCGATCAGTGGCCGGAGTTCCAGTTGCGGCACGCGGGCTATGAAAAGGCGCTGCGCTCCGCAGGCATCGAGCCCGACTCGCGCCTGCGGCTCGAAGCACAGTCGAACGAAGCCGAGGGCTACGACGCGGCCCTGCGCCTCATCGACTCGGGAGCGCCGTTCGACGCCGTTTTCGCTGCGAGCGACCGGATCGCGATCGGCGTCATTGGTGCGCTTCGAGACCGCGGCACCACCGTACCAGACGATGTTTCCGTCGTGGGCTTCGACGACATCGGCTCCGCCGCCTACTTCAACCCGCCACTGACGACCGTGCAGCAGGACACGCAACGCGCGGGCGAAATGCTGGTCGAGAACCTGCTGAAGCTCATTTCCGGCGCGAGCGTCGATTCCGTGCTGATCGAGCCACGCCTCGTGGTGCGGGCATCCTGCGGGACCCTCGGCTCGTCTCAGTAGGCAGCCGCCTCAACGCTCTTCGCGGTCGTCGACGCGCAGTACCACCAGTCCAGCCAGGAACATCAGCACGCCACCGAGCGCTAGAGCGTCGATGCTGTCGGCGTCGAACAGCACCCGCACCACGATGCCGAGCACGCTGGCCGCCAGGATCTGCGGGATCACGATGAAGAAATTGAAGATGCCCATGTAGATGCCCATCTTCCTGAGCGGCACGGCCTGCGACAGCATTGCGTAGGGCAGCGAGAGTATCGACGCCCAGGCGATGCCGACACCGACCATGGGTATCAGGAGCAACCTCGGATCGTCGATGAAGCGGATCGAGACGAGACCGACGGCGCCGCACCAGAGTCCCACGAGGTGCGCGCGGCGGCGACCGAGCATTGCCGCCAGCTTCGGGATGAACAGCGCCGCGAGCGCCGCGAAGCCGTTGTAGGCGGCGAACAGCACGCCGACCCAGTTGGCTCCATCATTGTAGGCAGCGCTCGCCGTATCGGTCGTTCCGAAGTGATGTTCGGTGACCGCCGCAGTCGTGTAGATCCACATCGCGAAGAGCGCGAACCAGGAAAGGAACTGCACGGGCGCCAGTTGCTTCATCACCCGCGGCATCAGGAACAGGTCGTTCACGACGTGAAACAGCATGCCGTCGGTCAGTCCGCGCTGTTGCCTCGCGGCTGCGACGGCCTGCAGCGCGCCGAACGCGGCCAGCGCGCAGCCGAGCACGTAGAGCTGCTTGTCCCAGCCGAGGATCGCGACGGCTGCGGCAAACGCGAAGCCCGCCGCCAGCCAGGCGACCGACGACTTGCGATGCTGTGCCGGCGTGCGCGCAATCTCCTGGCCCTGCGGCGCCTCGGCGGCCGCGCGATCGGCGAAGCTCGCGAGCTCCTCGGGCGAGTACTCCTTCGTCGTGAGCACGGTCCAGAGCACCGCGCCGAGGAATGCGATGGCCCCGAGATAGAACGCGAGCTTGACGGAATCGGGCAGCTGGCCAGGCTCCGCCACGTTGCCGACACCGAATACATTGGCCAGGATCCAGGGCAGCGCGGACGCCACGACTGCGCCCACCCCGATGAACCAGCTCTGCATCGAATAGCCGAGGCAACGCTGCCGGTCCGGCAGCGCGTCGCCGATCAGCGCCCGGAACGGCTCCATCGACACGTTGATCGACGCGTCGAGGATCCAGAGCATGCCCGCGGCCACCCAAAGGTACGGGCTGTTCGGCATGATCACGAGCGCGACCGTCGCGAGCAGCGCTCCCGCCAGGAAGAACGGGCGGCGGCGACCGAAGCGCCCCCAGGTGCGATCGCTCAGGTAGCCGATGATCGGCTGCACCACGAGGCCGGTGACCGGGCCGGCCAGCCACAGGATCGGCAACTCGTCTATCGAGGCGCCGAGCGACTGGAAGATGCGGCTCACGTTCGCGTTCTGCAGCGCAAAGCCGAACTGGATTCCGAGGAACCCGAAACACATGTTCCAGATCTGCCAGAAACCGAGCTCCGGCTGCTTCTTCTGCATCTTCATCGTTCCTTGCCCAGCCGGAGGTCGAGCCACACCGCAAGCGCGAGCACCGCGCCACGCGCAATGTACTTGGCCTCCGGAGAGACCGCCATCAGCGTCATGCCGTTCAGCAGGCTCGCCATGATCAGCGCTCCGAACAACACGCCGAGCACCGTGCCGCGACCGCCGCGCAGGCTCGTGCCACCGATGACGCACGCGGCCACGGCGTCGAGCTCCATCAGTGAGCCGACGGTGGACGTGGACGCGCCGGAGTAGGCAGTCTGCATGAACCCGGTCAGCGCGACGATGCCGCCCATCAGCGCATACGCGCCGATGATGGTCGCTCGCACCGGCACGCCCGAGACCGTCGCCGCCTCCTCGTTGCCGCCGACTGCGTACAGATATCGGCCGAAAGGCGTGTTGGTGACGAGCTGGTGCACCAGCACGGCAACGAGCCCCAGCACGACGAGTGCGATCGGTACGCCTCGATAACCGTTGGTGACGATGACGACCAGCAGCACGAGTTGCGCCAGCACGAAGAGCTTCAGGAACGTCAGCTCCCCGTCGTCCACGGCAAATCCGTAGGACCGACGGCGCGCGCGGGCACGGAGCGTCGATGCGGCGATGGCTGCCACGACCAGGGCGGCGAGCAGGTAACCGGCTGCGGGTGGCAGGAAGTACGTGGTGAGCAGCGAATACACGTTCTCGCTGCCGCCCTCGACGACCGGCACGGTCTGGTTCTCGATCACGAGCCAGTGCAGGCCGCGGAAGATCAGCAGGCCACCCAGCGTCATGATGAAGGCGGGGATGCGCTCGATCGCGATCAGCGCGCCCATTGCCGACCAGGCCAGCACTGCGCCGAGCGTCGCCACCAACAAGGCCACCGGCGCGGGCACGTCGTGTCGGAAGACCAGCACCGCAGCCACGGCGCCGGCGAGTCCGACGCCGCTGCCCGCCGAGAGATCGATCTGGCCCGGCAGCAGCACGACCAGCATGCCGAGTGCGAGAACCGCGGTGACGGCGAGCTCGACCGACAGCAGCGAAAGGTTGCGCGCGGAGAGGAATGCGGGTGCCTGCCAGGCGAAGAAAGCCCAGATCACCACGAGCGCGATGGCCATGGACAGTTCGCGCGTCACACCGCGGTTCATGCCGCGCCCTTCATGACACGCCCCTGCACGCCCGTTCGCTCATGCCGCGCGCTCCAGACGCCCCATCGCCGCGGCGAGCAGCTGCTCCTGCGTCGCCGCGCCCCGATCGAACACGCCGCCGACGCGGCCCTCGTACAGCATCGCGATCCGGTCGCTCATGCCCATCAGTTCGCCGAGCTCGCTGGAGACGAGCACGATCGCCTTGCCGGCCGCAGTCAGGCGGTTGATCAGCTCGTACACCTCGAGCCTGGCGCCGACGTCGATCCCGCGCGTCGGTTCGTCGAGCAGCAGCACGCGTGGCTGCGTGAGCAGCACTTTGCCAAGCACGACCTTCTGCTGGTTGCCGCCGGACAGCGTGCCCACCGCCTGCTCGAGCGTCTGGACCCTTATGCGCAGGTCGTCGATGGTGGCCCTGGTTCGAACGATCTCCCTGTCGCGGTCGATGAACGGCCCGCGCCGCAGGCTCCCGAGCGACGCCAGCGACACGTTGAACGCGACTCCCTGCTGGAGCACGAGGCCGTAGCGCTTGCGATCCTCGGTCACGAGCGCGAGTCCGCGTCGCAGCGCTTCGCGCGGCCCGCGTGGTGCGAGCGGCTGCCCGTCGAGCTCGACGGTCCCCGCCTGTCGGGTTCCCCACAGGCCGACGAGGTGGTTCAGCAGCTCGGTGCGCCCGGCACCCATCAACCCGCCGATCCCGAGTACCTCGCCGGCGCGGACCTCGAGGTTGATTCGCTGCAGGCGCAGCGGTGCTGCCCGGCGGCGGGGCAACGCCGAGGTCGCGGAGCGAAAGCAGTGTCCGGCCCGGCGCCGACTGGCGGCGGGGGTAGTAGTCCTCGATGCGGCGGCCCACCATCCGGCGAATCACCTCGTCGACGTTGGTCCCGGCCGCCTCGAGCGTGCCCTCGACGCAGCCGTCTCGAAGCACTGTGATCCGGTCCGCCACCGCGAAGACCTCGTCGAGCTTGTGCGAGATGAACACGCACGCGACGCCCTGGTCCCGGAGCCGGCGCACGAGCCCGAGCAGCGCCGCGATCTCGTGTTGCGCCAGCGCCGCCGTGGGCTCGTCGAGCACCAGCACCCGCGGCTGTCGCTGGATCGCGCGTGCAATCTCGACCAGTTGCTGCTGCCCGACGCCGAGGTCGCCGACGCGGGCTGCCGGATCGAGCGTGATGCCGCATTCGGCGAGCGTGGCGGCGGAACGTGCATAGACCTGGTCCCAGTCGATGCGACCGCGGCGGGTCGGCAGCGCGCCGAGGAACAGGTTCTCGCCGACCGACATCTCCGGGAAGAGCGCGAGTTCCTGGTGGATGATGGCGATGCCGGCCCGCTCGGCGTCTCTCGTTGAACGGAACCCCGCCGGCCTGCCGTCGATCAGGATCTCGCCCTCGTAGCTGCCGTGCGGGTGCACCCCCGCGAGCAGCTTGATCAGCGTGGACTTGCCGGCACCGTTCTCGCCGCACAGCGCATGCACCTCGCCGCGGCGCAGGTCGAAGCTCACTCCGTCGAGCGCCGCAAGCCCGCCGAAGCGCTTGACGATGCGATGGGCCTGCAGGACGGGGGCACTGCTCATGGACGCGGAGGGCGCTGGCCCTCCGGGATGCCGCGATAGACGTCGTCGTAGCTGGCCTGGCCATCGCGCACGACGGTCTCGACGATGTTGTCCCGGGTGATCGTCACGACGTCGTACAGGGCGGCCGGGATCGGGCCATAGCCATTGTCGACCGTCTGCCGGGCCACGACGACTTGTCGCTTCGCCATGCGCGCCGCGAGCTCCGCGGCGCCTCGCGCCAGCGTCTGCAGCGGCTTGTAGATGGTCATCGTCTGCGTGCCGGCGGCAATGCGCTGCAGCGCCACGATCTCCGCATCCTGGCCGGTGACCAGCACCTTGCCGGCCAGCCCCTCTTCGCTCAATGCCTGGATGGCTCCGCCGGCCGTGCCATCGTTGCTCGCCAGCACGGCGTCGATGTCCGCCCCGCCTGAGCTGATGGCCGCGTTGACGATGCGCTTGGCGTTCTCGGGCTTCCAGTCCTCCGCCCAGTCCTCGTGCACGACGACGATGTCGCCTCGCGCGACGTACGGCTCGAGCACCCGGTCCTGGCCGCGCTTGAACAGCAGGGCGTTGTTGTCGGTCTTGGCACCGTAGATGCGCACGATGCGGCCCTTGCCCGGCGTCGGCAGGTGGTCGATGAGGAATCGTGCCTGCAGCTCACCGACGCGCTCGTTGTCGAAGCTCACGTACAGGTCGAGATCCGCATCGCGGATGATGCGGTCGTACGCGATCACCGGGATCGCCGCGTCGTGCGCCATGTTGACGGCCTTGGCCATCGCGGTGCCGTCGTGCGGCACGATCACCAGCACGTCCACGCGGTTCGTGATCAGCTTTTCCACGTCGCCGATCTGCACGGTGTCGTCGCTGTTGGCCGCGAGCACCAGCACGCGCGCGCCGAGCTCCCCGGCGCGCTTCACGAACATGTCGCGGTCGGCCTGCCAGCGCGCCTCCTTGAGCGTGTCGAGCGACAGGCCGATGGTGATGCCCTGGTCGCCGGCGACTTTCGAGCCGACGCCACGAGACGCAAGCCCGAGTCCGATGAGCACGCTCGCCAGCAGCGAGAAGACCACCAGGAAAATGCGGATCTTCACCGGAATGCCCCCTGCCTTTCTCGCGGCTGTCTACCGCACGAACACTCGATAGCCCCAGGCCGGCAGCGCGAGCGTGGCTCCCGCTTCGAGCGTTGCCTCGCGGCCCGACGGGAACTCCTTGTAGCGCCCCTCGAACAGCGACTCCTTGAAGCTCACCTCGACCGGCGATTTCGAGAAATTGAACACCGCGAACACCTTGTCGCGTTCGTTCGCGCGCACGAAGCTCAGCACCTGCTCCGGCGCGCTGTTCGGCACGTCGATCATCCTTGCGCCCCACTGCGCGTTCCAGAGCGCCGTGTTCGATTTCTTGAGCGCGATCAGGCGGCGGTAGAGATCGCCGTTCGGATGCTCCTTCCAGGCGATCGGGCTCGCGCTCGAAGAACGGCAGTCGCCGCGTGTTCCCGGCCTCCTGGCCGCTGTAGATCATCGGAATGCCGTCTCCCACGAACGAGAGCACGATGGCAGCTTCGAGTCCCGGGCCGAACTGCTCGAACTCGGTGCCGTCCCACGAGTTCTTGTCGTGATTGCTCACGAAGGTCATGCGCATCGCTTCGCGCGGCCAGGTGTTGTCGTGCGTCGAGTAGTAGCTGCGCAGCGGGCCGGGACCCTTGCCACCGGTCGTTGCCTCGAGCGCCGCCGTGTACCAGCCCCAGGCGTAGGTCGCGTCGAACGCGTCGGCGTGCAGGTCGGTGGCTTCCCACTCGCCGAGCATGAAGACCGGCCGGATCGCGTCGAGTTCGCGGCGCAGGTTGTTCCAGAAATCGAGCGGCACGAAACCGGCGACGTCGCAGCGGTAGCCGTCGATGCCGACTTCGCGCACCCAGTACTTCATCGCCTCGGTCATGTAACGGCGCAGGCCCGGCTGGTCGTAATCGAGCTCGATGATGTCCGACCAGTCGTTCCACGAGGTCGGGTGGAACTCCCCCTTCCAGTTGCGCGAGTACCACTCCGGGTGCTCGGTCACCATCGGGTTGTCCCACGCGGTGTGGTTGGCGACCCAGTCGAGGATCACGTACATGCCGAGTTCGTGCGCGCGATCGACGAAGCGCTTCAGGTCCTCGACCGTGCCGAAGTCCGGATTCACGGCGAGGTAATCGCGCACCGAATACGGGCTGCCGAGGCTGCCCTTGCGGTTCTTCACGCCGATCGGGTGGATCGGCATCAGCCAGAGGATGTCGACGCCGAGCGCCTTGAGTCGCGGCAGCTGCTTCTCGGCGCTGGCCAGCGTGCCCTCCGGCGTGAACTGCCGCAGGTTGATCTCGTACAGCGCCGCGTTCTTCGACCACTGCGGGTGCTGTACCCGGACGTACGGCGCGGGCTGGTAGCGCTTCAGGTCGTCATCCACGAGCGGGGCCCCCGACGCCGCCGGCACGGCACAGGCGAAGAGCATCGCGATGCATACAGTGAACGTGGCTGGCTTCATCGACTGCTCCGGTCACGGCATCTTGCGGAACCGGATGGCCGCTCCGCCGCTCCTCGCGAGCCTGAGCTCGATCACGTCGGCGGCCGTCACGCTGCGCTCGTCGACGACGAGGTCGTACGGGCGCGTCTGCCAGTCGGCCTGCGGGCCGTCCCGGTAGATCTCCGCCGTGTAGCGCGCCTTCGGGTCGAGGAAGTCGAGCCGCAGCGTGACGGTGCGCGCCTGTTCGTCGGTGAGCGCGCCGACGTACCAGTCCTCGCCGCCGCGTTGCTTGCGCGCCATCGCGACGTAGTCGCCGACCTCGCCGGCCAGCGCGACGCTCTGCTCCCAGTCGGTCGGCACGTCCTTGATGAACTGGAAAGCCTGCGGATGCTTCGGGTAATTCTCCGGAAGGTCGGCGGCCATCTGCACCGGGCTGTAGAGCACGACGTACAGCGAGATCTCCTTCGCCAGCGTGTTCTTGACGCGAAACTTCGCGTCCATGCCGTCGAAGGTCAGGTCGACGATGCCGGGCGTGAAGTCCATCGGACCGCCGAGCATGCGCGTGAACGGCAGTATCGCCACGTGCTCGGGCGGGTTCACCGGCGAGCCCCAGGCGTTGTATTCCTGCCCGCGCGCGCCTTCCCTCGCGAGCCAGTTCGGGTAGGTGCGGCGCAGGCCCGTGTCCTTCACCGGCTCGTGCGTGTTGATGCTGATCTTGCGCTTGGCGGCCTCCTGCAGCACCCGGATGTGGTGGTTCACCGTGAACTGGCCGTCGTGCCACTCGTGCTTCTCGATGCCGTGCTCGTCGATGCGGCGGATGTCGCCGGCATCGGCCACATAGCCGGTCTTGACCTGGCGCACGCCGAGCGACTCGTAGAGGTCGAAGGCCGCCTCCATCTGCGGCTCGTAGTTGCCGATGTCGGCGGCGGTCTCGTGGTGTCCGATGAGCCTCACGCCCTTCGACAAGGCGTACTTCGCCACGCCCTCGAGGTCGAAGTCCGGGTACGGCTCGGTGAAGCGGAACTGCTTGCCGTTGAAGAACCAGTCGCCGTCCCAGCCGACGTTCCAGCCTTCGACCAGCACGCCGTCGAAGCCGTTCTGCGCCGCGAAATCGATGTAGCGCTTCGTATTCGCCGTCGTCGCGCCGTGCTTGGGCCCCGAGCTCCACGTCGCCTTCCTGATGTGCATCGCCCACCAGATGCCGATGTACTTGCCGGGCTCGACCCACGACACGTCGCCGAGCACGTTCGGCTCGTTGAGGTTGAGGATCAGCGTCGAGTCGAGCAGCGCGGCTGCGGTCGGCGCGACCTGCACCGTGCGCCACGGCGTCTTGAACGGCGTGTGCGTCTTGACCCGGATGCCGTCGGACCACGGTGTCAGGTTGGTCTTGAAGACGCCTTCGCGGCGCTGGTCGATGACGTACGCCGCGTAGTCGACCAGCGCAGCCTCGTGGAAGCTCAGGTGCAGGCCGGTCGGCAGGCGCACGGTCATCGGCGTGTGCGCCATGTGGATCGCGTCGAGCCCGGTCGTGTTGTAGAGGTATTCGTAGCGGTTGTAGCGCCGGCCGGGGATCCACCACGCCTTCGTCTTCGGGTCGTTCTCGAGCCGGAACTCGGTCAGCTCGTCGGTGATGTTGATCGTGTCGTAGCCCGGCTGTTGCGGCACCTCGTAGCGGAAGCCGAAGCCGTCGTCGAAGACGCGTACGCGCAGGTCGAAGCGGCGGGCGGGCGGCGCGGCCGACTCGAAATGCACCAGCAATTCGTTGTGACGATCGCGAACGAAATGCCGTTCGCCCCAGGGCTGTTCCCAGGTCTCGTCGTGGGTGGCGGGCACGCTGCCGGCAACCCGAAATCCGCCGTCGAAGGCGGGCTGTTCGTTGAAGCGGAAGCCGAGCGCGCCGGCCGGCATGACCTTCACGCCCTGGTAGCTCATCGCGTACTGCGGGATGCCGCTCTCGCTGACGTCCACGGTGACGCTGATCCGCCCGTCGGGCGAACGCACCTCGGCAGCGTGCACGCCCGAGGCGACGGCCAGCAGGATCGCGACAAGAGACTTCGCGAGACTTGATTTGAATTTCATGAGCGGCCCCCCTGCCGCCGGGATGCACGGAAGTCTAGCAATGATCGGGGGCCCGGCGTCCCTGGCATCGCGGCCGCTGCAAACGTATTCAGGGTCTTGTGGCCGGGCCGGTCGGGTGGTTCACTGCGGCCCGATCAGGAGGAGAACTTCTCGATGTTCCGAAAGTGGCTGGCGGCGCTATTTCTCTGCCTCGGCGCGACAGGGGCCATTGCGGCGGACCGGATCGACAGGATCGAGCCCGCGTCATGGTGGGTCGGCATGAAGGACGACCGCCTGCAGCTGATGGTGCACGGCGAGCGCGTCGCGGAACTCGAGCCAGCAATTGCCCATGCCGGAGTCACGCTCGCAGGCGTCGAGCGCGTCGCGAACCCGAACTACCTGTTCGTCAATCTCAGGATCGCGCCGGACACCCGCCCGGGCACGGTCCCGATCCGGTTCAAGCGTGGCGGATCGACGGTCGCGACCTGGAAGTACACGCTTGACGCTCGTGAGCCTGGCTCCGCCGAGCGTGCGGGATTCGGCCCGGCGGATGCCATCTACCTGGTCACTCCCGACCGCTTCGCGAACGGCGAGCCATCGAACGACACGGTCAAAGGGATGGCGGACGGCCTGGACCGCGGCAACAGGCTCGGACGGCACGGCGGCGACCTCGCGGGCATTTCGCAGCACCTCGACTACATCTCCGGAATGGGTTTCACGCAGCTCTGGATCAACCCGGTGCTCGAGAACGACCAGCCCGAGATCACCTACCACGGCTACGCGATCACCGATTTCTACAAGGTGGACCCGCGTTACGGCACCAACGAGGGCTATCGGGAGCTGTCCGCCGCGGCGCGCAAGCGCGGCATCGGACTGATCATGGACGTCGTGCTCAACCACGCCGGCTCGGAGCACTGGTGGATGAAGGACCCGCCGACGCCGGACTGGTTCAACAACGGCGGGCAGTTCGTCGGCACCAGCCACGCGCACGAGACGGTGCAGGATCCCTACGGCACGGAGGAGGACCGGCGCGCGTTCGCCGACGGCTGGTTCGTCGCCACGATGCCCGATCTCAACCAGCGCAATCCGTATCTCGCGACCTACCTGATCCAGAACAGCCTGTGGTGGATCGAGTACGCGGGCCTGTCGGGCCTGCGCGTGGACACGTACCCGTATTCGGACCGCCAGTTCATGTCGGACTGGTCGCGACGCGTCACCGAGGAGTATCCGCACCTCAACATCGTCGGCGAGGAATGGAACGGGAACCCGGTGACGGTCTCCTACTGGCAGCGAGGCAAGGTGCACGCGGACGGATACGTCTCGTACCTGCCCAGCCTGTTCGACTTCCCGCTCAGCGAGGCGGTCATACAGGGATTGCGCGAGAAGGAGTCTGGCTCGACGGGTCTTGCGCGCATCTACCGGATGCTGGCGAGCGACAGCGTGTACCCGGACCCGTACAACCTCGTCGTCTTCCCCGACAACCACGACACGAGCCGCCTCTACACGCAGCTCGACGAGCGGGCCGACCTCGACCGCATGGCCATCGCCTTCTTCCTCACCACCCGGGGCATTCCGCAGATCTACTACGGCACCGAGATCCTGATGAGCAGCCCGGGCCCCAAGGATGACGGCCTGATCCGCAGCGACTTCCCCGGCGGCTGGCCGGGCGACACGAAAAACGCCTTTACCGGGGCCGGCCTGAGCGCCGCCGAACGCGAGTCGCAGGACTACATGCGCAGGCTGCTCGCGTGGCGTCGCACGGCGCCCGCCATCCACGAAGGCAAGCTGACCCAGTACGTGCCCCAGGACGGCGTCTACGTGTACTTCCGCCACACCGACGCGCAGAAGGTGATGGTGATCCTGAACAACAACGATGCGTCGCGCACGCTGGACACGAAGCGCTTTCACGAGGTGATCGGCGAGGCGCAGACGGCGACGGACGTGCTGTCGGGCGAGCGGCAGTCGCTCGCGAAGGGCGTCGTCGTGCCGGCACGCAGCGCCGCGATCCTCGAACTGCACTGAGGTGAGTCCATGTCGAGATCGGCCGCTGCCCTGTTGCTGGCCGCCGTGACGCTGGGCGCAGGCATGGCATCACTGCGGGCCGAAGCCCAGCCGGGAATTCCGGTCGTCGGTCCCGGCATTACCGGTACCGTCCTGCGCCACGCCGCGATGCCGTCGCAGAACGTCGCCGCTCGTAACGTCGACGTCTGGTTGCCGCCGAGCTACGGCAAGGACCCGGCGAAGCGTTACCCGGTGCTCTACATGCACGACGGGCAGAACGTGTTCGACCCGGCGACGTCGAGCTTCGGCGTCGACTGGGGCGTGGACGAGACGATGACGCGCCTCGTCGAGTCGGGCCAGGTGCGCGAAGCAATCGTGGTCGCCGTCTGGACTACGCCGAAGCGCCGCGAGGAATACATGCCGCAGCGGGCGGTGCATGGCAACGTCTCGTTCAACGTGCCGGGTGCCGAGGACCTGGAACCAGGGGACATCATCTCCGACCGGTACCTCGCGTTCCTGGTCGAGGAACTCAAGCCGTTCATCGACGCCCGCTACCGCACGCTGCCGGATCGTGCCGACACCTACATCATGGGCTCCAGCATGGGCGGGCTCATCTCCCAGTACGCGATGAGCCGGTATCCGGACGTGTACGGCGGCGCAGGTTGCGTCTCGACGCATTGGCCGGCGGGCGACGGCATCGCGCTCGAGGACTTCGCCGCCCACCTTCCCGACCCGGCGACGCACAAGTACTACTTCGACTTCGGCACCGCCACGCTCGACGCAAGCTACGAGCCTTACCAGCGGCGCGCGGACGAAATGCTGCGCAAGGCCGGTTACGTCGAGGGCCGCAACTGGATCACGCGCAAGTTCGATGGCGCGGAGCACTCGGAAAAAGCCTGGCGGCTGCGAGTGGACCAACCGCTAATGTTCCTGCTCATGCCTTAGGCACGGCCAGGAACGCCGCGCGGCGCAGCGGCGCGCATCCGATCGGAACCAGGTCGAGACCAGGGCGCACCAGGTGCAGCGGCGTGCGCTGCCAGGGGTCGTCGGGATCATGCAAGGGGTCAGGTTCCACGACGAGACCCAGATCGGGCGAAGACGTTTCCAGCACCGGGGTGGCGGCTGCGACATCCGCAATGTCGCGGGGCAGCAGTTCCTCGTCGCGCCATCCGGGCAACGCAAGGTTCGCCAGCGTGCGCACTGTGTGGGCAATCGGCTGCACGAATTGCAGCGGACCGCGTAGAACGGCGAGTTCGCCGCCCGGATAGTTCTCCACACGGACACGGGCGTCGAAGTGAATCTCGAACGCTGTGGATGCGCGCCACTCGCGCTCGATCTCGATCCAGCCGTCACGTTCGCGGCTCGCAACGCCGTCGACGCGCACCACAGCCGCCCACGTCGGCCGGCGCAGCCATACGCTCATCTGCACCGGCCTGTCCACTTCGACGACGAATCTCGCGGCATCCTCGAATGGATAGGCGGTCTGCTGCCGTACCGCGACGCCGCAACCCTCGACCCGTGTGTGCAGTTCGCAGGGCCCGTAGGCCAGAGCCACGAGACCCGGGGCGTCCGCGCGCGCCGCCCACATCGCGCCAACGTAGTGCGGCAGCAGGCGCGTCGCGTTCGGATTGCAGCAGCAGGCCACGTCGTCGTGCGTAGGCGACAGCTTGAATCGTCCGTGCCGGCCCGTCAGCAGCGAGTAACTGTCGACCCGGGCGGCAAGCGCATCGGTCCTGGTGTCGCAGCAGAGATACGCGAGCGAGCGCCCATCCGCGGTTCTCGCGCCCTGCGCCGCATTGAATACGATCCGCTCCATCCAGTCGGCCAGCAACGGATCCGCACGCAGCCGTGCCAGCCGGCCGAGACTGAACGTGAGTTCGGTGAGCGTGCAGTACTCGTACGCGGCGCCGGGCGTCGGAAGTCCGTGCAGGCTTTCGTCACCGATCACCGCCCCGCTCGGAGTGGTGCTGGCTCGCAACTTGCGGAGCGCCGCCTCTATCCGCCCTGCACTCGCACCCCCGGCGCCCAGGGCGCGAAGATGCTCCACGGTGTGCACCGCGTGGCCACGCAGGCATCGATGCGGGTCCTCGAGATTCGCCGCCGCGAGGTCGTCGTTGGGAAATGGCACGACCCAGCTGTCGAAGTCCGCGAGCAGCCAGCGCGCGAACTCCCGATAGCGCCCGTCACCACCGCATTCTTCCAGGGCCTCGAGCGCGTCCACGTAGCACAGTCCGTGCGTGAGGCCGGTCCGATCGTCCTGGGTGCTCGTGCGGGCAAAGTGAGGCCTCGATTCGCCGTACTGTCGGAGCGTGAGGTCGGCCGCCCGACGCGCCGACTCGAGGCTCGCGTCATCGCCTGTCAGCTCGTGGTGTGCGACCAGGGCCATGAGGGCACGCGATTGCGCCCAGAGTTCGCCGTTTTCCGCACCGCCCGCGGGGTAGCGCGCGGCGGGCGCATAGATGCCGAGGTATCCATTCGCGTCCTGCGTGGCGCGCAATTCGCCGATCAGCGCGTCCGCTCGCTCGCGATGGACCGGAGCGTCGGCGAGGTGCGCCAGCATCGTGTAGCCCCAGAGCCAGTTGCCGCGGGTCTCGGCGTCCCACCAGCCTGCGTGGCCCGACGCATCGTCGAGCCGGTGACTGAACAGGTCGCGGGCCGCGTGCGGACTCAGCGCATCGAGGACGCCCGCGAATCCGCGGTCCAGGTCCCGGCGCATCTGCGCGAGCATCCAGCCGAGCGGACGCACCGACCCGAGCGGCAGCCGCCGGAACGGCACCACCTCCCGCACCGTCCCGCCGGCTGCGTCAACAGCGGTTGATCCAGCTTGCATCACGCGTCCATTATGCTCAGACACTCCGACAATCAGAATAGCCAGGGAGACTCCGAATGCTCGGCATGCAACGCAGGTTGTCGACGCCGTTCCTGATCCTGCTCACGCTGCCGGCCACCGCCATGGGCTTCGCCCTGTCGGTGCAGATCTCGGTGCTGAGCTGGATCCTGTCGACGAAATACGGCCTCGACATCCACGAGATCGGCATCGTCTGGGCAGCCGGCCCGCTCGCCGGTATCATCGGCCAGCTGCTGATCGGCGTGATCAGCGACCGCGTCTGGTTCTGGGGCGGCCGGCGCCGGCCCTTCATCATCATCGGCGGCATCCTCGCTGCGCTGATGATCCTGGCACTTCCCTACATCGGGCTCATCTCGCAGAAGCTCGGCTTCGACGCCATCATCGGCGTCGCGATCGCGGTCGCGCTCGCGCTCGACCTCGCGATCAACGTCAGCTTCAACCCGACCCGGTCGATCATCACCGACGTCACGCCGGAAGGCATCGCGCGCACGCGCGGCTACACCTGGATGCAGACGGTCTCGGGATCGTTCGGCGTGCTCGCGTACGCGATCGGCGCGTTCTTCGGCAATTTCACGCTGATCTATGTCGCCGCGGTCCTCGTGCTGCTGTTCTCGGTGCTGCCGGCGCTGCTGATCGAGGAGCCGCGGGTGCTGCCCGGCGCAGCCGAAGCCGCGGCCGGCGGACAATCCAGGACCAGCTTCTCTCACCTGCTGCACCTGATCCGACCGCTCTGGGCGTTCCGGCTGTACGACGTCGTCGCGATGGGCCTCAAGCTCGCCGGCATCCAACCTCCTGGCATGTGGCTGGAGGCTGCACGCATCGCATTTGCCGCGTTGCTGTTCTGGCAGACGCTGACGGCGCGCAGTCGCGGCGCCGAGTTTGCGAGGCAGGATCTTGTCGACTTCCGCAAGGTGCTGGCCGCCAACTCACTGAGCTGGATCGGTGTGCAGACCATGTTCGTCTACATGATCGCGTTCGTGCAGCAGCGCTTCCCGCAGCTCGACGCCGACTCGACCGGCAGGGTGCTGTTGATGAGCTTCCTGATGCTGAACGCCGTCGCGGCCGCGTTGCCGGCGCTGGTGCTGCTGCCGCTCGCGAAGCGGTACGACGTGGTCAACGTGCACGCCGCGTGTCTCGCCGTCATGGCCGCGGGTTTCCTCGGCGTCTTTCTTTTCGCGCACTCTGCGGCGACGCTGTACCTGCTGATCGCCGTCATGGGCGTCGGCTGGGCCGCCATCGTCAGCCTGCCGTTCTCGATCATGTCGCAGCGCGTGGACCAGTCACGCATCGGCCTCTATATGGGTGTGTTCAATCTCTCGATCGTGCTGCCGCAGCTCGTCGTGAGTCTCGGCATCGGCACCTTCGTGAGCGCTGTCGCAGACAAGGGCACGTTCTTCCTGATCGGCGCGGTGAGCCTCGGGCTCGCGGCGATCGCGTGGCGCAGCGTCGGCGGCGACGATCGCGCGTCCCCATGAGAAGGGCCCCGCGGGAAGGTCCGGCAGGGGCCTCGATGATCGTGACTCCCGCGCCGGCCTGAGCGGCCGGCGCGGGACTGCACTTTACTGACCGCCGAAGTGGTAGGTCGCGCCGATCAGGTACGTCGTGCCGTACTCCTGGAAGTCCTGGTAACGAGCTTCGTCCACCGCGTACGCGTAATAGGGCTCGTTCGCGAGGTTGTTGATCTGGAACAGCAGCGTGAGCCCGTCCAGCATACCCTCGTCGAATGCGTAGCTCACCTGCGCGTCCATGAACGTTCCGCCGTCCACGTACTTGAGCGCGCGCTCGTTGGCGTAGTTGGTGACCTCGCCGATGTACTTGGACCGGTAGCGCGCCGCGAAGCGTGCTGCGAAGCCATACTTCTCGTAGTACACCGTTCCGTTCCACACGTTCTCGGACAGACCCGGAAGCGGGATGCTGCCCAGGCTGTTGCCCGGCAAGATGCCGCTGCTGTCGAACTCCCGGTCATCGATCTTGATGTCGCTGTCGGTGTACGCGTAGCTCATCGCGAGGCCGAAGCCATCGAGTGCCTCGGTCATCAGGCTGAACGGCACCGAGAACGCGAGCTCGACTCCGAAGAGGTAGCCGCCCTTGCCGTTCTGCGGCTGCGTGAAGCTACCGATGCACAGCGGCGGCACCGGGAGGTTCGGTGGCGGGTCGAAGCTGTTGTCGCAGAAGTTGTAATTGGTATCGGTCACCGAATAGATGTAGCTCTCGAGGTCCTTGTAGAACACGGCAGCCGAGGCATAGCCCTCGTATCCGGCGAAGTACTTCTCGTAGGAGAGGTCGTACGCCCAGGCAAGCCACGGGTCGAGTTCCGGGTTGCCCGCCGCTCCGCCCGGCTTGCCGGTGCCGTTGTCGAAGCCATACTCGGTCGATGCCTTGAGCTGGTCCATGCGGGCCCGCGCCAGCTGCCGGGAGAAAGCAAAGCGCGCGGCCTGCTCGTCCGGGAGCTCGAACACCAGGTTCAACTGCGGCAGCACGTCGGTGTAGCTCTTGCCGCCCGAGACCGGTGATACCCCGCTATTTCTCAGGACCTCGAACGAGCCGGAGCTCTGGTCGGTGTAGATGACCTGCAGGCCGACATTGCCCTTGAGCGTCACGCTGTCGGACAGCACGTGGTCGAGATCGCCCCGCGCAAAGCCGGTCCAGACCTTCTCGTCGACGTTCCACCACTTGCCGGCGAGATACGACAGCGTCTCGGGCGTGCCGAACACCACCGGGTTGTAGTACTGGTCGACGACGTTGTTCACCTGCCAGGCCAGTGCCTTGCCGGCCTTCGCATAGTTCAGGTTGGTCGGCGACAGCAGGTACTTCGAATCGATCTGAAAGTAATTGTTGCCGATCGTGCTCAGGTTGGCTTCCGGGGTTTCTTTGTCCTTCTGGCGATCGGTGTAGTTGACACCGTAGGAGGTGCTGCCGAACCACCAGAGCTCTCCGTCGCGCCGCGCGATGAGGCTGCCAGACCACAGGCTGTCCTCAATGTGCGGCTTTTTCGCGTAGCCCGCACCGTAGATAGTCGGGCCCACCTGCACCTGTGTCGGATCGGCGTAGTCGAGGCCGAACGTGAGCTGCGCCATGTTGCCCGGTCGCAGGTTGAACGTGCCGTTGTCGTAGATGTTGCAGGGCTGTGTTGCGCCCGCCGCGGTACCGCAGGGCGCCGATCTGGGCTTGTACTGTGCGTTGGTCTCGAACTGCCGCTGGTCACGGGTCGCCTTTGAATAGCTGAGGTCGGCGCGCAGTCCCCACTCGTCGTTCACCTGGAACTGGTTCAGCCAGCCTCCCGCGAAGATCGTGTCGTCCGTGGTGAACCTGAAGTTGCGCGCCAGCGGAACGACCGTGTTGAGGTTGCCCGCGACCACCGTATCGCTCCTGATGGTCGGGTTCGAGTAGCCAAAGATCGTCGACGGCGGGAACGAGCCGTCGCAGCATGGTGCCGGATAGCCGCTGAGGTTGACCTCGAGGCTGCGCGCGTTGTTCACCTGGCTGGCGTCGGTGTAGTAGAGGTCGAGGATGCTGCCGAAGGATTCGCTGGGACGATACTCGATCGTGGCGAGGTAGCCGTCACGCGTGTTCGTGCCCATGTCGGTGCGAACCTTCATGCCGTCCGTGACGTAGGCGTCCGCCGGCACCCCCGGGTTACGGTTCGCGGCCTGCGTGCCATTCACGTGCCAGGGCTCGTAGGTGCCGAAGGACTTCGTCGCGAGCGGCGAGTCAAGGCGCGCGAAGCCGACTGCGACGCCGAGCTTGCCGTCCATGAACTGGTCGATGTACGAGAAGCTCGCGCGATAACCGGTGTCGCTCGAGCCTGCTCCAAGGTTGCCCTGGGAGTTCTGCTCATAACGCAGGTTGAGCACCAGCGCCTGCTTGCCATAGTCGAGCGGGCGAATCGTCTGCAGGTCGATCGTGCCCGAGAGGCCCTGGGCGAAGAGCTGGGAGTCCGGCGTCTTGTAGACGACGACGGCGTTGATGAGCTCTGACGGGTACTGGTCGTATTCGATGGCCCGGTTGTCGCCCGTGCTCACCTGCTCACGGCCGTTCATCAGGCCCACTGCGAAGCCAGGGTCCGTGCCGCGGATGCTGATCAGCGAAGCGCGTCCTTCGGCCCGCTGCGTGGTCACGCCCGGGAGTCGCGCAATCGAGTCGGCAATGCTCGTGTCGGGCAGCTTGCCGATGTCTTCGGCCGAGATCGTCTCGGTGATGCTCTGCATGTCCGCCTTGATCTGAATCGCGTCCGTGATGCCGGCACGAATGCCGGTGACCACGACCTCCTCGAGTTCCGGCTCGGCGGCGGCCGGTGCGGTCTGCGCCTGGCCGACAGCCGGAAGACCCAGCGCCACGGCGACCGCAAGGGACAGTGCGCTGCGGCGACTGCGGAACATGTGCGACATCAGACGGTCATCGGGCCGGGTCGAGCCGGCGTGCGAATTCATTGCCACAATAAGAACCCCTGGTTGAAATAAATGTGTCGTAGCTCTCCAACAGCGGATCGTAGACAAGGTGTGGAGTGAGTTTCAATGCGGTCAACCGCATTGAAAACGTATACATTTCAGAGCGATGGACGATCGTTGCCGAAGCGCAACAATTAGACCCTGAGGGGGCCCCGCGACTCGCTGGTTCTGGCCGACTGCACGCCGCGCAGCACGGCCTGCACCGGCGCGCTGGCGAAGATCTCTTCGACACTGCAGTTCATCTTGCGCTGCCAGTTCGCGTGCTCGTCGCTCGTGCCCGGCACGTTCACCGGCTCCGGCATGCCGACCAGGTCCTCGGCCTGCAGCGCGACGAGCGCGGCGGAACTTCGGGCCAGATAGAGATGGACCGCGCGAGAAAATGCCTCGCCGTAGGAGCCGGCCGATGCGTCGCGGTCCACGGGCTCGAGTCCCGCAGCAGCGAGCGCCGCCAGCAGCGCTGCACGGTCACGGTCGCGCTCGTGCTCGACCTGCACGCGGACATCGTCGCTCGGATACAAGGCGAGACGCTGGCGCAGTGCGATGTCGCTGGCCGACCAGTAGCCAGATAGCGTCGGCAGGTCGTGGGTGGTGACGGTCGCGATGGCACGGCGCGGATACTCGTCGGGTCGCAGAAAACTCCCGTCGGCATGCTTCTCGAACAGCAGCACCCGGTACGAATAGACGGCGCGCTGGGCCATCGCATGCGACATCTCGGGCGGGACCGTGCCGAGGTCCTCGCCAACGACCAGGCAGGCAGTGGCGTTCGCTCTCGAGCGCGAGCACCGACATCAGGTCGTCGTGCGGATAGCGGACGTAGCCGCCGTCGTTCGCGCCGAGACCGACTGGAACCCACCACTGTCGGTACAGGGCCATGACGTGATCGAGCCGCAATGCGCCGAAGTGGCGCATGTTCGCAGCGATCAGGTCACGGAACGGTGCGTACCGCTCCATCGCGAGCACGTTCGGATCCTGCGGCGGGATGCCCCAGTCCTGGCCCTTGAGCGCCAGCGCGTCCGGCGGCGCACCGACGCCGGCGCCCTTGCGGTACAGCGTCTGGTCCGACCACGTCTCGGAGCCGCTCGGATTCACGCCGACCGCATAGTCGCCGTACAGGCCGACCTTCATGCCGAGTTCTCGCGCCAGCTGCTGCGCCGCGCCGAGCTGTTCGTCCGCGATCCATTGCAGCCATGCGTAGTACTCGACCGCTTCGCGGTGAGCGACCTCGAATTCGCCGGTGCCGGCGGACATGGGATCACGCAGCCCTTCGGGCCAGACGGGCCAGCCCCAGTAACGGTCACGGTCGCGGCCGCGCAGGTGCTCGTCGATCGCGTCGTGCAGCGCGTGCAGCCGCAGCGGCTCGCCACGCTCGGCGAGGTAGGCCTGGAACGCCGCCGCACGAGTCGATCCACGCGACAGGTGTTCGCGCCGGAAGTGTTCATACAGCGCGCGCAGCACCGGCAGCTTGGCCTCCGCCACGCCCGGATAGTCGACCACCGCGGTCGAGCGCAGTCGCGCGAGCTCCTGCTGGAACTCCGGCGTGGCCACCATGCGTTGCGCCTCGACGCAGGTCGCGTACTCGACCACCCGCTCCACGGCGATGTACAACACGTTCAGGAAATGTCGCGACGACGGGCTGTAAGGGCTGAAATGCCAGGGGTTGCACGGAAACAGCGCATGCAGCGGATTCAGGCCGATGAACGAGGCGCCGGCCGGCGCGCAGCCGCGCACGACGTCCTCGAGGTCGGCGAAATCGCCGATGCCCCAGTTGCGGCCGGAGCGCAAAGTGTAGAGCTGGACCGCCACACCCCACAGGCGCTGACCGTCGCGCAGTACCTGCGGTTCGAACGAGGCCCGCGGCGCGGCGATCAGCGTGCACTCCGCGCTCGTGCCACCTTCGACGTCGACACGCAGTGTGTGGTATCCGTGAGGAAGGTCATCCGGCAGCACGAGCACGCGACGCGTGCGCCACTCGGCGCCGAGCTGGATGGATTCGCTTTCGGCCAGGTCGCCCGTCCGCAGGCTGCCGCGCAGTACGCTGCCACTGTCGAGCGCGACGCGCCAGTGCAGCGTACGCTCCAGAGCGTCCGCCCCCACGGCGATCGTGACGCCCGCGCTGCCCGAACGGACGACGCGACGGGCGGCAGCGGCGAGAACCATTTCTCCGACTCGATCTCGACCAGCACTCGCTCGATTTCCGCCGCGTCCTCGGTCGGGCGCCCCATGGCGGCCAGGATCGCCTTGCGCGACGCCTGGCTGATGAGCACCGGGTCGCCGCGGTAGTTCAGGTAGGCGTCACCGATGCCGCACTGTCGTGCGAGCCGATCGAGCAGGGAATCGAGCATTGGGATGGTCCGGCGGAAACGCCGGCGACGATGCCTGACCGCCGCGGTCGCTGCAAGCGTCAGCCGATCGCGCGCATCTCCTCGGGCGGGATGCGCAGTGCGGCAGCCGCCACGTTCTCCTCGAGATGCTTCGCCTTCGACGTCCCGGGGATCGGCAGCATCGCGGGCGAGCGCGCCAGCAACCACGCAATGGCGGCCTGCGGCAGCGAGACCTTGCGCTCGACGGCCCACGCTTCGAGGGCAGCGCGCGATCCGGCATTCGAATCACGCGCACTCTGCGACAGCGGCGACCACGGGATGAACGCCAGCCCGTCGCGTTCGCAGACGGCGAGTACCGGGTCCGAAGAACGGTCCGCCACGTTGTAGCGGTTCTGCACCGAGACGACCGGCACGATCTTCCGCGCACGCTCGAGCTCGGCGGCGTCGAAGTTCGACACGCCGACGTGGCGGATCTTGCCTTCCTTCTGCAGCTTCGCGATCTCGCCGAGCGAGTCCTCGAGCGGAACCTTCGGGTCGATGGCGTGGAACTGGTAGAGATCGATGCGCTCGAGTCGCAGCCGCTTGAGGCTCGCCTCGCAGGCCTCGCGCAGGTGCGCCGGACGACCGTCGCGCTCCCACTTCTCCCGGGCCGGGCGCACGAGGCCGCCCTTGGTCGCGATCACGAGGCCCTTCGGATACGGATAGAGCGCCTCGGCGATCAGCCGCTCGCTCACGTCCGGGCCGTACGCGTCCGCGGTGTCGATGAAGTCCACGCCGAGCTCGACCGCGAGACGCAGCACGCGCTTCGCTTCGGCGAGGTCCGGCGGCTCGCCCCAGATGCCCTCGCCCGTGACGCGCATGGCGCCGAAGCCCAGGCGATTCACCGTCATGTCCTTGCCGATCGTGATGCGTCCGGCCGCGGCGGCACGCGGATTCGATGTCGCAGCCGCCGCGCCGGCAGCCGCCATGGCTGGCCGTGCACCGGAGATGATGAGGCCCGACAGCAGCGCCCCAGCCGACGCCAGTACTTCGCGGCGCGTGAGTTCGTTCGATTGCATCGTCGGGCCTCCTTCGATTGCTCGGCAGCCGCTGCGGGGCTCCGATTCCGTGACGTACGTCAATGTCCTGGCGATTCGACCGCCGTCTTCGCCCGGCCGGCGCTAGTTTAGCCGCGTGGCCGCGTGACCGGGCCACCGTCTCGAGGAGACCGCGATGAACCTCCGCTACCCGCTGGCTGGTCTGGTCGAGCGACGTGTCCTCCGCCGCGCGCTGGTGCTGCTCGCGCTCATGGCGCCGTGCCTCGCGCTCGCCGAGCCGCCCTCATGGGCGCCCGCGCACGGCTGGCGCAAGAAGAACGACCCGACCTACGCAGGCTACAGCGGCAGGAGCTGGAACGACGACTTCGGAGTCCAGTCCGGGCGCTGCAACCGCGAGGACGTTGGCGCCATTCTCGGCGGCATCGCCGGTGGCATCGTCGGTGCGGAGGTCGGCAAGGAAGGCGGACGCACGGTCGCGATCGTGGTCGGCACGGTGATCGGCGCCGCGATCGGCGCGGAGATCGGACGACGCATGGACAAGACCGATCGCTCGTGCGTCGGCCATTCACTCGAGCTCGCGCGCCAGGGACAGAGCGTTACGTGGGTGAACAACGCCTCAGGCGTCACTTACCAGCTGACACCCGTCGACCAGGCGCCGGCAGCGACGGTTGCCGCAGGTTCCTGCTCATCGCGACGGGGACGTTCGGCCTGAGCGAAGGCCGCACGACGGCCTGCCCCGGAGCCGACGGCGTCTGGGATCTTCCGCCCGAAGCGAAGATGACACGGCGCTGAGGCCGGGTCGCTCTAGGACCGCGCCCGCTGCACGTCGGTGAACAGCCGCAACGTGCCCTCGTCACCGAACGCCTCGCCGACGTCGGCCGTCACCTTGCGTTGCCAGTTCGCGTGCTCGTGGCTCGTGCCGGGGACGTTCACCGGATCGATCATGCCGAGCAGGTCCTCGATCTGCAGCACCACGAGCGCGGCGGCGCTCTTCGCGAGATACAGGTGGATGGCACGCGCCAGCGCGGCATCGAGCCCTGGCGCGCCGCGTCACAGTGCTGCGGGCGCAGCCCGGAGTCCTCGAGCGCGGCGAGCAGCTGGGCACGATCGTGCACCCGCTCGTCGACGACGCGCCGACGGACTTCTTCGCCGGGAAAGAGCCGCAGCCGGTCGCGCAGCTCGATGTCACGGCCTTCCCAGTAGCCGCGCAGCGTCGGCAGGTCGTGCGTCGTGACCGTCGCGATCGCCCGGCGGGAGTATTCCTCGGGCCGCTTGAAGCGCCCGTCGTGCTGCTTCTCGAACAGCAGCACCTTGTACGAGTACACGGCGAACTCCGCCATCGCGCGGCGCATCTCGTCCGGCACGGTGCCGAGATCCTCGCCGACGACGAGGCAGCGGTGCCGCACGCTCTCGAGTGCGAGGACGGACATCAGGTCGTCGACCGGATAATGGACATAGCCGCCATTGGTGGCCCCGAGACCGGCCGGCACCCACCACTGCCGGAAGAGCGCCATGACGTGATCGAGCCGCAGCGCGCCGAAGTGCCGCATGTTGGCCGACACCAGGTCGCGGAACGGACGGTATCGCTCCGCGATCAGCGCATGGGGATCCTGCGGAGGGATGCCCCAGTCCTGTCCCTTCAGTGCCAGCGCATCCGGCGGCGCCCCGATTCCGGCACCCATGCGGTACACCGCCTGGTCGGACCAGGTTTCCGAACCGCTCGGATTCACGCCGACGGCGTAGTCGCCATAGAGCCCGAGCGGCATGCCGAGTTCGCGCGCGAGGTCCTGCACGCCGCGCAGCTGCTCGTCGGCGAGCCACTGCAGCCAGGAATTGAACTGCACGGACCTGGCGTGCCGCGCCTCGAATTCGCGCACGCCCGGATGCCGCGGATCGCGCAGTTGCGGCGGCCACACGGGCCAGCCCCAGTAGCGCTGCGGATCCTCGCGGCGCATGTGCGCGTCGATCGCGTCGTGCAGCGCGTGCAGCCTGAGCGGCTCGCCTCGTTCGCGCTCGAAGGCACGGAACGCCTCGGCCCGCGCGGAGCCACGGTCGAGGTGCTCGCGGCGGAAATGCTCGAACAGCACCGCGAGTACCGGCAGCTTCGCATGCGCGACGCCCGCGTAGTCCACGCTGTCGACGCAACGCAGGCGTTCGAGTTCGCGCTGGAAGCCCTCTGCCTCGACGATGCCGCGCGCCTCGGCGCACTCCTCGAATTCCGGCAGCGACTCGACGGCGATGTACAGCACGTTCAGGAAGTGCCGCGTCGACGGGCTGTACGGACTGAAATGCGCCGGGTTGGACGGGAACAGCGCATGCAGCGGATTCAGGCCGACGAACGAGGCGCCGTGTGGCGCGCAACCGCGCACGACCGACTCGAGGTCGGCGAAATCGCCGATGCCCCAGTTCGACTCCGAGCGCAGCGTGTAGAGCTGCACTGCAACGCCCCACAGTCGCCGGCCGCGCGACAGCACGACAGGCTCGTAGCAGCGGCCCGGCGCGACCACCAGCGTGCACTGCCCTTCGCTGCCGTCGCGCACCTGGGCCCGCAGCACGTGGTAACCGAGAGGCAGGTCGTCGGGCAGCACCAGCAGCCGGCGCGTCAGCCAGCGGCCGTCCAGTTCGCACCGTTCTCCCTCCGTGAGGTCGCTCGAGCGCACGCAGCCGGCACGGCTCGAGCCGTCCGCAAGCTCGAGACTCCAGTCGAGCGGCCGGTCGAGGCAGTCGCCGGGCAGCGCCACGATCACGCCGGTGTGTCCCGGCCGGATCACGGCGACGGGCGGCAGCAGCGTGCGCCAGCGCGCGGCATCGAGCTCGGCGATCTCGCGCGCGATCGCGTCGGCATCGTCCACCTGGCAGCCCATCACCGCGAGGATCGCCTTCTTCGTGGCAGGGCTGACCTGCTTCAGTTCCCCGCGATAGTCGTAATAGGCGTCACCGATGCCGCGGCTGCGTGCGAGATGGTCGAGCAGTGAGTCGAGCATCGTCAGGCACCCGCCCCACTGCCCGGCGAATCGGCCTCGAGGAGCACCGTGCTGCGCGCCTGGACCCGCAGCGTCTCCCGGCAACGAACCAGCCCTCCCGCCCTGACCGGCATCCGCTCGAGCCGTGTCGATCAGCACGCGCCAGGCTTCGCCGCGCGACGCAGCCGGGAGCTGCATGTCGAGCGGCGAATCGTCTGCATTGAACACCGCGAGCAGGTCCCCGTCCGGCGCCGCCCGGCCGTAGGCGGTACCACTCATCTGGACCGCGAGTGAGCGCAGCGACCCGTCGGCCCAGTCGGCCTCGGTCATTTCGCGTCCCGAGGGATGCAGCCACGCGATGTCGCGGGCCGCGGCAGAACGGCGCGTACCCTTGAGGAACGTGTCGCGACGGAGCCAGAGCCGCGAACGCCGCAGGTCCGAGAGCAGCCGCACGAACTCGACGAGGCTCGAGTTCTTCGCGGCGAGGTCCCAGTCGAGCCAGGAGATCTCGTTGTCCTGGCAATAGGCGTTGTTGTTGCCGCGCTGCGTCTGGCCGAACTCATCCCCGGCGAGCAGCATCGGCACGCCCTGCGAAAGGAACAGCGTCGCGAGCAGGTTGCGCACCTGCCGCCCGCGCAGCTCGAGCACGGCCGGATCGGCCGACGGCCCCTCGGCGCCACAGTTCCAGCTCAGGTTGTGGGCGTGCCCGTCGGCTCCGTTCTCGAGGTTGGCCGCGTTGTGACGCTCGTTGTAGGAGACGAGGTCGTTCAGCGTGAAGCCGTCGTGGGCCGTCACCATGTTCACGCTCGCGGTCGGCTTGCGGCCGTGCTCGCGGAACAGGTCGCTCGAGCCGGCGAACCGCTCCGCGAAGTTGCCGATCATCGGCCGGTCGCCGCGCCAGAACGCACGCATGGTGTCGCGGTAGCGATCGTTCCACTCCGACCAGCCGGCCGGGAAGTGGCCGAGCTGGTAGCCGCCGGGGCCCACGTCCCACGGCTCGGCGATCAGCTTGACGTAGGCCAGCACCGGATCCGAGCGCAGCGCCGCGAAGAACGGCGCGTTGCGGCTGTATCCGGCACTGTCGCGACCGACGATCGGCGCGAGGTCGAAGCGGAAGCCGTCCACGCGCATCTCGGCGGTCCAGTAGCGCAGGCAGTCGATGACGAGGCCGCGGACCTCCGGGTTGTCGAACTTCACCGTGTTGCCGCAGCCGGAGAAATTCTTGTACTGCGCGCGGTTGTGCGGGAAGAGCCGGTAGTACATCGAGTTGTCGAAGCCGCGGAAGCAGAGGGTCGGCCCCGACTCGTTGCCTTCGACCGTGTGGTTGAACACGACGTCGAGCACGACCTCGAGCCCTGCGTCGTGCAGCGCGCGGACCATGGTCTTGAACTCGGCCACCGGGTCGTCGATCGCATAGCGGGCGTCCGGCGCGAACCACGCGAGCGGGTTGTAGCCCCAGTAGTTCGAGAGCCCGCGCTCGACCAGGAACTTCTCGGACACGAACGCCTGGCAGGGCATCAGCTCGACCGTCGTCACGCCGATGCGCTTCAGGTGGTCGATCACGGCCGGCTGCGCGAGCCCGAGGTACTTGCCGCGCAGGTGCTCGGGTACGCCGGGGTGCCGCTGCGTGAATCCCTTGACGTGCAGCTCGTAGATGATCGTGTCGCGCCACGGGACACTCGGCGAGCGCACGCCGCCCCAGTCGAATGCGGGATCGGTCACGCGGCTCCGCGGTACGTAGTCGGCGCTGTCGGCCGCGTCCGGGACCCAGTCGTTGCCGGCCTCGGCGCCGTTCAGCGACGGGTGCCAGGTGACGTCGCCGGCGAGCGCGGTCGCGCAGGGATCCACCAGCAGCTTGGCCGGATTGAAGCGATGCCCTTCCGACGGCTGGTACGGGCCGTGCACCCGATAACCGTACAGCGTTCCCGGGCCGCCGAAACGCGCGGGCAGGAAGCCGTGCCAGATGCTGCCGGTCCGGGCGGGCAGCGCGAGTCGCGCGATTTCGCGGCGACCCGTGGCATCGAAGAGGCACAGCTCGACGCGGGTCGCGCTGGCCGAGAACGCGGCGAAATTGATGCCGCGCCCGGTCCAGCTGGCACCCAGCGGCTGGGCGGAGCCCGGCTCGAGGTAGGGCGCTTCATCCATCGGCGGCGGCCGCGAATCGATCATCAGATGAGTCCTCGCCAGTTCGTTCCAGCCCGGCTGAAAGCCCCGCGGATCGCGGCCAGCTGCTCCGGCCGGAGCGGACCGGCGGACACGGCCGCAATGTTGTTCTGCAGGTGCCGGGCGTCGGCACCGCCGACGATAACGCAGTCGACTCCGGGTGCGAAGGCGGAAAACCGCAGCGCCACGCCGTCCAGGTCGGCAGCGGCCAGATCCATGCCGGCGGCGCGAAGGGCCAGGTAGCGCGCACCGTTCAGCATCGCGGCGGCCTCGGGCTCGGCAATGCGCGGGTCCCCGACCTGCATCGCCCCGAAGCCGAGCACCGGAACACGGATGCCCGTGCGGCCGAACGGGCGCGTTTCCATGGCCGACCGTTCAGCGTTCGAGGCGGAAGAAGAGTGCGGCCAGCGGCGGGAGGTCGAGCCGCAACCGGAACGGATAGCCGTGGCTCGGGTGTGCATCGGCCGTCGCGCGATCCTGCTTGCTGTAGCCGGTGCCCCCGTAACGCTCGGCGTCGCTGTCGAGGATTCGCGCGTAGGTGCCGCCCTCGGGCACGCCGATCCAGTACTGGTCCCGCGGCACCGGCGTGGCATTGAATACGCACACGATCGGCGGGGACTGCGGCTGCGTCGGATCGCTGCGCAGGAACGCGAACACGCTCTGGTCGGCACTGTGCAGGTCGATCCACGCGAAGCCCGCCGGGTCGCAGTCGCTCGCGTGCAGCGCGCCGAGATCGGCGTACATGCGGTTCAGGTCGCGGTTCAGGTCGAGCAGGCCGCGGTGCCTCGCGTCGTCGAGCAGGTGCCAGTCGATCGAATGCTCGTCGCGCCACTCGCGCCACTGCCCGAACTCGCTGCCCATGAAGAGCAGCTTCTTGCCCGGGTGCGCCGTCATGTAGGCACGGAACAGGCGGTAGTTCGCACGCTTCTGCCACTCGTCGCCCGGCATCCTGTCGAGCAGCGAGCCCTTGCCGTGCACGACCTCGTCGTGCGAGACGGGCAGCACGAACTTCTCCGACCATGCGTACATGAACGAGAAGGTCACGAGATGGTGGTGGTGGCGCCGGTGGACCGGGTCGAACGCCGCGTAGCGCAGCGTGTCGTTCATCCACCCCATGTTCCACTTGAAGTGGAAGCCGAGGCCGCCGAGGTGCACCGGCTGCGTCACGGCCGGAAAGGCGGTGGACTCCTCCGCGAACGTCATCGCACCCGGGTGATACTGGCCGACCGCGACGTTGAGCTGGCGCAGGAAGTCGATCGCGTCGAGGTTCTCGCGGCCGCCGTAGCGGTTCGGCACCCACTCACCGGGCCTGCGGCTGTAGTCGAGGTACAGCATCGAGGCGACCGCATCCACGCGCAGGCCGTCCACGTGGTAGTGGTCGAGCCAGTAGAGCGCGTTCGCCACGAGGAAATTGCGCACCTCGTGCCGGCCGTAGTTGAAGATCTTCGTGCCCCAGTCGGTGTGCTCGCCGAGCCGGGGGTCGGCATGCTCGTAGAGCGAGGTGCCGTCGAATTCCGCGAGGCCGTGCTCGTCGCGCGGGAAGTGCGCGGGCACCCAGTCGATGATCACGCCGATGCCGGCCTGGTGGCAGCGATCGACGAAGTACATCAGGTCCTGCGGCGACCCGAAGCGCGCCGACGGCGCGTAGTAGCCCACCACCTGGTAGCCCCACGAACCGTCGAACGGATGCTCGGCCACGCCCATCAGCTCGACGTGCGTGTAAGCCGAGGTCCTTGACGTAGGGGATCAGCTCGTCGGCCAGCTCGCGCCAGTTCTGGAACGGCGGCGTCCGCTCGTAACGACGCTGCCACGAGCCGGGGTGCAGTTCGTAGATGTTGATGGGCCGCACGGAGTGGTCGGCGGCAGCGCCGGTCGTCCATCCAGGCCTGGTCCTGCCACTCGTGGCCGTCGAGCACCGCGACCACCGAGCAGTTGTCGGGCCGCAGCTGCATGGCGAATCCGTACGGGTCCGCTTTCAGCACCGTGCGTCCGCTGCGCGTGCGGATCTCGTACTTGTAGGCCGTGCCGGGCCCGACGCCCGGAATGAAGAGTTCCCAGATGCCGGACGAGCCACGGATCTGCATCGCGTGCTTGCGGCCGTCCCAGAGGTTGAACGGACCGACGACGCTGACGCGCTCGGCGTTGGGCGCCCACACCGCGAAGCGTGTGCCGGCGAGGCCGTCGAGCACCACGGGGTGCGCACCGAGCTTGTAGTAGATGCTGTAGTGGTTGCCTTCGCCGAACAGGTACAGGTCGAAGTCCGAGAGCTGCGGGGCGAAATAGTAGGCGTCGTGCTTGGTGAGCTCGGTGCCGCTGCGGTAGCGGATACGGAGCTTGTACGGAGCGAGCGGGCGACGATAGGGCACACGGCCTTCGAACAGGCCGGCGTCGTGGATGCGCTTCAGCTCGCTCGGCGGGCCGCCGTCTTCCCACAGGACCGCGACGTACTCGGCATCCGGCTCGAGCACGCGCACGATGCAGGCCGGATGCTCTCCCTTGCGGGCGAACTCGTGATAGCCGAGCAGCGAGCGCGGCTCGCCGTGGCGCGCACTGACGAGTGCGTCGATCTCGGATGCGGAGAGCTTTTGCCGGATGGCCACGCAGTCAGTCTAGCAAAGCGGGGGACTGTCCCCGCAGGGACTGTCCCTCGCGAGGGACAGTCCCTGCGGGGACGTCCCTTACATCACCGGCTTGATGCGCCAGATGCGCTGGGCGTACTCGCGGATGCTGCGGTCGCTCGAGAAGATGCCCATGCTGAGCGTGTTGAGCACCGCCTTGCGGTACCACTCGTCCGGGTGCCGGTAGAGCGCGTCGACGGCATCCTGGGCGGCGGCATACGCCGCGAAGTCCGCCAGCACGAAGAACGGCTCGCCTTCGCTCAGCAGGCGGTCCACGACCGGCTTGCCGTCGGCGAGGTTGCCGGGCGAGAAGTACCCGGCATCGATCATCTCGAGTGTCTTCGTGAGCTCCGGGTCGACGCGGGCGACCTCGGACGGCGAGTACCCGCGCCTGCGGTAGGCCGCGACCTCCTCGGCCGTCAGGCCGAAGATGAAGATGTTCTCCGCCCCGACCTGTTCGCGGATCTCGATGTTGGCGCCGTCGAGCGTGCCGATCGTGAGCGCGCCGTTCAGCGACAGCTTCATGTTGCCGGTGCCCGACGCCTCCATGCCGGCCGTCGAAATCTGCTCGGAAAGATCCGCCGCAGGCATGATGCGCTGCGCGAGCGACACGTCGTAGTCGGGCAGGAACGCCACCCGCAGCTTCCCGGCCACCGCGCGATCGGAGTTCACGACGCGCGCAACGTTGTTGATCAGCTTGATGATGTTCTTCGCCATCGTGTAGCCGGGCGCGGCCTTGCCGGCGAAGATGACGGTCCGCGGAACCACGGGCGCCTTGGGATTCGCCCGGATGCGGTTGTAGCGCGTGATCACGTACAGCAGGTTCAGCACCTGGCGCTTGTACTCGTGGATGCGCTTCACCTGCACGTCGAAGAGCGAGTCCGGGTCCACCTCGACGCCGACCCGGCGCTGGATGGTTTCCGCCAGCCGTCGCTTGTTCTCGGCCTTGATCGCGGCGAAGCGCGCGCGGAACCCCGGGTCGTCCGCCGCCCAGCGCAGTCGCTCGAGTTCCTCGAGGTCGTTCTCCCAGGCGTGGCCGAGGCGCTCGGTCAGCAGCGCCGAGAGCCCGGTGTTCGACTGCTTGAGCCAGCGGCGCACCGCGATGCCGTTCGTGACGTTGGTGAAGCGGTCCGGGTAGAGCTCGGCGAAGTCGCTGAAGATCGTCTGCTTCATGAGCTCCGAGTGGAGCTTGGCCACGCCGTTCACGGTGTGGCTCGCGACGACCGCGAGGTGCGCCATGCGGACCATGCGCCCGTGGCTCTCGTCGATCAGCGACATGCGCTGGCGGCGGTCCTGGTCGTTCGGGTGACGCGCGGAGATCTCGTCGAGCAGCGCGCGGTTCAGCAGGTAGATGATCTGCAGGTGGCGCGGCAGGATGCGCTCGAAGAACGTCACCGGCCACACCTCGAGCGCCTCGGGCAGCAGCGTGTGGTTGGTGTAGCTGAAGACCCGACGCGTGATGTCCCAGGCCCGCTCCCACTCCATCTCGTGCTCGTCGATGAGCAGGCGCATCAGTTCCGGGATCGCGAGCGCCGGGTGCGTGTCGTTGAGCTGGATCGCGATGCCGTCCGGCAGCTCCTCGAGCGGGCGTCCCTCGGCCAGCTGCTGGGCCAGCATGTCCTGCAGGCTCGCGCTCACGAAGAAGTACTGCTGCTTGAAGCGCAGCTCCTTGCCCTGCGGCGTCGTGTCGTCAGGGTAGAGGATGCGCGAGACGTTCTTGGCGTCCACTTCCGCGACCGAGGCCTCGGCGTGCCGCCCGGCGTTGAACGCCTCGACGTTGAAAGGCGCGATGGCGCGGCCGGCCCAGAGCCTCAGGTGATTCACGGTCGGCCCGCGGTTGCCCGGGATCAGCTGGTCGAAGCCGACGGCCCAGATGTTCTGCGTGTCCACCCAGCGATAGCGCGTGCGGCCCTGCGCGTCCTGCGAGGCGATGCAGCTGCCGCCGAAACGCACCACGTAGCGCGCATCGTCGCGCGGGATCTCCCACGGGCTGCGCTGGCGCAGCCAGCTGCTCGCGATTTCGCGCTGCCGGCCGTCCTCGTCGATGGCCTGCGTGAAGATGCCGAAGTCGTAGCGGATGCCGTAGCCGACCGCCGCGTACTGCAGCGTCGCGAGCGAATCCACGAAGCACGCGGCCAGCCGGCCGAGGCCGCCGTTGCCGAGGCCCGGGTCGATCTCTTCCTGCGCGACCCTGTCGAGATCGAAGCCAAGCTCCTGCAGCGCGTCGCGGGCCTCCTGCACCAGTTCGCCGTCGAGCGCCGAGAGGCCGTTGATGAGCGTGCGGCCGAGCAGGTACTCGACCGAGAGGTAGCAGATGCGCTTCACGCCCGCCTGCGACACGCGGCGTTGCGTCGCGAGCCAGCGCGCGGCGAGTTCCTCGCGGACCGCGAGCGACAGCGCGTCGTACATGTCGCGCTGCGTGGCGGTGTCCGGGTGCTTGCCGAGCGAGCGGGTCAGGCGGTCGAGCAATACCGCGCGAAGCGTGCCGGGAGCGAGGCTGATGCCGCTCAGGAGCGATGTGTTTCTCACGGTCGCAATTCTGCCGTGCGGGAGACCGGACTTAGGCCCGATCAGGGCGATCCGGACGGTTGCGGCGGCTGCGGCGCCGGAGGGCTGGCCGGCGCGCTGGCCGGAGCGACCGACGGCGCCGGCTTGCGAGGAGCGAAGAACGGCGGCGGAAAGTCGAGACAGCGCGGCTGCGGGTCGAGCTTCTGCGGATCCGGCGCGGCAGGCGGGATGACGACCGGCGCCTCGCGCTCGATCGTCATGACCCCCGGAGGCAGGTCGAGGCGCGGCCGCTCCTGCGCCGTCAGGTAGTCCTGGTTGCCGCCGCAGGACTGCGTAGTACTACAGCCCGCCAGCACGACCGCGGCAAGCGCGGGCAGCAGGAGCCGCAACGGAGGGACGCTCATCACGTGCATCGTTAGAACCGGGGGGCCATGCAGGAGGCGCGCATTGTACAGCCCCCGGCCCCCCGTTGCGGATTCCCTCGAATCGGCGCCGGTTTCGCTACTTCAGCAGGTCTCCGGGCGTCGGCGGCAACCGCGGCAGCATCTCCTTCGGGAACTCGCCGGTCAGGCTGGTGAGGAAAGCGGCGATGTTCTCGACGTCGGCGGGCGGCAGTTCCTTGCCGAGCTGCACGCTGGCCATCAGGCGCACCATCTCCTGGATCGTCTTGACGCTGCCGTTGTGCAGGTACGGCGCCGTGTAGGTCAGGTTCCTGAGTTGCGGCACCCGCCACATGTGCTCGTCGGCAGGGTCTTTCGTCGATTCGAAGCGGCCCTTGTCGGCCATCAGGTCGTACTTTGCGACGTACGGGCTGTCGGCGTTGAGCGGGAATTTCTGCAGGAACGGGGTGCCCATCGGCAACGCCGGGCCGGCGAACGCCGCGCCCGAATGGCAGGCCTGGCAGCCTGCTTCGGCGAATGCCTTCATGCCGCTCACCTGCTGGGCCGTCAGCGCCGTCTTGTCGCCCTGGACGTAGCGGTCATAGGGCTGCCCGGGGTGATCTGCGTACGCTCGTACGCGGCGATTGCCTTGGCGGCGTTGTCGATGTTGATTACGTCGCCGGGCCCGAAAGCGGCGGCGAAATACGGCGCGTAGCCCGGAATCGCCCGGATGCGATCGATCGCCGAGCCGAGGTCCTTCATGCCCATCTCGACCGGATTCACGATCGGGCCCTTGGCCTGGGCTTCCAGCGTGGGCGCACGACCGTCCCAGAACTGGGCGGTCAGGAACGCGGCGTTGAACACGGTGGGAGCGTTGCGGCCGCCCTTCACGCCATGGACGCCGATGCTGGTCGGCCGGTGATCGTCGCCGCCTTCCATGAGGTTGTGGCAGCTCGCGCAGGAGATCGTGCCGGTCTCCGAGAAGCGCGGGTCGTTGTAGAGCATCTTGCCGAGCTCGACGCGTGCCTGCGTGGTCGGGTTGTCGGCTGGGGCAGGCGCCACGGTCGGGAGAGCCTCCCAGCTCTGCGCGGCGGATGGCCCACTGGCGAGGACGGCGGCAAGGCCGCTGAGCAAGAGGAATCGCAGCTTCATGGACAGCCCTCCTTGGGATGCTGTCCTCGTGTATCCCCCTTACGCTGCGACGCAGCAATTGCGCCGTAAGGCAGTCAAGCCGTGGGAGATGCCTACGCGCGCCGCGGCCGAAGGACCTCGACCTGGTCCAGCTCCCACAGGTGAATGGGGGCGCCGCGCCGGACGAACATGCCCGACCCCGCATTGATGAAGTCGGGTGCAAGCCGTCGCCGGTACCAGGCCCCGGGCCGCATGTGCACGTTGCGATCCGTCGTGCTCTGGTTGCAGTTGAGGTCCCAGTCCTCCTGCGTCAGGACCCCGAAATGCAGCACCCCGGCACAGAGCCGGCCCAGGTTGCGGATGGCGGCGGCTGCCGCGCGCGCGTCCAGGTACTGCAGCACGTCGTAGCAGACCACGAGGTCGTACGTCCGGCCCGGGTCGAAATCCGCTGCCGAGCCCTGTTCCCAGCCGTAGCGACGGCACAGGTACTCGCTGAACTCGAGCCCGGTGTAGCGCGCCCGCGGGAACGCGCGGAGCAACTGCCGGCGCATGAGCCCCAGGCCACACCCGACGTCGAGGATGGAACGCACCTGCAGCTCGCCGTGGCGGGCGAAGGCCGCCACCAGGTCGGCGCGGCGCGCCATGTCGGCCCGGGTAACGACCCGGGTGCGCCGGTCGAAGTAATGGCGGCGGTAGAACTCGGCGCCGAAACGGTCTTCAACCTGGGGTGTCATTCGCATAGTCAACCTGAATGGAGCGCCTGAATTTCGTACGATTTCGGCACTGTTGTCAAATTTCGATGACCAATCGATGCCCGCCTGCGATACAGCGACTCCTGGCGACCGTCATGCGCACAGAGCTTCCCCGTTCCACTGCCCCTCCATTGAGACCCGCGCGGGCGCCCCAACGTCCGGTCCATCGGGCTGATATCGAGTGCCCGCCTGCAACTGATCCTGGCCCCGGCATCGACCGGGCAGAGGTAGAACGGATGAACACGAACGAGACCGAGCAGACGTCCCCGGCCGGCGAGCAAGCCAAGGCTCCGGGCCTGCCCGAGGACATGCTGATCATCCTGCCGGTGAGGAACCTCGTCATGTTCCCGGGGGTCGTCCTTCCCGTGGCCATCAAGCGCGAGAAGACCGTGGCCGGGGCGCAGGAGGCGGTTCGCGCCGAGACCAAGGTCGGCTTCCTGCTGCAGAAGGACCCGCAGACCGACGACCCGGGTTTCGACGACCTGCACCGCATCGGCACCATGGCGAGCGTGCTCCGCTACATCACCGGGCCGGACGGCACCCAGCACCTCGTCTGCCAGGGCGAGCGGCGCTTCCGCGTGCTCGACCCGGTGGCCGGGTTCCCGTACCTCGTGGCACGCGTCGAATTCCTGTCCGACACCGGCGCGACCCACCCGGAGGTCGAGCCCCGGACGCTGTACCTCAAGCAGAAGGCCGTGGAGGCCATCTCGCTGCTGCCGCAGGCCCCCGCCGAACTCGCCAACAGCGTGCAGGCGATGGAATCGCCGTCCGCGCTCGCGGACATGATCGCGAGCTTCCTCGACGTGAAGCCCGCCGAGAAGCAGGCGGTGCTCGAGATCGAGGACGTGCGCGACCGGCTCGAGGTGGTATCGGGCCACCTCACGCGCCGCGTCGAGGTGCTGAAGCTCTCGCGCCAGATCGAGCAGCAGACCAAGGAGGCGATCGACGATCGCCAGCGCGAGATCCTGCTGCGCGAGCAGCTCAAGCAGATCCAGAAGGAACTCGGCGACGGCGGCGAGGGCGAAGACGCGGCCGAGCTGGCCGAGGCGATCGGCAAGGCCGGCATGCCGGCCGACATCGAGGAGCACGCGCGCAAGGAACTGAAGCGCCTCGAGCGCATGAACGAGGCGAGCGGCGAGTACTCGATGGCGCGCACCTACCTCGACACGCTGATCGCGCTGCCGTGGTCGAAGCTCGACGAGGAGTCGATCGACATCGAGCGCTCGCGCGGCATCCTCGACGCCGACCACTACGGGCTCGACAGGATCAAGAAGCGCATCGTCGAGTACCTCGCCGTGCGCAAGCTCAACCCGCAGGGCCGCAGCCCGATCCTGTGCTTCGTGGGCCCGCCGGGCGTGGGCAAGACCTCGCTCGGCCAGAGCATCGCCCGCGCGCTCGGCCTCAAGTTCCAGCGCACGAGCCTCGGCGGCATGCACGACGAGGCCGAGATACGCGGCCACCGCCGTACCTACATCGGCGCGCTGCCCGGCACCATCGTGCAGGCGCTGAAGAAGGCCGGCACGCGCAATCCCGTGCTGATGCTCGACGAGATCGACAAGCTCGGCCGCGGCATCCAGGGCGACCCGGCCTCCGCGCTGCTCGAGGTGCTCGACCCCGAGCAGAACTCGACGTTCCGCGACAACTATCTCGGCGTGCCGTTCGACCTGTCGAAGGTGCTGTTCATCGCGACCGCCAACCAGCTCGACACGATTCCGGGGCCGCTGCGCGACCGCATGGAGATCATCGAGCTCACCGGCTACACCGAAGAGGAGAAGGTCGAGATCGCGCGCCGCTACCTCGTGCGCCGGCAGCTCGAGGCCAACGGGCTCAAGCCCGAGCAGGCGTCGGTGTCGGACCCGGCGCTGTACCAGATCGCCCGCGACTACACGCGTGAAGCGGGTTGCCGCAACCTCGAGCGCCAGATCGGCGCCGTGCTGCGCAACGTCGCGGTGCGCATCGCCGAGGGCAAGGCCGAGTCGGTCCGCGTCGACAGCGCGGACGTCGCCGAGATCCTGGGCGCGCCGCGCTTCGAGAACGAAGTGGCGATGCGCGTCAGCGTCCCGGGCGTGGCGACGGGCCTCGCCTGGACGCCGGTCGGTGGAGACATCCTGTTCATCGAGGCCACGCTGCATCCCGGGCGCGGACCGGCTGATCCTGACCGGCCAGCTCGGCGACGTCATGAAGGAGAGCGCGCAGGCGGCACTGAGCCTCGTGAAGTCGCAGTCCGAGGCGCTCGGCATCGACCCGGCCATCTTCCAGAAGAGCGACATCCACGTGCACGTCCCGGCGGGCGCGATCCCGAAGGACGGCCCGAGCGCGGGGGTCGCGATGTACACGGCGCTCGTGTCGCTGCTCACGCACCGGACCGTGCGCAACGACATCGCGATGACGGGCGAGATCAGCCTGCGCGGGCTGGTGCTGCCGGTGGGCGGCATCAAGGAGAAGACCGTCGCCGCGCACCGGGCCGGCATCCGCACGGTGCTGCTGCCCGCGCGCAACCGCAAGGACCTCGAGGAGATCCCCGACAGCGTCAAGCGGGAGCTCGAGTTCGTGTGGCTGGAGCGGGTGGATGACGCGGTGGCGGCAGCGATCGGCGGAGGGGCTCCGGGCGGAGAGAGCTGCGTAGCGGGCGCGCGAGCCCCTGCGCCCTTTTCTTCGCACTGATCAGTACAATCTCGCGAACGGCGTCGGGCTTCCTGAACGGAGCATCAAGCTCGACTTCGCGCTGCTCCTGCCCGCCAGCACAAGCTCGACACTCGTTTCCGGGGAGAATCGCAATGTCTCTGCGAAACGGCCTGGCCGGCCTCGCTGCTGCGTTGCTGCCGCTCCTGGCAGATGCGGCCTCCACGACTGCACCTCAGTCAGCCGCAGACGGCCGTGCTGTTCGAGAACGTCCGCGTGTTCGACGGCACTTCCGCGCGTCTCTCGGCGCCGTCGAACGTGCTGGTGGTCGGCAACCTGATCCAGTCGATTTCCAGCCAGGCGGTCGCAGCGCCGGCCGGGACGACGTTGACCCGGATCCAGGGCGGCGGTCGCACGCTGATGCCGGGCCTGATCGACAACCACGTGCACATCGCGCTCAGCACCACTGGCCAGGCCGAACTGCTGAGCGCCGGCGACGACGGCCGGAAGTGCTGCAGGCGCGAGCCACGGCGGAAGCGGGCGACATGCTGATGCGCGGCTTCACGTCCGTGCGCGACATGGGCGGCCCGACTGCTCACGGCCAGGCCGGCCATCGACAAGGGCGAGCTGCCCGGGCCGCGCATCTACGCGAGCGGGGCGATGATCTCGCAGACGTCCGGGCACGGCGACTCACGGCTGCCGCAGGAGCGCTCGCGCCGGTTCTTCGGCGAGGTGTCGAAGGGCGAGCAGCTGGGCGCGAACTATATCGCCGACGGCCGCGACGAGGTGCTGACGGCGACGCGTGAGAACCTGCGCGCCGGTGCGACCCAGATCAAGGTGATGGCGGGCGGCGGCGCCGCATCGGCGTACGATCCGCTCGACGTCACGCAGTACACGCTCGACGAGATGAAGGCCGCGGTCGAGGCCGCGTCAGCGACTGGAACACCTACGTCACCGTGCACGCGTACACGCCGCGGGCGGTGCGGCGGGCGGTCGAAGCGGGCGTGCTGTGCATCGAGCACGGCCAGCTGCTCGACGAAGAGACGATGAAGCTGCTCGCCGACAAGGGCATCTGGCTCAGCCTGCAGGCGCTCGATCCGGCGCCGCCGACCGCGCCCGAGTCCACGCGCCTGAAGAAAGGCGCAGGTGATCGACGGCACCGACAACGCGTTCACGTGGGCGAAGCAGTACGGCGTGAAGCTCGCCTGGGGCACCGACTACCTGTTCGACCCGCGGCAGAACGCCAGGCAGGCTGCGGACATCCTGAAGCTCAAGCAGTGGTTCACGCCGGCCGAGATCCTGAAGATGGTGACCCACGACAACGCGCAGCTGCTGGCACTGTCGGGTCCACGCAATCCGTACCAGGCGGGAAAGCTCGGCGTGGTCGAAACGGGCGCCTACGCGGACCTGCTGCTCGTGGATGGCGATCCGATGGCGAACGTCGACCTGATCGGCGATCCGGCGAAGAACTTCGTCGTGATCATGAAGGACGGCAAGGTCTACAAGAACACGCTGCGGTAGGCACGGCGGACCGCGGCAGCGGCTCTGGTTTCTTCGCTATCCGCTATCCGCTAATCACTATCCGCTCTCTTCCTCAGGTACAGCCGGTCGTCGAAGCTCATCACCCACCGCGGCCGGTAGACCACGGCCATCGCCATCACCATGCCGTTCACGGTCGCCTCGCCGAAGCTCATCAGCGGCAGCACGGCGAAGTACTCGGGCCCGACGTGCGCGGCCTCGACCGTGCCGCTCGCCGCGAGGACCGCGAGCCGCGCCAGGCCGGCGAGGTTGAAGGCGAGCGCCGAGCCCAGGAACACGGTGACGAAGAAATAGACGAAGTAGTTGTGCGGCAGCCGCGAGTGGACGAACTCGTGAAACCACGCGGTGAAGATCGCCGGCACGACCGCCATGCAGAGCAGGTTGGCGCCGAAGCTGCTCCAGGCGGCCTGCCCGGTGATGCAGAGCACGACGAGCACCAGCGCCGCGCCGATCACCGCGAGCTGCCAGCCGTTCATCAGCGTCAGCGCCGTGACGAGCAGGAACCGCAGCGAGAGTCCGGGCGTGATGCCCGCCTTCATGGACCAGACGGCGAGCAGCACGCCCAGGCTCACCAGCCAGACCCACTGCCGCTCGCGGTCGTCGAGCCACACCCGCCATGGCGCGCTCAAGGCTGCGAGGCCGAATACGGCCGCGGCCAGCGACGTCGGTGACGATTCGCGTCCCGGCGCCGACCAGCTCCGGCTCGACGAGCATCAGCCGCTCGTCGGCGGCACGGGTGGCTTGTTCAGCCCGGCAAGAGCCGCGCTCGCCCCGGGCGAGACGCTGCGCAGGTGCAGGTCGTGCTGCGGGAACGGAATCTCGATGCCCGCATTCTTCAGCGCATCGTGCACGCGCACCGTCAGCGCGCTGCGGATCTTCACCCAGTTGTCGAAGTCGTTGGTCCACGAGCGGATCGAGAAGTCGAGCGAATTGGCGCCGAAGCCGACGAACAGGACCGTGGGCTCGCGGCTCGCTCGCGATGCCATCCGTCGAACGGGTCACTTCCATCAGCAGCTGCAGCACCCTGGCTCGGGTCACTGCCGTAGGCCACGCCGACGTTGACGTCGATGCGGCGGTCCATGTCGCTCAGCGTCCAGTTGATCAGCTTCTCGCTCAGCAGCATGCCGTTCGGCACCACGACGTCCGCGCCCTCGAAGGTGCTGAGCGTGGTGGCCCGCATGCCGATCTCGCGCACCTTGCCCGACGTGCCGCCGACCTCGACCACGTCGCCCGGCTGGATCGGCCGCTCGAACATCAGGATCAGGCCCGAGACGAAGTTGTTCACGACGTTCTGCAGGCCGAGGCCGATGCCGACGCCGAGCGCACCGATCACGATCGCGAGCTGGCTCACTTCGAAGCCTGCCGCGGCGAGCGCCACGACGAGTGCCGAGCATCATCATCGCGTAGTAGGTCAGCGACGAGATGCTGTTGCCGACGCCGCGCGGCAGCGACATCTTGGGCAGGATCTCGTCCTGCAGGATCAGCCGCACGGTCTTTGCGGCCCAGAACGCGAGCCACACGGAGAACAGGAACAGCAGCACGCCGCCGAGTGTCAGCGAGATCTTCCCGAACTTGAGCTCGTGGCCGAGGACGGCCACGACTGCGTCGCGGATCGGCCGGAACACGCGGAACTCGTTCATGACCACGATGATCCACGACACGAGCGCGCCGAACTTGAGCAGGCGCGTGAAGCTCTGCATCAGCGGCCCGAAGTGCTGCGTGACGATCGTGAATCGCGACAGCGCCTTGCGCGCCAGCAGCAGCCGGATGATGGAGGCGAGCACGGTCACGCCGGCGTACAGCACGAGCCCCACATAGCCGCTCTCGAGGATGCCGCCGATCAGCATCTCGGCGAGCGAGACGTTGCCGATCAGGTTCGCCACGATGGCGACGAGCAGTGCCGCAATCGCCCCCCAGCCGGCGAGGCGCACCCACTTCTGCGAGGGCTTGACCAGTGCGGCGCCGGCGCGCGGCCGGCGGTTCCACAGCACCCAGGCCAGCAGCACGACCGACAGCAGCGCCAGTCCGACCAGAAACACGCGGTAGTAATAGGGGTTCGCAAGGAACAGGAACGACAGCCGATGGAGCAGGTACAGGCCGGTGGCGACGTAGGGCCACGGACCGAGTACCGAGTACACGGCCTGCGGCAGCAATCGCAGGACCGGGACCAGGGCGATGAACATCGCCACCTGGTGCATCAGCATCGGCGCGTTCGGCTCGAACACGACGACGCTGACCATGAGCAGCACGAGCCAGGACGAGATCGGCCGGCGCAGCACCCGCGCCGCGGCCTGGATCTCGGGATCGTCGGAAACGACCTTGCGGCTGCGGATGCTGAGCCAGATGAGCAGGGGCAGCATGAGCAGCGCGACGACGGTCCTTGACGTTGCGGTAGCCCTGCGTCGCCTCCCGGTATTCGTTGAGGAATGTCGTCTCGACCTTGAGGCCCGTCTCCAACGACTTGAGTCCGTCCCCGCGCTGCTGCGGATCGTTCGCCGCTTCCCAGAGCGGCGGCGAGTCGATCTTGGCGAGGCGGTGGTCGTTGTAGGAAATGGCGGCCGCGACTGCCTTTTGCCCGGCCAGGATGCCGGTCTCGAGTACGTTGGCCCGCTGGCTGAGACTGATCTGCCTGCCGATCGGGCCGGATACCGCCACATCCGCGGCGTCGATCTCCGCCAGCACGCTGCTGATGCGATCGGACAGCGCAGGCGCCATCGCCGACGTCCCCGTCGCCGCGCTGGTCGCTTCCCACAGGGCGCGACGGCGCGCGAGCTCGGCGGCGTCTTCCGTGTACTGGCTGGTCACCTGCTTGAGCTCGCGGCGCCAGTCGCTGAGCTCTCTCGCGAAGAAATTCCAGTGCCGCTCGAGGCTCTCGAGCCGCATGATCGAAAGCACGCTCAGCTCGTCCCGCTTGAAGCGCTGGCTCTCGAGCTCGACTGTTTCCGCGAGATGAACGAGGCTCTTTTCGAGACCGGCCGTGCGGTCGCGACCCTTGCTGCGCTCGATCACGTCCTGCGCGAAACGCTCGTCGGCATCGGCCCGCATCGAAATGTCCGCCGTCGCGATGACCGCGGGTTCCTTGATGGCGGCAGCCTCGGGTGGTGCCGCCTCCTTGGCCAGCGCCGGCCAGCAGCCGAGCAGCACCAGCGTGGAAAGGCAAAGGGCTGGCAATCCGACGGGACGACGCATGGAGACTCCGGTTCGCCGCATTCCGGCGCTGGACGTCGATTGTCGCACCACTCGCACGGCCCCGCCCACCGCCCGGCCGGAGCGTCCGCCGGCGTTCTGGCAGAATGCCCGGCCATGCACGACCTGCTCGCACCCCTGATCCACTGGTACCTCGAGACGCTCGACCAGGGCGGGTACCTGCTCATCGGGCTGCTGATGGCCATGGAGAGCTCGATCATCCCGCTGCCGAGCGAGTTCGTGATCCCGCCTGCGGCCTACCTGGCGCACGCGCGAGGGCACGTTCACGCTCAGCGGCATCGTGCTCGCGGGTACGGTCGGGTCGTGGGTCGGCGCCAGCGTGATGTACTGGCTGTCGCGCGGCTGCTCGGCCGGCGGCTGCTGATGCGTTACGGACGCTACCTGCTCATCACGCCCGAGAAGATCGAGCGCGCCGAGGCATGGGCGGCTCACTACGGCACGATGGGCGTGTTCGTTTCGCGGATCCTGCCGGTGATTCGTCACCTGATCGGCATTCCGGCCGGCATCGTGCGCCTGAATTACTGGAAGTTCTCGCTCGCGACGATCGCCGGATCGGCGCTGTGGTGCAGCGTGCTCGTGTGGCTCGGCGTCACGGCCGGCCAGGACCAGCAACTGCTCGAGGGCAGCCTGCACCGCATCACGCTGTGGGGCGGCGGCCTGATGCTGTTCCTGTGGGGGCTCTTCTACTTCTTCGTGCACCGGCACATGCGGCGCTGATGCTGCCGGCCCAGCGCATCGGGCCCGACGGTCGCCCACGCGTCGACTTCCGCGCGATCGGTGCGCTCGCGTTCCCGCTGATGCTGAACAGCGGCCTGCAGGTCGTCATCAGCCTCACGGACACCTGGTTCGTCGGCCACATCTCGACCACGGCGATGGCCGGCCTCGCGGCGATCTACTGGGTCGTGCTGTTCTTCGTGATGGTGTTCGGCGGCATCGGGCTCGCGGTGCAGACGATCGTCGCGCAGGCGGAAGGCAGCCGGCGCCGCTGGCGCGCGGGACATGCGACCTGGGTCGCGCTGTGGGGCGCCCTGATCACCGTGCCGTTCTTCGCGGCGTTTGCGTACCTGGGCGCGCCGATCCTCGCGCCATTCGGCCTGGACGCGGACGTGCAGCAGCAGGCCGTCGCCTTCTGGTGGCCACGGATGATGGGCGCCCCGATCGGCGTGGCGCTCTGGGCGATCCTCGGCTTCTTCAACGGCATCTCGCGGCCGCGCATCACGGTGATGACCAGCACGCTCGTGGCCGTGGTGAATGCCGTGCTGAACGAAGTGTTCATCTTCCGGCTCGACGGGGGCATCGCCGGCTCCGCGTGGGCCACGAATGTGAGCATGCTCTGCGGCGTCGCGTTCGCGCTCTTCGTGTTCCTCCGGGACGACCTGCGCCGCACGCACAAGACGCACCTGACCTGGCGTCCCGACGCGGGCAGCCTGCTGCGCCAGTTCAGGATCGGCCTGCCGATGGGGATGATGTACGCCGCGGACCTGTTCGGACTGTCGCTGTTCCAGTTGATGCAGGTCCGCCTGAGCCAGGTGGAGGGCGCCGCCACCCAGATCGTGATGATGCTCACTTCCGCGGCCTACATGCCGGGCCTCGGCATCGCGCTTGCCGGCACGACACTCGTCGGCCAGTCGATCGGCGCGGGAGACAAGGACTGGGCGTGCCGGCTCGGCAACACCATCATCCTGTCGACGGTCGTATTCATGGGGACGCTCGGCGTGCTGCTCGCAGCGGCCGGACCGTGGCTGCTGCCGGCCTTTCTGACCGACGGCGATCCGCAGGCGGCGACGCTGGTCGAACTCGGATCCGTTCTGCTCTGGATCGCGGCCGGCTACCAGATCTTCGACGGACTCAATCTCGGCGCGGGATTTTCGCTGCGCGGCGCGGGCGACGTCCGCGTGCCGGCGATACTGTTCGTGGTGCTGTCGTGGGGCGTGTTCGTGCCGCTGGCGCACATGCTGTCGTTCGGGCCCGGACAGGGTTGGATCGATTTCCTGCCGCAGTTCGGGTTCGGCGCGGCCGGCGGCTGGTTCGCACTGATGACCTATGTGCTGCTGCTCGGCGGCGCGCTGTACCTGAGGTGGCGATCAGGCGCCTGGCGCGCGATCCGCATCTGAGCGCCGGCCGCGCGGCGGTGAGCGCGGTCAGGCGGCCCACTCCGTCAGGCCTTCGAGTTCATACATCCGGCGCCAGCTCGGCCGTGCCCGCACCAGGTCGGCGAGCCGCCGCAGCGACGGCCACTCGAGCGCCGGGCGCGGCATGTTCCTCGACCAGCGCATGTACATGATGGCGAGCAGGTCCACGCCGGAGAAAGTCCTTGCCGAGCATGTACGGCCCGCTCGATTGCAGGTGCGCATCGACGAAGGCCCAGGAACCCTCGATGCTCTTGCGCAGCGCTTCCCGCACCGCCGGCGGATGCTCTTCGGCACCGAGATCGGGCGGATAGAACCACAGGCGATACGCGGGACCGAGCGAGTTGGTGAAGAACGCGATCCACTGGTACCAGTCGGCGCGCAGCGGGCTGCCGGGTGCGGGCGCGAGCCGCGCTTCCGGGTGGCGCTCGGCGAGGATCATCAGCAGCGCCGCGGACTCGAAGTACGGCTTGCCGTCGATGACCAGCGTCGGCACCTGGCCGCGCGGATTCAGGCGCAGGTACTCCTCGCTGCGCTGCGCGCCCTTGTCGAAATCCACCTTCTCGAGCCTGTAGGGGACCCCGAGTTCGAGCAGCGCGAGGTGCACGACCATGCTGGCGGTGCCCGGCGAGTAATAGAGCGTGTACACGTTGACTGTCCTTCTGCGCGCGATCGGCTTCCGCGAACTTAATGCCTACGCCGGCAGATCGAAAACGAGCACCTCCGCATCCGCCCCGTCGGCGAGGCTCAGCACCGGCGTGTCCGTCAGCTTCAGCGCGTCGCCTGCGTCGAGCACCTCGCCGTTCGCAGTGACCTTGCCGCGCGCCACGTGCACGTAGAGCCTGCGGTCGGGCGCGACCTCGAGCGCGGTACGTTCCGCGCCGTCCAGAAGCGCGGTGAACAGACGCGCGTCCTGGTGAATGCGGACCGAGCCGTCGGCGCCGTCCGGGGAGGCGACCAGTCGCAGACGCCCGCGCTTCTCCTCCGGCTCGAATCGCTTCTGCTCGTACTCCGGCTCGATGCCGGTGACGTCCGGCTGGATCCAGATCTGCAGGAAATGCACCGGCTGCGACTGCGAGTGGTTGAACTCGCTGTGCATGACACCGCGCCCGGCGCTCATGCGCTGCACGTCGCCCTGCCGGATGACGGAGCTCGTGCCCGTCGAGTCCTTGTGCGCCAGCTCGCCTTCGAGCACGTAGCTGATGATCTCCATGTCCCGGTGGCCGTGCGTGCCGAAGCCTGCACCCGGGACCACGCGGTCCTCGTTGATGACACGCAGCGGCCCGAATTCGACGTGCCGCGGGTCCCAGTAGTCCGCGAACGAGAACGAGTGGTAGGAGTCGAGCCAGCCATGGTCGGCGTGGCCCCTGTCGCTTGCGCGTCGGATCTCGAGCATGGAACCTCCGTGGGTTGGTCGACGCCACTATAGGGCGGATGGCTTGATTAAAAAGGCGAATTAATAGAGCCAACGCATCAGTCGCCTGAATCGATCGGACGCCGGACCCGCCAATCCGCCTCAGGCCCAGGACGGCGGCATGCGCCGAGCCGTTCGCTGGAGGCGACGGGCCAGTCCCGACCGGCGGCTCGAACACCGTTGCAGGCGCTATCGTGCAGCTCGCCCAACGCGGGGCAGGTTGACGGGAGATTGTCGATGCAACGAGTCGTGGCGGTCGCTCTGCTGGCCCTACTTTCTTCACCCGCCTTTGCCCAGGCCACCTTCCACGCAGACGCGGCACGGACAGGCGCGTTTCCATCCTCCGGACCGGTCACGACACCGGGCGTGAAGTGGACCTTCAAGGCCGCCGGGCCGATCGTGACCTCCCCGGCGATCGCAGGCGGCGTGGTCTACATCGGCAGCATGAGCGGCCACCTGTACGCGATCGACCAGCAGACGGGAAAGGAGAAATGGAACTTCAAGTCGCGCATGCCGATAGCGTCGTCGGCCGCCGTCGCCGACGGCACGGTGTATTTCACGTCGTCCGCCGGCTCGCTCGTCGCGATCGACACCGCGACACCGGCCAGCCCAGTGGGTGTTCGTCAGCCGAGTACGAGCGCAAGTTCGAGGCGAAGAACCTGCACGGTTACCCGTCCGCGGCGCAGACGATTCCGGACGCCTGGGACGTGTTCACCTCGTCGCCGGCGGTGGTGGACGGCAAGGTCTACTTCGGCAGCGGCGACGGCAACGTCTACGCGGTCGATGCGAAGAGCGGCGTGCTGCAGTGGAAGTTCGCGACGCAGGACGTCGTGCATGCGTCCCCGGCCGTCGCCAACGGCGTGGTCTACATCGGCAGCTGGGACGGCCGGCTGTACGCGATCGACGCCGCCACCGGTCAGCAGAAATGGGCGTTCGAGGGCGGCAAGGACCCGGCGATCCACAACCAGGTCGGCTTCCAGTCGTCGGCCGCGGTGGTGGACGGCATGGTGTATGTCGGCAGCCGCGACGCGCACGTGTACGCCATGGACGCCGCGACCGGCCGGCGCAAATGGGACTACCCGACGAGCAAGTCGTGGGTGAACGGCACGCCGGCGGTGCGCGACGGCGTCGTCTACGCCGGCACGTCGGACAGCTCGACGCACGCACGGGGCGCCTGCGCTGGAACTTCGACGCGAAGTCGTACGTGTTTTCGTCCGCCGCGCTGGCGGGCGAGATCGCGTACTTCGGCAGTCACAACGGCAGGCTGTACGCCGTGAACGCGAAGACGGGCAACCTCGCGTGGGAGTTCCAGACCGAGGCGTCGAAGCTCGACTCGATGAAAGTCCTCGATGCGGAGGGCCGGCTGAACGAAGCGTCCTTCGCCCCCGTGTTCGGCGACTTCGAGGACATGTACGTGGACTTTTACCGGTTCATTTCAGTAGGCGCGATCATGGGATCGCCGGCAGTGGCTGGCGGCGTCGTGTTCGTCGGCAGCACGGACGGCAACCTGTACGCGCTGGGGTAGCCGGGGCGAGGCCTAGGTCCCGGCACGCCGCGGGGACAGGACGAGGCGAACA
>CAVTDU010000006.1:0-73848 GCA_963733565.1 uncultured Gammaproteobacteria bacterium
GCGCCTCCGCCGGCCGAAGGCGAAGCTGCGCCGCCGACGGAACCAAAGAAGAAAAAGAAGGGCTGGAACCCGCTCGACGTCGTGAAGGACGCTGTCGAGAGCATCCCGCACTGATGCGGGGTTCGCGTCGGGCGCGTTACGCGCCCGACGCGAGCCGGACCGGCTCCACTTCGACCGGCGTACCGTTCAGCACGGCGGTTCCGGTCAGCGCGTCGATGCGCTGGTCGTCGACCACATCGTTGATGCTCACGCCAGGGCTGCGTCCGGCGACCGACAGACGCGTGCCTGGCCGGTCGTGGCCCCAGCCGTGCGGCATGCAGACGACGCCCGGCCGCATGTCCTCCGTCACCTCCGCCGCGATCTCGACCGCGCCGACCCGCGAGCTGAGGCGCACCACGCAACCATCGACGATGCCGCGCGTGGCCGCATCCGCCGGATGGATCATCAACGTGCAACGGGGCTTGCCCTTCACGAGGCGCTGGCTGTTGTGCAGCCAGGAATTGTTGCTGCGCACGTGCCGGCGGCCGATCAGCACCAGCGACGGAGCCGGCGCCTCGAGCGCACGCGCGGCACGGTCGAGATCGTTCACATAGGCGTCCGGCGTCAGCTGGATGCGCCGATCCGGCGATCCGAGCCGCCGCACGAGCCCCGGCTCGAGCGGACCGAGGTCTATGCCGTGCGGGGCGGCGCGGAGCCGCTTCAGGCTGAGGCCCCGCGGCTTGCGGTCCGGCGCCTCCAGCTGCCTGCGCATGGCACCGAACCCGGGCAGCCGGCCCATCAGGCGCAACGCGCCACGGTTCTCCTGCCCATAGACACCTGTCCGCAGCATCCAGTCCAGCAACCCGTCCGGACCCAGCCGGCGCGCGACGCTGCCCTTCGCCGCGGCGATGCTGCGTTCCATGCCCGGCCGCGTGCCCAGCCGCAAGGTGAGTTCAGCGAGGATCTCGTGATCGTGCAGCGCGCCCGCCGGCCGCTCGAACAGCGGCGGCGAGTACTTGGCAACGTTGCGCACCGCGAAGCCGGAGAGCGCGATGTCGTAGTGACTGTGCTCGAGCGGACTCGTCGGCGGCAGGATCAGGTCGGCATGCCGCGTGGTCTCGTTCAGGTACGGATCGACCGACACCATGAACTCGAGGCTCTCGAGCGCACGGTCGAGCTGCCGCCCGTTCGGCGTGGAGAGCACCGGATTGCCGGCAAAACTGATGAGCGCCCGCACCTGCCCGCGGCCTTCGGTGAGGATCTCGTCCGCGAGTGTCGCGACCGGCAGCTCGTTGCCGAATTCCGGAAGGTTGCGGACGCGCGAGCGGAACTTGCCGTAGTGGCCCTTCGAACCGTAGGCGCGCGTCAGGTCGACCGCGGGCTCGGCGAACATCATGCCGCCCTCGCTGTCGAGGTGCCCCGTCAGCAGGTTGAGGCAGTAGATCGAGCCAGATCGTGAGCCCGCCATACTCCTGCGTGCATGCTCCGACCCGGCCATAGACCAGCGCACGGGGCTCGGCGGCGATCTCCCGCGCGAGGCGCGCCACGCGCTCGTGGGCGATGCCCGTGCGTGCGGCCAGGACCTGCGGATCGAAGCGGCCGACCGCTTCCCGCAGCCGTTCGACGCCGTCGACGTGCGTCGCGAGATGCCCGAGGTCGACGAGCCCCGCGGCAAACACCTCGTGCAACAGGCCGAGCAGCAGGTAGACGTCCGTGCCGGGCTGGATCGGCAGGTGCTCGTCGGCGATGTCCGCCGACTCGGTGCGTCGCGGATCGACCACGACGAACCGGCCGCCGCGCGCACGCAGGGCCTCGACGCGCCTCTCGAAACCGGGCGCGCTCATCAGGGATCCGCCGGAGGCGACCGGGTTCCCGCCGATGCAGACGAACAGCTGCGTCCTGTCGACGTCGGGCACGGGCATCAGGAACTGGTGCCCGAACATCATGCAGGAAGCCACCATGTGCGGGAGCTGGTCCACGCTGGTGGCCGAGTAGAGATTCTTCGTGCGAACGGCGCGGATGAAGTCGCCGACCGAGAGCATCGCGCCGAGGTTGTGCACCGTCGGGTTGCCGACGTAGAGCGCCACGGAATCGTTGCCGTGGCGTGCGCGCACTTCACCGATGCGTCGCTCGATCTCCTCGAACGCCGCGGCCCAGGAAATCTCTTCCCATCCCGACGACGTGCGTCGCATCGGCCGGCGCAGCCGGTCCGGGTCCTCGTGGAGGTCCTTCAGCGCGACGGCTTTCGGGCAGATGTGGCCGCGGCTCAGCACGTCGTCGCGGTCGGGCTTGATCGAGAGGACCTGTCCGTCCCGATGCTCGATCACGATGCCGCACATGGCCTCGCAGATCGAGCAGGTGCGGTGATGCAGCCTTGCCTCAGCCATCGGCCTCTCCCGGCGTCAGTCGAGCGTCATCTCCTGCGCCGTGCGCGCGCAAGCCCAAGCGTGCCCATCAGCAGCAGCAGCGCGGGCGTCGTCGTGCCGCCGCCCTTGTTGCTCTTCTTCTGGCCGCATCCGGTGTCGCCCACGACCGTGGCACCGGTCGAACTGTACTGGTAGATCGTGCCCTGCCCGCACCTGCCGCCATCGAGTCGCAACGCCGATCAGGGTCGTCGCGTTCGTCTGCAGCAATCGGCCCCGCGGATTCGAGCCCTGCGCGCTTGTCGAAGCTGTACAGCTTCGAGAAGCCAGTGCCGTCGCGAGCGATGGAGAAGATCGTGCCGAGCGTCGACTTGCTGCCGTTCGAGGTCGTGCCGCCGAACGCCGTGGTGCCGTAGAGCCGCGTGTCCAGGCCGAGGATCATCGCGCCCGCGGGAGTGTCGCCGTTCGAGTCCTCGAAGTTGTGCATGACGCTGAACAGCCGGCCGACCGGGTCGAACGCGAATATCGTGCCGACGCCGTTCGTGCCGCCGCCGCTGGCAACACCGTAGAAGCGCCCGTCCTTGCCGTCCGTGAGGCCCGCCAGCGGCGACGCGCCACCGACATTGACCGGCGGCGAACCCGAATCGGGCAGCGCCGCGAACACGTGTTGCAGCTGGAAGCCGCTGCCGTCGGTGCCGACGCGGAAAATCGTGCCGCGGCCGTTCACGCCGCCCACGGACGTAGTGCCGTACAGGAAGCCGTCGGCTCCCTGCAGCAACACGCCGAGCGGCGAGGCTCCGTCGAGGTTGACCGGGACGGCAGCGTTCGCGTCCGAGGTAACGGCGCCGAACGTATGCAGCACCTTGAATGACGTCCCGTCGCGCGAGACCTTGAACACCGCACCGGTCCCATTGGGACCGCCCGCGCGCGCCACGCCGTACAGGAAGCCGTCGCTGCCCTCGATCAGCGCGGTCTCGGGATACGCTCCGTCCAGGTTGATCGGGTTCTGGTTGACGTTCGACGCCGTCAGGGCGCGAACTGTGCAGGATCGTGAAGCCCTTGCCGTCCGTCTTGATGCTGAACACCGTACCGGCCGTGTTCGGCTTGATGCCGACCGCGCCCAGCGACGTCGTGCCGTAGAGCACGCCCGTCGCTGCCGACCAGCAGGCCCGCCAACGGCGCGTAGGCCTCGGTATTCGACAACTGGTAGATCGTCTTGACCGCGTGCCGTCCGGCGACACGCGGTAGATGAGCCCGCCGGTGACCGTCGACGCCGATGAAGTCGTCCCGTAGTAGCCACCGTCGCCACCGACGACGATGCCTCCGTTCGGCTCCGAGGCACTGAAGGCCACGACCGTCGAGACCGCCGATTGACCGTGGGCGAGCGACGAATGGCGCGACGAGCAGCGACACGCAGGCGAGTGCGCGCAGCAGGCGGACGAAAGGGCTGGACAGCATGGGGCGCATCGTCGGCATCGGCTTGGGGTCTCCTGGGCTCCCGGAGGCCCGTCTGGCCTGCGGAAGGTTGCGAATTGTGCCGGATTCCGCCGGCCCGCGCATGGCATCCGCCCGGAACCCGCCCAGCCGCTAGAATGCGCGCCCGCCCCTTCGGCCAGGCCCCCGACTTGATCCTGCTCCGGCAACTCACGCTCGCCCGCGGCGCCCGCCCCCTCATCGAGGAAGCCAACCTGCAGCTTCACGCTGGCTGGCGTGTCGGGCTCGTCGGTGCGAATGGCAGCGGCAAGTCGAGCCTCTTCGCCTTGCTGCTCGGCGAGCTGCATGCGGAGACCGGTGACTGCGAGGTGCCCGCGAACTGGCGCATCGCCTCGGTGAGCCAGGAAACCCCGGCGCTCGAGCAGCCGGCGATCGAATTCGTGCTGGACGGCGACACGGAACTGCGCGCGATCGAGGCGGCGATCGCCAGCGCCGACCACGCGCACGACGGGCACGCGCTTGCGGAGCTTCACGCCAGGCTCGAGAGCATCGACGGCTACGCCGCACGCGCACGCGCGGCAGCCATGCTCGCAGGACTGGGCTTCGAGTCCCGGGACCTCGAGCGCCCGGTCGCCGCCTTCTCGGGCGGCTGGCGCATGCGCCTCAACCTCGGCCGCGCACTGCTGAGCCGCGCCGACCTGCTGCTGCTCGACGAGCCGACCAACCACCTCGACCTCGATGCGGTCGTGTGGCTCGAGCGATGGCTCGCCCAGTACCGCGGCACGCTGCTGCTCGTCTCGCACGACCGCGACTTCCTGGACGGCTGCGTGACGCACGTCGCGCACATCGAGTCGCGTCGCATCGCCTTGTACTCGGGCAACTACTCGTCGTTCGAGGAGCAGCGCGCCGCCCGCCTCGCCGTACAGCAGGCGATGTACGAGAAGCAGCAGCGCACGATCGCCCACATGACCGCTTTCGTCGCGCGCTTCCGGGCGAAGGCATCCAAGGCGCGCCAGGCGCAGAGCCGGCTCAAGGCGCTCGACCGGCTGGAACACGTCGCCCCGGCCCACGTGGACGCGCCGTTCGACTTCGAATTCCCGGCGCCGGAGCGATCGCCCGACCCGCTGCTCACGCTCGAGGACGCGGACCTCGGCTATGCGGGCCGCGTGATTCTCGCAAAGGTGCAGATGTCGCTGCGCCCGGGCGCGCGCATCGGCCTGCTCGGACCCAACGGCGCCGGCAAGTCCACCCTCGTCAAGACGATGGCGGGCGAGCTCGACGTGGTTGCCGGACGGCGGCTCGAAGGCCACGGCCTCAAGGTCGGCTACTTCGCGCAGCACCAGCTCGAGCAACTGACGCCGGACGCCTCGCCGCTGCGTCACCTGCAGCTGGCCGAGCCCCGCACCCGCGAACTCGAGCTGCGCAGCTACCTCGGCAGCTTCGACTTCCGCGGCGAGATGGCGGACGCGCCGGTCGGGGCATTCTCGGGCGGCGAGAAATCGCGCCTCGCGCTCGCGCTGATCGTGCGGCGCCGGCCGAACCTGCTGCTGCTCGACGAGCCGACCAACCATCTCGATCTCGAGATGCGGCATGCACTGACCCGGGCGCTGGCCGAATACGAAGGCAGCCTCGTGCTGGTGTCGCACGATCGCGCGCTGCTGCGCACCGTCTGTGACGGATTCATGCTGGTCGCCGACGGCAAGGCGTCGGAATTCGATGGCGACGTCGACGACTATCTCGCGTGGCTGACCGGGCGCAAGGCTCCCGGGGAACTCGACGCGTCCCGCAACCCGGCGCTGCCCGACCGCGAGGCGCGCCGCGCGCAACGCGAGACCGCGAACGCCGAGCGGCAGGCGCGACTCGCCCTGCGACGCCCTCTCGCCAGGGAAGCCGAGCGTCTCGAGCGGGAGGTCGCCGACCTCGAGGCCGAGAAGCGCGGTCTCGAGACGAGGCTCGCGGACACGGCGTTCTACGCGTCCGGCAACGTCGCCGACGTGCACGCGACGACCCGGCGTGCGACCGAGGTTGCGCGCCTGCTCGCGGCGGCCGAGGAACGCTGGCTCGAGGTCCAGTCCGATCTCGAGGCGATCGGCGAACCCTGACGAGCGCGGGCCGTTGCGACTGTCGTCGCGGCCACTCAGGCGCGGATCAGGTGACGGCCGAGTTCGGCGATCGAGCGACAGCCGAGCAGCAGCATGACTCGCTCCATCTCCGACCTGAGCAGCCCGAGCGCGTGACTCACGCCCGCCTCGCCACCGGCCGCGAGGCCGTACAGCGGCGCGCGTCCCAGCATCACGCCGTGCGCCCCGAGGGCCATTGCCTTCAGCACGTCGGCGCCCCGGCGGAATCCTCCGTCCACCAGCACCGTGAGGCGGTCGCCGACCTCGCTCGCCACGGCAGGCAGCAGTTCCACGCCCGAGACACAGGAATCGAGCTGCCGTCCGCCGTGGTTGCTCAGCACGATGCCGTCGGCACCGACATCGACCGCGCGGCGCGCATCCTCAACGCAGAGGATGCCTTTCAGCACCAGCTTGCCTTTCCAGCGGGCCCGCAGCCGCTCCATGTCTTCCCACGACAGCCTGGCGTTGATCTGCGTGCCCATGTACCTGGCGCCGACCAGTGCGGATTGACTGCCCGGCGGAAGGAATTCGACCAGGTTCTCGAAACGCGGAGCGCCGCGAGGCACCATCACCTGCCACAGCCAGCGCGGGTGCGCGAGGACGTCGAGCTTGCGCGACAGCCTGAGCTGCATCGGCGCCGAATAATTGCGCTGGTCCCACTCCCGCGCGCCGAAAATCGGCACGTCGGTCGTGACCACGAGCGCTTCGCAGCCCGATTCCTGCGCGAGATCGACGAGCCGGTCGATCGCTTTCGGATCCTTGACGGGATAGAGCTGGAACCACAGCGGCCGGTCCACCTCGCCCTTCATTTTCGCCAGCGAGTAGTTGGACACGGTGCTGAGCGTGAACGGGATGCCGGCAGAGGCCGCCGCGCGGGCGAGCGCGAGGTCGCCCTGCGGCCAGAGCAGGCCGTTGAAGCCGGTCGGCGCAATGATGACCGGCAGGTGGCAGGTCCGGCCGAAGATCGTGGTCGTGAGGTCCGGCGACCCGACGCCGGCGAGCGTGCGCGGCAGCCAGGTGATGCGCTCGAACACGTCGCGGTTGCGGCGCAGGGCCACTTCGTCCTCCGAGCCGCCCTCGACGTACTCGAAGCTGAACGCCGGCAGCCTGCGCCTCGCGACGCGACGCAGGTCCTCGATCGTGATGGCGCGCCGGAAGTCGTTGCCGGCGTAGTGCTCCCGCCTCACGACTGCACCGCCCCGCCCTGGACCAGGGCGGAAATCCGGAGCGCGGTCGCGAGCGCCTGCAGCCCGTCCTCGCCCGAAACCGCCGCCGGCCGGCCCTCGACGATCGACTGCAGGAAAGACTCGATCTCGAGCCTGAGCGCATCGCCCTGCTCGTAGGTGCGCTCCTCGATCGCGACCTGCCCGAGCGCCGCCCCGGATCCCTCGGGCGGCTTGCGCACGATCGTGAGGACCTTCTGCTGCAGGTCGATCGAGACGTAGGCGTCGTCCTGGAACATGCGCAGCTTGCGCTCGGTCTTCATGCTGACGCGGCTCGCCGTCGTGTTGGCCACGCAGCCGTTCGCGTAGCGGATGCGGGCATTGGCGATGTCGAGGCCCGAGGAGAACACGGAGGTGCCCACCGCGTCGATCGAGACGATCGGTGAACGCACCAGGCTCTGGATCAGGTCGATGTCGTGGATCATCAGGTCGAGCACGACGTTGACGTCGGTGCCGCGCTCGCGGAATGGCGCGAGGCGATGCGACTCGACGAAGCGCGGCGTGCGCAGCGTGCCGGCGAGCGCCTGGATCGCGGGATTGAACCGCTCGAGGTGGCCGACCTGGAGAACGAGCGACTTGCGCGCCGCCAGCTCCACGAGTTCCCGGGCTTCCTCGATCGTCTCGGTGATCGGCTTCTCCACCAGCACGTGCACGCCGCGCTCGAGGCATTCACGCGCGATCGCGTGGTGCAGCGGAGTCGGCGTCGCGATGCTGACGGCGTCGACCGAGTCGAGGATCTCCCTGAAGTCGGCACTCGCGCGACAACCAGTCTCCGCCGCCACCCGGTCGCGCGCGGCTGCGTCCGCGTCGACGACCGCGACCAGCTGCGAGCGCGGCAGCGTGGCGTACTTCTGGGCGTGAAACCTTCCCAGGTATCCGACGCCGATGACGGCGGTTCGAACGTCTTGCATGGGCGCGATGATACTTAATGCCGGGTATTGCGGTTCATGCGGCTTACACGCAGGATTCGACCGATGAACGTCAGGCGCAATGCCGGCTGGCTGGTCGCGGCGCTCCTCTTCGGCGCGTTGCTGCTGCCTTTCCTCGTGTATTACACGGGCACGATGACGCTCGGCCCCTACTCCCATGGCGGCCCTCTCGGCTTCTACGGCGATTTCCTCGCGAGCCTCGCGCGGCTGCAGTGGTCAGCCTGGTCCTTGCTGCTCGGACCTGCTGCCCTCGTCCTCGTCTGGCGCCTGGCCGCGGGTTATGCTTGGGCCGGGGAGGCCTGACGACTCCTGCGGGCCTCGAGGTGGGACCATGGGAACGTGAAATCCTGGTGGCGCAAGCTCACGGGCCGGGGCGCGGCGCGGCCGGTCGCGGCGAACCCACCGGTGGCGGCGCCAAAGGCGCCGAAGACGTCAGGCCTTGAACTGACCGACGCTCCCGAGGGCAGGAAGCCCTCCCGGGTCGGCGCCGCCGGCTTCGACCCCTACTCGAGCGACGCCGGGTACTCGAAGCCCCACTCCTGGGAACGCGTGGACCACGACTGAGCGCCGGAGGGCGCGCTACGCTAGCCGCGCGTAAACCAGTAGAGTGCCGCCAGCCCGGCGAGCGCGCTCCACATGGCCCCCTGCGCCCACCTGCGCCAGGGGCGATTCCTGGCCAGCCCGACGAAACTCGTGGCGGCCAGCGCTGTCAAACCGGCGAACAGGGCGACGTACAGGGCCAGCAGCGGCAGTTCCTCGCGGAACTCCGGGACCTCGCCCGAGAGCACCAGGAAGACGACCAGGGTCGCGCCCAGCCCGAAGGTGGTCGCGGCGGACGAGCCAAGGACGATCCCGGTGAGTACTGTGAGCGGTTGCACGAGTGTCGCGGTTGGCGACGGCCGCGGCCCTTGAGTTGCGGGCGGGCTGTCTCTAGCCTAGTTGATGGAACCATTCGGTCGAGGAAGCAGCAAAGTGTATCAGGCAGGTCGTGAGGACGAGACATCGCAGCGTCGCAGGGGCTGGCGCCGTGGAGGCACGACCGCGCTCGCGGTCATCGTCGTGGCGGCCTGCACGCTGCTGCTCGGGACGGCGCGGGCGCCGTCGCAGGTCGCGAGCGCCACGCCGACGGACCTCGGGCCGACCGAACGCCAGGCCAAGGTTGCGCGGCTGGTCGGCAGCATGTTCGAGCGCTCGCACTACCGGCAGGCGCCGATCAACGACCCGGTTTCCTCGCTGGTGCTCGACCGCTATGTCGAGTCGCTCGACGGTAACCGGAGCTATTTCCTCGCGAGCGACATCGCGGAATTCGAGCGCTACCGCTACCAGCTCGACGACGCGGTTTCCACCGGCAAGCTCGACGCCGCGTTCGCCATCTACAACCGCTTCCAGGCCCGCAACCGCGAGCGCATGGCCTTTGCGCTCGAGTCCCTGAAGAAGGAGCCCGACTTCACGCTCGACGAGACCTTCGATTTCGACCGCGAGCATGCGCCCTGGGCCAGCAGCACGGCCGAGCTCGACGAAATCTGGCGCAAGCGCGTCAAGAACGACGCGCTGTCGCTGATGCTGACCGACAAGACCTGGCCCGAGGCGCGCGACGTGCTGCAGAAGCGCTACGAGCGCGCGGCCAAGCGCAGCGAGCAGGTCACGTCGGACGACGTGTTCGAGAACTTCATGAACGCGTTTGCGCACGTGTTCGACCCGCATTCGAGTTACTTCTCGCCGCGCAACTCCGAGGAATACCGCATCCAGATGAGCCTGTCCTACGAGGGCATCGGCGCATCGCTGCAGGTCGTGGACGACTACGTCACGGTGATGGAGATCCTGCCCGGCGGCTCGGCGCAGGAGAGCGGCGAACTCAAGGCCACCGACCGCATCCTCGCGGTGGGCCAGGGCAAGGACGGCGAACTCGTGGACGTCGTCGGCTGGCGCCTGGACGACGTCGTGCAGCTGATCCGCGGGCCCGGTGGCTCGTCGGTGCGGCTCCAGGTCCAGTCGGGCAACGCGGCCCCTGGCGCGGCCGAGCGCAAGGTCGTGCTGCCCCGCAAGAAGATCACGCTCGAGGCCCAGGCCTCGAAGAAGGAACTCAAGAAGGTAAAGCGCGGCGACAAGGAGCTGCGCATCGGCGTGATCACGGTGCCGTCCTTCTACCAGGACTTCAACGCGCGCAGCTCCGGGGACGAGGACTACCGCAGCACCACGCGCGACGTGCGCCGCCTGATCGAGGAATTCGACAAGGACGGCGGCGTGGACGGCCTGGTGCTCGACCTGCGCGAGAACGGCGGCGGCCACCTGTCCGAGGCCATCGGCCTCGTGAACCTGTTCGTGCCCAAGGGCCCGGTCGTGCAGCTGCGGGAGACCGGCGGACGCGTCGAGGTGCTCGAGTCCGAGGACCAGGGCGTCGCCTACTCGGGCCCGCTCACGATCCTGGTCGACCGGTTCAGCGCCTCGGCTTCCGAGATCTTCGCGGCGGCGATGCAGGACTACGGCCGGGGCGTCGTGATCGGCCAGGAGACCTACGGCAAGGGGTCGGTGCAGAACCTCTACCCGCTCGACCGTTACGCGCTGGGCCAGGACCCGGGCTACGGCCAGCTCACCGTGACGATCGGCATGTATTACCGGGTCACCGGCGACAGCACGCAGAACCGCGGGGTCCAGCCCGACATCACCCTGCCCTCCGCGATCAGCGTCGAGGAAGTCGGCGAGAGCTCGCGCGACGGCTCGCTGCCGTGGAACAGGATCCGCACTTCGACGTTCAAGCCCGAGGGCACGCTCGCGCCGATGCTGCCCGAGTTGCAGCGTGACCACGACGCCCGCGTGGCCGGCGATGCCGGATTTCCGCTACGCGCAGGCGGAGATCGCCGCGATCGAGTCGATGCGCAAGGAAAAGTCGGTCTCGCTCAATCTCGAGCAGCGCAAGGTCGACCGCGAGCGCCGCACGCAGGAGCAGCTTGCGAGGGAGAACGCCAGGCGCAGCGCGCACGGCGAGGCTCCGCTCAAGTCGGTGGATGAGATCAAGGATCCGCCGGACCCGATCCTCGCGGAGGCAGCGCAGATCACCGCCGACCTGACGCAGCTCGAGCCCCGCTACATGGCCCGGGCACGGCCGGAGAACTGACCCTCCACCTGGTCGGGGCACGCAGGCAGGCTCTTGGTCTGGTGTTGTACTTGACTACAACACCATAGGCCCATAGCATTACGGGACATCCGACACCCCAACGGGACCCGACCGTGCCGAACAACAGACTCAACAGCCGCCCGCCGGGGCGCATTGCGGCGCATCGCCGCGCTGGCTCGTTCATTGTGGCCACCGGCTTTGCCGCCGGCTGCTCCAATGGCAAGGCCAAGGAAAAGGACGCCGCCGAGGCCGATACCTCGGTACCCGTCGAGGTCCAGGCCCTGAAGCGCGGCCCGATGCTGGCCGTCTATTCCGGCACGGCGCCCATCGAGGCGCATGACGAGGCCGAGGTCGTGGCCAAGGTCGGCGGCGAGGTCCGCGAGATCTACGTCGAGGAAGGCGCCAACGTGTCGTCGGGCCAGGTGCTGGCCCGTCTCGACGGGGACCGCCTGCGCCTCGAGGTCGCCCAGATCGAAGCCAACCTGCGCAAGCTCGAGCGCGACTACAACCGCCAGCTCGAACTGAGCCAGAAGGGGCTCGTCGCCAAGGGCACCGCGGAGAACGCCAAGTTCGACCTCGACGCGCTCAAGGCGAGCTACGACAGCGCGCGCCTCGAATTGAGCTACACGCAGATCCGCGCACCGATCTCCGGCGTGGTCTCTGCCCGCCACATCAAGGTGGGCAACACGATCGGGCCGAACGACCCGACCTTCCGCGTGACGAACCTGGACCCGCTCGTTGCCTACGTGCACGTGCCCGAGAAGGAATTCCGCAAGATCTCCGCGAAGCAGACGGCCGACGTGGTCGTGGACGCGCTCGGCGGCGAGCGGTTCGTGGGGACCATCGCGCGCATCAGCCCGACGGTGGACCCCAAGACCGGCACGTTCCGCGCGGAGGTCGAGGTGCCCGACCCGACCCGGCGCCTCAAGCCCGGCATGTTCGCGCGCGTCAACATCGCCTACGAGCGCCGTGAAGACGCGCTGCAGCTTCCGAGGAACGCGATCCTGGACGCAGATGGAGAGCCGTCGGTATTCGTCGTCGTGAACGGCAAGGCCGAGCAGCGCCGCATTTCCACGGGTCTCGTCAGCAACGGCTGGGTCGAGGTCACCAAGGGCCTGAAGGGCGACGAGCGCGTCGTCGTCGTGGGCCAGGCCGGACTCAAGACCGGGACCGTCGTCAAGGTCGTCGACGGCGCTGCGCCCGCCGGCGCGGCGACAGCAGACAACACGAAGGCCAAATAGGACCTCGAGCGCCCGCCGGCGCCGTGGGCAGGGGATATCCATGCAGCTGATCGACTTCGCGATCCGCCGGCGCGTGACCGTCGTCATGTGCACGGTCGCCATCGCACTCTTCGGCCTGGTGTCGCTGACGCGGCTGAAGGTCAACCTGCTGCCCGACCTCTCGTATCCGACGATCACGATCCGCACGGAGTTGCCCGGCGCGGCGCCGCTCGAAATCGAGACGCTGGTCACCCGGCCGGTCGAGGAAGCGGTCAGCATCATCCGCAACGTGCGCCAGGTGCGCTCGGTGTCGCGGTCCGGCCAGTCCGACGTGACGCTGGAGTTCGTCTGGGGCACGGACATGGACCTCGCCGGCATCGACGTCCGCGAGAAGCTCGACCTGCTGCAGCTGCCGATCGAGGCAAAGAGGCCTCTGCTGCTGCGCTTCGACCCGTCGAGCGAGCCCGTGCTGAGGCTCGCGTTCCTCGACAAGGCCGAGTCGACCCGTGACGAGGGCGTCGAGCGCCTCAAGGTGCTGCGGCGCTTCGCCGAGGACCGGCTCAAGCCGGACCTCGAGGCGGTCGAGGGCTCCGCCGCGGTCAAGGTGAGCGGCGGCTACGAGGACGAAGTGCGGGTCTTCGTCGACCAGCAGAAGCTCGCGCAGCTCGGCCTCTCGATCGACACGGTGACCCGCCGCATCCGCGCCGAGAACGTCAACCTCTCCGGCGGCCGCCTGGAGCAGGGAACGCAGCGCTTCCTGGTGCGCACGCTGAACGAGTTCGAGTCCATCGAGCAGATGGCGAACGCGATCATCGCCAACCGCGACGGACAGCCCGTCTACCTCAAGGACGTGGCGACGGTCACCCGCGGCTACAAGGACCGCGAGGCGATCACGCGCATCGACGGGCGCGAGGCCATCGAGCTCGCGGTCTACAAGGAAGGCGACGCCAACACGGTGCAGCTCGCGGCAGGAGTCCAGCAGCGGCTCGATGCGCTCGGGAAGACGCTGCCGGACGGCACCGAGGTGCGCACGGTCTACGACCAGTCCACGTTCATCGCCGCCGCCATCGGCGAGGTCAAGAGCGCGGCGCTGATCGGCGGCCTGCTCGCGATCCTGGTGCTCTACGCGTTCCTGCGCGACGCGCGCGCGACCCTCATCTCCAGCATCGCGATCCCGGTCTCGGTGCTCGGCACGTTCGTGCTCATGTACGCCTTCGACCTTTCGCTCAACATCATGTCGCTCGGCGGCATCGCGCTCGCGGTCGGCATGCTGGTGGACAACGCGGTGGTGGTGCTCGAGAGCATCGTCCGCAAGCAGGAGCACGGCATGGAGCGGCGCGAGGCCGCACGCAAGGGCACGGCCGAGGTCGCGATGGCGGTCACCGCTGCGACGCTGACCTCGGTCGCCGTGTTCTTCCCGATGGTGTTCATCACGGGCGTCGCGGGACAGCTGTTCCGGGACCAGTCGCTGACCGTCACGTTCGCGCTGTCGTTCTCGCTGGTGGTGGCGCTCACGCTGGTGCCGATGCTCGCCGCGGGAACCGAGCCGCGCGTCGCCGCCGAGCCTGGCGTCGCGGCGCGCGCGCCGCGCCGTTACGAGGCATGGCTCGCCCGCATCGCTGCGTGGGCCGGCAAGGGCTTCGGCTACGTCGCCAGGGTCTTTGCGCTGGCTGCTGAGCCCGCTGGTCCGTGTCACGCAGTCCGTCAATCGCTGGGCCGACGATCACTACCCGGGCGCGATCCGCTGGGCGCTCGCGCACCCGGGCCGGACCATCGGCTCGGCCGTGGCGCTCTTCGTGTTCACGGTCGCGGTGATCCTGCCGCGGCTCGGCACCGAACTCATCCCGCAGATGTCGCAGGGCGAGTTCAACGTCGACCTGCGCCTGCCGCCCGGCGCGCCGCTCGAGCAGACCGACCGCGTGGTGAAGGCCACGCAGCAGGCCAGCGCGGGTCTCGGCAACGTCGCCCTCGCCTACTCCGTCGCCGGCACGGGCAACCGGCTCGACGCCAACCCGGTGGACGCCGGCGAGAACACCGGGCGCGTGAGCATCACGCTGCAGAAGGGCGCGCGGCGGGCCGACGAGGAGAAGGCCATGGACGGCATGCGCACCAGCCTCGACGACCTGCCGGGAGTGCAGTACCGGTTCAGCCGGCCCGCGCTGTTCAGCATGTCCACGCCCCTCGAGGTCGTGGTTTCCGGCTACGATCTCGACCGGCTGCAGGCCGCCGCGGAACAGGTCCGCGCGAAGATGCTCGCCGATCCGCGCTTCTCCGACGTCAAGACGACCGTCGAGGCGGGAAATCCGGAAATCCAGATCGTGTTCGACCAGGAGCGCGCGGCCCAGCTCGGGCTCGTGGTCCGCGACATCGCCGACCGGCTGGTCTCGAGCGTGCGCGGCGACGTCGCGACGCGCTACAAGCTGCGCGACAAGCAGATCGACGTGCTGGTGCGCAGCGTGGACAACCGGGCCGCCTCGATCGAGGAAGTGCGCAACCTGATCGTCAATCCGGGCGCCGAGCACCCGGTGACGCTGAGCGCAGTGGCCGACGTGCGACTGGCCGTCGGCCCGGCCGAGGTCCGCCGCATCGGCCAGGAACGCGTGGCGGTGGTCTCGGCCAACCTCGCCGGGGGCGACCTCGGCTCGGCGGTCGCGGCCCTGCAGCAGATCGTCGCCAGCACGCAGTTGCCGGTCGGCACGGTCGCGTTCCTGTCGGGCCAGAGCGAGGAGATGACCGACTCGTTCCGCTCGCTGCAGTTCGTGCTGCTGCTCGCGATCTTCCTCGTCTACCTCGTCATGGCGTCCCAGTTCGAGTCGCTGATACACCCGTTCGTGATCCTGCTCACCATTCCACTCGCGGTGATCGGTGCGGTCTGGGCGTTGTGGCTCACCAACACGACGCTGAACGTCGTGGCCTACATCGGCCTGATCATGCTGGCAGGCATCGTCGTCAACCAGTCGATCGTGCTGATCGACGCCGTGAACCAGGCGCGCGAGCGCGGGATGACGAAGGCAGATGCCATCGTCGAGGCGGGGCGGCTGCGCCTGCGACCCATCCTGATCACCAAGCTGACGACGATCCTCGGCCTGCTGCCGATGGCACTCGGCCTCGGCGAAGGCGCCGAGGTGCGCGCGCCGATGGCGATCACGGTCATCGGCGGCGTGCTGCTCACGACGTTCCTCACGCTGCTCGTGATCCCGGTCGTCTACTCGGTGCTCGACCGCAAGGTCTATCCGGCCCATGACGCCGCAGGCGTCGCGGCGGCCGCGGCCCAACCCGCCACAAGCTGAGGCACGCCATGCGCCATACGCGTCTTGCGCTCGAGCGACCGATCACCACCGTGATGGTCGCGCTCGCCGTGCTTGCGGTCGGGCTCATCTCGGGCCGCCTGCTGCGGCTCGAGGCCATGCCCGACATCACGTTCCCCGGCATGCAGGTCGTCATCCCCTACCCCGGGTCCACGCCGGAGGAGATCGAGCAGCTCATCGTGCGGCCCGTCGAGGAAGCGCTCGCGACGCTCTCGGGGGTCGAGGAGATCCGTGCCAGCGCGCAATCGGACCAGGCGCAGTTCCAGATCCTGTTCGACTGGGACCGCGACGCCAACGCGGCCGCCTTCGACGTGCGCACGAAGCTCGATTCGATCCGCGCGCAGCTGCCGGCAGGGGCGGACCGGCTGCTCATGTTCGCCTTCAATGCGTCCGACCAGGCGATCGTCATCATCCGCATCTCGGCCGACCAGGATCTCACCGACCAGTACGACATGCTGGAGAAATACCTGCAGCGACCGCTCCAGCGGCTCGAAGGCGTGGCGCGCGTCGAACTGGAGGGCGTGCAGCCGCGCGAGGTGCGCGTGCTGGTGGATCCGAACCGGCTCGCGGCGTACGGGGTCGACGTGCGCAGCCTGCGCACGCTGCTCGAGGCCAGCAATTTCTCGGTCAGCGCCGGCGAGATCACCGAGAACGGCGCGCGGCTGACGGTGCGGCCGATCGGCGAGTTCAACGACCTGCAGGACGTCCGCGACATCGTGATCTCCCCTGGCGTGCGCGTCGGCGACGTCGCGAAGATCGAGCTGGTCGCACCGGAGCTGCCGATCGGGCGACGCATGGACGGCCGCCCGGCGGTCGGCATCGACGTCTTCAAGACCACCGAGGGCAACGTGGTCGACGTCGCGGACCGCGTGATCGCGGCCGTGAACGAGGCGCGCAAGATCCCGCAGCTGCAGGGCATCCAGATCCTGGTCGTCGAGAACCAGGCCGAGGGCATCCGGCAGTCGCTGCGCGAGCTGCGCAACGCCGGCATCGTCGGCGCCGTGCTGAGCTTCACGATGCTGCTGTTCTTCCTGCGTCACCTGCCGACGACGCTGATCGTGAGCCTCGCCGTGCCCGCGTCGCTGCTCGTGACGCTGGGCGCGATGTACTTCCTCGGGTTCTCGCTCAACATCCTCACGATGATGGGCATGCTGCTCGCGGTCGGCATGCTGGTCGACAACTCGGTGGTGATCACCGAGAGCATCTTCCGCCACCGGCAGCTGAACCCCGGCCGGCCGCTCGAGGCAACGCTGGCCGGCGTCAAGGAGGTCGGCGTCGCCACGCTCGCCGGCACCTTCTCGACGACGATCGTCTTCCTGCCGCTCGTGTTCGGCGAGAAGAACCAGATGTCGATTTTCCTGGTGCACGTCGCGGTCCCGATCGTGGTGGCGATGCTCGCGTCGCTGGTGGTTGCGCAGACGCTGATCCCGATGCTCGCGGCCCGCATGCCGCCGCCGCCGCCCGTGGCCGCCGGCTCGTGGTTCGGCAGGCTGCAGGACCGTTACGTCCGGTCGCTCGACTGGTCGCTCGGCCATCGCAAGACGATGGGGCTCATCACGCTGCTGATCCTGCTGTCGCCGGTGCCGCTGTTCATGCTCAAGCTGGCGAAGGTGGATCCGTTTCCGCAGGAAGCGAGCCGCACGCTGATGCTGAACTACCACCTCGACGGCTCCTACCCGATGCCGCAGGTCGAGGAGGCGGTGCGCCGGGTGGAGGCCTACCTCGAGGCCAACAAGGAGAAGTTCGAGATCGATACGTTCTACTCGGTCTGGATGAACGACGAGGCGCACACGCGCCTGTACCTGAAGCCGAAGGGCGAGGCGAAGCTGCCGGCGCGGCAGATCATGGACGGCGTCCTTGCCGGCGTGCCCGAGATCATCATCGGCAAGCCGAATTTCCAGTTCGACGATTCCGGAGGCGGATCGACGTCGTTCACGCTGCAGCTGTCCGGGGAGTCCACCGAGCAGCTCGCCGGGATATCACGCGAAGTGGCCCACCGGCTGTCCTCCGTGCCGGGCCTCGAGGCCGTGCGCTCCGAGGCGGGCACCGGCGAGCAGGAGGTGCAGGTCGTCGTCAATCGCGACCGCGCGGCCCAGCTCGGCCTCACGACCCAGGAGATCGCCATGACGGTCGCCGGCGCGATGCGCGGCGACAAGCTGCCCGAGTTGAGGACATCCGACCGCGAACTCACGATGCGGCTTGCGTTCCGGGAGTCGGACCGCCAGTCCGTCGAGGACCTGGCGCGGGTACCGGTCATGCTCAAGGACGGCTCGCGCACCGAGCTCGGCGCCGTGGCCGAATTCGTGGTGCAGCCGAGCGATCGCGAGATCAAGCGCCTGAACCGGCTCACGTCGGTGGTCATCAACGCGAACCTCGCCAAGGGCACGACGATGGACGAGGTGCGCGATCGCGTGAAACCGATCATGGACGCCTACCCGTTGCCGCCCGGGTACGAATGGAAGTTCGGGCGCGGCTTCGACGAGAACGACAAGGCCGTGCAGATCATGGCGCAGAACATGATCCTCGCGGTCGTGCTGATCTTCCTGGTGATGGCTGCGCTGTTCGAGTCGCTGCTCTACCCGCTGTCGATCATCACCTCGATCCTGTTCGCGATCGTGGGCTCGATCTGGTTCCTGACGATCACCGGAACCACCATCACGATGATGGCGATGATCGGGTTCATGGTGCTGATCGGCGTGGTGGTCAACATCGGCATCGTGCTGATCGCGCACGTCATCGACCTGCGCCAGGCCGGGCTGCCGCGGCACGAGGCGATCCTGCAGGCCGGCCGCGACCGCCTGCGGCCGATCCTGATGACGGTGCTGACGACGCTGCTCGGCCTGCTGCCGCTCGCGATCGGCGACGCGCAGGTCGGCGGCAGCGGCCAGGGACCGGCGTATTTCCCGATGGCGCGCGCCATCATGGGCGGCCTCGGCTTCTCGGCGATCGTGTCGCTGCTGATCGTGCCGATGTTCTACGTGTGGTTCGACGACCTGAACCTGTGGCGCAGGCGGGTGTTCTCGCGCGGTCGCGCAGCGGACCCCGTGCCGCAGCCGCTCGCCGTTCAGCGCAACAGCACGCTGTAGATCTCGAAGTACTCCTCGAGCAGCACGTTCGGCGTCGACTGCGCGCGAGCCGGCGCATCCGCCGGCTGGACGCTGTGCCTGCGTCGGAATCGCGTCGGCCGCACCGCGGTACACGACCGAGCGCCTCAGCCGGTCCGTGCGCGCCTTGATGTCCGTCAGGTCGTCGGCGCGCTTCTCCAGGTCGGCCGCGGCACGCGCCGCTCGCTCCATGAGCGCAAGGCACTGTTCGCGGCCGCCATAGTCGGATTCGTAGACGCGACGCAGCGTCGTCTGTCGCGCAAGGTCGGCGAGGCCGCCGTCCGCCAGCCGGTCGCAGAGCGACTCCGCGCAGGCGATGATCGCGAGGTTCACCGCGCGCCGGCCCTCGAGACCCAGGCCCTCGAATGGCGGCGGCGCCTGCGAATCGACCTCGTGCCGCGCGTCGCTCAGGTCCGTGACCACGGTCTGGGCTGCCTCGAGTCGCAGCGCCCTGACTTCCAGCGTCTCCGCGAGCTTGCGCCGCCGGAAATAGTTCCAGAAGCCGCGCAGCTCGTTCATGCGCTGCGTCCCGAGCTTCTGCTCGGCCTGCAGCTGGTCCGCCAGGACCCTCGCCTCGACGAGTTCCCGGTCGACGTCCGCGACGCGCGCACGCTTCGCGCGATCGAACTCGGCGAGCTGCTGCCGACGCTCGCGGTCCTTCTGCTGTCGCGTCAGCTCCGCTGCGAACTGCTCCAGGCGCTTCGCAGCGACCCGCCAGAGCCCCTTCAGCTGGAAGTATGCGAGTGACTTGTAGCCTTCCTCGGCGCGGCCGAGGTACTGCTCGAGGGCGGCGAACTGCTCCTCGACGCGCATGGTCGCGCCTTCCTGGAGCTTGAGCCGATCGAGCAGGCGATGCCTCTCGTCGTCGAGAGCACCCAGCTCCTTCTTGAGCTCCGCACGGTTGCGGAACAGCGCGACGAGCCGCTCGTCCTCGGCGGATGGCCGGTGACCGGCCAGCCGCTGGATCAGCCGGCGGGCTTCGTCACGCAGGCGCATGCACCGCTGCGCGCGCCCCGGCCGGCGCCCCCGCGAAGCGATGGCCGCGATCCACGCAGTAATCGAGCCACTTGTTGAGGAGCATGTTGCGCAGCCAGCGCTCGCCGAGACTCATCGAGAGGCTCGAGCGGATGGACTCGAGCCCCGGGTGCCTGACCCAGCGGGCGCAGCGGCTCGCCTCGGCGAGCCTCGCGTCGTGGTAGACGCGCACCTCGAGATCCGGGTCCGCCACCTGCCCCGCCGCATCGTCGAACACGTACGTGAGACGCAGCACGCTGGTGTACGGGCTGTGCTCGACGACCTCGAGGTGCAGGTCGCAGTCCGACGGAGCCGAGGAGACGATGCGACCGGCCAGCGTGCGCACGTCGCCCATGAGGCCGCGCAACCGGATGAAATTGCTTTCGTACAGCGTCATGAGGCTGACGAAGCTCACCGGCCGAGCACGCCACGAGGTCACGCACAGGCTGTCGACGGTCATGGCCGGACTATAGCACAGGGTTTTTTCGTTACCGTGACGCGCGACACACCGGCGAATCGCGTCACGGACGCAGCCTGCGCTCGATGCCCATGCGGTCGATCACGCGGCTCGCGATCTCCTCGATGGAGCACTCGGTGGCATTGATCTGCGGCACCCCGAAGCGCTGGAACAGCGACTCGGCGCTGCGCACTTCGTACTCGCACTGCGCGAGCGACGAGTAGCGGCTGCCCGGCCGACGCTCGTTGCGGATGTGCTGCAGCCGGTGGGGCGCGATGGTCAGCCCGAAGAGCTTCGCCTGGTGCTTGCGCAGCATCGCGGGCATCTGCTTGCCCTCGAAATCTTCCTCGGTGAGCGGGTAGTTCGCCGCGAAAACCCCGTACTGCATGGCCATGTAGATGCACGTCGGCGTCTTTCCGGAGCGCGAAACGCCGATCAGCACCACGTCCGCGCGATCGTAGTCGGCGACGACGCTGCCGTCGTCCGCCGAGAGCGCGAAATTCGTCGCGTCGATGCGCGTGCTGTAGACGAGCTGGTCCGCGATGCCGTGTGCCCGCCCCTCGCGCTCGGAGGACTTCACCTGGAGCTCGGCCTCGAGCGGCGTCAGGAACGCGTCGAAGAAGTCGAGGAAGAGCCCGTGGCTGCGCTTGACGATCGTCCGCAGGTCATCCTTCACGAGGGTGCTGAACACGACCGGCCGCGCGCCGTCGGCAACGCCTGTCGCATCGATCTTCCTTACGGCTTCCTCTGCCTTGTCAATGGTGGAGATAAATGGCAGAGTCACCTGTCGGAATTCGAGGCCTTCGAATTGCGTAAGCAGGCTGTGCCCCATCGTTTCGGCGGTCACGCCGGTCTGGTCCGAGACGAAAAAAACGGTTCTTCGGTTCATCCGCGCGATGCTCTCCACGGCCGCCGGCCGCAGCCCCAGTTTTCCACCTGTCCGATGCAACTAGCAAGAGGCGACTCGTGAGCCGCTGCACCATTCCATTCGCCGAACTCGGCCGCCACGACGTCGCGACGGTCGGCGGCAAGAATTCCTCGCTCGGCGAGATGATCGCCAAGCTCGCCGCACTCGACGTTTCCGTGCCTGGCGGTTTCGCCACGACTGCCGACGCCTACCGCGCGTTCCTCGCCCACGAGGGCCTCGCCGGCCGCATCAAGGCCGAGCTCGACGCTCTCGACGTGGACGACGTCGCCCGCCTCGCCGAGACCGGTGCCCGCATCCGGCAGTGGATCCTCTCGACGCCGTTCCCGCCCGCTCTCGAAGCCGAGATCGTCGCAGGCTATGTCGCAATGTGCGAAGGCCGTGGCGACGTTTCGGTCGCGGTCCGGTCGTCCGCGACGGCCGAGGACCTTCCGGAGGCCTCGTTTGCCGGGCAGCAGGAGACGCTTCTCAACGTCCGCGGCAGTGCGAACGTGGTGAGCGCCGTGCACGAGGTCTTTGCGTCGCTGTTCAACGACCGCGCGATCGCCTATCGCGTGCACCAGGGCTTCGACCATTCGCTGGTCGCGCTTTCCGCCGGCATCCAGCACATGGTGCGCAGCGACCTCGGCGCGAGCGGCGTCATGTTCACGCTCGACACCGACTCCGGCTTCCGTGACGTCGTGTTCATCACGGCATCGTGGGGCCTCGGCGAGACCGTGGTCCAGGGCGCGGTCAATCCGGACGAGTTCTACGTCTACAAGCCGGCACTGCGCGCCGGCCACCACCCGATCCTGCGCCGGACGCTCGGCGGCAAGGCCATCAAGATGACCTACGCGCCGCAGGCCGACAAGGGCAAGCGCGTCGTCACGGTGGATGTCGCGGAAGCCGACCGCATGCGCTTCTGCCTCGACGACGACGACCTGAAGGAACTGGCGCGCCAGGCGCTCATCATCGAGGATCACTACGGCTGCCCGATGGACATCGAGTGGGGCAAGGACGGCGAGACCGGCAAGCTCTACATCCTGCAGGCGCGGCCGGAGACCGTGCAGAGCCGCGCAGGACGCACGCTGCAGCGCTACACGCTCAAGTCGAAGGGCAAGGTGCTGGTCACGGGCCGCAGCATCGGGCACCGGATCGGTGCCGGCCCGGCGCGGGTCATCCGCAGCGTCAAGGAGATGGCGCGGGTCGAGAGCGGCGACGTCCTCGTCGCGGACATGACCGATCCGGACTGGGAGCCGGTCATGAAACGCGCGTCCGCGATCGTGACGAATCGCGGCGGCCGCACCTGCCACGCGGCCATCATCGCGCGCGAACTCGGCATCCCGGCGGTGGTCGGCTGTGGCAATGCAACCGGCGCTGATCGCCGAGGGGCAACCGGTCACGGTCTCGTGCGCCGAGGGCGACACCGGCTACGTCTACGACGGCGCGCTCAGCTTCGAGCAGACCCAGGTCGAACTCGACGCGATGCCGCCGCTGCCGGTCAAGATCATGATGAATGTCGGCAATCCCGACCGGGCGTTCGACTTCGCCGGCATCCCCAACCGCGGCGTCGGCCTCGCACGGCTCGAGTTCATCATCAACCGGATGATCGGCGTCCATCCGCGGGCCCTGCTCGACTTCGACCGGCTCGACGAGGAACTCAAGGACACGATCCGGCGGCAGATGGCCGGCTACCCGGACCCCGTCGGGTTCTACGTCGAGAAGCTCTGCGAAGGCATCGGCACGATCGCCGCCGCGTTTGCGCCGGAGCCCGTGATCGTGCGCCTCTCCGACTTCAAGTCGAACGAGTACGCCAACCTGATCGGCGGCCGGCAGTACGAGCCGGTCGAGGAGAACCCGATGCTCGGGTTCCGCGGCGCGGCACGCTACGTCGACGAGAGCTTCCGCCCGTGCTTCGAGCTCGAGTGTCGCGCGCTGCGGCGCGTGCGCGGCGAGATGGGCCTGAAGAACGTCTGGGTGATGGTGCCGTTCGTGCGCACGCTGCAGGAGGCCGAGCAGGTCGTGAAGCTGCTCGAGGCGAACGGCCTCAAGCGCGGCGAGGACGGGCTCAAGGTCATCATGATGTGCGAGTTGCCGACCAACGCGGTGCTCGCCGACCGCTACCTCGAGTTCTTCGACGGCATGTCGATCGGCTCGAACGACATGACGCAGCTCACGCTCGGCCTCGACCGGGACTCGGCGATCATCGCGCGCCTCTTCGACGAGCGCGACGACGCGGTGAAGGCCATGCTGCACATGGCGATCCAGGCCTGCCGCAAGGCCGGCAAGTACATCGGCATCTGCGGCCAGGGACCCTCGGACCATCCCGATCTCGCGCGCTGGCTGCTCGACGAGGGCATCGAGAGCATGTCGCTCAACCCGGATACGGTCGTCGAGACGTGGCTGTTCCTGGCTGACCCGAAGGCGAAGGCCCGGCAGTAGCGGCCGCTGTTCAGGTGCGGGAGCAAGGACGGGATTCGGGTCCTGTTCTGGCGCGCGAAGAAACATGCGCGCCTGAACAGGACCCGAAACCCGTCCCCACCTCCCGCGCCTGAGCGATGCATTGGGGACTGTCCCCTCAAGGGGACTGTCCCCAATGCATCGCACGGCGCATTCAGCCGGGCAGATCGCCAGGAAGCGACCCCCGGGTCCGCTGCGATGGTCCGGCGAAATCCGGTGGGCGCTGCTTGCGCCGTGCGTGAAATAGGGGACATTCACCTTTTCGTGTGTGCAAAAGGTGAATGTCCCCTATTTCACGCTCAGGCGCGGCCCATCAGGCGGGCTTTCGGGTCTTCTTCGGCGAGCATGTTTCTTCGCGAGCCGGGGAAGACCCGAAAGGCCGCCCGGCACGCGCGTCGCGTCACGGGTCCCGCACCCAGCTCAACCGACCGACGTAGAGCGACTCGACAGGGCTCCCGCCGCTGGTGGCCGGTCGGAACCGCCATCGCGTCACGGTCTGCAGAGTCGTCTGGTCGGCATTGCGGCTGGCACTGCCTTCGACCAGGGCCGCGCGGCACACGAAGCCAGAGGCGTCGATGTGCAGTGCGTACGTCACCGTCGTCGTCTCGTTGGCGGGGCGCCGGCACGTGCTGGCGCGGGACGTCGCGCGCCGATGCCGCCGTGCGATCGGACGCGACAGTCCGGCAACTGGACGCCGCACGATCGGATCGCCGGAGCCATCGGAAAAGAGCGCCTTCCTCGCCACCTCGGCCCTGGCTGCTTCAGCCGCCGCGGACAGGCGCTCGCTGTAGTTCCGCCACGATGCCGCTCGGCGGCCAGGCAGCTCGCGGCCCAGACAGGACCAGCGCCAGCTCGTTTCGCGTGCGCTCGACCGACGCCGCCATTTCGCCGTCGAGGCTCGGCGCGGAGGCCGCGATGTCCAGCCACGCGTACGCAGCCGCGAGGTCGCGCGGAACATGGTGGCCTTCTTTCAGCGCCAGCCCGAGCAGGACCTGCGCGCGAGCGTCTCCCAGCTCGGACAGTGCGCGGAACCCGACCATCGCCGTGTCGAAATCGCCCTTCGAGTAGCTCCTGCGCACACTCTCGAACGACGACACGTACTGCGCGTGGCCGACTGCCGAAGCCAACGTGGCCAGCAGGACCAGCACGCGCATCGGCGACGGTTTCATGTCGTCAGATCACCTGCCTTCCTGCGAGCGCGTGCGCCAGTGTACCGCCGTCCACGTACTCGAGCTCGCCGCCGACGGGCACTCCGTGCGCGATGCGCGACGCGCGCAGGCCGAACCGGGCGACGACCTCGGCGAGAAAATGCGCGGTCGCCTCGCCCTCGACGGTCGGGTTGGTCGCGAGGATCACCTCGCGCACCTCGCCTTCGGCGATCAGTCGCTCGAACGCTTCGATGCCGATCTCGTCCGGGCCAACGCCGTCGAGCGGCGAGAGATGCCCCATCAGCACGAAGTAGCAGCCGCGGAAACTGCCGGACTGCTCGATGGCGACCACGTCCGCCGGCGACTCGACCACGCAGAGCAGCGCGCGGTCGCGGCTCGCGGTGGCGCACACCGGGCACAGCTCTCCCTCGGCGAACATGCGGCAGCGCCTGCAGTGGCCGAGCGCCTCGATCGCGGCGCCGACGGATGCGACGATCTCGCGTGCGCCGTCGCGGTCGCGCTCGAGCAGGTGGAACGCCATGCGTTGCGCCGACTTGGGACCGACGCCCGGCAGGACCCTGAGCGCCTCGATCAGCCGGCTGAGGGACGGCGGATAGAGCATGGCCTTGGGCGAGGTCAGCCGCCGAACGGCAGCTTGAGCCCCGGCGGCAGGTTCATGCCGCCCATCAGGCCGGACATCTTCTGCTGCGACGCGGCCTCGAGCCGGTGCACGGCGTCGTTGATCGCGGCGGCGACGAGGTCTTCGACCATCTCGCGGTCGTCGAGCGGAACCGACGGGTCGATCTGCACCCGCTTCGCCTCGTGCCGGCCGTTGATCGTGACCTTGACCATGCCGCCGCCGGACTCGCCGGTGACTTCCATCGCCGCGATCTCTTCCTGCGCCTTCTGCATGTTCGCCTGCAGCTGCTGCGCCTGCTTCATCAGGTTGCCGATGCCGCCCTTCATGGGTTCGTGTTCTCCAGGTCAGATGTTCAGTTCAACGGCTTCACGGAGCCCGGCTGCACCGTGGCACCGAAAATGTCGCGCATCGCCAGCACCGCAGGGTCGCTTTCGATGGCCTGCTCCGCCGCCTTCAATCGCTCGTCGGCGGCCTGCGCCTGCTGCCGCGCGGGCGTCGGCTCGATCCGGTCGGCGTCCGCGACACTGATCTCGAGGCGCACCGGCTCGCCGTAATGCTGCGACAGCGCCTGCGTCAGCTTCTGCACCAGCTGTGCGCGATGGAACACCTCGCCGGCCCGGTCGAGCCGCAGCTTCACGAGGTCCTTGGCACGCCCGATGAGCACGCAGTGCGCCGCGAGCTGTCCCGCCGGCCCCTGCAGCGCCATCGCGGCGACGATGGACGCCCAGTCTCCCGAGGGCGCCGAGGCCGCCGTGACGCACTGCCGCTGCGGCATCCGGCGGCGGCGTCGCTGCTGCGCCGACCTTTGCCGAGGGCGCCGCGGCCGGGCCCGCACTGCGAGAACTCGATGCGGCAGCCCGCGCCGTGCCGGACGGCGCGGGCGAATTCACGCCCGGAGGTGGCTCCGGGCGAAACGCCAGCATCCTGAGCAGCGCCATCTCGAATCCGCCGCGCGCATCCGGGGCGAAATCGAGATCGCGCCGCGTCATGATCGCGATCTGGTAGAGAAGCTGCAGGTCCTCGGGCGTGAAACGGCCCGCGAGCGCCGCGAGCGCCTGGTCCTGCTCTTCGTCCTCGCCACGCAGGTCCGGTATGGCCTGCAGCAGCGCCATGCGCTGGATTGCCGCCGCGAGTTCACCGAGCGCCTGGTCGTAATCCGGGGCCCGCTCGTCGAGCTGCTGCACGCAGGTCATCAGCGCGGCGCCGTCCTTCGCCGCCAGCGCCTCGAGGATCGCCTCGACGTGGCGCCGGTCGAGCGTACCGAGCAGCGCGCGCACCTCGCTCTCGAGCGCGCGTCCGCCGCCGAAGGCAAGCACCTGGTCGAGCAGCGAGAGCGCGTCGCGCATGCTGCCCTCCGCGCCGCGCGCGATGGCACGCAGCGCCGCTGGCTCGAATTCGACTTTCTCTGCCTCCGAAATGAAGGCCAGCCGCTCCTGGATCTGCTGCAGCGGCAGCCTGCGCAGGTGGAACTGCAGGCAGCGCGACAGCACCGTCACCGGCAGCTTCTGCGGGTCGGTGGTCGCGAGCAGGAACTTGACGTGCGGCGGCGGCTCCTCGAGCGTCTTCAACAGCGCATTGAACGAGTGCGTCGAGAGCATGTGCACTTCGTCGATCAGGTAGACCTTGTAGCGGCCGCGGGCCGGCGCGTACTGCACGTTGTCGAGCAGCTCGCGCGTGTCGTCCACCTTGGTGCGCGAAGCCGCGTCCACCTCCAGCAGGTCGACGAACCGTCCGGCGTCGATGTCGCGGCAGGCGCTGCACTCTCCGCAAGGCTTCGAGGAAACTCCCTTCTCGCAGTTCAGCGACTTGGCGAAGATCCGGGCGATGGTGGTCTTGCCCACGCCACGCGTGCCGGTGAACAGGAACGCGTGGTGGATGCGACCCGAGTCGAGCGCGTTGGTCAGCGCGCGACGGACGTGGTCCTGCCCGACGAGTTCCTCGAAGCTGCGCGGACGCCACTTGCGGGCAAGGACGAGGTAGCTCATGCGGAGGTCCGGTCTCCTCGGGGCGCCAGTATGGAGGCGGCCCGCGCCAGAATACCCCCGGCACCCGGCGTGGCCGCTACCGTTGCTCCCTTCCGGGCCTGGCGGGGTTTGCGGCTGGCCGTCGCGAGGGATCCGACGCGAGCCACCATGGAGGGCGGCGACTATAGCAGCCCAACCCCTCGGCGTCAGCCGCGACCGCGGTACGGCGCGACGCCCTGCTCCGGTATCCACAGGCCAGCCGGCGGACGGCCTGTCTGCCAGAAGACGTCGATCGGCATCCCGCCGCGCGGATACCAGTAACCGCCGATGCGCAGCCACCGAGGCACGAGGAACTCGACCAGCCGCCCGGCGATCGCGAGCGTGCAGTCTTCGTGGAACGCGCCGTGATTGCGGAAGCTCGCGAGATACAACTTGAGCGACTTGCTCTCCACCAGCCAGCGGCCCGGCACGTAGTCGATGACGAGGTGCGCGAAATCAGGCTGCCCGGTGATCGGGCACAGCGAGGTGAACTCCGGCGCGGTAAACCGCGTGAGGTAGAGCTTGCGCGGGTGCGGGTTCGGCACGCGCTCGAGCACCGCCTTGTCGGGCGCGGCCGGAATCCCGGCCTGCGCGCCGAGCTGCGTGAGCGACGCGTAGGCGCCGGCTCGCTTTCTGCGACCTGCCGCCATGCCTCAGCCCTTCCGGCGAGCGTAGATCTGCTCGATCTCGTCCATGATGCGGTTCATCTCGCGCATCGCGGCCTCGAACGGCTTCGAGGTCGTCATGTCCACGCCGGCCTCCTTCAGCAGGTCGATCGGGTACTGCGATGACCCCGAGGAAAGCAGCTTGAGGTATGCGTCGCGACCCTTCGCGGCGCTGCCCGAGGCGACGGCCTGCCTTGCCGATGATGTTCTCGGCCAGCGTCATGCCGCCGATCATGCTGGTCGCGTACTGGTAGACGTAGAAGTTGCGGTAGAAATGCGGAATGTAGGCCCACTCGGTCGCATAGAGGTCCGCCACCTTCACCACGCCCTGCTCCGCGCCGTAGTACTGGCGCAGCAGCTTGAGGTACAGCGCGTCGAGCGATTCCTTCGTGAGCGGCTCGCCGCGCTCGACCGCCTGGTTGATCTCGAGCTCGAACTCCGCGAACATCGTCTGGCGGAAGAGCGTCTGGCGCATCGTGTCGAGGTAGCTCGACAGCAGGAAGAGCCGGGTGTCGTCGTCCTTCGTCTGGTCGAGCATGTGGTGGAACAGCAGGCTCTCGTTCAGCGTCGAGGCGACCTCGGCAACGAAGATCGTGTAATCCGCGGTTCGGTACGGCTGGTTGTGCCCGGACAGCCAGGTATGCATCGAGTGTCCCGACTCGTGCGCCAGCGTCGAAACCTCCTGCCAGCTCCCGTTGAAGTTCATCAGCTGGTAGGGATGCACGCCGTAGACCCCGTAGCTGTAGGCGCCCGAGTCCTTGCCGGTGTTCGGCAGGAAATCCACCCAGCCCGACTCGTATCCCTTGCGCAACGTGTCGACGTAGTCCTGGCCGAGCGGGGCGAATGAATCGAGCGTGAGCCGCTTCGCCTGCTCCGGCGTGAATTTCAGGTCGCACGCTCGCCACGATGGGCGCGTAGAGGTCCTCGTAGCCAAGTTGCGGCAACCCCATGATCTTCTGCCGCAGCCTGAGGTAGCGGTGCAGCGTCGGCAGGTTCGCGTGCACGTCCGCGATGAGCTGCGTGTAGACGGACGTCGGGATATTGCCGGGGAACAGCGCCGCTTCGAGCGTGCTCGGGAACTTGCGCACGTCCCTGTTGAAGACCAGCGAATTCACGTGGGCGTTGAGCGTCGTCGAGAGCGTGCTGCCGAACTCCGCGTAGCTCGTGAAGAACGCCTTGAATACGGCGTCGCGGTCGGCCTTGACCGGTGAACCGCGGTGCTGCGATGTAGCCCGCGCCGTCGATGCGGACCTTCTCGCCGTTCGAGAGCGTGACTTGCGGGAACGGCATTTCGGCGCCGGTAAACGCCGAGTAGACCGCCTGGCCAGTGCCAGACATCAGCCCGGTACGGGCGACGATCTTCTCCTCGCTCTCGGACAGCGTGTGCGCGGCCGCCCGGAAGGTGTCGTCGAAGAACACCCGATATGGGCCGAGCCTCGGCTCCTCCGCAACGAAGCGATCGATCTTCGCCTTTCCGATTGCAAGTATCTCGGGCTGGATGAACGCGGTCGCCGTGCCGAGTTCGGTGTTGACCTGGGTCGCTTCCTCCTTCATCTGCTGTGAACGGCCGACTCGCCGGTCCTGGTCGTACTGCAGGAACGCGTAGACGTACAGGCGGTTCGTCTTGATGCTGGTTGCATCCCATTCCGTCATGGCGGCAAGCAGCGTCGCGGCCGATTCGCCGAGCCTGCCCTGCCACTGGCCGAGCTTCGGAATTGCCGTGGCGAGATCCTGCTTCGCGGCAATCCACGCGGCCTCGTTCGGATAGAGATCGGTCAGGTTCCACTTGTACTGATCCGGGATCTCCGAGCGCTCCGCGGCCGGCAGCTGGGGAGCCAGCAGCGCGGCCAGCAGGGCCGCCACCGCGACAGGTCTGATCAAACGCATGTGAACTCCACGTGGGCCATGGGGCCGCCTTGAGAAGCGGGCAGCTTGCCTGTCGAAACCGGTCGCCGCAATGCGAGGGATTCTCAAGGCGGAGGACGGGTCCTGGGCTGCGGCGGCGACCTGATTTTACGGGCTTTGCGCCCATCCGCCCACCGACTACCGCCGCTGGCGCAGGGAGGTTAAGCTTGCTGCAGCGCAGCCACCGCAAGGCGCGAGGCAAGAAGCGAAAGCCCATGGCCATTTCAGCCCGAATCGGAAAGCCGCCCCGACGCCTCTACACGCTGCTCGAGGGCCGCGGGCTGCTCGAAATGGCGCTGCTGCCAGCCTGCCTCCCGTTCCTGCACGCGAGCCCCAGGGGCGACGGTCATCCGGTGCTGCTGGTCCCGGGCTTCACGGCCGGCGACTCAACCCTCGTCGGACTGAGCATGTTCCTCCGGTCACGCGGCTATCACGTCGAGACCTGGGGGTTTGGGCAGAACACCGGATTCAAGCTCAAGTTCGCACAGGCGCTGGAACAGAAGGTGCGGTTCCTGCACCACCGACATCGCCGCAAGGTGAGCGTGATCGGCTGGAGCCTGGGCGGCGTATACGGGTTCTTTACGGCGCACTCCGCGCCGGAGTGCATTCGCTCCGTCATTTCCCTCGGCAGCCCGATGCGCTTCTCGGTCGGCAACGTCAAGGTGCCGATCGTCGTGCAGGCGCTGTACCGCTACTTTGCGCACCCGATGGGGGCGGTAGCCCACGTCGCCAACGTCCGCTCCAAGATACTCAAGTCGCCGCCGCCGGTGCCGTCGACCTGCATCTACTCGATGACGGACGGCGTCGTGCCGCCCGACTCGGCGCAGCTGGACACTGGCGAGGGCCAGCACGAAAACATCTGGGTACCGGGCAGTCACATCGGCCTCGGCTTCAACGCGGCGGTGATGTGGATACTCGCCGACCGGCTTGCGCAGCCCGAAGGCGCGTGGGAACCGTTCCAGCCGCACGGCGTGGTGGGCTCGCTCTACGAGCGCATGGCAAGCCTGATGCAGGCGGCCTGAGCCGCCCTTTCACCAGGCGGTTGCCGCCCCCGTCGTCTCAGGCCGCGGAACGACGCGCCCGCACTTTCGTCTTGGACTTCGGCCGCGCCTTGGCCTTTGCCTTGGCCTTGGCCTTGCCGGACTTCCTTGCCGACTTGCGCCGCGCCGGGCTGGGCCGGCGGCTCGCGAGCGCCAGGTACTCCTGGAACGATTCGCGGATGCACAGCGCAAAGAATTCCGGGTCCGGGATCTGCTCGCGGCAGGACGTCGGCGAGATGATGATCTTGCCGTCGTAGCTCGTGACGGCGAAGACGAGGCCCATGCCGTCCGCGATCGGCATGATGGCCGAGAAATAGGTCATTCTCGCGCCATTCAGGTACAGCGGGATCGCGGGGCCGGGCACGTTGGTGATCGTGCAGCTCGCGAGCGGCGCCCCCTGCCCGATGCCGATGGACGACTCGGCGAGCAGGCGGGCCGAAATCGCGAGCGTCGCGGCAGGCGCGTGCTTCGTGATGTCGGTCAGTTCCTTCGCGCCGACGGCCTGTTCGATCTCCGATGCACTGGACGTGTGGTGATGCACGGCCCGCAGCCGCCGCACCGGATCCTCGATTTCGGTGCCGAGCGGCACGCGCAGCATGCTGATGCCGCCGCGGCCCGACGTAGTGGTCGTGTCCGCATTGCGGATGGATACCGGCGCTACCGATACCAGGCTCGGTCCGGGCAGCTCATCGTGGGTCAGCAGGTATCGGCGCAGCGCCCCGCCGCAGACGGCCAGCACCGCATCGTTGATGGTCGAGCCCGGCACCAGGTCGCGGACGCGCTTGAACTCGTCGATCGTGAAGCGCCGCGTCTCGAACACACGGTGCGGCGAAACCTCCGCGTTGAAGCGCGTGATCGGCAGGCGCTCGGGGTGCAGCCAGAGCTCGCGCAGCGTGCCGAGAATGACCGGGGCGACCTTGCGCAGCACACGCGTCAGCGGCGCTGCGACCATGAAAGGCTGCACCATGTTGTGGAAGGCGGCGCGCGCGAGCAACGAGACGGAGCCAGGAGGCGTCGCCGGGAACCAGGGCTCGGGGGGCTCCGGGTGGGGCGGTTGCGCCGTGATGTCGTGCAGCAGCGTCGTGATCTCCGAGCCGCCCTTGTCGTCGATGGCCGCGTGGTGGATCTTCGCGAGGATCGCGAAGCTGTCGGGCGGCAGGTCGAGAAACGTGTCGAGTCCCTCGACGAGGTAGAGCTCCCAGAGGGGCCGGGACAGGTCCAGCGGCCGGGCGTGGATGCGTGACGCCTGGATGCAGAACTGGCGCCAGTCGCCCGGCTTCGGCAGCGCGACGTGACGCACGTGATACTCGAGGTCGAAGCCTTCGTCCTCGATCCAGTAAGGGTAGTCGAGTTCGAGCGGGACCCGCAGCAGCTTCTGCCGGAAAATCGGCGACAGGTGCAGGCGGCTCTCGATGTGCTTCAGCAGGCCCTTGAAACGCACCCTGCCGCCAGGTGCGGTCGACGGGTCGTAGATGTAGACGAGCGTGATGTTGGAATTGGCATGCCCGGACTCGGCGTACACGAAACGGGCGTCTTCTCCGCGCAATTGACGCATGGCGTCCTCTCGGCTCGGCTCCATGTGGGGGCCTGCCCGAGTCTAGCATCGCCCGCGTGCCGCCACCCTTGCGGATGTCGCATACTTTCCCGGCCATGGCCCGCGCGATCCCGCTCACCGACCTCATGTTCCTGTGGGCGGACCGCAAGGAAGCGCCGGCCAACGTTGGTGTAGTGCTGATTTTCGAGCCGGCGGAGGGCAGGAGTGCCGACAAGGGCCGTTCGCGAGGTGCTGCGCGCCTATCGGGCCACGCCTCCGACCGCGCCCTTCAACCAGCTGGCGGACGCACCGCCGCTCGGCCTTGCGCACTGGCGGGACCCTGGCGCGATCGACATGCGTCGACACGTGCTGCGCGGCACGCTGCCCGCGCCCGGAACCATCGCGCAGCTGAACGAGCGGCTCGCCGAACTGCACCAGGGAATGCTCGACCGCCGCCGCCCGCTTTTCGAAATCCACCTGATCGACGGACTTCGAATCCGGCCAGTTCGCGCTCTATGTCAAGTCGCATCACGTGAGCTGGGACGGACGCTCCGCGATGGCCAGGATTTTCGGTTCGCTCTCCAGGGAACCGGGACCCATCCTCGCCGGCTTCCATGCGGCACCCGCAGCCGCTGACGACGGCGGCACCGATCGACACCGGCCTCGCACACAACGTGCGCACGCTGGTGAGTCAGGCGATGGCGATGCGCGAGCTCTATGCAAACGTCGCAAGCGGATCGGCGCGCTGCGCAGCGACCCGGACCGGCCGCGCGGCAATACGCCATTCGCAGGACCGCATACGCGGTTCAATCAACCGGTGACGGCAGAGCGGACCCTCGGGCAGTTCACGCTGCCGCTGGAAGAGCTGCGCCGCGTCGGACGGGCCCACGGCGGCACGATCAACGACGTACTGCTGGCGATCGTCGACGACGGCGTCCACCGTTACCTGCGCGACCTCGGCGAGCCGCCGCCCGCACCGCTGGTGGCCATGTGTCCGGTGTCCTTGCGCCAGCCGGACGATCGCGAGGCAGGAACCAAGGCGACCACGCTGTTCGTGAAACTCGGCAGTCCACGTTCAGGAGCCGGCGCCCGTCTCCGGGAAATCGTCGCGAGCACGAAGCGCGCGAAGACAGAGCAACGCTCGATGTCGAACGAGGCGTCCCTGGATTTCGCGCTGCTCGCGTTCGGCCTGTGGCTCACGTCCCACGCGTTCGGGCTCGACGCCTACACGAAGCCGGTGGTGAATTATGTCGTCTCGAACGTCGGCGGCACGCAAGGGCGAGAACTACCTCGGCCGCTCACGGCTGGTCGGGGCCTTCCCGATCTCGATGATCGCGGACCCGGCGGGCCTCAACTTCACGATGCTTTCGCACGACGGCCGCATGGATGTCGGCATCATCGCCAACCGCGCGGCCCTGCCGGACGCCGAACCACTCGTCGCGCAGTGCCTCGCCGCGTGGCGGCGACTCAGCCGTGCGAAGCCGCCTCAGGACTTGAGCTTGAGGAAACCGCCGGCCCGCAAGCGGTCGCGGACCCGGCGCATGCCACCGAGCCAGCGACCGTAGTCGGTCGCCTTGTTCTGGAAGAACCCGAGCACTTCCGGGTGAGTCAGGATGAGGAACCTGTCCTCCTCGATGCCGTCGGCGATCGCCGACGCGGCCTGCTCCACGGTGAGCACACCGGGCAGTGACCCTGCTGCAGTCTTCTCGTCGAGGCCGGTCATGGCCGTCGCCACGTACTGCGGACAGACCACGGACACACCGACGCCACGGTCACCGTAGGCAATGGCAAGCGACTCGGCGAGCCCGACCGCGGCGTGCTTGGTAACGCTGTATGCCGTGTCGCCCACCTGGCTCAGCAGCCCGGCGGCCGACGCAACGTTCACGAGATAGCCCGATCCGCGTTCGAGCATGCCCGGCAGCACCGCGCGGCAGGCGTGCACGTGCGCCATGACGTGCACCGACCACATGCGCTGCCAGTCGGCGTCGGAAGCGGAAAGAGCGTCGTCGAGGTCGAGCGCCTTGACGCCGAGGCCGGCGTTCGAGACCAGGATGTCGACGCGTCCAAAGCGCGCCACGGCCGCGTCGACCACGCCGCGCACGGCGGCAGCATCGGCGACGTCGCATTGCAGGCCGATGCCGCCGAGTTCCGTCGCCGTCGCCTCGGCCATGGCGCCATCGAGATCCGCGACCACGATGCCGGCAGCACCGCGCTGCCGCAGTTCACGGCACAACGCCCTGCCGATGCCCCGCCCTGCGCCCGTGACGAGCGCCACCTTGCCCGCGATCTGCATGGCTCAGATCTTCAGGAAGCGCGCCAGCTCGAGCTTGCCGATGTGATTGCGGTGCACCTCGTCCGGGCCATCCGCGATGCGCAGCGTGCGCGAGTTCGCGTACAGCCAGCCGAGACCGAAATCGTCGGACACGCCCGCGCCGCCGAACAGCTGGATCGCCTGGTCGACGACCTCGCACGCGACGTTGGGAGCGACGACCTTGATCATCGCGATCTCCTTCTGCGCGGCCTTGTTGCCCGCGACGTCCATCTTCCACGCCGCGTGCAGCACCAGGAAGCGGGCCTGGTCGAGCTTGATGCGCGCGTCGGCGATCCGTTCGCGCCAGACGCCCTGCTCGGCCAGCCGCTTGCCGAACGCCGTGCGGGTCAGCGCACGCTGGCACATCTTGTCGATCGTGCGCTCGGTCGCGCCGATCAGCCGCATGCAGTGGTGGATGCGGCCCGGGCCGAGCCGGCCCTGCGCGATCTCGAAGCCGCGCCCCTCGCCGAGCAGCAGGTTCGAGACCGGCACGCGCACGTCCTTGAAGTCGACCTCGGAGTGCCCGTGCGGCGCATCGTCGTAACCGAACACCGGCACCTGGCGCACGACGCGCACGCCCGGCGCGTCCATCGGCACCAGGATCATCGACTGCTGGCGATGCCGGTTCTCGTTCTTCGCGTCGGTCTTGCCCATGAAGATCAGGATCCTGCAGCGCGGGTCGCCGGCGCCCGAGGTCCACCACTTGCGGCCGTTCACGACGTAATGATCGCCGTCGCGGACGATGCTCGCCTCGATGTTCGTGGCGTCCGACGACGCGACCGCGGGCTCCGTCATCGCGAAGCCCGAGCGCATCTCGCCCTCGAGCAGCGGCTTCAGCCATTGCCGCTTCTGTTCCTCGTTGCCGTAGCGGACCAGCACCTCCATGTTGCCGGTGTCGGGAGCCGAGCAGTTGAACGACTCGGGCCCGACGAGCGAGCGGCCCATGATTTCGCACAGCGGCGCGTACTCGAGGTTCGTGAGGCCGGCGCCGAGTTCCGACTCCGGCAGGAACAGGTTCCAGAGACCGGCGGCCCGCGCCTTCTGCTTCAGCTCCTCGACGACCTTCGTCGGCACCCAGGCATTGCCCTTGCTGCGGTTCTCCTCCACCTCGGCGTGGAACCGCGCCTCGCTCGGGTAGACGTGCTCGTCCATGAACGCCGTGACCCGACGCTGCAGGTCCTGAACTTTTCCGGAATGCGCAAAATCCATGTGTGTCTCCTCAGGCAAGCTTCATTCGCTCGACCTGGCTCCAGGCGAGCTCGGCGAGCGGGCGGGCGGCGCGACCGGTCTGCATGGCCTCGGCGCTCGAGGCGTTGCCCTGCAGCGCGCGGGCCATCACGCCCTGCACGATCGCGGCAATACGGAACATGTTGTAGGCCATGTAGTACTCCCAGTCGCGGGCGGCAATGCCGTCGCGGCCGGTGCGTCTGCAATAGGTGGCCACGTACTCGCGCTCGGTGGGGATGCCGAGCGACGGGAGGTCGACACCGGAGAGTCCGCGGAATATTCCGGGCGGGATGCGCCACACCATGCAGTGGTAGGCGAAATCCGCGAGCGGATGGCCGAGCGTGCACAGTTCCCAGTCGATCACGGCCCGGATACGGGGCTCGACCGGATCGAAGATCACGTTGTCGATGCGGTAGTCGCCATGGACGATGCGCGTTTCGTCGCCCGGCGGGACGTTGGCCGGCAACCAGGCGATCAGGTTGTCCATCGCCTCGATCTTCTCGGTCTCGGAGGCCTGGTACTGCTTGCTCCAGCGCGCGACCTGCCGCGCGATGTAGTCGCCTGTCTTGCCGAAATCGCCGAGGCCCACGGCTTCATGGTCCACCGAGTGCAGCGCCGCAATCACGCGGTTGATCTCGTCGTGCAACTGCGTCCGCTCGCGCTGCCGTGGCGTCCGGCAGCCGCGGGTCCCAGAACAACCGCCCGCCGACGTATTCCATCACGTAGAACATCGTGCCGATGACGGACTCGTCCTCGCAAAGCGCGTACATGCGGGCGACCGGGACGTCGGTGCCGGCGAGCGCCTTCATGACACGATACTCGCGATCCACCGCGTGCGCCGACGGCAGCAGCTTGCCAGGCGGCTTGCGACGCAGGACGAACTGCTGGTCGCCTGCGGTCAGAAGGTACGTAGGGTTCGATTGCCCGCCCTTGAACTGCGCGACTTCCAGGGATCCCGCCAGCGGACCCACGCTCGCCGCCAGCCACTGCTCGAGCTTCGCCACGTCGATCGCGTGCTGGGCGGCCACGGGCTTCGTGTTCGGCTGCATATTGCTCATCTGCTCAAGTCCGCCTGGTCGATTTCTTCCGCGGCGCCAGCAACCGGGTCGGCAGGATCCTGAAGATCGGTGCGACCAGCGTCCACGGCCAGACCGGCACGTAGCGGTGGCCGACCTGGCGCTCGATCATCCGCGCCATGATCGCGGCACCCTTTGCCACGGGAATCACGAAAGGTCGATTGGCGACGTCCCGGTTCATGTCGGTGTCGATGTAGCCCGGCGCGAGCTCGGTCACGACGATGGGCTCGTGATACACCTCGGCGCGCAGCGCCTGCAGGTAACGATGCAGCCCCGCCTTGGATGCAGAGTATGCGCCGAGGAACGGCATGCCGCGCACGCCGGCGATGGACGTGATGCCGACGATCTGGCCGCCGCCCTGCGCCCTGAGCAGCGGCAATGCATGCTCGATGGTCGCGATCGCGCCGGTGAGGTCCGTGTCGAGCGTGCGCTTGACGAGGTCGAACTTGCCCCTGCCGGCCGGCAGCGAGTAACCGACCCCGGCGTTCACGACCACGATGTCGAGCCTGCCCAGCTCCGTGGCAGCGCGCTGCAACGCGCCGGCGATGCCGTCGAAGTCCGTCACGTCGAGCGTCAGCGGCAGCACCCGGCTCGCGCCGAGGCCGCGAAGCCTGCTCGCCTGCGCCTCGAGCCGATCGGCCCTGCGAGCGGCGATCGCGATGTCGTAGCCGCGCCGTGCGAACTCGACGGCGAGCGCCTCGCCGATACCCGACGACGCGCCAGTGATGAATATCGAACGGGCCAAGGACACCTCGCCTAGAACCAGTCGTCGCGCATCGCGAGCGTGGTTTCGTCGAGGCTGGCGAGCAGATCGAATTGCGGACCCGTCCGGGGCAGCTCCCAGCGAAAGAAGTAGCGGCAGGCCTGGCGCTTGCCGTCGTAGAAGTCACCGGCCTTGCCGTGCGCGGCGCAGGCCTGCTCGAGCCAGATCCAGGCGAGCACGACGTGCCCGAATGCCTCGAGATACACGGTCGCATTGGCAAGCGTGACTTCGATGTTGCCCGCACCGTAGAGCACGCGGGTCGTCTCGACCACCCTGCCCGCGGCGCGCTCGAGTTGCGCCGCGCAGGTGGCGAGCTCCGCATCGCCGGTGCCACGCGCGCGAGCCAGCGTCCGCGCCATGTCACGGCCGAGCAGCTCCAGCGCGCGCCCGCGCTCCATCGTGACCTTGCGGCCCAGCAGGTCCAGCGCCTGGATCCCGTGCGTGCCTTCGTGGATCGGGTTCAGGCGATTGTCCCGGTACAGCTGCTCCACCGGGTAATCGCGCGTGTAGCCGTAGCCGCCAAGCACCTGGATGGCGAGATCGTTTGCCGCCAGGCACCACTGCGACGGCCACGACTTGGCGATCGGCGTCAGTATCTCGAGCAGCAGCCCCGCTTCTGCCCGCGCCGCCTCGGCCGCGGCCGTGTGCTGCTCGTCCACCAGCCGTGCGCAATAGAGGTTCAGCGCGAGGCCACCCTCGACGTAGGCCTTCTGCGCAAGCAGCATGCGACGGACGTCCGGGTGCTCGACGATGCGGACCTGGGGAGTCGCCGGGTCCTTGCTTGCAACCGGCCGGCCCTGCGGGCGGTTGCGGGCGTATTCGAGCGATTCGAGGTAACCGGCGTAGCCGAGAGCCACGGCACCCAGGCCCACGCCGATGCGCGCCTCGTTCATCATGTGGAACATGCAGGCGAGTCCACGATGCGGCTCGCCGACCAGGTAGCCGATCGCCCCCGGCCGGCCTTCCGGCCGGAATCGGCCCTCGCCGAAGTTGAGCAGCGTGTTGACGGTGCCGCGATACCCCATCTTGTGATTGAGCCCGGCGAGCGTCACGTCGTTGCGCTCGCCGACCGAGCCATCCGCCGCGACGAGCCGGCGCGGCACGATGAAGAGCGAGATCCCCTTCACGCCCGGCGGCCCGCCCGGGATCTTCGCCAGCACCAGGTGAACGATGTTCTCTCCGATCTCGTGCTCGCCGCACGAGATCCACATCTTGTTGCCCGAAATCCGGTAGCGCGGCCCGAGCGGAGATTCGCCGTCCGGCTCCGCCCGCGTGGTGATGTCGCTCAGCGACGAGCCGGCCTGGGGCTCCGACAGGCACATGGTGCCCGTGAAGCGTCCGTCGAGCATCGGCCGCACGAAGGCTTCGATCTGTGCCGGTGAACCGTGCGCCAGCAGCAGGTTCGCATTGGCTGCCGTGAGCAGCGGGTAGCCGGAACTGCCTACGTTCGCAGCAAGGAAATAGGCGAAACAGGCCTTGTCCACCACGAGCGGCAACTGCATGCCGCCATAGTCGTAGTCGGCCGCGGCGGCGAGCAGGCCTGCTGCCGCGAAGGCGTCGAACGAGGCTTTGACCTCCGGAATGAGGTGGACTCGCTCGCCGTCGAACCTCGGCTCCTCGACGTCGCTCTTGTGCCGGTGAGGCAGGAAAACCTCGGTGGCGACGCGCTCCGCCGTATCGAGCGCGGAATCGAAGGTCTCGCGCGAATGATCGGCGAAACGCGGCCGGTCGCAGAGTGACCCCACGTCCAGCCATTCGTAGAGCAGGAACTCGAGATCCCGCCGGGAAATCAGCTTCGAACCCATCAGGGCATCATACCGACTGCACGGAAGCACCGTGAGGTCGTAGAGTGGGAGGCCGGATGCAGGCCTGCCGGGTCCGGCAGGTGCGGTCCGGCGGGCCATCTGCTAGCTTTCGGCCAGCATCCGGAGGGCATGGTGAAAACTCCCAGTCTGCTCGACATCATCGGCCTGCTTCCCTCCCGCGACCTGACCCGCGCGGCCAAGGCGCTCGGCCTGACCCAGGATGCGCTCAAGAACCGCATCGGCTCGTTCGAGTCGGCGGTCGGTGCCAAGCTGATGGATACGGCCGCCAAGGCGCTGAAGCCCGGCGAGGCCGGCCGCCTCGTGATCGACCACGCCAGCCGGATCTTTTCGCAGGCCCGCGACCTGACGCGCGACCTCGAGGAACTGGCCGGCCTGCAGGCGCCCGAGCTCGTGTTCGGCACCGACATGTTCGCCGCCGAACTGCCGCTCGGCATCGCGCTCGGACGGATGGCGACTGCCAACTCGCGCCTGCGCGTGCATGCGACCATCGGCGACTTCGATGATCTTTCTCGCGCCGTGCTGGCGGGCAAGCTCGAATTCGCCATCGCGGACACGACGAGCGCCGAGCGCCACCCCACACGGCTCGCGATCGAGCCCGTCGCCGAGCACCGCGTGTTCTTCTTCGCCCGCCAGGGCCACCCGCTCGCTGCGGAGAAGCAGCATTCGCTCGAGACGCTGCTGGTGTTCCCGCTCGCCTGCTCGCGGATTCCGCACCGGATAGCGATGCACATCGCGAAGTCCATGCCTTCGGCCAAGGTCGAGCGCGAGACCGGCGATCTCTCGCCGAACCTGATGCTCGACAGTTTCTCGGTCGTCAAGGCCGCGGTGCTGGCCGGCGACGCCATCGGCCTCGCCCCGCCGACCGCGATCGAGCCCGAACTGCGCTCGGGCAAGCTCGCGCTGGTGCCCTTCGACGCACCCTGGCTGCACCTGAGCTACGGGCTCTTCTACCCGCGCAAGCGTTCGCTGTCGCGGGCGGCACAACTGTTCGTCACGCAGCTGCGCCAGGTCGAGACGGTACTGCAGGCACAGGAGCAGCGCGTGCTGGCACGCATGACCCCGTCACGCGGCTCCGGCCGACGGAAGACCGCAAAGGCACGCACGTCGGGCAGAACGAAGGCGGCGAAGCGAACGTCCGCGACCAGGCGGAGCCGCTGACGTGAGCAGCCGAATCTTCCTCGCGCTTCTTGCAGTCCTGCTCGCCACCCTTGCGGCGCTTCCGGCGCCGGCCGCGGAGCCGGCGACGATGCGGCTCGACTTCTCGCACACCGGAGGCCAGGGCAGCGAGATCTTCGCCGTGGACCGCATCGTGATCGAGCCGCTGCCATGGCCGGGCAGCCCGGCGCGGACGATCGACGACACCAATCTCGGTGCGCACCGCTTCGAGGTGCGCGACGCTTCCGGCCGCGTCCTTTACTCGCGCGGCTATGCGTCGATCTACGGCGAGTGGGCGACCACGCCCGAGGCCGCGAAGTCGCACCGGACGTTCCAGGAGTCGCTGCGCTTCCCGGCGCCCGCCGGGCCGGTCGACATCGTCGTGCAGAGGCGCAATGCGGCGCAGGCATTCGAGACCGTGTGGACCACGCGAGTCGATCCGGCAGACATGTTCGTGGAGCGCGCGCCGCCGCCGAAGCAGGCGCTGCTCGAGATCGAACACAATGGCCCGCCGCCGGACAAGGTCGACATCGTGCTGATCGGCGACGGCTACACGGCGGCCGAGTGCGCCGCGAAGTTCCGGCCGGATGCCGAGCGCATGGCGAAGGCTCTCTTCGGCCACGAGCCCTTCAAGTCGCGCCGGACCGACTTCAACGTCTGGGGCCTGTGCCCGCCTTCGACCGAATCCGGCGTGTCGCGGCCGTCCACGGGCATCTACCGGCGCACGCCGGTCGGCGCCGCCTACGACGCGTTCGGCTCCGAGCGGTACGTACTGACTTTCGACAACCGCGCACTGCGCGACGTGGCGGCCTGGGCGCCGTACGAATTCCTCACCATCCTGGCCAACAGCGACACGTACGGCGGCGGCGGCATCTTCGGCCTGTTCTCCACCGTGGCCGTCAACAACGACTGGGCCGACTATCTGTTCGTGCACGAGTTCGGCCATCATTTCGCGGCGCTGGCCGACGAGTACTACACGTCGCCGGTCGCGTACGAACCCGCCACCGACATCGTCGAGCCCTGGGAGCCGAACGTGACGGCGCTGCTCGACCCGGCGCAACTGAAGTGGCGCGACCTTGTCGCAAGCGGCACGCCCATCCCCACTCCGTGGCCCAAGGACGAGTTCGAGGCCGAGCAGCGTGACTACCAGGCGCTGCGCAAGAGGATGCGCGACGAGCGACGCCCGGAGAGCGAGATGTCGGCGCTGTTTCGCAAGGAGCAGGCCCTCACGACGCGCGTTCTCGGGTCCGCGAAGTTCGCCGGCAAGGTCGGCGCCTTCCGGGGCGCCAACTACGATGCGCGGGCGTTCTACCGGCCGCAGCTCGACTGCGTCATGTTCTCGCGCGACGCAGTGCCGTTCTGCCGGGTCTGCGAGCGCGCGCTCGGCACTGTGATCGATCTCTACGCGGGACCGCCGCAAACCAAGTGAGCGCAGGCGGGTCCATGCCCCCGCAAGTCGATATCACCGTCGTCTGGAATTTCGCCACCGCGCTGCTGATCGGCGCGCTGCTCGGCATCGAACGCGAGCGCCACAAGCGCGAGCACGACGAGCTTACGATCGGCGGCCTGCGCACGTTCATCCTGCTCACGCTGATCGGCGCACTGGGCGGCTGGCTCACGCTGGTGCTCGGCTCGCCGTGGATCCTCGCCGCGGCGCTCGTCGTCGCGGTGGCCCCGGTCATCGCCGGCTACGTGCTCTCCGCACGCACACAGCCCGATTCGCTCGGCCTCACGACCGAGCTTGCGGCCATCGCCGCATGCCTGCTGGGCGCAATGACGACGCTCGGGTATCGCGATCTCGCCGTCGGGCTCGGCGTCATGGTCGCGGCACTGCTGGCGTACAAGCAACCGCTGCACGGGATCGTGCGGAAACTCGATCGCGAGGACGTCTACGCCGGCCTGCGGCTGATGATCGCGACGTTCATCGTGCTGCCGCTGCTGCCGGATCGCGCGATCGACCCGCTCGGCGCACTCAACCCGCGCTCGCTCTGGGTGCTGGTGCTGCTCATCTCGTCACTGTCGCTGGTGGGCTACGTCGCGACACGGCTCCTCGGCACGCAGCGCGGCATCCCGCTCACCGGGCTCACCGGCGGCCTCGTGTCCTCGACGGCCGTGACACTCGCGTTCTCGAAGCAGAGCCGTGACCCGGCGTATGCGTCGGCGGCGCTCGACGCTCGCAAGCGGCATCCTGCTCGCGTGGACCGTGATGTTCGTGCGGGTCATCGTCATGGTGCTGGTCGTGAACCGCGACCTGCTGCCGGCACTCGCCGCTCCGCTGGCGGCCATGGCGGTCGCCGCTCTCGCGGTCGCGTGGTACCTGCGCAGGCGCGGCGGGACCCCGCAGAGCACCGAAGGCGATACCCCTCACCAATCCGTTCAGCCTTACCGCTGCGGCGAAGTTCGCCGCGTTCTTCGCGCTCGTGCTGCTGGTCGTGAAACTGGTGCAGACGTACGCCCCGGACCGCGGCGTGTACCTCGTGGCCGCGCTCGCCGGCACGACTGATGTCGACGCGATCACGCTGTCGATGGCGCAGTACGCGCGGACGGGCCCGGTCGCGATCGCGGGCCAGGCGATCATCATCGCCACGCTCGCCAACACGATCGTCAAGGCCGCCATGGCCGGCGTGCTCGGCAGCGCCGAGCTCAGGAAGCCGGTGCTGATCGCGACGGCAGCTGTCCTGGCGGCGGGCGGCGCCGTGCTGCTGCTGCTCGGCTGAGCGGCCCCGGGCGCAACGATGCTTTCCGAAACTACGTATTTCCGTTTGGTCGCCCAGGGCCGATTTTGGCGACCATGTCCGGCCCGGATCGAACGGGCTGGACGACCCTACGAACCGGAAAGGTATCGAACATGTTGTCCATCAGAAGAGTCTGCATTCCCCTCGCGGCGGCCGCGCTGGCATTGCTCGCGATCCCGGCGCAGGCCGAGGAGTCGCAATTCAGCGCGAAGCTGACCGGCGCCTCGCAGCTGCCGGAGCCGACGACGTCGAAGGCGACTGGCGAGCTGAAGCTGGTGGTCTCCGCAGACGGCAAGAAGATCTCCTACACGCTCGCCGTCGAGAACCTCCGCAACCCGACCGGATGCCGACATGCACCTCGGGCCCGACACGGCGAACGGACCGGCTGTCGTCAAGCTGTTCCCGGTCCACGGCGCAGCCGCGAAGAAAGGCGACTTCAGCGGAGTGCTCGCAGAGGGCACCATCACGGCCGGCGACCTCGACGGGCCCGTTGCTCGGATCGCCGCTGGCGGACCTGATCGAGCAGATCCGCGACGGCAACACCTACGTGAACGTCCACACGGACGACGGCACGCCGCCGGCGAACACCGGGCCGGGCGACTACCACCTCGGCGAGATCCGCGGCCAGATCAAGTAATCAGAGCGCGAATACGCGGGCGGCGTTTCCGGACAGGAATGCCGCCTGCGTCGTCTCGTCGAGGCCGAGCGCCTCGATGCCTTCGAGCGCCTTCGCCGGCGCGATCATCGGCCAGTTCGAGCCGAACAGCACTTTCTCGCGGCCGTGCGCCTTCAGGTAGGCGACGAGATTCGGCGGGTAGCGCCGCACCGTGTAGGCGGATGTGTCGATGCAGACGTTACGGTGCTTGGTCGCAACCGCGATCATCTCCTCCGTCCACGGATAGCCGATGTGCCCGCAGACGATGACGAGATCCGGGAAGTCGATCGCCACCTGGTCGATGTAGGGTATCGGCCGGCCGACTTCGGACGGCATCAGCGGGCCGGTGTGGCCGACCTGCGTGCAGAACGGCACGCCAAGCTCGCAGCACTCGTTGTACACCGGATAGAAGCGCGCGTGCGTCGGCGGCAATTCCCACAGCCACGGCAACACCCGGATCGCCTTGAAGCCGAGATCGCGCACGCAGCGGCGGATCTCCCTGACGGCATCGCGCGGGCGACTCAGGTCCACCGAACCGACGCCGACCAGCCGGTCGGGCGCCTGGCTGACGAATCCAGCGACTTCATCGTTCGAGATCAGCGAGCCCTTCGGACCTTCCCAGGCGCTGATGAGACTGGTCGTCACACCGGCCGCATCCATGCTGGCGATCGTCAACGCCACCGGCCATTCGGCCATCCCGCCTTTGCCCATGGCATCGCCGCGCGTCCAGCGACGCAGCGACTCGAACATCGGGTGGTTCAGGTGACGCGCAGTCGGATGCTGCGCCCATGCGTCGATGATTCGCGTCACAGTCAGTAGAGGTGCAGCCGGGTGATCGTCGCCGGGATGATCCTGCAGCAACGACATCGCGTACTCCTGGCTCACGCGCCGCCGCCAGTCCGCCACGAACTGGCGAATCGTGGACTCGTCGCTGACCTCTTCGACTTCGAACCCGCTAACCGGCAGCGCCGACTCTTCCGCCCCGTTGGTCTCGTCCAGTGGCCGCATGACCCCTCCGATACCAGCTGTTTATTGTTGATTTATCGCGGAATTCTGCCACAGCCCGGCACCCGGCCGACAGCGGAAACTGCGTAGGCCCGGTGACCTTCGCAGGCCTAGACTCGCAGGCCAACCCCGCAGACCTACGGAGGGCCTGTTTTGGCCGTGATTTCTGCGCTTTCGCGATGCGTCGCCGTCATTGCGGCGACCGCTGGCTGCACCGTCGCTGGCCTGCTCCCGGCGATCTCCTCCGCCGAACCGCTGCTGACGCGTAACCAGAACCCGCTCACGCTGCCCTACGGGCTGCCGATGCCACTGCCAGCGCGCTTGCCGCCGGCAGGCTCGGGTCGATTCACGCTGGACGTCAACTGGGCCAACTCGGCCAACATCGAGTCGTCGGACGATTACGACTTCACGATGGATGCGGAGAGCCAGGAGGTGCGGCTGCGTCTCGAGCACGCCGTGGGTTCCAAATGGGCGGCAATGATCGAGGTGCCCTGGCGCAACCTGAGCGGCGGCTCGCTGGACGGCTTCATCGACAACTGGCACGACCTGTTCGGGCTGCCGCAAGGGCCGCGCAAGAACATGCCGGACGACAGGCTGCTGATCGATTACCAGCAGGATGGCGAGGCGCTGCTGCACGTGGACGACGGCGGCTCCGGCATCGCCGACATCCCGATCGGCGTCGGCTACCAGGCCTATGCGTCGGACGAGCGTGCGCTCGGCGCCTGGCTCACGGTGAAGCTGCCGGTCGGCGACTCGGACGACCTGCTTGGCAGCGGCGCAACGGATGTCGCGATCAGCGTTGCGGGCGAAACGAGACTCGCGGAGAAGTGGCTGCTGTTCGGCCAGGTGGACGCCGTCTGGCTGGGCGATGGCGACATCCTGCCGCAGTACCAGGAGAGCTTTGCATGGGCCGGGCTCGCAGGCTTGTCGTGGAATGCGTGGCGGACGCTCGACCTGACCGTGCAGTTCCAGGCGAACTCGCAGATCTTCGACCTGCCGGTCAATGGACTCTCCGGCGACGCGGTGATCCTGAGTTACGGAGGCAGCTATCGCACGACGGGCGGCTGGCGTTTCGACTTCGGGATGAGCGAGGACATCGAAGTGGAGGCGTCGCCGGACGCAACGTTCTATTTCGCCGTCCAGCGCGGATTCTGACCGGGAGGACACACGATGATCGGCATCTGGGCAGCGCACGCACAGGCTTTCCTGTTCGTGCTGATGATCCTGACGTCGGCGGCGTTCGCGCTGCCGATCTTCCTGGCGCCGCTCACGTGGGCGCGACGGTTCGGCTGGCGGATACCCGAGCACACCGACCTCGCCATCTACTTCGGCCGCTGCCTCGGGGCATTCATCCTGATCGTCGAGATGCTGATGCTGCGCGCCGCGCTGACCGGGACCGGGCTCGTATTCACGTTCCAGGTGCTGATCGCCGTCGCCGTCCTGATGACCATCGTGCACATCTGGGGTGCGGTGCAGCGCATCCAGCCGATCTCGGAGACGCTCGAGATCGGAATGTATTCGGGGCTCGGACTGCTTGCGGTGGCGTTCTATCCGGGCTAGACGAAAAAGCAGGCCGACAGCACTCAGCGTGGTCGCCAGTCCCTGAACTGCAGATGCGCGGGCACCGGGGGCGCCGCAGCTTCCCGTTCGGCGAACCGCTCCGCCAGCCACTGGAACCACTCGCCCCATGTCTCGCGGTCCGCCTCTCTGCGCTGGTCAAAAAAGTAGCCCTGCAGCTTCCGCCACGAGAGCAGGATCGGGCCGCTGAAGAAATCGTCGACGAGGTCGATGCTCATCTCGCCGCGGTGCACCAGTATCCCGATGCTCTCCCAGGTGGTCACCATCGCGTAGAGCAGGTAGAAGTCCTCGCCGACGTCGGCCTCGACCTCGGCCTTTGACAGGCCATCCGGCAGATCGCAGACGATCAGCAGTGCCTTTGCAAACTCGGGCGTCTGGAAGGTGTGGACGAGTTCCAGCGCCGCTTCGCGGTTGCGCTCTTCACGATACTTGCGCAGCTCGTAGGCGGCGAAGCCTACGCCGATGACGACAACTGCCGCCTGCACCAACTGCAACAGGAATTGCGCGTCCATCGAAATGACACCCAGTTTCCCGCGTACCGAAGCCAACATTACTCCGCCAGCCGGTCCGCCGCACGTGACTGCTGTGAAGCCCCGGTTCTGTCGCGGCTGCCCGGACCCTGGGCGCGGTGATCGTCGGCTGACGAAAACGCCTCGTGCGGGGCGTTTCGGTTTCCTGGCGGAGAGGGAGGGATTCACTCGGCACATCCCTGTGCCTCGCCCCGTGGAGCGCGGATTCACTCGGCACATCCCTTGCCTCGCCCGCTCGCGCAGCGAGGGCGTGCAGATCGGCATCCCTGCCGATCTGTCGAACCCTCGATCGCCTTGCGGGGACGCGGGTTCTCAAGTCTCCCACCCTCGGGCGCGGAAAACGACAACGCCCCTCGCGGGGCGTTTCGGATTATCACCTGGCGGAGAGGGCTGAGGATTCGAACCCACGGATCCGCGCTTGCGGGGACGCCGGTTTTCAAGACCGGTAGCATTCTCAGCGTGAGAGCAGATCTCAGACGACGCCGAATCGGCAAACAAGAAGGCCAGCACTAGGCTGGCCTTCTCATGCAGAACTGAGCAGTGTCGCTTTACGCTTTGCGTCGGCGGCTCAGTCCGAGACGCGCGAGGCCGAGGCCGAGCAAAGCGAGCGTGCCGGGTTCGGGAACACGCTCTGCCACCTCTCCTCAGGGCGCGCAGTTTCCTCATGGACCGACCTGGTGTCCAGCATCCACGCCATCGGGTCGCACGAATGGAGTCGAGCCGATCCCGACGAGATGCCGATTGAATGACAGTGTGTATTTCGTTTTGCCATACGCCGCGTGGTACAATCTGCACATGACAGCCCTAAGCCTGCGGATGCCGGAGGAACTGGAGCGACGCCTGGACATGGAGGCACGTCGGGCCGGAGTCCCACGTTCGGAAATCGCACGGACCGCTATCGAGGAACTTCTCAATCGCCGTGAGCGCGAGCGCTATCTCGCGGCGTTCGTCGCCGAAGCACGGGCGACATACGGAGACGCGAAGATCCGCGAGCTTCGCGACGCGGCAACGTGTTCAGCAGAAGATGGGCACAGCGCCAACATGGTGGTGTGGTTCACCGACACGACCCCGGGCGTGCCGAAGGACAGCCAGTCGCTCGAAGCGCTCAGGTGATGGACCAGTGGCTAACAAATATGCGCCTCTACCCGCAGAAGGGGATCGCCGGGAACAAGCCGGCCGGCGCGTCGACGCCTGCTACGACCTGCAGGGCCAACTGATCTACCGCGGCAGCGACGCCTGGAGCGGCATCCTTGACGCAAGGCGCTGGTACCTGCACGCAGCGGTTCCCGATCTACGGTAAATCGCGCACGGTTGCGGGCGCACCCATCGAAGGCGGCATCTACAACTGCGCGCGCAAACCGGTCGACCAGGCGGTCGCCGACGGCACGTACGCGCCCTGGGCACCGAATGCCGCAGAGATCGCGCAGCTGAAGCAGATCTTCCCGGAGGGAGTCTGCGACTACAGCAAGCCGGATCAGGCGAGGCCCTGACGCGGGCGTGACGGGCCCCGCGCAGGCGAACGGACGGAAGGCCGTCCCCGCCTGCGCGGCGTCGCTGTAAACCCGGTCACCCGCCGCACCCCCCGTTCTTGTAACCCGCTGGACATGGAAAGGTGTTTTTCTGCATCCTCTCCATCGCACGTTCCGTGTTCATGCTCACATCGTTCCACTGCTTCTCGGTCAGGCAGATGGTTCTCTTGTTCACGTGCGAGCCAGTCGCAATTGACTCGCTGCAGTAGACGTTCTCACCATTCTTGTTGACGATCCGATACCCCAGCTTGCGCGCCTTGGCCAGGTTAGCGGCAAACTGGTCGGTTCCCTCCGCAGGCATCCCGGCAGCGGCGGCAGCCAGATCGGCGGCCTCGACTTGATTTTCCGCATTGAGGGCGGAAGCCAAAGAGGAGCCCTCGTTGCGGGTTTGCGGAGACTGCGCGACAGGTGCGGCAGCCGGTATGGCGACCTCGCTGGGTGATTGCGCAGATTTCGCGGTAGCGGCCGAGTCGACTTGCACTGGCTGCGAAGCGCAACCGGTGAAAGCCAGGAGCGCCACGGCTGAAGCGATGTAACGCACGCAAGTCCTCGACCGGCCCCGATGGGTGGCCGGTCCTCGCGTCGTCGGCGTGCTTGCGCGGCTGAGGGCCCACGATGCATTCATCGGGCCAGTGCCGATGCGGTCGGTGACAGTCCCGATATGGCTGATGTTCATGACGCTTCGACCTCCTGCGCTGGTGAACGAACAGGCATGGCCACTGCTCCGCCTGATCTGCCCGAGGCCGGACCATCCACGAATCTAACTGCCGACGTCTTTAAAATTTCTGAAGCTGTCTGAAACTTTCTGAATTGCTTCGCCGAGGCCTGGGACCGACGGTGGCGATTCTGGCACCGCAACAGTGCGCCCGCCACACCTCGGCAAGCCGCTTGTCCGAACTGGCGCCTGGTTTCAGGCCCAGGGCGGACTCGTAGGGGACTGCCATGGCGCCGGCTTCGACGGCGGCGTAGTCATTGGCGGAGAGGGAGGGATTCGAACCCTCGATCCCCTTACGGGGACGCCGGTTTTCAAGACCGGTGCATTCAACCGCTCTGCCACCTCTCCGTTCTGAACTATCCGCTATCCGCTGATCCGCTGATCCGCTCCGCCCCACCCATGTATTTCCTCAGCACCTCGGGCACGACGACGCTGCCGTCCGCCTGCTGGTAATTCTCCAGCACCGCCACGAGCGTGCGGCCGACGGCAAGGCCCGAGCCGTTCAAAGTGTGCACCGGCTCCGGCTTACCGGTCGCGGGATTGCGCCAGCGAGCCTGCATGCGCCGCGCCTGGAACGCTTCGCAGTTGCTGCACGAGGAGATCTCGCGGTACTTCTGCTGCCCGGGCAGCCACACTTCGAGATCATAGGTCTTCGAGCTGCCGAATCCGACGTCGCCGCTGCACAGCGCCACGACTCGATACGGCAACTCGAGGCCCTGGAGCACCTTTTCCGCGTTGCCGACGAGTTCCTCGAGCGCCGCGTAGGAGTCCTCGGGCCGCACCATGTGCACGAGCTCGACCTTCTCGAACTGGTGCTGGCGGATCATGCCGCGTGTGTCCTTGCCGTACGAGCCGGCCTCCGATCGGAAGCACGGCGTATGCGCGGCGTACCTGCGCGGCAGCGTATTCGCCTCGAGGATCTGCTCGCGCGCGAGGTTCGTCACCGGCACCTCGGCCGTCGGGATCAGGAACAGCTCCTGCTCGCCCGAGACCACGCGGAAAAGATCCGCTTCGAACTTCGGCAGCTGCCCCGTTCCCACCAGCGCGTGGCGCGCGACGAGATACGGCGCGTAGATCTCGGTGTACCCGTGCTGGCTGGTGTGCAGGTCGAGCATGTACTGGATCAGCGCACGGTGCAGCCGCGCGACGCCACCCTTGAGCACGACGAAACGCGCTCCCGAGATCCTGCCGGCAGCCTCGAAGTCCACCAGCGCGAGCTTCTCGCCGATGGCGACGTGATCGAGCGGCGTGAAGTCGAACTCGCGCGGCGTGCCCCAGCGTCGCACCTCGATGTTGGCCGACTCGTCGCGGCCATCCGGAACGCTGTCGTGCAGCGTGTTCGGCAGTCCGAGCGCGGTCTCATCGAACTCGGCCTGCGCCGCAGCCTGTTCGCTCTCGAGGCTCTCGAGCCTGCGGGCGAGCGCCTCGCCCTCCGCAACGCAGTGCGGAAATGTCCTCGCCCTTGGCCTTGGCCATGCCGACCTTCTTCGCATGGGCGTTGCGCGCTGCGCGGGTCTCGTCGGCAGCGACCTGCGCCGCCTTGCGACGCTCCTCGAGTGCCCGGAATTTCTCGACGTCCAGTACGAAGCCACGTCGCGCGAGATTGCGCGCGATGGCTTCAGGGTCGGTGCGGAGCAGCTTGGCGTCGAGCATGGTCGGAATCGTCCTGGGCGCGGAAGCGGTGAATTATAGGGGAAATAGGGGACATTCTCCTTTTGGGGACAGTCCCTGTCAGGGGACCGTCCCCAAAAGGAGAATGTCCCCTATTTCCCCTACCGCCGCCGGGCGAGAGCCTCGCGGATCTTGATCTCGAGCCCGCGATCCACGGGCTCGTAGTAGCGCGCCGCCTCCATCGCGTCGGGAAAGTACTTCTCCCCCGCCGCGAAGGCCTCGGGTTCGTCGTGCGCGTAGCGATAGCCCTGCCCGTAGCCAAGCCCCTTCATCAGCCCGGTCGGGGCATTGCGCAGCCGCAGCGGAACATCGAGCGTCCCGTGCTTCTTCGCATCCTCCATTGCCGCGCCGAACGCGACGTACACCGCGTTGCTCTTGGCTGCGCACGCCATGAACACGACCGCCTGGGCGATGGCGAGTTCGCCCTCCGGGCTGCCCAGCCGCTCGAACGTCTCGCAGGCCTGCAGCGCGAGCGCCAGTGCGCGCGGATCGGCGTTGCCGATGTCCTCGGATGCCATGCGCAGCACGCGTCGCGCGACGTAACGCGGATCGCAGCCGCCATCGAACATGCGGCAGAGCCAGTAGAGCGACGCATCCGGGTCAGAACCGCGCACCGACTTGTGCAGCGCGGAGATCTGGTCGTAGAACTGCTCGCCCTTCTTGTCGAAGCGCCGGTAGCCGCCCGCGGAGACCTCCGACAGCGATCGCCTCGGTGATGACGCCGCCCCCGGCACGAGCGAGGTCGAGCGCGACCTCGAGCAGGTTGAGCGCCCTCCGCGCGTCGCCATCCGCAGCCCGGGCGAGCGTCGCGATCGCATCGGCCTCGATGGCGGCCGGCGCGGCGCCCGGCCCCGTCTCGTGGCCGAGCGCACGCTCGAGCACCACCGTCACGTCGTCGACCGTGAGGGATCTCAACACGTACACGCGCGCACGCGAAAGGAGCGCGCTGTTGATCTCGAAGGACGGGTTCTCGGTCGTCGCGCCGATGAAGCAGACCGTGCCGTCCTCGACGAACGGCAGGAACGCGTCCTGCTGCGACTTGTTGAAGCGGTGCACCTCGTCGAGGAACAGCACGGTCTGCCGTCCGGACTCACGACGCAGCGACTGGGCCTGCTCGACGGCCGCGCGCACGTCCTTGACGCCCGCCATCACGGCCGAGAGCGCGACGAATTCCGCATCGCAGGTGCGAGCGACGAGGCGCGCGAGCGTCGTCTTGCCGGTGCCGGGCGGCCCCCAGAGCAGCATCGAGTGCAGGCTGCGGCCTTCGAGCATTCGTCGCAGCGGCTTGCCCGGCGCCAGCAGGTGCGACTGCCCGACGAATTCCTCGAGGCTCGCCGGCCGCATGCGATCGGCCAGCGGGCGCCATCCGCCGTCCGCCGCGCCGCTCATTTCCAGCCCAGCCATGACTCGAGCCGAGGAGCCCAGCCGCCGGTCGCGAGCAGCGCAATCGTGATGCCGACGCCGACGCCCAGCGTGTTCGCGAGCATGTCGAGCGCCTCGGCCGACCGGCCGAGGTTCATCACGCCACTGCAGCACTTCGATCAGCAAGACCGAGCGCCAGCAGCCCAGCGGCCACGACCCAGTAGCGCCCGCGCGCGACGAGACCCGTGAACCACAGCGCCAGCAGGACGTACGCGGCCAGGTGCTCGAGCTTGTCAAAGCCGGCGGGCACAGGGGGTCCGAAATCGGGCTGCAGGCACACGAAGAAGACCGCCGCCAGCAGGATCGTGCTCAACGCGATCCAGAGGCGCCGGCGACGCAGCTGCAGCATGGGCACCTAGGGCTTCGCGTCGCCGATCACGTCGGCGCCCTTCGGCGGCTCGAAGCGGAACAGGCTCGCATCGAGAGGGACGTTGCGCCGCACATTGCTGAAATCGAGCGCCGTGGTCTGGCCGAGCTTGTCCTTCAGTTCCATCGCCGCAAGCTCGCCCTTCGCGTTGAAGCCGAGGCTCACCAGTTCGAAATCGGTGGCGCGATCCTTCGGCGTGAGACGGCACCAGGTCCACGGCCCGTCGGTCTCGACGGGTCCGCCCGTGAAGCTGTCGGCGACCGAGCCCGCGCCCGACAGCAGCATCGCCGGCGTCGAGCCGAGGCCCGACTCGAGCGGCCGTACCGTCACCTGGGCGAGGTCGCTGTCGTACAGCCAGAGCTTGCGGCCGTCGGCGACGATGACCTGCACGTAGGGCGTGCGGTAGTCCCAGCGGAACCGGTCCGGACGCGACAGCGACAGCGTGCCGGTCGCACGGCTCGTGATCTGCCCGTCGCGACCGCGGACGACCTGGACGAAGTCGGCCGACAGGGTCTTCAGCGACCCGAGGAACTGCTCGACGCGCGCGAGCGACGGATCCGCTGCAAAGCCCGGCGAGGACGCGAGCATCAGCAGGCTCGCGAGGATGCCGCGACCGAGAAGGCGCATGGTCATCGGATCGCTCAATCCGTCTCGGGCGGCGGTGGCGCGATCACCTCGCGACTGCCGTTCGACTGCAGCGTCCCCACGAGACCCGCCGCTTCCATCGCCTCGATCATGCGGGCTGCACGGTTGTAGCCGATCTTGAGACGGCGCTGCACGCCGGAGATCGACGCCTTGCGGCTCTCGGTGACGATGCGCACGGCCTCGTCGTAGAGCGGGTCCTGCTCGGGATCGCCGCCGCCCTCCTCGCCGCTCGGCTCGCCGGACAGCCCCGGGAATCGGCGCCGACGGGCCTTCGAGAATCTCGTCGAGATACACCGGCGGGCTCATCGCCTTCAGCCGGCCGACCACGCGGTGCACTTCCGAGTCCGAGACGAAGGCGCCGTGCACGCGCACCGGCAACGACGTGCCGGGCTGCAGGAACAGCATGTCGCCGTGGCCGAGCAGCGCCTCGGCGCCGCTCTGGTCGAGGATCGTGCGCGAATCGACCTTCGCCGAGACCTGGAACGCGATGCGCGTGGGGATGTTCGCCTTGATGAGGCCCGTGATCACGTCCACCGACGGCCGCTGCGTGGCGAGGATCAGGTGGATGCCGGAGGCGCGCGCCTTCTGCGCGAGCCGCGCGATCAGTTCCTCGACCTTCTTGCCGACGATCATCATCATGTCGGCGAGTTCGTCGACCACCACGACGATGAACGGCAGCGGCTCGAGCAACGGCACCGTGTCCGGGTCACCGCCCGGCGGCAGCCGCTTCATCTCGAGCGGGTCGCGCATCGGCGTGCCCGCATCGGCGAGGTCCTTCACCTTGCGATTGAAGCCCGCGAGGTTGCGCACGCCCGCCGCCGCCATCAGCTGGTAGCGCCGCTCCATCTCGGCCACGCACCAGCGCAGCGCGTTCGCGGCCTGCTTCATGTCGGTCACGACCGGCACGAGCAGGTGCGGGATGCCCTCGTACACCGAGAGCTCCAGCATCTTCGGGTCGATCATGATCATGCGGACCTGCTCTGCGGACGACTTGTAGAGCAGCGACAGCACCATCGCGTTGATGGCCGTGGATTTTCCCGAGCCGGTCGTGCCGCCGACCAGCAGGTGCGGCATGCGCGTCAGGTCGGCGACGACGGGGTTTCCGCCGATGTCCTTGCCCAGCACCAGCGCGAGCGCCGAGGCCATGTCGTCGTACGCCTTCGACTTGATGATCTCGCCGAGCGTGACGATTTCCCGTGACTCGTTCGGGATCTCGAGGCCCATCGTGGACTTGCCGGGAATGATCTCCACCACGCGGACGCTCACGGCGGAAAGCGAGCGCGCGAGATCCTTGGCGAGGTGCGAAATCTGCGCGACCTTCACGCCGGGCGCGGGACGCAGCTCGAACCGCGTGATCACTGGTCCCGGGTGGACTTCGACGACTTCGGCCTCGACGCCGAAATCCCGCAGCTTCAGTTCGACGAGGCGTGACATCGCCTCGAGGGCCTCGGGCGAGTAGCCGCCCTTGCGCGGCGGCGCGTCGTCGAGCAGCGAGAGCGCCGGGAGCTCCGTGGAGCCCGGGCGCTCGAACATGGAGACCTGCTTCTCCTTCTCGACGCGCTCGCTCTTTTCGACCTTGGGCGCAATCGGCTCGATCCTCGGCGGCTTGCGCTCCGCCGCCTTCTTCTGCTCCTCGCGCACGACTTCCTGCCGCGCCTGCTTCACTTCGCGCCCGGCCTTCACGTCGCGGGCGGTCACGAGTCGGCCCTTGATCCACGCGATACCGGCGAGCACGCCGCTGCCGAGGCGATCCATCACGTCGAACCACGAGATGCCGGTGGCGAGCGCGACCGAGCAGGATCAGTGCTCAACGCGATCCAGCAGGCGCCGAGCGACGCAGCTGCAGCATTTGAGGCACCTAGGGCTTCGCGTCGCCGATCACGTCGGCGCCCTTCGGCGGCTCGAAGCGGAACAGGCTCGCATCGAGAGGGACGTTGCGCCGCACATTGCTGAAATCGAGCGCCGTCGTCTGGCCGAGCTTGTCCTTGAGTTCCATCGCCGCAAGCTCGCCCTTCGCGTTGAAGCCGAGGCTGACCAGCTCGAAATCGGTGGCGCGGTCCGTGGGCGTGAGTCGGCACCAGGTCCATGGCCCGTCGGTCTCGACGGGTCCGCCCGTGAAGCTGTCGGCGACCGAGCCAGCGCCCGACAGCAGCATCGCCGGCGTCGAGCCGAGGCCCGACTCGAGCGGCCGCACCGTCACCTGGGCGAGGTCGCTGTCGTACAGCCAGAGCTTGCGGCCGTCGGCGACGATGACCTGCACGTAGGGCGTGCGGTAGTCCCAGCGGAACCGGTCCGGACGCGACAGCGACAGCGTGCCGGTCGCACGGCTCGTGATCTGCCCGTCGCGACTGCGGACGACCTGGACGAAGTCGGCAGACAGGGTCTTGAGCGAGCCGAGGAACTGCTCGACGCGCGCGAGCGACGGATCCGCTGCAAAGCCCGGCGACGCCGCGAGCATCAGCAGGCTCGCGAGGATGCCGCGACCGGCAAGGCGAATGGTCATCGGATCGATCAATCCGTCTCGGGCGGCGGCGGCGCGATCACTTCGCGACTGCCGTTCGACTGCAGCGTCCCGACGAGACCCGCCGCTTCCATCGCCTCGATCATGCGGGCTGCACGGTTGTAGCCGATCTTGAGACGGCGCTGCACGCCGGAGATCGACGCCTTGCGGCTCTCGGTGACGATGCGCACGGCCTCGTCGTAGAGCGGATCCTGCTCGGGATCGCCGCCGCCCTCCTCGCCGCTCGGCTCGCCCGACAGCCCCGGAATCGGCGCCGACGGGCCTTCGAGAATCTCGTCGAGATACACCGGCGGGCTCATCGCCTTCAGCCGGCCGACCACGCGGTGCACTTCCGAGTCCGAGACGAAGGCGCCGTGCACGCGCACCGGCAGCGACGTGCCGGGCTGCAGGAACAGCATGTCGCCGTGGCCGAGCAGCGCCTCGGCGCCGCTCTGGTCGAGGATCGTGCGCGAATCGACCTTCGCCGAGACCTGGAACGCGATGCGCGTCGGGATGTTCGCCTTGATCAGGCCCGTGATCACGTCCACCGACGGCCGCTGCGTGGCGAGGATCAGGTGGATGCCGGAGGCGCGCGCCTTCTGCGCGAGCCGCGCGATCAGCTCCTCGACCTTCTTGCCGACGATCATCATCATGTCGGCGAGCTCGTCCACCACGACGACGATGAACGGCAACGGCTCGAGCACCGGCACGGTGTCCGGATCGCCGCCCGGCGGCAGCCGCTTCATCTCGAGCGGGTCGCGCATCGGCGTGCCCGCATCGGCGAGGTCCTTCACCTTGCGGTTGAAGCCCGCGAGGTTGCGCACGCCGGCCGCCGCCATCAGCTGGTAGCGCCGCTCCATCTCGGCCACGCACCAGCGCAGCGCGTTCGCGGCCTGCTTCATGTCCGTCACGACCGGCACGAGCAGGTGCGGGATGCCCTCGTACACCGAGAGCTCCAGCATCTTCGGGTCGATCATGATCATGCGGACCTGCTCTGCGGACGACTTGTAGAGCAGCGACAGCACCATCGCGTTGATGGCCGTGGATTTTCCCGACCCGGTCGTGCCGCCGACCAGCAGGTGCGGCATGCGCGCGAGGTCGGCGACGATGGGGTTTCCGCCGATGTCCTTGCCCAGCACCAGCGCGAGCGCCGAGGCCATGTCGTCGTACGCCTTCGACTTGATGATCTCGCCGAGCGTGACGATTTCCCGCGACTCGTTCGGGATCTCGAGGCCCATCGTGGACTTGCCGGGAATGATCTCCACCACGCGCACGCTGACGGCGGACAGCGAGCGCGCGAGATCCTTGGCGAGGTGCGAAATCTGCGCGACCTTCACGCCCGGCGCCGGACGCAGCTCGAACCGCGTGATCACGGGTCCCGGGTGGACTTCGACGACCTCGGCCTCCACGCCGAAATCCCGCAGCTTCAGCTCGACGAGGCGCGACATCGCCTCGAGCGCCTCGGGCGAGTAGCCGCCCTTGCGCGGCGGCGCGTCGTCGAGCAGCGAGAGCGCAGGGAGTTCCGTGGAGCCCGGGCGCTCGAACATGGAGACCTGCTTTTCCTTCTCGACGCGCTCGCTCTTCTCGACCTTGGGCGCGATCGGCTCGATCCTGCGGCGGCTTGCGCTCCGCCGCCTTCTTCTGCTCCTCGCGCACGACTTCCTGCCGCGCCTGCTTCACTTCGCGCCCGGCCTTCACGTCACGGGCGGTCACGAGACGGCCCTTGATCCAGGCGATGCCGGCGAGCACGCCGCGGCCGATGCGATCCATCACGTCGAACCACGAGATGCCGGTGAACAGCGCGACCGAGCCGAACCAGACCGCGAGCAGCAGCAACGTCGCGCCGAGGAAGCTGAGCGCCTTGTCGAGCCCGAGGCCGACGAGCGATCCGAGCAGTCCGCCTGCGGTGTTCGGCAGCGAGCCGCCCGCGAAATGCAGCGTCGCCAGGCCGCAGCTGCTCGCGAGCGCCAGCACGAATCCGATGCCGCGCAGCGCCGTGGCACGGCGGTCGATCGGCTCCTTGCTGCGACGCTCGCGGTACAGCGAGAAGCCGGCGAATCCGAGCATGATCGGGAACAGGAAGGCCGGCGCCCCGAACAGCACGAAGAAGAGGTCGGACAGCCACGCTCCGACAGGCCCGATCAGGTTGGTGACCGGCCCGGGTTGCCCGGTCGAGGAGAACGCGGGATCAGCACGGTCGTAGGTGGCCAGCGCCACGAGCAGGATCAGGCCGAGCGCGCCGAGGATCCACAAGCGCGCTCTCGCGCAGACCTCGGGCCACGCTGGCCGCCTGTGCCGTTGCCTCGCGCTTCGATTCAGTCCTGGCCACCAAAGATCACCTGAAAGCTCAATACTTTCGCGTAAGCGTATGATGTTGCGAAGATTACCGGGATGGCGCGACGACCGCCACTGCGCCGCGCCTGTTGGCCGGCAGCGGCTCCTCGGCGGGTGCTTTGCCGTCCGGCGGGTAGTTGCTTACCATGCCGCGCCCACCCGGGCGCGACGCGCCAACGAGCGAGGAAGTATACATGACCGGTCCCCGTCACTCGCGGCTCATCATTCTCGGTTCCGGACCGGCCGGATACGCGGCCGCGGTCTATGCCGCGCGCGCGAACCGCAATCCGCTGCTGCTGACCGGCATGGAACAGGGCGGCCAGCTCATGACGACCACCGAGGTGGACAACTGGCCGGGCGACCCGCACGGATTGACGGGCCCCGGGCTCATGGAGCGCATGCGCGAGCACGCCGAGCGCTTCAACACCGAGATCGTGATGGACCACATCAACGAGGTGGACTTCAAGCGCCGCCCGCTGCTGCTGAAGGGCGACCGCGGCGAGTACACCTGCGACGCACTCATCATCGCGACGGGCGCGAGCGCGCGCTACCTCGGGCTCGAGTCCGAGCAGTCGTTCCGCGGCCGCGGCGTCTCTGCCTGCGCGACCTGCGACGGCTTCTTCTTCCGCGGGCAGCGCGTCGCCGTCGTGGGCGGCGGCAACACGGCGGTCGAGGAAGCGCTCTACCTCTCGAACATCGCTTCGCACGTCACGCTCGTGCATCGCCGCGACAAGCTGCGCAGCGAGAAGATCCTGCAGGATCGCCTGTTCGAGCGGCAGAAGGCAGGCGTCGTGGACATCGTCTGGAACCATGCGGTCGAGGACGTGCTCGGCGACGACTCGGGCGTCACGGGACTGCGCGTCGCAGCGACGGACGGCTCAGGCGCGCGCGATCTCTCCGTCTCGGGAGTGTTCATCGCGGTCGGCCATACGCCGAACACGCAGATCTTCGAGGGACAGCTCGACATGAAGGGCGGCTACATCGTGGTGAAGTCCGGCATCGAAGGCGGCGCAACGGCGACCAGCGTGCCCGGCGTGTTCGCCGCGGGCGACGTCGCGGATCACGTCTACCGGCAGGCCGTCACGTCGGCGGGCACGGGCTGCATGGCCGCCCTGGACGCGGACAAGTACCTCGAGCAGCTGGACGCCGGCGCGCACTGACAGGCCCGGCCCGCCGCTCCATGCGTGCGCAGGCGGAGATCGTCGAGCAGAATCGCCGACGTCCCGGCCGCCGAGTGGGATGCGCTCGACCCGTCGGGCAATCCGTTCCTGCGGCACGCCTTCCTCGAGACGCTGGAGGTCTCGGGCTGCGTCGGCGGGGACAGCGGCTGGCTGCCACGTCATCTCGTGCTGCGCGACGACGATGGCCGGCTGGTCGGCGCGGTCCCCCAGTACCTGAAGCTCCATTCCTGGGGCGAGTTCATCTTCGACTGGAGCTGGGCGCAGTCCTACGCGCGCGCCGGGCTCGACTATTACCCGAAGCTGCTGTCCGCCGTGCCGTTCACGCCGGTGACCGGGCCCCGGCTGCTGGTCGCGGGCAGCGCCGACCCGCAGATCCGCAGCCGGACTGGCCCGCCTGCTGCTCGAGTCGGCACGCCAGTCCGGCGCCTCGGGCGCGCACGTCAATTTCACGACCGCCGAGGACCAGGCGGCACTCGAGCAGGCCGGGTTCCTGCGGCGGCACGACTGCCGGTTCCAGTGGCACAACCGCGGCTACCGGGACTTCGATGACTTTCTCGACCGCTTCAGATCGGACAAGCGCAAGAAGGCGCGGCGCGAGCGGCGCCGGGTCCAGGAAGCCGGCGTGGAGTTTCGAACGCTGCAGGGTGCCGAAATCGACCGCGCGCTCTGGCGCACGATCTTCGGCTTCTCCGAGCGCACCTTCCTGCGGCACGGCAACGCGCATTACCTGAGCCCGGAGTTCCTCGAACGGGTCGCGAGGCTCATGCCCGACACCATCGTGGTGAAACTCGCGGAACGGGGCGGCGTGCCGATTGCGGCCGCGATCTTCTTCCACGGCGGCGGACGGCTCTACGGCCGCTACTGGGGCGCGGCCGAGCACGTCGACTGCCTGCACTTCGAAGCCTGCTACTACCAGGGCATCGACTACTGCATCGCCAACGGGATCGAGGCCTTCGATCCCGGCACGCAGGGCGAGCACAAGCTCGCGCGCGGCTTCGAGCCCACGCTCACGCACTCCGCGCACTGGCTCGCGCATCCGGGCTTTGCCACGGCCGTCGGTCGCTACCTCGAGCGCGAGCGGGCCGGGGTCGACGAGTACATCGCTGCGGCCGCGGACCACCTGCCCTTCCAGCGCGGGCCGGCGGAATGATCCCCTGGCTGGCACCGGACGCCGCGCCGGATGCGTTTCCCCCGGTCGATGAGGCCCTGACCGAGCCGGACGGGCTCCTGTGCGCCGGCGGCGACCTGTCCGAAGCCCGGCTGCTCGAGGCCTATCGTCGGGGCGTGTTCCCCTGGTACGCGGAGGGACAGCCGATCCTGTGGTGGTCGCCCGATCCGCGCGCGGTTCTTTTTCCCAACGAATTCAAGGTCTCGCGGAGCCTGGCCAAGACGCTGAGGAACCGCGGATTCGAGACCACGTTCGACCGGGCGTTCGGCGAAGTGATCCGCCAGTGCGCGGACGTCCGCCAGCGCCCTGAGGGCACCTGGATCACGCCGCAGATGACGGCCGCCTACGAGCGGCTGCATGCCGCGGGGTTCGCCCATTCCGTCGAGACCTGGCTCGACGGCCAGCTCGTGGGCGGCCTGTACGGCGTGGCGCTCGGACGCGTCTTTTTCGGCGAATCGATGTTCAGCCGGGAGCGCGACGCCTCGAAAGTAGCGTTCAAGCAACTGGTGGACAGGTCGCTGGCACTGGGCGTCGACCTGATCGACTGCCAGGTCGCAAACCCCCATCTTTCGAGCCTCGGCGCCCGCGACCTCCCGCGGCACGAGTTCGTCGCGCGAATCGCGCGGGCGATCCCTGACCTGACGCCAGTTGTGGGCTGGACGCAACGCTGAATTGCATTGCGGCAAGCCTTTATGCAGAATTCGCGCGCCCGTTGGGCCGCAGTGAGGATGCATGGCGAAGGAAGACGCAATTCAGATGGAAGGCCGGGTGGTCGAAACCCTGCCGAACACGACTTTTCGTGTCCAGCTGCAGAACGGTCACATCGTGACCGCCCACATCTCGGGCAAGATGCGCAAGAACTACATCCGCATCCTGACCGGCGATGCCGTGACGGTCGAGATGACTCCGTACGACCTGACGAAGGGACGGATCGTCTACCGAGGCCGATAGCGGAAGCGGAAAGCGGAAAGCGGTTCGTGATCAGTGGATCAGCGGTTAGTAGGAACAGAAAGGGCCAGCAATGCTGGCCCTTCTTCGTTTTTCACTAACCGCTAACCGCTGATCACGAGTCACTTTCCGACTTCCGTCCTTCCGCTCACTCCAGCAGCGCCGGCTCCTCCGCCGACCGCACCTCGACCTTGAGTTCGCCGTTCCCGCCCAGGCTCACGAACGCGTGGCCGCCCTTCTCGAGGCGCCCGAACAGCAACTCCTCCGCCAGCGGCCTCTTGATGTGCTCCTGGATCACGCGCGCCATCGGCCGCGCGCCCATCTTCGGGTCGTAGCCGCGCTTCGCGATCCAGCCGCGCGCGTCGTCCTCGACGTGCAGCGCCACGCCCTTCTGCTCGAGCTGGGCCTCGACCTCGAGCAGCAGCTTGTCCACCACGCGCTGGATCGTCTGCTCATCGAGCGGCCCGAACTGCACGATCGCATCGAGGCGGTTGCGGAACTCCGGCGCGAAGAGCCGGCGCACGGCTTCCATGCCGTCCGGCGCATTGTCCTGGGCCACGAAGCCCATCGGCGCGCGGCTCATGTCCGCCGCACCGGCATTGGTGGTCATCACGATCACCACGTGGCGGAAATCGGCCTTGCGCCCGTTGTTGTCGGTGAGCGTGCCGTGGTCCATCACCTGCAGCAGCAGGTTGAACACGTCCGGGTGCGCCTTCTCGACCTCGTCGAGCAGCAGCACGCAGTGCGGATGCTTGGTGATCGCCTCGGTGAGCAGCCCGCCCTGGTCGAAGCCGACGTAGCCCGGCGGCGCGCCGATCAGGCGCGAGACCGTGTGTCGCTCCATGTACTCGGACATGTCGAAGCGGATGAGCTCGACGCCCAGCACGAGCGCGAGCTGCCGCGTCACTTCGGTCTTGCCGACGCCCGTCGGGCCGGCGAAGAGGAACGAGCCCACGGGCTTGCGCTGGTCGCCGAGGCCGGAGCGCGACATCTTGATCGAGGAGGACAGCGTCTCGATCGCCCGGTCCTGCCCGTAGATCACGAGCTTGAGGTTGCGCTCGAGGTTGCGCAGCACGTCGCGATCGCTGGACGACACGGTCTTCGGCGGGATGCGCGCGATTCGTGCCACGACGTCCTCGATCTGCTCGACGGTGACGCTTTCCTGGCGCTCGCCGGCGGGCTTGAGCCGCTGCCGCGCGCCCGCCTCGTCGATCACGTCGATCGCCTTGTCGGGCAGGTGCCGGTCGTTGATGTGCCGCGCCGAGAGCTCCGCCGCCGCGCGCAGCGCGTCGTCCTCGTAGCGGATGCCGTGATGCTCCTCGAACTTGCTGCGCAGCCCGTGCAGGATCTCGACCGTCTCCTCGACCGTGGGCTCCACCACGTCGATCTTCTGGAAACGCCGCGTGAGCGCGTGGTCCTTCTCGAAGATGCCCCGGTATTCCTGGTAGGTGGTCGAGCCGATGCAGCGCAGCTCGCCGTTCGCGAGCGCGGGCTTGATGAGGTTCGACGCGTCCATCACGCCGCCCGAGGCGGCGCCCGCGCCGATCACGGTGTGAATCTCGTCGATGAACAGGATGGCGCCCGGCTGCTTCTTGAGCTCGGACAGCACGGCCTTGAGCCGCTTCTCGAAGTCGCCGCGGTACTTGGTTCCCGCGATGAGCGACCCCAGGTCGAGCGAATAGACCGTGCTGTCGGCCAGCACCTCGGGCACGCTGCCCTCGACGATCAGCCGCGCAAGGCCCTCGACCAGCGCGGTCTTGCCGACCCCCGCCTCGCCGACGTAGAGCGGGTTGTTCTTGCGACGGCGGCACAGGATCTCGACCGTGCGCTCGATCTCGAGCTTGCGGCCGATCAGCGGGTCGATCTTCCCGTCGCGGGCCAGCTGGTTCAGGTTGGTCGCGTATTTCTCCAGCGACGAACTCGATTCGCCGTCCCGCTCCCCCTCGCCCTGCGACGGCTCTTCGCTGCGCGTCTCGCGCTCGTCGCCGGACTTCGAGAGCCCGTGCGAGATGTAGTTGACGACGTCGAGCCGCGAGACGTCCTGCAGCGTGAGCAGGTAGGCGGCGTGCGAGTGCTTCTCGCTGAAGATCGCGACCAGCACGTTGGCGACCGAGACTTCCTTCTTGCCGCTCGACTGCACGTGGAACACCGCCCGCTGCAGCACCCGCTGGAACCCGAGCGTCGGCTGCACCTCGCGGTCGTCGTCCTGCTTCAGGCGCGGCGTGGTCTGCTCGATGAATTCCTGCAGTTCCTTGCGCAGGCGCGTCGCGTCCGCGCCGCAGCCGCGCAGGATCTCCTGCACCTTGGGCGTGTCGATGATGGCGAGCAGCAGGTGCTCGACCGTCATGAATTCGTGCCTGGCCTCCCGCGCCGCCTGGAAGGCCTCGTTCAGGCAGATCTCGAGTTCGCTGCTCAACACTGCTTCATGCCTCTTCCATCGTGCACAGGAGTGGATGCTGCTGCTGCCGGGCGTAGGTCATGACCTGCGCCACCTTGGTCTCCGCGATCTCGTAGGTATACACGCCGCAGACGCCCTTGCCGCGCGTGTGCACCTCGAGCATGACACGGGTCGCACTCGTGCGGTCCATGCCGAAGATGTGCTCGAGGACGTCCACGACGAACTCCATCGGCGTGTAGTCGTCGTTCAGCAGCACGACCTGGTAGAGCGGCGGCCGCTTCACCCGCGGCTGCGCCTCCTCCACCACCAGTCCGTGGCCGTGCTGTGTCTGCTCTTCGCTCATCTCGTGCCAGTGCTCCCGCCATGCCTATATAGGGCCACGACCCCGCCAAGACAAGCGCCGGACCGGCCGGACCGGGAAAGGTCGACGGATCCGATATTTGCGAGCTTGTCTTGAGACGGTGTCCCGCAAGTCCGTATCATGCGCTGGTCCCGGCCGCCCTCCCGCCGGGAGGATGAGCACGCGCCCTAAATGCAGTTGCCAAAGAGCCTGTCCCGCCTCGCCACTTTCCCGGAAGGTGCACGGTCCGGCCGCTGGATCCAGTCGCTGCCGTTGCTGGTGTCCGCCGGCGTGGTCGTCCTGCTGGCCTGGCAGCTCGTGCAGCTGGGCTGGACGCTGCTCGGCGCGCGCAAGGCTCCGCCACCCGCCAGCGGGCAGGCCGTCGTCGTTTCGGCCCCTGCCGGGCCTGCGGTCGACCTGCAGGCCATCCTGAACGCCCATCTGTTCGGCGTTGCGGGCGCCGTCGAGCCAGGCGCCACCGACCCCAACTCCGTGGCCGCGACGCAGATGAACCTGGTGCTGGTCGGCACCATTGCGGAAGCGGACCCCGCGCGCGGCTATGCCATCATCGGCGACAGCGCGGCGACGGCCAAGGTGTATGCCGTCGGCAAGACGATCACGGGCGGCACCAAGCTGCATTCCGTGTACCCGGACCGGGCGATCCTGGACCGCGGAGGCCGGCTCGAGGCCCTGCTGCTGCCGCGCAAGTTCACGGGCGGCGGCCTGACGCCGGTCGCGCGCCGCGCCCCAGGGCGATCCGATGCTCGGCGACCGTCTGCGCAACCTCGCCGCCCAGAACCCGGGGGCCATCACGGAAATCATCCGTCCGCAGCCGGTCTTCGCGAATGGCCAGCAGCGCGGCTACCGGGTATACCCGGGCCGCAACCGCGACCAGTTCACCAAGCTCGGGCTGATGCCGGGCGACCTGGTCACCGGCATCAACGGCACGCCGCTGGACGACCCGGCGCGCGGCATGGAGATCCTGCAGTCCATGAACGCGTCGACCGACGTCAACGTGACCGTGGAGCGCAACGGCCAGACGACGCAGATCAACATCAACAACGCCCAGGTCGCCGCGGATGCGGCCGCGGCGGCGGCCATGCCCGAGGCAATCCCGGTCAGCGAGATGCCTCCGGTCGCACCGCAGCAGGACCTTACGGAGTGAAGATGAAACCGAAGTTGCCCGACCGCTTCACGCTGACGCTCGCCGGATGCGCGGCGATCGCACTCCTGACGCTCGCCACGCCGGGCGTGACGCTCGGTCAGGCACAGGGCGGCATCACGCCGAACTACAAGGACGCGGACCTGTCGCAGATCATCGAGGCGGTGAGCGCCGTCACGGGCAAGAACTTCATCGTCGACCCGCGGGTGCGAGCCCAGGTGACGATGCTTTCCTCCACGCCGATGTCGCCGGACGCGTTCTACGAGGCCTTCCTCTCGATCCTGCAGGTGCACGGCTTCGTCGCAGTGCCTTCCGGCGACGTCGTCAAGATCATCCCCGACGCCAACGCCCGCCAGCTGCCGGCCAACGACCTGCCCTCGCGCGTGAGCTCGACGTCGGACGAGATCGTGACGCAGGTGATCGCGGTCAAGAACGTGAGCGCCGCCCAGCTGGTGCCGATCCTGCGGCCGCTGATCCCGCAGTACGGCCACCTCGCGGCCTACCCGGCCTCGAACATGCTGATCATCTCGGACCGCGCCTCCAACGTCTCGCGCATGGCGCGGATCATCGAGCGCATCGACCAGACCGGGGACGAGGAAATCGACGTCATCCCGATGCAGCACGCGAGCGCGATGGAAGTCGTGCGCATCGTGAACCAGCTCTATACGACCGCCGCGGCCGAAGGCGGCGGCATGCCGACGGTGAAGATGGTGGCGGACGAGCGCACGAACAGCGTGCTGGTGAGCGGCGAGCGCTCGCAGCGCCTGCGGCTCAAGACGCTGGTCACGCACCTCGACACGCCGCTCGAGGCCGGTGGCGACGCCCAGGTGCGCTACCTGCGCTACGCGGATGCCGAGAAGCTCGCGACCAAGCTGCGCGAGCAGATACAGGGCATCGTTGCCGCGGCTGCGCCGGGCGGCGTTCCCGGTGCCGGTGGCGCGCCGGCCGCGGTGGCCGTCGCGGGCGGCGCCGGCGTGGACAGGAGCGTGACCATCTGGGCCGATCCGCAGACGAACGCGCTGGTGGTGACCGCCCCGCCGAAGATCATGCGCTCGGTCATGGCCATCGTGGACCGCCTCGACATTCGCCGCGCGCAGGTGCTGCTCGAGGGCATCCTCGTCGAGCTGTCGATCGACAAGTCCGCGGACCTCGGCGTCAACTGGCTGATCGCCGACCGTGACGCCGACGGCAACTTCCTGCCCGCCGGCGGCTTCATCCAGCCGGTCAACGGCACCGGCATCGGCGAGATCATCCAGGGTGTGCGGGACCCGGACAGCATCGCGGCGCTGCCGAGCGGCCTCACGCTCGGCGTCGGCCGGATCGTGACGAACGGCCTGAGCTGGGCCGCGCTGATCCGCGCGCTGCAGGCCACCGGCAACACGAACATCATCGCCACGCCGTCGGTCCTGACGCTCGACAACGAGGAGGCCGAGATCAAGGTCGCCAAGGAGGTGCCGATCCTGACGGGCTCGTACACCAACCAGGGCATCTCGAGCGGCTCGACCGGGCAGGTGAACCCGTTCCAGACGATCAGCCGCGAGGAAGTCGGCATCATCCTGAAGATCACGCCGCAGATCAACGACGGCGGGTCGGTGGTACTGAAGATCTCGCAGGAAGCCTCGAGCGTGGCGGCGAGTTCGGAGCAGGTGCTGGCGGCGCAGCAGGGCCTCATCATCAACCAGCGCACCGTGACGACCAAGGTGCTGGCCGAGGATGGCGGCATCATCGTGCTCGGCGGCCTGCTGTCGGACGAAGCGCGCGAGGAGCGCGCGCAGGTGCCGTTCCTCGGGTCGATCCCGCTGCTCGGCGAGCTCTTCAAGACGCGCAAGGTGAACAAGACCAGGACGAACCTGCTGTTCTTCGTCCGGCCGCGCATCCTGCGCGATGGCATGGACGCCGCGATCGAGACGAACGCGAAGTACAACTACATCCGCAAGCAGCAGGAAGAGGCGTTCGGCGGCAAGGTGCCGCTGATGCCGACCGAACGCCAGCCCACGCTCCCGCCGCTCGAGCAGCTCGTGCCTTCGGACATCCTCAGGCAGACCGAGCTGGCAGCTCCCCAGGGAACGTCGCCCGCGGTACGCACCGAAACCGCCCCTGGATACGTGCCTCCGAGCTGTCGTGACCCCTGCTGAGCCGCCTCCGCCCAGCGCGCCGCCGGTGACTCCGACGACGCCGTTCGGCACGCCGGCTGCACCGATCACCCCGCCGCCGGGAACGACGCCGTGAGCACCGCCGCGACCGACGAGGCCATCCTGGCCGCCGCCGGCCGCGTCGCGGACCCGGTGCGACCGCTGCCCTTCGCATTCGCGAAGCGCCACGGCGTGCTGGTGCGTGGATTCACCGACGACAGCGTCGACGTCGTGGTGCGGGAGGGGGCCTCGCCGCTCGCGGTTGCCGAGGTTCGCCGGCACTTGAGGCGGCCTCTCACGATCACGCGGGTGGATACCGAGCAGTTCGAGATGCTGCTGCGCCAGGCCTACGAGGGTGGCTCGAGCGCCACGATGGACGCGATGGGCGGGCTCGAGGAGGAGACTGACCTCAACGACCTCGCGCAGGACATCCCGGAGCCGTCCGACCTGCTCGAAAGCGAGGACGAGGCCCCGGTCATCCGCCTCATCAACGCCCTCCTCACCCAGTCGGTGAAGGAGAACGCGTCCGACATCCACATCGAGCCGTTCGAAAATCGCCTCGTGGTCCGGTTCCGGGTCGACGGCGTGCTGCGCGAGGTGCTGCAGACCAAGCGCGCCGTCGCGCCGCTGATCGTCTCGCGCATCAAGGTCATGTCGCGGCTCGACATCGCCGAGAAGCGCCTGCCGCAGGACGGCCGCATCTCGCTCAGGGTCGCCGGCCGCGCGGTGGACGTGCGCGTCTCGACGATCCCGTCCGGGCACGGCGAACGGGTGGTGCTGCGACTGCTCGACAAGCAGGCGGGACGCCTCGACCTGCACTCGCTCGGCATGGATTCGAAGACGCTCGCGCTGGTCGACGAACTGATCCACAAGCCGAACGGCATCCTGCTCGTCACGGGACCCACCGGCTCGGGCAAGACGACGACGCTGTATGCGTCGCTCGACCGCATCAACGACCGCACGCGCAACATCATGACGGTCGAGGATCCGATCGAGTACTACATCGACGGCATCGGGCAGACGCAGGTCAACACGCGCGTCGAGATGACGTTTGCGCGCGGGCTGCGCGCGATCCTCCGCCAGGATCCGGACGTCGTGATGGTCGGCGAAATCCGCGACCTCGACACCGCGCAGATCGCGGTGCAGGCGAGCTTGACCGGCCACCTGGTGCTCTCGACGCTGCATACGAACACCGCAGTGGGCGCGGTGATGCGGCTCCGCGACATGGGCATCGAGCCGTTCCTGCTCTCTTCGAGCCTGGTCGGAGTGCTCGCCCAGCGCCTGGTCCGGGTGCTCAACCCGGCGACACGCGAGGCCTATACGGCTGGCGAATACGAGCGGCGGCTGCTCAACCTGCCGGACAACGTGCCGTCGCCGACGCTCTATCGCCCGGGCGCGCGCGATGCCTCGAACGGCTACCGCGGACGCACGGGCATCTACGAACTCGTCGTGATCGACGAGCACATGCGCGCGATGATCCACGACGGCGCGTCCGAGCTCGAGCTCGAGCGGCACGCCCGCACGCGCACGCCGGGCATCCGCGACGACGGCCGCGCCAAGGTGCTGTCGGGCGTCACGACCATCGAGGAAGTCCTCAAGGTCACGCGCGAGGACTGATCAATGGGAGCCTTCGAGTACGCCGCGGTCGATGCCGCCGGTCGCGAACGCAACGGCGTTCTCGAGGGCGATACGCCGCGCCACGTGCGCCAGCTGCTGCGCGAGCAGGGGCTGCTGCCGGTGTCGGTCAGCGAGGTGCTGGAGAAGGAAACCGCCCGCGCCAAGCGGCGGTTCGCGTTCGAGTTCCAGCGCGGCCTGAACCCCGCAGACCTGGCGCTGGTGACGCGCCAGCTCGCGACGCTGGTGAAATCCGCACTGCCGCTCGAGGAGGCCCTGCTCGCGGTATCGCAGCAGACCGACAAGCCCCGCGTCCGCAGCATCATGCTCGGAGTGCGCTCGAAGGTCATGGAAGGCCACACGCTGGCCGACGGCTTCGCCGACTTCCCGAGCTCGTTCCCGGAGATCTACCGCGCCACGATCGCGGCGAGCGAGCAGTCCGGGCACCTCGACGCGGTGCTCGAGCGCCTGGCGGACTACACCGACAACCGCCAGCAGCTGCGACAGCGCACGCTGAGCGCGATGCTCTACCCGGTGCTGCTGTTCGCGGTGTGCGTCGTGATCGTCTTCTTCCTGCTCGTCTCGGTGGTCCCGAAGGTCGTGGAGGTGTTCCGCAGCAGCGAGGCCGAGCTGCCGCTGCTCACCCAGGCGCTGATCGCCGGCAGCGACTTCATGCGTCATTACGGCCTGTGGCTGGTGATCGGCGTCGCCGGCGCGATCTTCCTCTTCACGCGCTGGCTGCGCATCGAGTCCAACCGGCGGCGCTGGCACCGGTTCCTGCTGTCGCTGCCGCTGGTCGGCAAGGTCGTGCGGGGCAGCAACACCGCGCGGTTTGCCCGCACGTTCAGCACCCTGACCTCGAGCACCGTGCCGGTGCTCGACGCCATGCGCATCGCGGCCGAGGTCGTCTCGAACCTGCCGATGAAGGCCGCCGTCGAGGATGCCGCGGTGCGCGTGCGCGAGGGTGCGCCGATCGGCCGCTCGCTCGCGGCCAGCCGCGTGTTCCCGCCGATGATGATCCACCTGATCTCGAGCGGCGAGTCGAGCGGCGAACTCGACACGATGCTCGACCGCGCCGCGATTCACCAGGAGCGCGAGCTCGACTCGATCCTGCAGGGTGTCGTGGGCCTGCTCGGGCCGCTGATGATCCTGCTGATGGGTGGCCTGGTGCTCGTCATCGTGCTGGCGATGCTGCTGCCGATCTTCGAGCTCAATCAACTGGTCAAGTGAAGGGGAGCGCCAATGAACGACAAGAAGCGAACTGCGGCCCGCGCCTCGACCGCCCTTTTATTCGCAGGCCTTTTCATGCTGCACGCGCCCGCGCTGCAGGCGGCGGAGCAGCAGTGGGAACAGACCAGCCCGGACGGCCTCCAGCTGACCCGGACGCTGCCGTACGGCGCGGTCTACATGAAGCCCGGCGCGACGTTCGGCCAGTACAAGCGGCTCGCGCTGCTCGACTGCTTCGTGCAGTTCGCCAAGGACTGGCAGCGCGACTACAACCAGAACGAGCCGGACCTCGAGATGCAGGTGTCGCAGGGCGACATGGACCGCATCAAGAAGGAACTCGCTGCCGAGTTCAAGCGCGTATTCACCGCAGAACTGCAGACCGACGGCGGCTACGAGATCGTGGACATCGCGGCACCCGACGTGCTCATCCTGCGGCCCGCGATCCTGAACCTGATCGTCAACGCGCCGGAGATCGACACGGCGCCGCCAATGTCGGGATCCGTGGTCGCATCCGCCGGGCAGATGACGCTTTACCTCGAGCTGTGGGATTCCACGACGAACACGCTGCTCGCCCGCGTGATCGACACGGAGGCGGACCAGGGACAAGGCGGGCTCGCGCAGGCCGGCGACTCGGTCGAGAACAAGGAGGCGGCCGACCGCATCCTGAAGAACTGGGCGGACCGCATGCGCAAGGCGCTCGATACCGCCCGCGCCGCAGCGCCCGGGCCCGCCGCGCCGACGCCCGCTCCCACACGCCCTGACGCCGGCCCCGGCCGGCCGCTAGTCCGCCGCAGCCTCTGCCTTGAGCCGCGCCGCCTCGGCCGGCCCGAGGTAACGCTCGATCATGTGCCGCGCGAGGTAGATGAGCGGGCTCAGCAGCACCGCCATCACCATCTTGTAGCAGTAATTCACGGTGCCGACCGCGAGGAACAGCGAGATCGGCCACTGCTGCGGCCCCAGCACGAACGCGATGTAGAGCACGACGAAGCTGTCGACGAACTGTGAAAAGACCGTCGAACCAGTGGCACGCAACCAGATCCAGCGCTCGCCGGTGGCCGCGCGGATGCGATGGTAAATCGTGACGTCGATGACCTGCCCCACCAGGAACGCGACCAGCGACCCGCCGATCGTCCAGAGTCCCTGGCCGAACACGTTTGCGTAGGCGGCCTGCATGTCGGGCACGCCACGGTCCGCGTTGACGCCCACCCACCACTCGGCCGGTGCGAGGTGGATCGCCGCGTAGGCGAACACGAATGCGTACGTGATCATTCCGGCGGCGGCAAACGAGATGAAGCGTACGCCGCGACGTCCGAAATACTCGTTGATGACGTCCGTCATGATGAACACGATCGGCCAGATCAGCACGCCGGCCGTGAAGCTCAGCGAGCCTTGCTGCCCGAACAGGTTCCAGCCGAACGGCGGGAGGCCCAGCGTCGGTCTCGAGCGCGAAGATCTTCACGCCGACGAACTCCGCCACGATCGCGTTGCCGACGAAGAACGCCGTCAGCAGCATGAACAGGCGCGTGGAGCGCGAAGAGAGCGAAGCCGTCACGACCGTTACCCGCGGCCCTTCTGGAACTTGAGCAGGTCGCGGCGCTCACGCTTGTCGGGGCGCCCGGAAGCCACCGGTGCGGTCAGCCGGTTGAACTCGCGCACCGCCGCCCGCGCCGCCTCGCTCTCGGCCGACTCCGCGTAGTGCGTGCGCGCCTCGGTCGCCGGGCCTCGACGCTCCGGGATCCCGATGATCTCGACCTCGAATCGCTCCCGCTCGCGGGTGATGCGCAGTCGGTCACCGACCTTCACCTGGCGGGAGGCCTTGGCCCGCTCGCCATTGACCTGGACGTGACCACCCTCGACCGCCTGCTGGGCGAGGCTGCGGCTCTTGAAGAAGCGCGCGCACCAGAGCCACTTGTCGATGCGGAGGCCATGGGTCGAAGTCTGCGGGGATTCGGGCTGATCGTGGCTCACGGCCGGATTATAGGCCCCCTATAATCCGCTTCTGCCAGGAGCATCAATCGTGGACCAGCCATACCTAGACCGCCTCGCCAGGCAGGCCGAAGACCTCAGGGGCGCGGGCCTCTACAAGCCGGAGCGGGTCCTCGGTTCGCCGCAGCAGCCGGTCGTGCGGCTCGCCGACGGCCGGGAACTGGTGAACCTGTGCGCGAACAACTACCTCGCGCTCGCGAACCACCCGTCGATCCGCGAGGCGGCGCACCGCGCCCTCGACCGCTACGGCTACGGCATGGCCTCCGTGCGTTTCATCTGCGGCACGCAGTCCGTGCACAAGGACCTCGAGGCGCGCTTGAGTGCGTTCCTCGGCACGGACGATACGATCCTGTATTCGTCGTGCTTCGACGCGAACGGCGGCCTGTTCGAGACGCTGCTCGACGAGCAGGACGCGGTGATCAGCGACGCGCTGAACCACGCCAGCATCATCGACGGCATCCGCCTGTGCAAGGCGCAGCGGCTGCGCTATGCCAACGACGACATGGACGAGCTGGAGACGCGACTGAAGGAGTCCGCGGGCGCGCGCGTCAGGCTCATCGCAACCGATGGCGTGTTCTCGATGGACGGCGTCATCGCGCGGCTGAAGGACATCTGCGACCTTGCCGACCGCTACGGCGCGCTGGTGATGGTGGACGACTCGCATGCGACCGGCTTCGTAGGCCAGGGCGGCCGCGGCACGCCGGAGTATCGCGACGTGCTCGGCCGCATCGACATCCTGACCGGGACGCTCGGCAAGGCCCTCGGTGGCGCGGCGGGCGGCTACACGTCCGCGCGCAGGGAAATCGTGGGCTGGCTTCGGCAGCGGTCGCGACCCTACCTCTTTTCGAACAGCGTCCCGCCGGTCATCGCGGCGACCACGCTCAGGGTGCTCGACCTCATCGAAGACGGCGGCGAGTTGCGCGCGCAGCTGCGGCGCAACACGCTGCACTTCCGCGAGAAGATGACCGCCGCGGGATTCACGATCGTCCCCGGCGAGCACCCGATCGCCCCGGTGATGCTCGGCGACGCGGCCCTCGCCGCGAGCTTCGCGGAACGCCTGCTCGGGCGTGGCGTCTACGTGAT
>CAVTDU010000007.1:0-42473 GCA_963733565.1 uncultured Gammaproteobacteria bacterium
GACGCCCATGGATACCGGACCGAAGCCGGAGCTCGAGGAGCTCAAGAACACGCTGTACCGCAAGGTCACGCGGGGCAAGCGCCGGCTGACACGCGGTCGGCTGCTCATGTATCGCGTGGCCGTGGCCATCGGCTACTGGGCGGGGCGGTTCCTGTGGGCATCCTGTCGCATGCAGCCGCCGATCGGCCTCGAGCGCGCACGGCACGCGGTGCTCGAAAGCCGGTCGGTCATCCCGGCCTACTGGCACCAGCACATGCTGTTTGCCGTGAAGGGGCTGCTCGACCTCAGGCCCGAGGGCCTCAAGCTCGGCTTCCTGATCAGCCCCTCGGTGGACGGCGCGGCACCCTCGATGCTGGTGCAGAAGATCGGCGGGCACGTGATCCGCGGCTCCTCGTCGCACACCGGCGCGCGGGCGCTGCGTGACTTCTACGAGACCATCGTCAAGCAGGAGATATCGCCTGCGATCACGCCGGACGGGCCGCGCGGGCCGGTGCACGAGTTCAAGCCGGGCGCGGTGCTGCTCTCGCAACTCACCGGCAAGCCCATCATCCTCGTCACCGTCGCGGCTTCGCGCACCTGGCGGTTCAGGACCTGGGACCATTTCGAGCTGCCGCTGCCGTTCAGCCGGGTCGTGATCGCCTACGGCGAGCCCTTGCGCGTGCCGCGGGTGCTGAATGCCGACGCCCTCGCGCGCACGCAGGCCGAAATGGCCGAGAAACTGCAGGCACTGAACGCGGAGGCGCGTTCGGCGCTGTCACGCTAGGCGAGCCCCGGCAGGGACGACTCCACGACCTCCACGGACTCGATGGCCGCGGACGTCGCGAGGTGCGCAACGACATCGGTCGAGATCTCGACCGGCCTCAGCCGATAGCGCACTCCTGCCAGCGTCCCCGTCGCGAGCGAGTCGTCCAGCTCGACCGACCGGGCCTCGCGCAGTCCACGGCCGGCGGCCTTGAGCATCGCCTCGGTGGCGGTCCAGCGCTGCAGCTTCTGCCGCGCCTCGCTCGAATCGCCCGGCCCGGCGTCGACCTCCTCGAGATCGAAGCCGATCTCCACCGACTCGCACACCGCCGCGGCAACGTGCTGCAGACCGTGCGAAATGCTGAAGTAGGGCCCGCCCTCGAGGTACGGCTTGCCATCCGCCGGAAATCGCAGCGACGCGACATCCACCGCGCGCCCTCGCAACCGGGCTGCGCCCTCGAGCGCCAGCCAGAGACCGGCGAGGCTCGCGCTGCGAGCGCCGGGCTCGCGACGCTCGATCTCGAGGCGCTTTGCATAGGGAAGTCGCTGCATCAGCAGCGCCAGGTCTTCCGGCACCGCGCCGCCTCTGAGCCGGGCATGCATCACCAGCACTAGGGTCATGGCCGCGATTCTGGGAGAATCGAGGCTGTTTCGATAGCCAGCCGGGCGACCCAGCGATGCTCAAGTACCAGACACTCCCGCAGATGCTCGACGACCGCAGCCGCGGCGCGGCCGCCATCGGCTACCTCGAAGGCGAGAACGCCGAGAAGTCGCTGAAGGTCTCGGACCTGCGCCGCAGGGCGCTCGGCATCCTGCACCACCTGCAGAAGCTCGGCGCGAAACCCGGCGACAAGCTGATCCTGCACGTCGCGAGCAACGAGCAGTTCATCGACGCGTTCTGGGCCTGCCTGTACGGCGGCATCGTGCCGGTGCCGGTCGCGGTCGGCATCAGCGACGAGCACAAGAACAAGCTGCTCCGGATCGCGCGCCAGCTCGGCTCGCCGTACCTGTACACGGACCGCAAGCTGCGCGATCGGCTGCACGAGTTCGCCACCGGGCTCGGTGGCGGCGAGCCATGGACGTCGCTCAGCCGCCCGCACGTTCACCGTGGATCAGCTCGACGACATCTCCCGCGAAGGCACCCAGGCGAAGCTGTCGGCGGACCAGGTCGCCTTCATCCAGTTCTCGTCCGGCTCCACCAGCGAGCCGAAGGGCGTCGTGCTGACGCACGGCAACATCCTCGCGAACGCCGACGGGTCGCAGCGCGCAGCGCAGTTCACGGAAGAGGACGTCTCGCTCAGCTGGATGCCGCTCACGCACGACATGGGACTCATCGGCTTCCACCTGATGATCATGTACGCGGGCGCGCGCCAGTACCTGATGCCCACCGACCTCTTCGTGCGGCGCGCACTGCTGTGGATGAAGTTCGCCTCCGCCAAGCGGGCGACGCTCTCCTCCTCGCCCAATTTCGGCTACCGGCATTTCCTGCGCGCGCTCGGCGACAAGACGCTCGAAGGCGTGGACCTGTCGAGCCTGCGGCTGATCTTCAACGGCGCCGAGCCGATATCCGTGGAGCTTGCGGACGAGTTCATGGACCGCATGGCGCCGTACGGGCTGCGGCGCAGCGCCATGCTGCCCGTCTACGGCCTCGCCGAGGCATCGCTCGCCGTCGCGTTCCCGCCTCCCGGATCGGATTACAAGTACCTCACCGTGGACCGCCGCTCGCTGGGCGTAGGGGCGACGGCGAAACTCGTTGGCGAAAGCGAACCGGGCGCGATCCGGCTGATGTGCGAGGGCAAGCCATTCCCTACACCAGCGTGAAGCTGCTGGACGACGCGGGCGTCGAGGTCGGCCCCGACGTGGTCGGCCATCTGCTGATCAGCGGCGACAACGTCACGCGCGGCTATTACGAGAACCCGGAGGCGAACGCCGCGGCCGTCACTGCCGACGGCTGGGTGCGCACCGGCGACCTCGCGCTGTGGCACGAGGGCGAGCTGTACGTCACAGGCCGCTCGAAGGAGATCATCTTCGTCAACGGGCAGAACTACTACCCGCACGACCTCGAGATGATCCTGCAGGGTGAACGCGGACTCGAGCACGGCAAGGTGGCGGCGGCCGGTGTGCGCAACCCAGATGCGCCGACGGAGAGCTGGTGCTGTTCGTCACGCACAAGGGCGACATGGCGACTTTGTGAATGCAACGACCGCAGCCGCGGCACGGCCGCCATCGGCTACCTCGAAGGCGAGAACGCCGAGAAGTCGCTGAAGGTCTCGGACCTGCGGCGCCGGGCGCTCGGCATCCTGCACCACCTGCAGAAGCTCGGTGCGAAACCCGGCGACAAGCTGATCCTGCACGTCGCGAGCAACGAGCAGTTCATCGACGCATTCTGGGCCTGCCTGTACGGCGGCATCGTGCCGGTCCCGGTCGCGGTCGGCATCAGCGACGAGCACAAGAACAAGCTGCTCCGGATCGCGCGGCAGCTCGGCTCGCCGTACCTGTATACGGACCGCAAGCTCCACGACCGTCTCGCCGAGTTCGCCACCGGGCTCGGTGGCGGCGAGCCCTGGACGTCACTCAGCGCCCGCATGTTTCACGGTCGACCAGCTGGACGACATCTCCCGCGAAGGCACCCCGGCGAAGCTGTCGGCGGACCAGGTCGCCTTCATCCAGTTCTCGTCCGGCTCCACCAGCGAGCCCAAGGGCGTCGTGCTGACGCACGGCAACATCCTCGCGAACGCCGACGGGTCGCAGCGCGCGGCGCAGTTCACGGAGGAGGACGTCTCGCTCAGCTGGATGCCGCTCACGCACGACATGGGACTCATCGGCTTCCACCTGATGATCATGTACGCGGGCGCGCGCCAGTACCTGATGCCCACCGACCTCTTCGTGCGGCGCGCACTGCTGTGGATGAAGTTCGCCTCCGCCAAGCGGGCGACGCTCTCCTCCTCGCCCAATTTCGGCTACCGGCATTTCCTGCGCGCGCTCGGCGACAAGACGCTCGAGGGCGTGGACCTGTCGAGCCTGCGGTTGATCTTCAACGGCGCCGAGCCGATATCCGTGGAGCTCGCGGACGAGTTCATGGACCGCATGGCGCCGTACGGCCTGCGGCGCAGTGCCATGCTGCCCGTCTACGGCCTCGCCGAGGCATCGCTCGCCGTCGCGTTCCCGCCTCCCGGATCGGATTACAAGTACCTCACCGTGGATCGCCGCTCGCTGGGCGTAGGGGCGACCGCGAAGCTGGTTGGCGAAGGCGAACCGGGCGCGATCCGGCTGATGTGCGAGGGCAAGCCCATTCCCTACACCAGCGTGAAGCTGCTGGACGACGCGGGCGCCGAGGTCGGCCCCGACGTGGTCGGCCACCTGCTGATCAGCGGCGACAACGTCACGCGCGGCTATTACGAGAACCCGGAGGCGAACGCCGCGGCCGTCACTGCCGACGGCTGGGTGCGCACCGGCGATCTCGCGCTGTGGCACGAGGGCGAGCTGTACGTCACCGGCCGCTCGAAGGAGATCATCTTCGTCAACGGGCAGAACTACTACCCGCACGACCTCGAGATGATCCTGCAGGGCGAACGGGGACTCGAGCACGGCAAGGTGGCGGCCGCCGGCGTGCGCAATCCCGACGCGCCGACGGACGAGCTGGTGCTGTTCGTCACGCACAAGGGCGACATGGCGGACTTCGTGACCATCGCCGCGAAGGCGGTGCACCTGGTCAACGAGCACGCCGGTGTCGAGGTGGCGCGCGTGGTGCCGGTCAACCGCATCCCGAAGACGACGAGCGGCAAGCTGCAGCGCAGCGCGCTGGCGGATTCCTATGCGAACGGTGAGTTTGCCGCAGAGCTGGCGGCGTTCGATGCGGCATGGGCCGCTGCCCACGGTGGCGGGCGCGTTGCGGCTGGCGGCATCGAGCGGCAGCTGAAGGCGATCGTGGACGACGCGCTGCCCGGCAAGAACGTGGACATCGACGACAACCTGTTCGAGGTCGGCGCGAGCTCGCTCACGCTGATCCAGATCCACGAGAAGATCGACGAGCTATACCCCGGCGTCGTGGACCTGACGGAGCTCTTCGACTTCCCGACGGTGTCGCAGCTGGCGAAGCACCTGGAGCAGAAGCTGAAGGGCGGCTAGCCGTCAGGCCGGCGACCGGTCAGGGACAGGTACCCGTTTCCGTTCGGGTGACGTAGGCGAGCCCGGTTCCGGTGATCGTGACTGCCCGCTCCTGCTCGCCGAGCGGGTCTTCACGGCAGACCGTGAAGGAAGCCGCCGAGGCGCCCACGCCGATCGGCTGAAAGAGCAGCTCTTCGGTCCCGCTGGCCTCGACGACCCTGTATCCGTCCTGCAGCGCGGGGTGGCTGTCGATCACGTTGTCGTTCACATCGAGCACGATCCACCCCTGCTCCCAGTCGCCCGAGGCCGCGCAGCTCGAGCCATTCGTGGACGTGCACAAGGTCACCGTCGTGTTGCTCTTGATCGCCTCGCTGCGCGCGATCTGGACACTCGCGTGCAGGTCGTTGGCGATCGCACTCAGGCGGCTCGACAAGCGACGCGCCGGGAACGATGGCACGGCGAGCGCAACCAGGATCGCCGAGCACCGCCAGCGCGAACATCAGCTCGACGAGCGTCACGCCGCTCGCCCGACGCGCCGCGGGGTTGGCCCGCGCGGCGAGCCGCCCTCGAGAGGTCGTGACGCTGCCGTTGCTCATTTCTCGATGTACCAGTACGTCAGGCTCTTCGGCTGGGCCTTGGCGAGGGTCCTGCGTCGGCGCCCCGCCCTCGAGCGGCGACGATCCTTCGGCGCCGATGATGAACGGTACGGTCGTCCCGTCGTCCAGCGTCACCTTGCCCGCGACCGGCGAGGGCGGCAATCCGCCTCCGGAGACCGGCTCGGAACGGTCGTTGTTCGCCCTCGGCGCGGCGTCCCGGTAGCCGATGTTGTAGACACGCGCATCGCCGAGGTTGGACGTGCAGGCTCCCGCCTCCGGCGTCGCCGGCGTATGGGTGCTGAACGTCGTATTGCCGAATACCGTGATCGCGGCGGTGACCACCTGCTCGGCCTCGCCGAGGCGGCAGGAACCAGCCCTTGGCGTCGGCCAGGTCCTCGGCGTCGGGGTTTGTCACCCTCCGGTATCTCGAGCAGCGAGTCCTTGCAGATGACATGCTCGCACCGCAGGTGTCCGTCCTCGCTCTCCAGCCAGTCAGGATCCATCGGCATGTCCTTGATCATGAAGAAATAGTTCTCGACCGCGTAGGAATTCGGCCAATAGGTGTCGTCGAGCGGCTTCTCACGATCGCCGGAGCCCAGCATCAGGTAGATCGTCCCGTTCTTCTCGACGACGCTCGGCCTGAACATGAACTTCCGGTTCGCCGAGCAGTTGTCGGCGGGACTCGAGCACCCGAGCGAGGCGATCTTGGTGATTTTCCAGCCAACGGGAGCGACCGAACCGAACGGCAGGCCGGTCGGAGCCGGCGTTCGCCGCCGCTATTCGATAGACGTTGCCACCGAGGTCGGCCACATAGGCCCACTGGGCCAGCCCGGTTGCGTCGTCGGTGACCACGGCAACGTCGCCGATGACCGCGCGATCGGTCGCGAAGATCGAGACGCAGGGTTCCGTCGGTCGCATCGATCAGGTAGACGCCCTTGCCCTTTTCGCTCGACTTGCAGGTGTCGGTAGGCCGGATCGGCGTCCTCGCAGGGATCGTAGCCGCCGCCCATGATGATCATGCGGCTTCGGCACGCCGCCGCTTGTCGTACCCGGCCACCTTCATGATCTTCGGCGCCGACCAGGTCTGACCGAGACTCGAGTAGCCGGCCGAGCAACCGGTGTCGTCCGCCGCGCCCGCGCCCGTGAGGTTGACCGGGCAGCCCCGCTTCCAGAGCAGTCGCGGCGCCTGCGGCGTCGCGGCCGCGATGTCCGTGACGTTGAACGCATAGAGCACACGACCGCCACGCCTCATTCCGACATAGAGGCTGTTGTTGCCGTAGATGGTGATGGCGCCGTCCATGCCGTAGGGCTTCGGCAGCGGGGTCGGCGAAGTCGTCGGGTTGCCCTTGAAGCTGATCTGCGTGTTGTTGTCGCGCAGCCGCTTGATGTTGGCGAGGAACTCCGGCGGCACGAAGGACCAGATCTCCTTGCCTGCGGCAACCGACCCGATGGCTGGCCGTGCGATTGCCGTTGATCGCCTTCAGCACGCCGTCGTTGCCGGCGTAGAAGACCACGACCTTTGGCGACGCGTTCGTCCCATAGTTGACCGCGACGGGGCGCGAGTGCACGACGTCGCCGTGCGCGGAGGGGCGCATCTCGGTCGTCGTGAGGGCATCGATGTCCTCGTTGTCGACGTCGAGTCCCTTGGCCCAGTTGATCAACGCGTCGCGCTCGGCGGTGCTGGCCGCGCCGAGCAGCGCCTGCGTGACGTTGGTGCTGTTGAAATCGAGCAGCGGGCCCGCGGTCGAGCACGATGCGAACGTGCTCGAGCAGGTCTTCATCGTGCGCGTGGTCGAGCTGCGCAGCACGTAACCCTGCGCGCCCTTCTCGACGGTCCTGCCGTCCGGGAAATTCGAGTTGTCGTAGTTCACGCCATCGATCGTGCACTCGCCCTGCGGCCGGAACGTCCAGTAGTTGTCGGCCGTCGTCGGCGTCCAGTAGCTGCGCGCACACTCGGTGATGAAGCCGGTCTCCTGGTTGATCGCTGGCAAGCCATCGGCATCCACCGTTCGCAGCTGCGTGCCGTTGTTCGTCAGCGCCAGCTTGTACTGCTTGAGGTTGCCGGCCCAGCGCGGGAACCCGTCCTGGTCGGCCGGAACATGCCGACGTAGACCTGGTTGAGGTAGGTGCCTTCGGTGTTCACGCTGACCGGCAGACTGACCGAGGCGAAGACGCTGTTGACGGCCTGGATCTCGGAGAAGATGCGCCCGAGCGCGTCGGCCACCTGCGCGCCGCCGTTGCCGGAGCTGACGTCGAAATACTTGCCTCCGCTGACGCCGGCCATGCTCTTCAGGAGCGCCGTCCAGCCCGGACCCTGGCCATTCGTGACCTTGTCCACGTCGACCGTGTAGGTCGTGATGGCCTGGGAGCTCTTCTTCATGAACCTGCGCCCACTCGTCGGCGACGTTGTCCTGCGAGCCGGCCGGATTGATCGGGATGGCGGTCGTCGCGCCCGTGATGCCCACGGCGGTGGCGGCGGACTGCAGTTGGCGTCGTCGCCGTGGACGGTGTCCGAGCTGTTGTCCTGCACCGCGCCGTTGCTGATGTAGATGACGTAGTTGCCCGCGCAGCTATCCGTCCACGCAGCGGGCTGTTGTACGGCGACCCGGCGAATCGAGTTGCAGGGCATTGCCCGGCAGAGCGTAGATCGCCTTGGACGCCGCCGTGCCGCGCACGTGTTGCCGCGTGTAATCGGTCTTGACCTTGTTGTTGCCCGAGTACGGGGCGAGCGCCGGAGTAGTACTGGTAGACCTCGGCCATCGTCTTGCCGGCCTTGCCGCCGTTCGACTTGTCGTTGAGCTTGTGGAGGCTGTTGAGCAGCGCCATGTACTTGGTCTTGTTGCGCCGAGTCATGTCGCGGATGGCCGCCCGGACATACCCGCCGTCGACGTTGTTGTTCGGGTTGCCGGTCTCGGTGAACAGCATCAGCCCGACGCGGAACTTCGCCGACGCCGCCCGTTCCGGTGGGCAGCCCGTTGACCGTGGAGACCAGCGCGGCGATCTCGTTGGTGAACGGCTGGTTCCAGTTCGCCGTGTTGTCGAGGACGATGAGCACGTTCGGCAGTCCCGACGCGACGCCGGGCGGCTGCACGAACAGGTCGATGTCCTCCGCCCGGGACGGCGCGTGCGCGACGAGCACCACGGCCGCGGCAAGCATTGCGGTAAGAAAGCGCTTCATGTTCGTGCTCCGTGTCAATTCGTGCTTCAGTCATGGACACCAGTTATCCCGCTGCGGTCTGCGTGAGCAGCTTCCGCACTCCGGCGTGCACGACCACCGCCGCACCGCCGGCATTGCCGTCCGGGTCCACCGACGCCTCGATGTCCCAGACCGTATTCCAGGTGGAAGCTGCGGAAAGGCGTCGGCGCCCAGCTCCTCTTCGCTCGGCGCGAATTCCTCGGCGACGGTCGCCTGGACGCACTCCGGCACCGCGATATTGACGACGTAGTCGACGGTGCCGTCGTTATCGGTATCCACGTCGATATCCTGCGCAGTCGGCGGGTTCGGTGAAATCCGACCCGATGACCACCTCGATCGCGCGGTTGGAGGCCGCGATGGCTTCCTCGCGGAACTGCATGTTGCTGACGGACCGGAAATTCGCAGTGCCGAGGTTCAGCGCGGCGATGCAGCATGACCGTGATCAGCACGAGCATGATCAGCCCGACGACCAGCGCCGCACCACGCTCGGAACGCGACGGCGTGCGCGTCATGGCGTCATCCTCCGGCCGGCGACGTTGGGCAGGCGAACGGTGGACACGTAGACGTGGCGCTTGAAAGCGTCGTTGATACGGGCCCATGCGTCGTGCCGCCGAGCTGGTAGGTCTTGGTGTCCGTGTATCCGGGCGTGGGCTCGCGGCTGCGGACGAGCACGTACAGCTTGACCGCGGTCGCGTTGGTGAGCTGCGCGAGCGTGCAGGGCGCTCCCGCTGGCGAGCAGCTGACGAAATGCGCCGTCCGGCGAACCGTCGCCGCGATTGGTCGGCGTGGTGCGCGCGGTCGGGTCCGCCCAATCCACCTTCGGCGTTGTAGTCGACCGCACCTCCGGTCTCGCTGAGGCTGTCGACGCCGATCTCGACGCGGAAGCCCTCGATGCCCTCGACCATGGCGACCGGCGGCTGGTGCTCGAGCACGCCGCCCGCGAGATCGAACGTCGACCGCATCAGCGTCGGGATGCCGTCGCCGGCCGTCACGGCGTAGTCGCGGATGTAGTAGATGCTGGAGACGAACTTGCGCTTTTCGGCGGCGGCGGTGCAATCGACTGGCGTCAGCGGATACGTGGCCGGAACGTCGTCCTCGACTGCGAGCACGTAGCCAGGCAGTTCGTCGGAACACCTGGCGGCCTGGAAGTAGAGCTTGCCTACGGTCTTGGGCCGTCGCAGTTGCCGAGAAGTGGATCAGCGGAACCCACCACGCAGAGTTCGGCGTGGCGCACGACGAGTATGTCGGTGTCCGGAACGATGTGATTGTCATCACGGGTATGGATCGACGATGTCCGCGCACAGGGCGTCGTCGCTCCACGACCCGGGCGTCGTAGGCCTGGACAGGAATGTTGATCAGGTTGCCGCGATGCTCCGCGGTCCATGGCGTAGTGAATGGGCAGGCAGGGTCAGGAATCGCCGTCGGCTCGTCAGTCCGGAGCCACCGTCTCGAACGTCTGGTCGTCGAACGTCGGCAGGTACCCGCCCCAGTACCCGGCGTGCACGACGTCGCTCTCGAGCAGCTCGATCGCCAGGCGTCCGTTCTCGATCATGCCGTTGGCCCGCGCCATCTCGCGGTTGCCGGTGCTGGTGTTCATGAACAGCGCCGTCATCGCGCCGAGGATCAGCAGCCCGATGACCATCGAGACCATCAGCTCGACGAGGCTGAAGCCGCGCTCGTCCGGCATCGGCCGGTCGCGGCGCGAAGCATGCTTGTCGGTTGCTGGTCCATGATCATCCCGTCAGGTTGGCGATCCGGACGACTGTCGTGACGACACGCCGGCACAGGTCGTCGACGCAGACGGAGTCCGCACCTCCGTCGTACTCGCCGGCTCCGCAGTCCACGCTGTCGGGCGGTGCCGAGACCGGGCCAAGCCCCTGCCAGGCCACCGTGACCAGGTACTCGCCGCTGCCGAGCGATTCGACGCAGCCGCGACCACCCAGCATCGCGCCGACCCGAGTGTCGTCGGCGCCAATCGTCTCGGCCGAGCCCTGGATGGCATTGCACCAGTCCCGACTGTCCTCGATCGCCGAGTCGCGCCCACGATGAGCGAGCAATCCGCCCTTCGCCGAGCGGCGAGGCCGTGACGTAGTCGTCGGCGTTGCTGCGGTTGAGCATGACCCGGCTCGCCATGTCGTGCAGCAGCATCAGCGCCTGTGCGCGCTGGTAGGACTCGATCTGCAGCACGTGCAGCCGGCCCTGCAGGCCGACCAGGCCGAGCAGGCCGACCGCGAGAAGCTGAAGAGCGGCTAGCGGCGAGGCCTGCGAACGATCAGGGACAGGTGCCCAACTCCGTCCGGGTGACGTAGGCGAGCCCGGTTCCGGTGATCGTGACTGCCCGTTCTTGCTCGCCTAGAGGGTCGTCACGGCAAACCTTGAAGGCAGCCGCCGAGGCGCCCACGCCGATCGGCTGAAAGAGCAGTTCAAACGTCCCGCTGGCCTCTATGACCTTGTATCCATCCTGCAGCGCGGGGTGGCTATCGATCACGTTGTCGTTCACATCGAGCACGATCCACCCCTGCTCCCAGTCGCCCGAGGCTGCGCAGCTCGAGCCATCGGTGGATGTGCACAACGTGACCGTCGTGTTGCTCTTGATCGACTCGCTGCGCGCGATCTGGACACTCGCGTGTAGATCGTTGGCGATCGAGCTGAGGCGACTCGAGAGCGACGCGCCCCGGAACGATGGCACGGCGATGGCGAGCAGGATCGCGACCACTGCGAGTGCGAACATGAGTTCGACGAGCGTCACGCCGCTCGCCCGACGCGCCGCGGGGTTGGTCCGCGCGGCGAGCCGGCCTCGAGAGATCGTGACGCTGCCCTTGCTCATTTCTCGATGTACCAGTAGGTCAGGCTCTTCGGCTGGAGCTTGGCGGGGTCCTGCGTCGGTGTTCCGGCATCCTCTGGCGAGGATCCTTCCGCGCCAATGATGAAGGCCACGTCCTGGGTCGACACTCTCGGCGTACCGTCTTCTCCGAGCTGCGGCGTGCCGTCGTCATTGAGGAACTCCAGGCGTTTCGCCTTGCCCGCCACCGGAGACGGCGGCAATCCGCCTCCGGAGACCGGCTGGTACCGTGGCAGAGGCTGCCCATCCGGACCCTTCCTTGCTTCGGCTGTCAGGAAATTGATGTTGTACACCCGAGCCCTGCCGAGATTCGAGGTGCAGGCACCCGCCGTTGGCGACGCCGGCGAGTGGGTACTGAACGTCGTAATTCCGAAGACAGTGATCGGTGCAGTCACGACCTGCTCATGCAGGTCTTGAGCCGGATCCTGGTCGAGCGGCAGGAACCATCCCTTGGCGTCCGACAACTCCTGCGGGTCAGGTGGCTCGTTGCTCTCCGGGTCTATCTCGAAGAGCGAGTTCATGCAGATGACTGCGTCGACGCAGTTGTCTTCCTCGCTCTCCAGCCAGTCCGGGTCCGTCGGCTTGTCCTTGATCATGAAGAAATAATTCTGGACCCGTAGGAATTGGGCCAGAAGGTATCGTCGAGTGGCTTCTCGCGGTCGCCGGTGCCCAGCAGCACATACATCGTTCCGTTCTTCGCCACGACGCTCGGCTTGAACATGAACTTGCGGTTCGCCGAGCAGATGTCGGAAGGACTCGAGCACCCGAGCGAAGCGATCTTGGTAATGGCCCATCCAACAGGCGCCGTCGAGCCGATCGGCAGACCGTTGTTGGATCCGTCGTCCGCAGTCGAGATGCGGTAGATGTTGCCGCCCAGGTCGGCCACATAGGCCCACTGGGCCAGTCCGTTTGCGTCGTCCGTGACTATGTAAACTTCACCGATGACCGCGCGGTCGGTCGCGAAGATCGTGATCAGGGACCCGTCGGTACCATCTATCAGGTAGACACCCTTGCCCTTTTCGCCCGACTTGCAGGCGCTCGAGGCCGGATCGGCATCCTCGCAAGGGTCATATCCCCCACCCATGATAATCATCGGCTTCGGCACATTCGCATTGTCTTTGTACCCGCCCGCCTTTATGACTTTAGGTGTCGACCAGGTCTGGCCGAGGCCCGAGTAGCCGGCCGAACAGCCGGTGTCGTCCGCCGCGCCTGTACCGGTGAGGTTGACTGGGCAGCCCCGCTTCCAGAGCAACTGAGGAGCCTGCGGCGTCGCAGCGACGATGTCCGTGACGTTGAACGCATACAGCGCACGACCACCGCGCCTCATTCCGACATAAAGGTTGGTGTTGTTGTAAATGGAAATGGCACCGTCCATGCCATACGGCTTAGGCAATGGGGTCGGCGTGCTCGTCGGGTTGCCCTTGAAACTGATCTGCGTGTTGTTGTCGCGCAGTCGCTTGATGTTTGAAAGGAACTCCGGCGGCACGAACGCCCAGATCTCCTTGCCGGGTGCAACCGACCCGATGCTCGTCGAGCGATTTCCGTTGATCGCCTTCAGCACGCCGTCATTTCCGGCGTAGAAGACCACGACCTTGGGCGATGCGTCGGTACCATAGTTCACTGCCTCGGGGCGCGAATGAACGACGTCGCCGTGCGCCGAGGGACGCATCTCGGTCGTCGTGACCCATCGATGTCCTCGTCATCCACGTCGAGACCCTTCGCCCAGTTGATCAGTGCGTCGCGCTCGGCAGTGTTGGCGGCGCCGAGCAGGGCCTGCGTGACGGTCGTGCTGTTGAAGTCGAGCAGCGCGCCCGCCGTGGAGCATGACGCAAACGTGCTCGAGCAGGTCTTCAGCGTTCGCGAGGTCGAGCCGCGCAGCACGTACGCCTGCGCCCCCTTCTCGACTGTCCTGCCGTCAGGGTAATTCGAGTTGTCGTAATTCACGCCACCGATGGTGCAGCCACCCTGCGGCCGGAAAGTCCAGTAGGCGTCTGCTGTCGTCGGCGTCCAGAAACTGCGCGCGCACTCGGTCAATGAAACCGGTCTGCCGCATTGATCGCGGCCAGACCATCGGCATCCACCGTTCGTAGCTGCGTGCCGTTGTTCACCAGCGCCAGCTTGTACTGCTTCAGGTTGCCGGCCCAGCGGGGGAACCCGTCCTGGTCAGGCCGGAACATGCCAATGTACACCTGGTTCAGGTAGGTGCCTTCCGTGTTCACGCTCACGGGCAGGCTGACCGAGGCGAACACGCTGTTGACGGCCTGGATCTCGGAGAAGATGCGGCCGAGTGCGTCCGCCACCTGCGCGCCGCCGTTTCCGGAGCTGACGTCGAAATACTTGCCCCGGCTGACGCCGGCCATGCTCTTGAGCAGTGCGGTCCAGCCCGGACCCTGGCCGTTCGTGACCTTGTCCACGTCGAGGGTGTAGGTCGTGATTGCACGGGGGCTCTTCTTCATGAACCGGGCCCACTCGTCCGCGACGTTGTCCTGCGAGCCGGCGGGTTGATCGGGATGGCAGTCGTAGCGCCCGTGATGCCCTGCGGCCGTTGCGGCGGTCTGCAGCTGGGCCGTCGCCGTGGCGTTGTCCGAGCTGTTGTCCTGGACCGCGCCGTTGCTGATGTAGATGATGTAGTTGCCGGCGCAACTGCCGTCGACGAGCGGGCTGTTGTACGGCGAGCCAGCGAACGAATTGAGCCGTTGCCATTCGGCACTTCCCGGCAGCGCGTAGATCGCGTTGGACGCGCCGGTGCCGCTCACGTTGCTCCTGTAATCGGTCTTGACCTTGTTGTTGCCAGAATACGGCGCGAGCGCCGAGTAGTACTGGTAGACCTCGGCCAGCGTCTTGCCGGCCTTGCCGCCGTTCGACTTGTCATTGAGCTTGTGGAGGCTGTTGAGCAGCGCCATGTACTTGGTCTTGTTCGCCGTGGTCATGTCACGCATCGCCGCGCGGACGTAACCGCCGTCGACGTTGTTGTTGGGATTGCCCGACTCGGTGAACATCATCAGGCCGACCCGGAACTTTGCCGCGCCGCCCGTGCCCGCTGGCAGGCCGTTGACCGTGGAGACCAGCGCCGCGATCTCGTTGGTGAAGGCCTGTTCCAGTTCGCGGTGTTGTCGAGCACGATCAGGACGTTCGGCAGTCCAGCCGCGACGCCGGGCGGCTGGACGAACAGGTCGATGTCCTCCGCCCGGGACGGCGCGTGAGCGACAAGCACGGCGAGCGGCCGCAAGACGCGTTGAGAAAGCGTTTCATGTTCGTGCTCCTGATCGATTCGTGCATTTCATGGGCACACGGTCGTCCTTCTGGGCCTGCGTCGAGCAGCACCCGGACACCTGCGTGGACGACCACCGCCGCGCCGCCGACGTTGCCGGCCGGGTCCACCGTCGCCTGGATGTCCCAGACCGTATTCCAGGTGGAAGCGGCGGTCAGACCGGGCCGCAGGTACTGCTCGGGTCGGCGCGAACGCCTCGGCGCCGCGCGTAGACGCACTGCGGCTCGCGCGATCTGGACGACGTAGTCGTCAGTGCCGTCGTTGTCGATGTCCACGGCGATGTCCTGCGCCGCCGGCGGATTCGATGAAATGGGACGCCGATGACCGGTCGATCGCCCGGTTCGCGGCCGCGATGGCTTCCTCGCGGAACTGCATGTTGCTGACGGACCGGAAATTCGACGGTGCCGAGGTTGAGCGCGGCGATCAGCATCAGCGTGATCAGCACCAGCATGATCAGCCCGACGACGAGGGCGGCGCCACGCTCTGCGACGCGGATTGCTGCGCGTCATGGCGTCTGCCTCCGGCCGGCGATGTTCGGCAGGCGAACCGTGCTGCACGTAGACGTGGCGCTTGAACTCGTCATTGAACGGACCCAGCGTCGTGCCGCCCAGCGTGTAGGTCTTCGTGTCGGTATATCCGGGCGTCGGCTCACGGCTGCGCACGAGCACGTAGATCTTGACCGCGGTGACGTTCGACAGCTGGTCCACGGTGCACGGGACAGCGTGTCGTGCAGCTGACGAAACGCGCCGTCCGGGGAACCGTCGCCGCGATTGGTGGGGATCTGCGCGTGAGTCGGGTCCAGCCAGTCCACCGCGCGCCGTCATAGTCGACTCGCCGCCTACCGGCCTTGCTGAGGTTGTCGACGCCGAGCTCGACGCGGAAACCCTCGATGCCCTCGACCAGCGGGACCGGGGCTGGTGGGCGAGGACGCCGCCCGCGCCGAGATCGAACTGTCGAGCGCATCAGCGTCGGGATTCCGTCGCCCGACGTGACCGCGTAGTCACGAACGTAGTAGATGCTGGAGACGAACTTGCGCTTGTCGGCGACCGTCGTGCAGTTCTCTCTGAGACAGCGGGAAGGTGCGGCTCGCTGTCTCGTACTCGAGCACGTAGCCATTGCAGGTCCGTCAGGCACCGGCTGACCTGGAAGTAGAGCTTGCCGGCGACATCCGCTTCGCAGTTTCCTCCCGACCCCGCCACACAGAGTTCCGCGTGGCGGACCACCAGCACGTCGGTGCCGGCCGAGCTTGTCGGTGACATCCGCGCACGGTCATTGCAGAACGGCGTCGGAGTCGTAGACCTGCACCGGTATGTTGACCAGGTTGATTCGATGAGCCGCCGTCCAGGGGGTTGTGATGCGCAGGCAGGGTTCCGGCACCGCCGTCGGCGCGTCGTCGGCACACCGGATGCCGTCTGGTCGTCGAACGCCGGCATGTAGCCGCCCCAGTAGCCCGCGTGCACGACGTCGCCCTCGAGCAGTTCGATGGCCAGCCTCCCGTTCTCGATGACGTTGTTCGCCTGGGCCATCTGGCGATTGCCGCCGCTCGTGTTCACGAACAACGCCACCATGGCGCGCGAGGATCAGCAGCCCGATCACCAGCGAGATCATCAGCTCGACGAGGCTGACGCCGCGCTGCGGCACGCGAGCCGCGCGCGCCCGGGCGATCGCGTGTCATGCTTCGTTCATGACGATCATGGCGTCAGGTCGGAAATCCGCACGAGGGTCGTCACGACGCGCCGGCAGAGCTCGCCGACGCAGGGCGAGCCAGCAGCGCCGTCATAGAGTGTCTCCCCGCAATCCACGCTGTCGGGAGGGGCCGACACCGGCGCGAGGCCCTGCCAGGCGACCGTGATCAGGTATTCGTCGACGTTCACGATCCGGCTGCTCGATGCACCCGCGTCCGCCCACCATGACACCAACGTTGTTGCCGCCGGAAGTTTCGGCCGCACCCTGCAGCGCGAGACACCACTCCCTGAGGTCACGCTCGGTGCGACTGGTGTTGGCCACCGGACACGCGGCGCCGACGCCGAGGCCGGCCGTCGATGCGCTGACATACGAACCGGCGTTGATCCGGTTGAGCGCCATGCGGTTCGCCATGTCGGTCAGCAGGATCAACGCCTGCGCCCGCTGGTAGGACTCCATCTGCAGCACATGCAGGCGGGCCTGCAGTCCGACGAGACCGAGCAGGCCGACCGCCAGGATCACCATTGCGACGAGCACTTCGACGAGCGAAGCGCCTCGCTGCGCGTGACCGCACGTGACTTCCCATGACTACCACTTGCCCGCCGGGCCCTTCACGCCCGCGCTCGTCAGCGAAAGATCGCCGTCGCTGGCCTGGACCCCGACGGCGGTGAAATTGATCGTGAAGCCCGGAGGTGGCCCTGCGTCGAGCGTGATGGTGTACGTGTACTTGCCGTCCACCTCGGGCGGCAACGTGAATCCGAGTTCCGCCCTCGTCCGCGAAAGCGCGGTTCGCCACGAACCACTGCCTCTCCCGGTTGGCGATCTCCATCATCGCCGCCTGCGCCGCACGGCGGTTGCTCTTGCGTATGGACTCCCGGTAGGTCGGGATGGCAATCGACGCCAGGATGCCGACGATGACCATCACGATCACGAGTTCGATCAGCGTGAATCCCTTGGATTTCTTCATGTCGTGGTGCTGGCTGGAACTGGCAGGAAGTCTACGCCCGCCGCCCCGCACAGCCGGACGTCCCGACATACGGCTTGACTGAGGCGATGAACGGTCGCCGGCGGCCCCGCGGTTTTACATATCTCCGACGGCTTCCGCAGGCACGGGACGGCGCCGTCGACTACGCGCCTCTGCGCGGCGATTGCCCCGCCGTCACGTCGCGCTTCAGCTTCCACCGCCGGTGCGACCACCACCACCCTGGCGGGTCCTCGCGGATCCATGCTTCGAGCCCGCGCGCGTAGCGCGACGTGATCTCGCCGCTCGGCAACTTCTCACCGGGCTCGTTCAGGGGCTCGAACTCGAGCTCGTAACGCCCGCGCGCGAGACGTCGCATCTTCACCAGCACGACCTGCGAGCGCAGCGCGCGCCCGAGCAGTTCCGGCCCCATGAAGAAGGCGGTGTCCTGCCCGAGAAACGTCACCCAGTGCTTCTCGGGGCTCGTGCGCGGCACCTGGTCCGCAACCAGCCCGATTGCGGCGGCCTCGCGAAAGTTGGCGAGCTCGCGCAGGATGGACTTGGCCGGCACGAGCCTCGCGCCGAACCGCGAGCGCATGGCCTTCATGCGTCGGTCGATGGGCGGCTGGCGCAGCGGCTTGTACAGGCCGATGAGCCGGTCGCCGAACTCGAGCGACATCCTTAGCAGCATCCACTCGAAATTGCCGTGATGGGCGCCGACCAGGATCACCGGCCGGGGCGGCGGCCGCGGCGGCGACGACCTGCGGATTCACCAGCGTCACGCGTGCGCGCAGTTCCGCCTCGTCGATGTGCTCGGCGTAGAACACTTCGGCAGCCAGCTCGCCCTGCCGTCGCGCGAACTCGCGCCGCGCGGCTCGCTGTTGCTCCGCTGACCACTCCGGAAACGAGCGTTGCAGGTTGCCCCGCACGACCGAGCGACGCAGGCCAAGCACTCTGTACGCGAGCCACGCCAGCCCACCGGCGAGCGTGTAATACAGGCGCAGGCGCAGCCCCTCAGTCATAGAGGCGCCGGGCGCGCTTCCAGCGGTTGTATGCCCAGAAGTACTGCGCGGGATACTCGCGCGCATGGGCTTCCACGGCCTGGACGTAGGCGGAGATGATGCCGTCGGCATCGGGCCGCTCCCCGCTCGCAAGGAGCGGCACGAAGCGCAGCCACGTAGCGGCCGCGGCTCTCGCGGCGCATCGCGATGAAGACAGGCTGGAACCCCATCTTCGCGCCGATCCAGCCCGGCCCGCGGAAGAACGCGGTCTCCTCGCCGAAGAACGGACGCCAGCTCTGCTGGTCGCTCGATGCGGGCGGCGACTGGTCGGCGACGAGCGCGAGCAGCTTCACGCTGCCGCGCTGCTCGATCAGGTGCTGCACGATCCGCTTGGCCGGCACGAGGGTCGCGCCGAAGCGGCTGCGCATGGCAGTGAGCGCGCGGTCCGCCGGCTCGCGGCTCACGGGCTTGTAGGCGGCTGTGAGCGGCACGCCGAACGCGGTCGAGCAGCGCAGCAGCAACCACTCCCAGTTGCAGTGGTGTGCCGCCAGCAGCATCACGCGCTTGCCGCTCTCCAGCACTTCCTCGACGATTTCCGCGTTTTCGAATCGCAGCCGGTCGACGAGGTCGTCCCCGTCGATCCGTGCGCCGTGGGCAGCCTCGGCCACGAGTTCACCGAGGTAGCGATAGAAGTCCGCGGCGATGCGCCGTCGCTCGGCCTCGGGCGCGTCCGGAAGGCAGCGGGCCAGCCCGTCGCGCACGAAGCCGGCGCGCCAGCGGAACACCCGGGCAAGAAACGCGAGCACGGCACAGGCCGCGTAAAGCACGGACAGCGGCAGCAGTGAGAAAGCGCGCGAAACACTATTCAGTGGATGCCGGTGCTGGGGCCTTCGAGGCGCGCGGCAGGAACTACCTGGCGGCCGCATTACCGCAGGCGTGTTGCCACATCTTTTCGGCGGTGGTGCCGGCAGGAACTGGTGTCAGCACCGGCGGGTCGGGGTTGACGTTGATGGTTTCACCGCTTGCCATCGGTCCGGCGTGGGCCGAGGTGTCGGTGATGCTGAACTGCTTGTCCACGCAATCGTATTCGTAGTGCAGCTTGTCCGACATCACCTGCTTGCCCGTCTTGTCGGGCTGCGGGCTCGCGTAGTCGATCAGCGCCCACATTTCCGCACGGCCGCCCTCTTTCCTGATGGTCGATGGGTCGATATAGATCGTGGCGTCCGGCGCGGCCTCGAAAACGACCCATTCCGCACGCGGCGCCGGCTTGCACGACGCGATGCCGCAGGCGACAGCCGCCAGCAGGAGCCTGGAGATCATTCGGGACGAGTAACTGGTGCCGGAGGAGGGACTCGAACCCCCGACCCATCGCTTACGAAGCGATTGCTCTACCAACTGAGCTACTCCGGCAGGAGGGGCGCGAAGTATACGGATTCGGCCCGCGGCCGGGAAGATCTAGGCGCGGCGGCGCAGCCGGACCACGACCTCGACGTCCGCGATCTCCATGCCGGGCGGCAGGGGCGGCATCTTCGCAAACTCGAGGTCCTCGGGACGGATGTCGATCATCTCGCCGGTCTCGAGGAGCTGGAAATGATGGTGCGGCGCCATCATGGAGTCGTACACGCAGCGCTCGGGATCCACGTGGATCTGCCGGACCAGCCCCTGGTCCACGAACAGCTTGAGCGTGTTGTAGACCGTCGCCTTGGAGACGTGGCCCGCGCCTTCGCGCAGGGCGCTCAGGATCTGCTCCGCCGTGATGTGCCGCGGCGCGGTCAGCAGCATTTCCGCAACGCGAACGCGCTGGGACGTGGGACGAACACCGTGCTTTTCGAGGATCGCCCGGGCACTTGCGGCGCCGGTGCCGGTCATGACGGATTCGTTTGACATCGGCGGCGATTATACGTCCGAGGCTGCGGCTGGCGAGCATTTTGCGGTGTTTCGGGCATTAATTCGGGCTGACACAGCAGTCCGGGCCGCCCCACCCTGCCAGGCGTCAACAGTGAGCCGGAGCGAGCCATGGAACGGCCGCGTGGATTCACCCTGCCCGAACTCGCATTCGCCATGGCCATCGCGGCGGGAATGGTGGGCTGGGCCGTGCCAACCTTCCGCGACTTCCAGCGAAACGCGGCCCGCACGCGCGAGGTCAACCAGTTCGTGCAGGCCATCTACCTGGCCCGTGGCGAAGCCATCAAGCGCAACGGCGTGGTCAGCCTGTGCCCGAGCCTGGACGGCGCTGTGTGCGGCCCGAGCGGCACCCCGTGGCACCAGGGCTGGGTGATGTTCGTGAACCTCGATCGGGATTCGCCGGCCGTGCGGGACGCGGGCGAGGACCTGCTGCAGGCATATGCCCCCTGGAGCGGCGGCAGCATCAGCGCCAATCGCGCCACGCTTTCGTTTCGGGCCTTCGGCCAGAGCGGCGTCACCGCGACGTTCGCCTTCTGCGACGACCGCGGCAGCACGGCCGCCCGTGCCGTGATCATCAGCCAGACCGGTCGGCCGCGCCTCTCGAACCGCAGCGCGTCCGGCAGCGCGCTCACCTGCTCCTAGGCCCGATCGCCATGGCCCAGCCGCAGCGCCGATGCAGGCTTCACGCTCCTGGAGGTCCTGATCGCATTGTGCGTTCTCGCGACGGGAATGCTCGGGATCGGGATGATGCTGCTCGAGTCCGTCCGGGCGAGCCGGTCGGCGCTGCACCGGACCGCGGCGGTCGCCCTTGCAGCCGACCTCGGCGAGCGCATCCGCGCCAATCGCGTAGCGGGCGACGCTTATGCGCTCGGCGCCGGGACGGTGGCCGGCGCGCCTGCCAGCGAGTGCACGGTCGGCGACGCCTGCGACTCGTCCGAGGTCGCGGCACTCGACCTGTACCAGTGGCAGCAGGCGGTGCTGGGCGCGTTGCCAGCCGCCGTGGCCAGCGTGCAGGTCGCACCCGTGGGCGGCGTGCCCGCCAGCACGTTTGCGATCAGCATCCGCTGGGCGCAGCCGGGCGACGCGGAGGCGGCAACCTTCGTCCTCAAGGTGCAGGCATGAGCCTGGCGGAAACGCTGGTCGCGCTCGCAATCGGCATGCTGATGATGGCGGGAGCAGTGGCCGGCTACGCAAAGGCACGGGACGCCTATGCGGTGCTCGAGGCGAACGCGCGCATGCAGGAAACGGCCCGTTATGCGATGGCACTGATCGCGGCCGACGTGCGCATGGCCGGCTTCTGGGGACTCACCAATCGCGCGGAGTCCGTCACGGCGAGCGCATCGCTCGGCTTCCCGGCCAGGTGCGGCGGCGCTGCGTGGGTCACCGACACGCAGCGATTCATCGACGGCAGCAACAACGCCTGGCTGCCGGCACCGAACTGCACGGCGCTGTCCGGCGGCGCACAGCCGGGCGCGGACGTCCTGGTCATCCGGCGCGCCAGTGCGGAGCGCATCGCACCGCAGAGCGCGACGGTGGCGGCACCGAACCGGGACCGGGTGCTCGTGGTCACGGACCGCGTGCAGGGCCAGGTCTTCGTGCCCCAGGACCTCTCGAACGTGATCCCGCCGGGATACGCGACGTTCGACGATCCCGGACAGGCTCCGCTTGCCGACACGCGCGAGTTGCTGGTTCACGCTTACTACGTCAGCGCCAGTTCGAGCGTCGCGACCGGCTACCCTGCGCTGCGGCGCAAGACTCTTACCGCGGGTCCGGACATCGGCGACGAGGAAATCATCGCCGGCGTCGAGGACCTGCAGTTCCAGGTCGGCGTGGACACCGACGCGGATTCGCTGGCCGACGCGTTCGTCAACCCTGGCGCTGTGCCCGCCACGGCGAAACCGGTTTCGGTGCGCATCTGGCTGCGACTGCGATCGCAGGAGCGCGACAACGCCTACACCGACGATCGCGCCGCCACCTACGCCGACCGCACGGTGAATGCCTCCGGCGATCATTTCCGCCGACTGCTCGTCACGAAGACGCTGCAACTCAGGAACTCCGGGCCGTGACATGCGACGCGAGCACGGAGAGCGCGGAGCCGCCCTCGTGATGGGGCATCCTGCTGCTGCTCACGCTGACGATCCTCGCGGTGTCCGGGCTCGCCACCGCCGTGCTCGAACTCAGGATGGCCGGCAACACGCAATACCAGGAGCGCGCGTTCCAGGCAGCGGAGTACGCGATCGAGCAGGCGCTCGCCTCGCCCGACCTGGGCACGACCTACACCTACTCGAGCCCCAAGGTCGTGCCGGCCTCCGGCAGCCCGCCTGCAGTCCCCGGTTCACCACCCGATACGTACGCATACCGCATGTACTACGACGCAGCGCTCGGCGGCACGCCGCTGCCAGGTGGCGCCGGCAGCCGGGCTCGAGGCGTACCACTTCGTCATCGAGGCGACCGGCAGCTCGGCGCGCGGCGCCAGCGACACGCACGTGCAGGGCTTCTACCTGGTCGGTCCAGCCGGGTCGCCGGCCAGCCTGCGCCCGCGCGACTGTCCTGCCGGCCCTGGCCATTGCGCGAGCCAGTCGGGACACGATCCGCGGCGCACCTACTGGCTGCAGGTCGGGGCGGAGTGAGAGGCATGAACCGCATCGCCAGTGTCGATCGTTCACGCGAGCGGCCCGGCGGCCTGTGGCGTGGGGCGTCGGGCGTAACCGCCATCGAGCTGGTGATCGTCCTTGCGATCGTCGGGATACTGGCTGGCCTGTCCGTGCCCGCCTATCGCGACCACGTGCTGCGCGCCAATCGGGGAGAGGCGCGCGCCGCGCTGCTCAGCCTCGCCACGGCCGAGGAGAAGTTCTACCTGCAGTGCAACGAGTACACGAGCGCGCTCGACGCAGCCGCAGCCACCGCCTGCAGTCCCGGCAATCTCAGGTTCCCCGCCGCGAGCGAGCGCGGCTACTACACTCTGGCCGTCACGTCGGCCGACGCAAGCGGATGGACGGCGACGGCGACTGCCGTCTCCACGCTGCCGCAGTACAGCGACACGCGTTGCAGGACATTCCAGCTCACCAGCACAGGCGCGAAGACGGCCCGGAACTCGGGCAACTCGGCGAACGACTCTGAATGCTGGAACCGGTGACGCCCGACGACGAGACGCGCGTCACTGCGGCAGCGTAGCGCGCAGCTCCCGCGGCAGCGCGAACACGACGTTCTCCTCGCGCCCGACGATCTCCTCGGCGCCCTGCCCGCCCCACTCCCTGAGCCGCGCCACCACGCGCTGCACCAGCAGCTCCGGCGCGGAAGCGCCCGCGGTCACGCCGACGACCCGCCTGCCCTCGAACCAGTCGCGCTCGAGGTCGTCGGGACCGTCGACGAGATAGCCCGGGATGCCGGCCTTCTCCGCGATCTCGCGCAAACGGTTCGAGTTCGAGCTCGACTGCGAGCCCACCACCACCACCACGTCGCAGTTCGCGACCAGCGTCTTCACGGCGTCCTGGCGGTTCTGCGTCGCGTAGCAGATGTCTTCCTTGCGCGGCGTCATCAGCGTCGGGAAGCGCTTCTTGAGCGCCTCCAGCACGTCGGCCGTGTCGTCCACCGAGAGCGTCGTCTGCGTCACGACTCCCACGCGGGCCGGGTCGCGCACCTCGAGCGATTCGACGTCCGCGACGTTCTCGACGAGGCTGATGCGCCCGCCGCCCCGGTCGTCGAACTGCCCCATCGTGCCCTCGACCTCGGGGTGACCCTCGTGGCCGATCAGGATCACCTCGCGGCCCTCGCGCGCAAAACGCGAAACCTCCATGTGCACCTTGGTCACCAGCGGGCAGGTCGCATCGAACACGCGCAGCTCGCGACGGCGCGCCTCGGTCTGCACGGCCTTCGACACGCCGTGCGCGCTGAAGATCACGGTCGAGCCGTCCGGCACCTCGTCGAGCTCGTCCACGAAGACCGCACCCATGCCGCGCAGGCGGTCCACCACGAAGCGGTTGTGCACGACCTCGTGGCGCACGTAGATCGGCGCACCGAAGAGCTCGATCGCGCGCTCGACGATGTCGATGGCGCGGTCCACACCCGCACAGAAGCCGCGGGGATTGGCGAGGACGATCTTCACGGCGCCCGCTTTTCGCGGAACGCGTCGATGATCAGCAGCGCCGCACCGATCGTGATGGCGCTGTCGGCGATGTTGAATGCCGGGAAATACGCGGCGCCCCAGTGCGCGTGGATGAAATCGATCACGTAGCCGAGCCGCACGCGGTCGATGACATTGCCGAGCGCGCCGCCGAGTATCAGCGCGAGCGCCACCGGCAGCAGCTTGTCGCCCCGAGGCGAACGCCAGATCCACACGACCAGCATCAGGCTCACCACGAGGCCGAGCACGACGAAGAAGGGCCGCTGCCAGCCGGACGCGTTCGCGAGCATGCTGAACGCCGCGCCGGTGTTGTGCAGCAGCGTGAAGTCGAGCACGGGCAGCACTTCGACACGCTCGTAGAGCTCGAAGAAGCGCGTCACCAGGAACTTCGTGGCCTGGTCGAGCGCGATCACCGCGGCCGAAAGCCACAGCCACGCCGCCGGATGCGTCCGCTGCACGTGGGGCAGCGCGGGCGTGGTCATCGGTACCGGCTCCTGCTCGGTGTTCATCTATGCGAACCGCCTGGTTTCACCGGGGCCATCGATGTTCGACGCGCAGCGCGCGCAGAGTTCCGGGTGGGCCGCCACCGTGCCGACGTCCGCCCGCTTGTGCCAGCAACGCACGCACTTGGTCGCAGGCGACGCGTGCACGTGCAGCCAGAGACCGGACCTCGCCTCCGGGTCGGCCGCCACTGCAACGTCGGGCTTCGCGGCGACCGGATGCACGTGCACCTCGGAAGTGATGAGCGCGAACCGGAGCTCTTCGCCGAGCGGCTCGAGCGCCGCGACGGTCTCCGGTCCCGCGTAGATCTCGACGATCGCGTCGAGCGGCGCGCCGATTTCGCCCGCGATGCGCAGGCGCTCCAGTTCGCGCAGCACGGCGCTGCGCACCTCGAGTACCCGCGTCCAGTCGACGGCCAGCGATCCTGCCGGAACGGCGGGGATCGCGGCCCACGTCGACAGGAACACCGACTCGGCGCGCTCGCCCGGAAGGAATCGCCAGATCTCCTCGGCGGTGAACGACAGGATCGGCGCCAGCCAGCGAACCATCGCTTCCGCGATCCAGTACATGGCCGTCTGGGCGGAACGGCGCGGCAGGCCCTGCGCGGGCGTCGTGTACAGGCGGTCCTTGACGACGTCGAGGTAGAAGCCGCCGAGGTCCACGACGCAGTAGTTGTGGATCTTCTGGTAGATGAGGTGGAAGTCGTAGCTGCGATAGGCGGCCAGCACTTCCTCCTGCAGCACGCGTGTACGCTCGAGCGCCCAGCGGTCCAGGTCGATCATCTGCGCGACGGGCACCGCGGCGACGGCCGGGTCGAAGCCAGCGAGGTTGCCGAGCAGGAAGCGCACGGTGTTGCGGATGCGCCGGTACGAATCCGACATCCGCTTCAGGATCTCGTCCGAGACGCTGATCTCGTTCGCGTAGTCGGTCGAAGCGACCCAGAGCCTGAGCACGTCGGCACCGAGCGTGTTCACCACCTTCTGCGGCAGCACGACGTTGCCGAGCGACTTCGACATCTTGCGGCCCTTCTCGTCCACGGTGAACCCGTGGGTGAGCACGCCCTTGTAGGGCGCGTGGCCCTTCTGCGCCACCGACGTGAGCAGCGAGCTGTGGAACCAGCCGCGATGCTGGTCGGAGCCCTCGAGGTAGAGGTCGGCGGGCGTGCGGATCTCCGGGCGCATCTGCGACACGCAGTGGTGCGAGAGTCCCGAGTCCACCCAGACGTCCATGATGTCCGTGGCCTTGTCGTAGTTGTCCGCGTCGGTCCCGAGCACCGTCGCGGCGTCGAGGTCGAACCACGCGTCGATGCCACCCTGCTCGACGAGCGCTGCGACCCGCTCCACCAGGGCCGGCGTGTCGGGGTGCAGTTCACCCGTTTCCTTGTGCGTGAACAGCGGGAGCGGCACTCCCCACGTGCGCTGGCGGGAGATGCACCAGTCGGGCCGGCCCTCGATCATGCTGTAGATGCGCTGCTCGCCCCAGGCGGGCGTCCACTCGACCTTGCCGATCTCTTCGAGCGCCGTCCTGCGCAGCCCCGCCTGCTCCATGCTGATGAACCACTGCGGGGTGGCACGGAAGATCACCGGGGTCTTGTGGCGCCAGCAATGCGGGTAGCTGTGACGCAGCGGCTCCTCGTGCAGCAGCGCGCCCTGCTCCGCCAGCACCTCGACCACGTGCGGATTCGCGTCGAAGACTTTCTCGCCGGCGAAGAGCGGCGTCGCCGGGAGGAACCGGCCGTCGCCGCCGACGGGGTTATCGACCAGCAGGCCGTACTTGCGGCCGACGACGAAGTCCTCCTGGCCATGGCCAGGCGCCGTGTGCACCGCGCCCGTGCCGCTGTCGAGCGTCACGTGCTCGCCGAGGATCGTCGGCACGCTGCGGTCGTAGAACGGGTGGCGCAGCACGAGGCCTTCCAGCTGGGCACCCTTGCCACGCGCGATCTCGCGCGACGCCGCGATACCCGCGCGCTTCAGGACAGACGGCGCAAGCTCGGAAGCGAGCACCAGCAGTTCCTCGCCGCCGCCCGACTCGACCGCGAGCAGCGAGTACTCGAACTCGGGATGCAGGGCGACCGCCTGGTTCGCAGGCAGCGTCCAGGGCGTGGTCGTCCAGATGACGATGCTGGCGCGGCCCGCCGGCAGGCTCGCGAGGCCGAGGCGTTGCGCGAGATCGGCCCGGTCGACGACCTCGAAGCGCACGTCGATCGACGGCGAAGTGCGCTCCTCGTACTCGACCTCGGCCTCGGCGAGCGCGGAGCGGCAGTCGAGGCACCAGTGCACGGGCTTGTGGCCCTTGTAGAGATGGCCGTTGCGGATGATCTGGGCGAACGCACGCAGCTGCTCCGCCTCGTAGCGAGGCGCGAGCGTGAGGTAAGGGTTCGCCCAGTCGCCCATGACGCCGAGCCGGATGAAGTCCTTGCGCTGCACGTCCACCTGCTCGTTCGCGTACTCGCGGCAGGCATGGCGGAACGCCTTCGCGTCGAGCCGCTTCGCGTCGCGGCCCAGCGACTTCTCGACCTGGTGCTCGATCGGCAGCCCGTGGCAGTCCCAGCCCGGCACGTAGGGCGCATCGAATCCGTCGAGCGTGCGCGACTTGACGATGATGTCCTTCAGCACCTTGTTGACGGCGTGGCCGATGTGGATCGCGCCGTTCGCATACGGCGGCCCGTCGTGCAGGATGAATTTCGGGCGGTCGGCCGCGACGGCGCGCAGCTTCTCGTAGATGCGATGCTCGTCCCACCAGGCGAGCATGTCCGGCTCGCGGCGCGCGAGATCGCCCTTCATCGGGAAGGCGGTGTCCGGCAGGTTGACGGTTTGCTTGTAGTCGGCCATCCGGGAAGGGGGTAGTGATCAGGGGGTAGGGGGTAGCGAACCGGAGATTTTGACGGAAAAGGCCCGGCTTTCTCCAGAGAAGACCGGGCTCGAGGCCGGGCCTAGATACCCAGCGCCGCCCTCGCCTGGGCCGCATCCACGTGCATCTGCGCGACCAGCGCGTCGAGCGACTCGAAACGCTTTTCGTCGCGCAGCCGCTGCACGAAGTCCACGTCGAGGTACTTGCCGTAGAGGTCGCCGTCGAAGTCGAACACGTGCACCTCGAGCAACGGGTCGGTGCCGTTGATGGTCGGGCGCGTGCCCAGGCTCACGACCGCCGGGTGGTCGACGAGGCCGGCGCCGCTCACGCGCACCGCAAAGATGCCCCACAGTGGCACGACCTTGCGGTGCAGCGCGAGGTTGGCGGTCGGGTAGCCGAGCTTGCGCCCCAGCTGCTGGCCGCGCATCACCCGCCCGGCCATCCGGTACGGACGCCCGAGCAGCTTCTGCGCCCGCGCGAGATCGCCCCGCCCCAGCGCCTCGCGCACCAGCGAACTGGAGACACGCTCGCCTTCGACGAGGAACTCGCCGACCTCCTCCACGCCGAATCCGTGCCTCGCGCCTGCCTCGCGCAGCGTCGCCACGCGTGCCTTCGCGGCGCTTCGCGAAGCGGAAATCGTGCCCGACGACGACCTGGCGCGCCCCGAGGCCCTCGACCAGCAGCCGGTCGACGAACTCCACGGCGCCCATGCCCTGCATCTGCCGGTCGAAGCGCAGCACCACCAGTGCGATCCACGCCGTACAGCGGCAGTGCCTCGACCTTCTCGCGCAGCCGCATCAGGCGCGACGGCGCGGCAGCACCCTCGAAGAACTCGCGCGGCGTGGGCTCGAACGTGACGACGGTCGACGGCAGGCCCAGGCGGCGCGAATGTTCCCGGACCGATGCCAGCATGTGCTGGTGCCCGCGATGCACGCCGTCGTAGTTGCCGATCGTGACCACGCTGCCGCGGTGCCGCTCTCGCAGGTTGTGCAGGCCGCGCACGAGCTCCATCGCGTCGCCTCGCTCAGGCCGCGGGACCGGACGGATCGGCGGGCGGCGTCGGTTGCGACAGCCGCGGCGGCGCCTGCACGCGCAGGTGCCTCACGCGCATGCCGAGCAGGTACAGCGTGCCGAAATACAGGGCCCCGCCGCCGGCGACGAGCAGGCTCATCCACCCGACGCGCTGCCACGTCCCCATGTCGAGCCAGCGCTGCGTGTCCCCGGCGAGCCACCACAGGAATGCGACCATCACGACGTTCGCGGCGACGACCTGGCCGAGCGTCTGCTTCCATCCCGGCCCGTGCTGCAGCACTCCCGACCGCCGCAGGCCGCGATACAGCATCGTCGAGTTGTACCAGGCGCCGATGCCGTTGTTGAGCGCGAGCAGCGCGTGCAGGCCGGGCCGGTCGTTGATGAGGGCGAGCGGCAGCACGATGGCGAGGTTCAGGCCCATGTTCAGGCCGAGCGCCTGGATGCCGATGCGCATCGGCGTGCGCGTGTCCTGCCGCGCGAAGTAGCCTGGAGCGAGCACCTTCACCATGCTGAACGCGAGGAGCCCCGAGGCGTAGGCCATCAGGGCCAGCGACGCCATCCGGACGTCGTGCGCGTTGAATTTTCCGTAATGAAAGATCGTGACCGTGAGCGGCCCGGCGAGCATCACGAGCGCGACCGTGGCCGGCAGCACGACGATCACGGTGAGCTTGACGGCCCAGTCCAGCGTCGCATTGAAGCGCTCGGGCGACTGCGCCGCATGGTGCGCGGCGAGTCCCGGCAGGATCACCGTCGCGAGCGCGATGCTGAAGACGCCGAGCGGGAACTCCATCAGCCGGTCGGCGTAATAGAGCCAGGCGATGCTGCCCGTGGCGAGGAACGACGCGATCAGCGTGTCGAGCAGCAACGCAACCTGCGAGACCGACGAGCCGAAGATCGCCGGCAGCATCAGGCGCGCGATCTTGCGCACGCCTTCGTGACCCCAGCGCCAGCGCGGCCGCTTCAGCAGCCCGAGCTTCAGCATGAACGGGATCTGGAACGCGAGCTGCACCAGCCCCGAAACGAAGACGCCGATCGCGAGCACGACGCCCGGCCGCTCGAAATGCGGCGCTATCCACGCGGCGAACACGATCATGACCAGGTTCATCAGCGTCGACGTCGTCGCCGGCACGGCGAAGCGCTGGTAGCTGTTCAGCACGCCGGCCGCGAGCGCCGCGAGCGAGACGAAGAGCAGGTACGGGAAGGTCCAGCGCAGCATCTCGACCGTGAGGTCGAACTTGCCCGCGTCCTCGCGGAAGCCGGGCGCGAACAGCAGCACCAGCAGCGGCGCCGCGACCACGCCGATGATCGTCACCACGGACAGGAACCAGGCCATCGTCCCGGCGGCGCCGTCGACCAGCTCGCGCACCTCGTCGTGGCTGCGCTGCACCTTGTACTCGGAGACGACCGGCACGAAGGCCTGCGAGAAGGCGCCCTCCGCGAACAGCCGGCGCATGAAATTCGGGATCTTGAAGGCGACCAGGAAGGCGTCCATCAGCACGCCCGCGCCGAACATGCGCGAATAGACCATGTCGCGCAGCAGCCCGGTCACCCGCGAGATCAGGGTGAAGGCGCCGACGATGCTGGTGCTGCGGAAGAAGCCGCCGCTCAAGGGGTCGCCTCAGCGGCGGTCGGGACTGGGAAGGCCGGGCGGTGGGACATGCGGGGCGAACTATAAGGGAAAAGGGGACATTCTCCTTTTCCATCCACCGCGCGGAGCCGTGCACCGGGATCCGACTGGCTGCCGCCGCGGGGACAGTCTCCTGCCCGGAGAATGTCCCCTTACTTGACCTGAGCCCTGCGCACCGCCAGAATATGCGGCTCTTTGACCGACCTCGCCGGCGACAGACCGGCCCGCAGGAGACCGATTCCGTGGCGAACATCAAGTCCGCAGAAAAGCGCGCCAAGCAGGCCGTCAGGCGTCGCGCCCACAACATGGCCGCCCGTTCGCGGCTCCGCAGCTCGATCAAGAAGGTGCTGAACGCCCTCGGCGCCGGCGACAAGGCCGAGGCCGCCGCGGCGCTCAAGGCCGCCCAGCCGGTCATCGACACGATGGTGACCAAGGGCATCATCCACGCGAACAAGGCCGCGCGTCACAAGCGCGAGCTGAACGCCAAGATCAAGGCGCTCGCAGCCAAGTAAGGCCTGCCGGACGCTGCTGACGAAAAAGCCGGCTTCGTGCCGGCTTTTTCATGCCCGCGATTTCATTCCTCGGCCGGCTCCGGGACCGGCTCGGCCGCGATCTCGTCGAGCCGCCGCATCACCGCCTGGCACAGTTCCCGCGTCCCCACGCGCGTCACGCCGGACATCCGGAACACGGGCCCCTTCCACCGCAGCCTGCGCACGATCTCCTTGCAGCGCTTCTCGCCCTCGGCGGGCGGCATCAGGTCGAGCTTGTTCAGCACCAGCCAGCGCTCCCGGCCGGCAAGCTCCGGGCTGAACTTCTTCAGTTCCCCGGCAATCGCGCGCGCGTCCTTGACCGGATCGGCCTCCGGGTCGGGAGGCGCGATGTCCACCAGGTGCAACAGCAGGCGCGTGCGCTGCAGGTGCTTCAGGAACCGGATGCCGAGACCCGCGCCCTCGGCGGCGCCCTCGATCAGGCCCGGGATATCGGCCATCACGAAGCTCTTCTGCTCGCCGACGTACACGACGCCCAGGTTCGGGTGCAGCGTCGTGAAGGGATAGTCGGCGACCCTCGGCCTCGCGGCCGAAACGACGCTGATCAGCGTCGACTTGCCCGCATTCGGGAGGCCGAGCAGGCCCACGTCGGCGATCAGCTTGAGCTCGAGCCTGAGCTCCCGCTTCTCCCCCGGATAGCCCGTCGTCGCACGGCGCGGCGAGCGATTGGTGCTGCTCTTGAAGTGCTGGTTGCCGAGCCCGCCACCTCCGCCGCGGGCGACCAGGATGCGCTCGCCGGCATGCGTGAGGTCGCCAAGCGTCTCGTCGGTATCCACGTCGTAGACGACGGTGCCGACCGGCACCACGATCTCGAGATCGTCTCCGCCCTTGCCGCTGCAGTCGGCGCTGCCACCCGGCTCGCCGTTGGCGGCCTTGAAGGTGCGCCGGTACCTGAAATCCGCGAGCGTGTTCAGCCCCTGGCCGGCGGTGAGGTAGATGCTGCCGCCAATGCCGCCGTCCCCGCCATCCGGACCGCCGAACGGAATGGATTTCTCGCGGCGGAAGCTCGACCATGCCGCGGCCGCCGTTGCCGGCGTGGACCTTGATCGTGGCTTCGTCGACGAAATGCATGGCGGAAGCGGCTAGTGATCAGCGGATAGCGGATAGTGAAGAGACCGGAGGGCCGGAAAAGCAAAGGCCCCGGGGTTGCCGGGGCCTTGCGGTGCGCCGGATGCGCGCCGGATCAGCTCGCGGCGGGCTCGACGCTGACGTGCACGCGCTGGGCGATGCCCTTGCGCTTGAACTGCACGGTGCCGGTCGAGAGCGCGAACAGCGTGTGGTCCGTGCCGACGCCGACGTTCTCGCCGGCGCGGTACAGCGTGCCGCGCTGGCGGACGAGGATGTTGCCCGCGAGCACGTGCTGGCCGCCGAACTTCTTCAGGCCCAGCCGCTTGCTCTCTGAATCGCGGCCGTTCTTGGTACTGCCGCCTGCTTTCTTATGTGCCATGACGAAACTCCTTCACGCCCGGCTTCAGCCGGAAATGCCCGTGATCTTGACTTCGGTGTACTGCTGGCGGTGCGTGCCCTGCCGCATGTAGTGCTTGCGGCGGCGGAACTTGACGATCACTTTCTTGTCGCCCTTGCCGTGCGTCTGCACCGTGCCGGTAACCTTGCTGCCCGTGACAAAGGGCGCGCCGACCTTGACGTCCGCACCCTTGCCCACGACCAGGACCTTGTCGAACTCCACGGCCGAGCCAGGCTCGCCCTCGAGCTTTTCCAGTCGCACCACGTCGCCTTCGGCGACGCGATACTGCTTGCCGCCCGTCGCAATGACCGCGTACATATCCTTGAATACTCCACAGGGGCCGGGGCTGGCCCGGCAGAAAGACGCGGAAGTTTACGTGGCCGGACCGCGTGAATCAAGCGCTTAGGGCCAATCCGGCATTCCCTCTCCCGCCCCTGCCGGGTACCATGCGCCGACGATTTTCGGGGTGGTCGTGGCGGGAATGCAACTAGAACGCATCAGGGAGCCGGTGGCGGATGACCTTCGCCAGATAGACCGGGTCATCGTCGAGCGCCTGGCGAGCGACGTCGTGCTGGTGAACCAGGTCGCGCAGTACATCATCGGCGGCGGCGGCAAGCGCCTGCGGCCGTTGAGCGTCGTGCTTGCGGCGCGGGCCTGCGGTTACACGGGCGGCAAGGCACGTGGATGCCGCGGCCATCATCGAGTTCATCCATACGGCCACGCTGCTCCACGACGACGTCGTCGACAGCTCCGACATGCGCCGCGGCCGCGACACGGCAAACCACGTCTTCGGCAACGAGGCGAGCGTGCTGGTCGGCGATTACCTCTACTCCCGCGCGTTCCAGATGATGGTCGGCCTCGGCAACCTGCGCATCCAGGAGGTCATGGCCAACGCGACCAACACGATCGCCGAGGGCGAAGTGCTGCAGCTGATGAATGCGCACGACCCCGACACGACCGAGCAGCGCTATCTCGAGGTCATCTACCGCAAGACCGCCAAGCTGTTCGAGGCGGGCGCGCAGGTCGCGGCCATCCTGAGCGGCGCCCCGGCCGAGGCCGAACAGGCGATGATCGAGTACGGGCGGCACCTCGGCACCGCGTTCCAGCTCGTCGACGACTCGCTCGACTACAGCGCGGACGGCACGGAACTCGGCAAGAACGTCGGCGACGACCTCGCCGAGGGCAAGCCGACCCTGCCGCTCATCTACGCGATGGCCAACTCGTCGCCCGACGACACGGCCCGGCTGCGGCTTGCGGTCGAGCACGGCGGGCTGGACGAACTTGCGTCCGTCACCCGCACGATTGAATCGTCGGGGGGGCTTGAGTACACTGCTCGGCTCGCGCGACGGGAGGCAGACCTTGCCGTCGACGCCCTGAGCCGGCTACCCGAGTCGGCGTTCAGCGGGGCCTTGCGCGAGCTGGCGGATTTCGCGGTCGGTCGTTCGTACTGACCCGGAGCCCGCCGAAACGGCGACGGGATGTAGCTCAGCCTGGTAGAGCACTACGTTCGGGACGTAGGAGTCGAAGGTTCAAATCCTTTCATCCCGACCACCTTTCCCGCCTGCCGCGTCCGGCCGGCACCCGCGGTCAGCGATCAATCGACCAGCGGTATCCTGACCGGAAACGATCAAGCCGCCGCAGGAATCCCATGACAGCCACCTTCCAGCGCATCGTCCTGGCCAGCCGCCCGGCCGCGCACGTCACGCCCGATAACTTCCGGCTCGAAACGGTCCCGGTGCCGCAGCCGGCCGAAGGCGAGGTGCTGGTGCGGGTGCACTACCTGTCGCTCGACCCGTACATGCGGGGCCGGATGATCGAGTCGCGCTCTTCCTACGCGCAGCCGCAGAAGCTCGACGAAACGATGATCGGCGGCACGGTCGGCGTGGTCGAGGTCTCGCGCAACCCGAAGTTCGCCGTCGGCGATACGGTGCTCGGCACGTTCGGCTGGCAGGAATACGGAATCTCGGACGGTCGCGGCCTGATGAAGGTCGACACACGCGCGATCCCGATGTCGGCATACCTCGGCCCCGTCGGCATGCCGGGCGTCACCGCGTGGTACGGGCTGAACCGCATCTGCACACCGAAGGCCGGCGAGACCGTGCTCGTGTCCGCCGCGAGCGGCGCGGTGGGCAGCGTCGTCGGGCAACTGGCGAAGGCGGCGGGCTGCCGGGCTGTCGGCATCGCCGGCGGGCCTGACAAGTGCGGCTACGTCACCTCCGAACTCGGATTCGATGCGTGCATCGATCACCGGGAGCACACCGACGTGCAGTCCATGACCAGGGCCATCCGCGCGGCGGCGCCGAAGGGCGTGGACGGGTTGTTCGAAAACGTCGGCGGAGTCGGCCTCGACGGCGCCCTCGCCTGCATGAACCCCTTTGGCCGCGTCGCGGTCTGCGGCCTGATCGCCGGGTACGAAGGCACCAGCATCCCGATCCACAACGTGTTCACGCTGGTCGCGATGCGCCTGACCGTGCGCGGCTTCATCGTGAGCGATCACCTCGACGTCTGGCCGCAGGCGCTCGCCGAGCTCGGTCGCGGCGTTGCCGAGGGCAGGATCCGCTACCGCGAGACCGTGGCCGAGGGACTCGCGGCCGCGCCCGAAGCGTTCATCGGCATGCTGAAGGGCAGGAACTTCGGCAAGCAGCTCGTGAAGCTCGCCTGATGCACAGCGCCGCGACCGTGCTGCTGCTGCGCGAGCAGCCGACCGGGCTCGAGGTCCTGATGATGCGCAGGGGCTCGACACTCTCCTTCATGGCGGGCATGTGGGTGTTTCCCGGCGGCCGGATGGAGCCACACGACGGTTCGGCCGCCGCCCTCGCCCGCCTTCGGCCCGGAGCGCTCGAGCGCTGCGCAAACCTGCATTCGATGCAGGGCGAGCCGATCGCCGCGGAACTCGCGGCCGGCCTGCACGTCGCTGCGTGCCGCGAGGCATTCGAGGAAGCGGGCGTGCTGCTCGCCGTCACTGCGTCCGGCGAGCCGTGCGGGCTCGATCGCGTCGAGCGGCTCGGCGCGCTGCGCACGACGGTCACTGGCGATGCAGGCGCGTTCCTGCGCATGCTCGAGGACGAAGACCTGCACCTCGACATCGCGCCGCTCGTGTACTGGTCGCATTGGATCACGCCGTCGCTCGAGCCCAAGCGCTTCGACACGCGGTTCTTCGTCGCGCCGTTGCCGCCGGGCCAGGTCGCAAGCGCCGACCTGTCGGAACTGACCGAACACGCATGGATCAACCCGGCGTCGGTCGCGGCGGCAATCGAGCGCGGCGAGATCGTGGTCGTGCCACCGACGCTCCTCACGCTCGAGGACCTCGACGAGAGCTACCGCCGTCACGGCAGCCTTGCCGCGATGCTCGAAGGCGAGCGCGGGCGCGCGACTCCGCCGGTGATGCCGCGCATGGAAGTGCGCGAGGGCGACGTGCGGGTCGTCATGCCCTGGGATCCGGGCTACGCGGAGGTCCCGGGCGAGGGTTGCGACGCCGGGCAGGACTTCCCCGGGCACTTTACCCGGCGGCTGTCGAGCCTCACCGTCACGCGCAAGCGCGAGGCCCGCCAGTAACGCAAAGGCCCCGGGATCCGCTGATCCCGAGGCCTTGCGCACCGTGCTGATGACGGCGATATCGGCGGGTAAGGCCTACTTGGCCGACGGCTGTCCCGGCATGACGTTCTCGACGGCACTCTCGACCGCGTCGCTCGCCTTCTTGAACAGGTCCATCGCCTGGTCCATTACGGTCGCCGCTCCCTTCTCGGCAGAGTGCTGCGCCTTGGAAACGGCCGTCTCGGCCTGCTTCACAGTCGCGGACGCCTGCTTCTTGACCGCCTTGACGGTCTTTGCGAACTGGCTCTCGGCCTTCGCCACCTGCTTCTCGGCCTTCGCCACGACCTTCTGCGCCTTCGGCGGCAGCTTCTTCACGGCCTTGCGCATGGCGGCCTTGGCCTGCCTCGGCGCCTTGCGGACCGCAGCCCGCACCGCCGCGGCCTGCTTCGATGCGCGACCCGGAGCCTTCTTCACGGCCTTGCGGATGGCGACCTTCGCCTTCGCGATGCGCGTCTTCGCCTTCACGACAGTCTTCGGCTTCGCCTTGGCCTTGCCGAGCTTCGCCTTGACCTTCGCTTTCGCCTTGACCTTGCGCTTCGCCGGCTTCTCCGCCTTCGCCTTGCGCTTCAGGTCGGCGCCGTGCGCGCGCTTGTAGGTCTGGATGTCGGTGATGCGGCCCTTGGCATCACGCTTCGCGTACAGCTTGGTGCCCTTGCTGCTGCGGTGCGTGGTGCGCCGCGCCTTCTTCTTCGCTGCCATGGAGAAACCCCTCGTGTGTTCGGGGGCGCGGCGAAGGCCGCGCGTGCCCGTGCTCGCAACGGACGCTAGTGCACGCACACACCGGAGTCAACAAGGGAAACGTGCAGTCAGCCCGAGCCCTGGATGCCCTGCGAGATGCCGTTCACCGACGCGACCAGCGCCTCGAAGATCTCGCGGTCCTGCCGATCCGCTGCGCGCCAGCGGCGCAGCAGGTCCACCTGCGTGAGGTGGATCGGGTCGACGTACGGGTTCCTGAGGCGGATCGAGCGCTGCAGCGTGGGCTCGGAATCGAGCAGCCGTGCGCAGCCCTTGATCGCCAGCACGTGCTCGCAACTGCGCTGGTACTCGGCCTCGATGGCCGCCGCGAAATCGCTGGTGCTCGGGACGCGCCAGCTGGTCATAGAAGGCGGCGATGCCCATGTCGGCCCTCGCCAGCATGACCTCGATACCGTCCACCAGGGCCTCGAAGAACGGCCAGCGCCCGTACATGTCGCCCAGCATCGACGCCCCGAACTGCCCGACGACCGCCTCGAGGCCGGACCCGCTCCCGAACCAGCCCGGCAGCATGTGGCGGCTCTGGGACCAGGCGAACATCCACGGGATGGCGCGCAGCGAGTCGACGTCACGGCTGTCCGAGCGCGACACGGGACGCGAGCCGATCTGCATCCGCTCGATGACGTCCACCGGCGTGGCCGCCTGGAAGAACTCGGTGAAGACGGGGTCGTCGTGGACCAGCGCCCGGTATTGCAGGTTGCTCGCCTGCCCGAGCACGGTCATCGCATCGCGCCAGCGCGTGTCCACGAGTTCCGGCCCGTAGATAGCCCGCGGTCGCGAGCATCACCGCGCCCAGCGTCTGCTCGAAGCTGCGCAGCGCGATCGGCCGCAGCCCATAGCGCTCGTTGACCGCCTCGCCCTGCACCGTTTCGCGGAGCGTGCCGCGAACGGCGCCCTGCGGCATGCCGCGCACGAGACCTTCCATCCGGCCGCTGCCGCGACCGATCGAGGCGCCCCGGCCGTGGAAGACCACGAGCTGCACGCCTGCCGCGTCGCAGGCCGCGACCATCGCTTCCTGCGCCCGCCGCAGCAGCCAGCGCGACGCCACGATGCCCGCCGACTTGTTGCTGTCCGAATAACCGAGCATCACGGCCTGCCGGTTGCCACGGTCGGCCAGGTGCTTGCGGTACTCCGGATCCGCCAGCAGGCGGGCGATGATGGCGCCGGCCTCCTCGAGGGCATCGACGGACTCGAACAGCGGCGCGACGTCGAGCGGCACCTGCCCGCCAGGACCGTCGGCCATTCCCGCCCAGCGCGCGAGCAGCAACACCGACAGCACGTCGTCGATGTCCTGGGCCATGCTCACGACGTACGTGCCCACCGCCGGTTCGCCGAAGCGCTTGCGGCAGAACTCCATCGCCTCGAACACCCAGAGGGCGCGCTTGCCGGCGGGCGTCAGGTCCTCGAACGGCGATTCGTCGGCGGCGAGCGCACGGCCCAGCCGCTCGGTGCGTTCGAGGGCGGAACGCCGGACCCAGTCGGGATCGCCGAACGCGCCACCGACGATCTCGCGGTGCATCAGCGCATGCTGGCGCACGTCGAGAGTCGCGAGGTGGAAACCGAAGGTCCTTACGCGACGCAGCATGCGGCGGACGTGGAACATGCCCGCCTCCCGCCCGCGATTGTCGGCGAGGCTCCGCTCGACCAGTTGCAGGTCGTCGATGAGCTGCCCGACCCGGTCGTACTGGCCGGAGCGGCCTTCGTACGTGGCGCGCAGCCGTTCGGCCACCTGCCCGAGGAATACGCGGTATGGCATCCGGTCGTGGCTTGCCGGCACCGATGCGCGGGCGCCGGAGACCAGGCTCCGGTAGGCCTCTATGCGGGAGTTGAGCTGCGGCGACACGCGGACGCGGCTTTCGCTCTGGCTCAGCTTCTCCGCCAGGACCTGCACCTCCTGGAAGTAGCGATTGACGATCAGCTGATGGTGCCGGTGGCAGCTCTCGCGAATGGTCTTGGCGTGCACGTCGGGGTGACCGTCCATGTCGCCACCCACCCATGAGCCGAAGTGCAGCACCTCCGGCACGCGCAGTTCGGCGGGAGCAGCGCCGAAGACCCTGGCCAGCGCAACCTCGATTTCCTCGTAGAACGCCGGGATGACCTCGTAGATCACCTCGACCAGGAAGAACAGCACGTGCTCGCGTTCGTCCGCGACCGTCAGCCGCTCGCGGGAATTTTCGGCGGTCTGCCAGCCGGTCGTGAGCTCGGTTCGAACGCGCTCGACCGTGGCATGGCGCTCGCCCGGCGTCTGCGATGGATCCAGCCTGTCGATCAGCAGCCGTGCGATGCGCTGCTGCTGGCGCAGCAGCGTACGGCGGGTGGACTCGGTCGGATGCGCCGTGAACACCGGCTCGATGCTGACCTGCCCGAGCAGCGCCTCGACCTGCTGCAGCGAGAGGCCGCGCGAACGCAGCTTCGACGAAGCACTCCTCCAGCCCGCCCGGCTGCGGCGTGCTGCTGTCGTTCATGTACTGCCGGCGCCGGCGCACGCGGTGCACCTTCTCCGCCGTGTTGACCATCTGGAACCAGGCGGAAAAAGCGCGGATCAGCTCGCGCGCCTCGGTCGGGGGGCGTTCCTGCGTGCGCACCACCAGCTGCACGCAGTCCTCGGCGTCGCCCTGGCGCCGGCCGATGGCGGCCTGCCGGTCACCCTCGACGGCATCGAAGATTTCGTCGCCGCACTGGTCCCGGATCACCTCGCCGACGAGCTGGCCGAGCGCATGCACGTCGTCGCGCAGCGCCGCGTCCTTGATCGGGAAAAATATGCCTTTGCGGGCCATGACCGCGGGTGCGGAATGCTACGGCAGAGCGGCGCCCAGCGGCGGCTGATTCCGACGATCTGCACCGCAATGCAACAGGCTGGATCGGCATTCCACGTTGCCGCAATGCACAGGCTCGCGGTGGCCCCGAGGTCAGACCGCGTCCGCGGCGAGGTAATTGTGGGGACCGATAGCCAGTGGTATGTTCACAACGTCCAGATCGCCCGCCTCGGCGGGTGCGTCCAACACAAGTCCAGGGGGATTACATGAATTACGGAAAGTCACGCTTGTTCGCACTTGCGGCCGCGCACGGCGCTTCGCTGCTCGCGGTGCCGGCGGTCCTGCAGGCGCAGGACGACGTCGGGCCAGCTCGAGGAAGTCGTGGTCACGGCACGCCAGCGCGAGGAGAACATCCAGGACGTTCCGGTCACGATCACCGCATTCACCGCGACCGAGATCCGCAGTGCCGGCATCACGCGGCCCGAGGACTTCATCGCGCTGACGCCGGGCGTGTCGGTGGTGCACACGGCCGAGGCCGGCGACATGCAGGTCAGCATCCGCGGCATCAATACCGGCCGCGACGTGGAGCCGAACTTCGCGCTGGTCGTGGACGGCGTGCTGCAGACCAATCCGAACGCGCTGAACCAGGAACTCTGCGAACGTCACGCAGATCGAGGTGCTCAAGGGCCCGCAGGGCGCTCTCTACGGCCGCAACGCCGTGGCTGGCGCCTTCATCGTCACGACCCGCAAGCCTGGCGAGGAACTCGAAGCGGAGGTCCGCGCGGGTTACGGCACCCAGAACAGCTACGACGCGAGCCTGTACGTCGGCGGCCCGATCAGCGGGACCGTGCGCGGCTCGATCGGCGCCTACACGCGCAGCACGGACGGGTTCTACGACAACAGTTTCCTCGGCTGCGATGACTGCGTCGACACGTTCTCGGAGGACGGCTTCAACGGCCGGCTGCTGTTCGACGTCGGCGGCGGCGAGATGGACTTCAAGGCCAAGTATTCGCAGATCAGCTCGGGCGCGATCAACTTCAATGCGTCGCTGGCGCTCGTCGACGCGGCAGCGTTCCTGAACACTCCGTCGTTCTACCCGAACCCGAACGACCAGAAGTTCGTGTACATCAACAACATCAAGCCGAAGAACGAGCAGGAGAACCTCAACCTCTCGCTGCGCGGCGACTGGGACGCTCTCGTTCGCCACGCTCTCCGGCTACGTGGCCTACAACGACCAGCAGAACTACTTCCTGACGGACGGCACCAGCGCCGCATTCCAGCTCTACGGGCTGAACCCGACCTGCCAGGCGTCGAACGACGCGCTGAACGGCGTGCAGCCGCTGCCGTCCCCGTTCTTCTACCTCCCGTCGAGTATCTGGTATACGCCGGCAGCCAACGGACTCGGCAGCTTCCTGCCGCCCTACAGCCCGACGACCTGCGACGGCTACCAGTACCAGGAGCGCAACCAGTCGGACACCAGCATCGAGGTGCGACTCACGTCGCCGGGCGATGAAGCCTTGCGCTGGGTCGGCGGCCTCTACTACGCCTACATCGACCGCGACGTCGTCGTTTCCCAGGGTTCGGACCTGAACCAGGGCCTCTCGGCCAGGGCGTTCGTGCCGACGAGCGGCAAGAACCCGACCGACCTGCTGTACGACGACACGTTCAACACCAACGTCTATTCGGTCTTCGGCCAGCTCGCCTACGACGTGGTGGAGAACGTCGAGCTCGCGCTCGCGCTGCGCTACGACAGCGAGCAGCGCGACGTGAACAACAACGTCAAGACCTGCGACTCGAGCACGCCCACCGGGTGCCGCGCGCAGACGCCGCTGTTCAACTTCGGGTCGAACCCGTACATCAACCCGGCCTACACGGCGAACAACGCCTACGCGACCGACGGCATCCCGGACCGCAGCAAGACCTTCTCGGAGCTGCAGCCGAAGCTGTCGGCCAACTGGGCCGTCGACGAAGACATCTCGCTCTTCGCCTCGTACGGCTTCGGGTTCCGCAGCGGCGGCTTCAACTCCTCGGGCAGCGAGGCGACGATCAACCAGTACTTCGGCAACCTGTTCTATTCGCCCGGCGTGCCGAACATCTCGGACGTGAAGGACGACTACAAGAGCGAGACTTCCGAGGCCGCCGAGATCGGCATGAAGTCGATCCTGCTCGACCGGCACCTGCAGGTGAACCTCGCCGCGTTCTACACGCAGGTCGAAGACCTGCAGTTCTTCAACTTCTTCGTCGGCCCGTTCGGCCTGCTGCGCGTCGTGACCAACATCGACGAGGTCGACCATCCAGGGCGTCGAGGCCGACTTCCACTGGAACGTCACCGACAGCGTGAGCATCTACGGCGGCTATTCGTACATCGACAGCGAGATCGACCAGTACAACGGCCGGCCGTACACGGAAGGGCAACAAGGTGCCGTACGCGCCGGACTACACCGGCAACCTCGGCGTCGAGTGGCTCTACCCGATGACGGCCTCGCTGAAGCTGCTGGCGCGGCTCGACGCGACCTTCGTCGGCGAGACCTGGTTCTCGCCGGTGCAGGACGAGACGCTGCCGAACCTCTTCACCGGGTTCGGCTTCGGCAACGGCGACTTCTCGAAGCAGAAGCGCGACGCCTACTCCACCCTCAACCTGCGCCTCGGCGTCGAGGGTGAGAACTGGACCGCGACGGCGTGGGGCCGCAACGTGGGCGACGCGGACTACCTGCAGGAGATCATCCCGGCGCCGGAGTTCGGTGGATCGTTCATCCACCAGTCGCCGGGCGATTCGTACGGCGTCGAGGTCACCTACAAGTTCTGATCCGCCTCACCGTCTCGGGAAGGCCTGAGAAGAAGCCCGGGTCGCGCAAGCGGCCCGGGCTTTTACGTTGCGGGAGACTCCCTGCCGGTCAGTCGCCGATGCCAAAGACCCTGAG
>CAVTDU010000008.1:0-12206 GCA_963733565.1 uncultured Gammaproteobacteria bacterium
GCGCAATGCCGGTCACGGTAGTCACGCTGAAGGCGCAACCTGTCGCACTGACGCGCGAATTGCCCGGCCGGACCGCCGCGTTTCGCGTTGCCGAGGTCCGGCCGCAGGTGAGCGGCATCGTCAAGCAGCGCCTGTTCACCGAAGGCGCGCTGGTCAGCGCCGGACAGCCTCTCTACCAGCTCGACGATGCCACGTATCGGGCCGAACACGGGATGGCGAAGGCCGCGCTCGCCCGGGCCGAGGCCGGGCTCGAGGCGGCCCGCCTGCGCGCGAATCGCTCGGCGAACCTCGTCAAGACCGGCCTCGTCAGCGCACAGGACAATGACAACGCGGTCGCCGCCCTGCGCGAGGCGGAGGCCGACGTGGGGTCGGCCCGCGCCGGCCTCGATGCCGCCACCGTGAAGCTCGGCTACGCGCTGATCAAGGCGCCGATCGCCGGGCGCATCGGCAAGTCGTCGGTGACCGAGGGTGCCCTCGTCACGGCCGACCAGGACGCGCCGCTCGCCACGATCCAGGACCTCGATCCGATGTACATCGACGTCACGCAGTCGAGCGCCGAGCTGCTGCAGCTGCGCAAGGAGCTCGCCTCGGGGTCGCTCGAGCAGCGCGGATCGGCGCCCGTTACCATCGTGCTCGAGGACGGCACCCGCTATCCCGCAGACCGGCACGCTCGCGTTCTCGGACGTGACCGTCGAGCCGACCACCGGCAGCTTCCTGCTGCGCGTGCAGGTCCCCAATCCCGGCAACTGCGTTGCTGCCCGGCATGTTCGTCCGCGCGCTGGTCGGCAACGGCGTGCGTCCGCAGGGACTGCTCGTGCCGCAACAGGGAATCGCGCGCGATCCGCAGGGTAACGCCTCGGCCATGATCGTCGGCGCGGACGGCAAGGTGGAGGTGCGGCCGGTGCAGGTGAGCCGCACGGTCGGCGACAAGTGGCTGGTGGACGGCGGCCTCGCGCCGGGCGACCGCGTGATCGTCGAGGGACTGCAGAAGATCCAGCCCGGCATGCCGGTGCAGGCGACGGAGGCAGGCGCGGGCCCTGCTGCGCCGGCAGCGGCCGCCGCAGCGCCGGCAGCCACGAAGTAGCCCAGGGCGACCCCCGTGTCCCGGTTCTTCATCGACCGTCCGATCTTCGCGTGGGTGCTGGCGATCATCATCATGGTCGCCGGCGTGATCGCGATCACGCGGCTGCCAGTGGCCCAGTACCCGAACATCGCGCCGCCTGCGGTAATCGTGTCCACCAGCTACCCCGGCGCCTCCGCGCAGGTCGTCGAGCAGTCGGTCACGCAGATCATCGAGCAGGGCATGAAGGGGCTCGACGGCCTCATCTACATGTCCGCGACCAGCGAGTCGAGCGGCCAGGCGACGATCACGCTCACGTTCGAGAGCGGCACCGACCCGGACATCGCGCAGGTGCAGGTGCAGAACAAGCTGCAGCTGGTGACGCCGCTGCTGCCGCAGATCGTGCAGCTGCAGGGCATCAACGTCAGCAAGGCGGCGCCGGATTCCTGATGGTCGTCGGCTTCGTCTCCGAAGACGGCAGCATGGGCGAGGACGACATCGCCGACTTCGTCGCCGCGAACATCGTCGACCCGATCGCGCGCGTCCCCGGCGTCGGCAACGTGCAGGCCTTCGGCACGCAGTACGCGATGCGCATCTGGCTCGATCCGGGCAAGCTCGAGACCTACCGACTCACGCCCGACGACGTGATCGCCCAGATCCGGGCACAGAACCAGCAGGTCGCGATCGGCCAGCTCGGCGGCAGCGCCGGCGGTCCCCGGGCAGCAGCTCAATGCCGCGATCACTGCCCAGGGCCGCCTGCAGAAGCCGGAGGAGTTCCGCGCCATCGTGCTGCGCGGCAACCCCGACGGCTCCTCGCTGCGGCTCGGCGACGTGGCCCGCGTCGAACTCGGCGCCGCGGACTACAGCTTCGTGAGCCGCTACAACGGCCAGCCCGCGAGCGGCATCGCCATCTCGCTGACGTCGGGCGCCAACTCGATTGAGACCTCGCGCGCCGTCGAGGCCACGCTGGAGCAGCTCAAGCTCGCGTTCCCGCCCGGACTGAAGGCCGTCGTCCCCTTCGACACGACGCCGTTCGTGCGCGTTGCGATCCAGGGCGTGATCCTGACGCTGCTCGAGGCCATCGCGCTCGTGTTCCTGGTGATGTACCTCTTCCTGCAGAACTTGCGCGCCACGCTGATCCCGACGATCGCGGTGCCGGTGGTCCTGCTCGGAACGTTCGCGGTGCTGGCGGCTCTCGGCTACTCGGTCAACATGCTGACGATGTTCGCGATGGTGCTGGCCATCGGCCTGCTCGTCGACGATGCGATCGTGGTCGTCGAGAACGTCGAGCGCGTCATGCGCGACGAGGGACTGTCGGCTGTCGAGGCCACCCGCAAGTCGATGGACCAGATCACGGGCGCGCTGGTCGGCATCGGCCTCGTGCTGGCGGCCGTGTTCGTCCCGATGGCGTTCCTCACCGGCTCCACCGGCATCATCTACCGCCAGTTCTCGGCGACCATCGTCTCGGCCATGGCGCTGTCGGTGCTGGTCGCGCTGGTGCTGACGCCAGCCCTGTGCGCGACGCTGCTGAAGCCGGCTGACGCCCAGGCGCATGCCTCGGCCGGCGGATTCTTCGGCTGGTTCAACCGGACGTTCGACCGCGGCAACGCGCGGCACCGCGAACGGGTCCGCGGAATGCTCTCGCGTCGCTGGCGATTCATGGCCGCCTTCGGCGCGATGGTCGCACTGATGATCGTGCTGTTCCTGCGCCTGCCGAGCGCATTCCTGCCCCAGGAAGACCAGGGCTGGATGCTGGCGCAGGTGGTTGCGCCGGTCGGCGCGACCCAGCAGCGCACGATGAAGGCACATCGAGGCGGTCGAGAAGCACTTCATGAGCGAGCCCGCGGTGAAGTCGGTCTTCACCGTGCAGGGCTTCAGCTTCGGCGGCAGCGGCCAGAACACCGGCATCGCGTGGATCAACCTGAAGGACTGGTCGGAGCGCAAGTCGCCGGACATGGGCGTCCAGGCCGTCGCGGGTCGCGCGATGGGCGCCCTGATGCAGATCAAGGACGCGCTTCGCCTTCGCGTTCGCCCCGCCTCCGCTGCCCGAGCTCGGCACGACGCAGGGATTCGTCTTCTACCTCACCGACAACGCGGGTCTCGGACGCGAGGCGCTCGTCGCGGCGCGCAACCAGTTCCTCGGCGCGGCCGCGCAGAGCAAGATGCCTCGCCAACGTCCGGCCGAACGGCCTCGAGGATGCGCCGCAGCTGCGCATCAAGATCGACCCGGGCAAGTCGGCAGCGCTCGGACTCCTCGCCTCCGACATCAACGCCACGCTCGGCACCGCCTGGGGCGGGCAGTACATCGACGATTTCGTCGATCGGGGACGCGTCAAGCGCGTGTACGTGCAGTCGGACGCACCGTTCCGCATGGTGCCGGAGGACTTCAACCGCTGGACCGTGCGCAACGTGCACGGCGAGATGGTGCCCTTCTCCGCCTTTGCCACCTGGAACTGGGAGTTCGGCTCGCCGCGCCTCGAGCGCTACAACGGCACGCCGGCACTCGAGATCAATGGCGAGGCGGCGCCCGGCGTGAGCTCGGGCACGGCGATGGCCGAGGTCGAGCGACTCGTCGCGCAGCTGCCGAAAGGCATCGGTCTCGAATGGACCGGCCAGTCCTACCAGGAGCGCTCCGCGGGCGCGCAGACGCCGCTGCTCTACACGCTCTCGCTGCTCGTGGTGTTCCTGTGCCTCGCGGCGATGTACGAGAGCTGGACCATCCCCACCGCCGTGCTGCTCGTCGTGCCCCTCGGCATCCTCGGCACGGTGCTCGCGGCCACGCTGCGCGGCATGGAGCGTGACGTCTACTTCCAGGTCGCGATGCTCACGACGGTGGGCCTCTCCAGCAAGAACGCGATCCTGATCATCGCGTTCGCGAAGGAGAACCTCGAACGCGGCATGGATCTCGTGCGAGGCCACGATGAGCGCCGTGCGCGACCGGTTGCGCCCGATCCTGATGACCTCGCTCGCCTTCGGGCTCGGCGTACTGCCGCTTGCACTCGCGACCGGCGCCGGCTCGGGAGCGCAGCGCGCGATCGGCACCGGCGTGCTCGGCGGCATGATCGCCGGCACGCTGCTCGGCATCTTCTTCACGCCGCTCTTCTTCGTCGTGGTGCAGCGGCTCTTCGGCCGCCGGAAGCCCGTCGCACACGCGGACACCGCAGGCTCCGAGCGCCGACTAGAGGCTCATCGTCATCCGCGACAGCGTCGGATCCTCGTCGTCCATGCGCACGGCAAAGCCCTTCGCGCGGGCGAGATCGAGCATGCGCGAGTTCTCACGCAGCGTGACTCCGGTCATCACCTTGAGACGGCGGTTGCGCGCGGTGTCGATCAGCAGCGCGAAGAGCCGGCGCGCCAGCCCCCTGCCCTGCCAGTCATCCGCAACCACGATCGCGAACTCGCAGGTCTCGCCGTCCTCCAGCGTGATGTAGCGCGCGACGCCGATCTGCCGCTCGCCGTCCGGCGTATCGAGCACCGCGATCAGCGCCATTTCGCGGTCGTAGTCGATCTGCGCGAATCGCGACAGCTGCGCCGGCGTCAGGTCGTGGATCGCGAACATGAAGCGCATGAACCGCGACTGCTCCGACAGGCCGTGCACGAATGCCGCCTCGATCGCGGCGTCCTCCGGGCGGATCGGCCGGATCGTCGCCATCGTCCCTCCCTCGAGGGCGACGCGCTCGACGAGCGCGCTCGGATAGGGATGGATCGCCATGTGATCGTACGGGCGCGCCGCGGGATTGCGGCGCAGGACGCCGAGCCTCGCGTCCACGACCACTGCGCCCGACGCGGTCACGATCACCGGGTTCATGTCCAGCGTCCCGATGTCCGGCATTTCGCAGACGAGCTCGGAGACGCGCAGCAGCATGGATTCGACGGCCGCCTCGTCCGCCGCCGGCGCGCCGCGCAGTGGCTGCAGCGCGATGCCCGCCCGCGTCCGGCGAACCAGGTCCTGCACCAGGAACGAGTTGAGCGGCGGAAGCGCCACGGCGCGGTCACGCACGACCTCGACCAGCAGGCCGCCGAGGCCGAAGCTCACGGCCGGACCGAACACCGGGTCGCGCACGACGCCGATCATGAGTTCGCGCTCGCGGCCGTGCCCGTACATGGGCTCGATCAGCACGCCTTCGAGCTTCGCGTCCGGGCGTGCGCGGGCCACCTCCCCGAGCATTGCGCGGTAGGCCCGGCGCACCGTCGCCTCGTCGGTGAGACCGAGCCGCACGCCGCCCACGTCGGTCTTGTGCGGAATGTCCGGCGAGAGGATCTTCATCGCGACGGGAAAGCCGGCTTTCCTTGCAGCCCTGGCCGCCTCCGACGCCGACTTCGCCGGGACGCTCTGCAGCACCGGAACGCCGAATGCGGCGAGCACGCCTTTCGACTCGGCGGGATCGAGCCACTCCCGGCCGGCATCGAGGGCCGCATCGATGATCGCCTGTGCAGTCGCACGATCCGGCGCCGAAGTCGGCTCGAGCGGCTCCGGCACCTGCAGCAGCTGCGCCTGGTTCGCCGAGTGCAGCGCCAGCGCGGCGATCGCGTCGACCGCGAACTCCGGTGTCGAGTAGTTCGGAATCTTGTGGGCCGCGAAGATTTCACGACTCGACGCGACCGAGGCACCGCCCATCCAGCACGCGAATACGGGCTTCGCGTGGCCCTCGGCCAACGCCGTCAACTGGCCCGCGAGACTGGCGGGGTCCGTCAACGCATAGGGCGAAAGAATGGCCAGCAGCGCGTCGACGTTCGCTTCATCGAGCACCGCGCGCACCGTTTCCGCGTAATGCGCGGCATCGATGTCGGCCCGCACATAGACCGGGTTCGCATGGCCATCGCCGGCGAACACGAGCGGCTGCAGTTGCCTGGCCGTCTCATCGCCCAGTCGTGGAACCTGCAGCCTTCGATCGCTGGCGTGATCCGCGGCCAGCGCACCCGGGCCGCCGGCATTGGACACGATGGCCAGTCGCCGGCCTCGAACGCGCACGCCGGCGCCGAGCGTCGCGGCCGCAGTGAAGAAGTCCGAGAGATCACGCACGCGGAGGACTCCGGCGCGACGCATGGCGGCGTCGAATACATCGTCCGCCCCGACGAGCGCTCCGGTGTGGAAGGCCGCAGCCCCGGCGCTCTCGGCATGCCGCCCCGACTTCATCACGACGACGGGCTTCACACGCGCCGCGGCCCGCAGCGCGCTCATGAAGCGGCGGGCATCCTGGATGCCTTCCACGTACAGCATGATGCTGTCCGTCGCCGCGTCGTGGACCAGGAAGTCGAGGATCTCGTTCAGCCCGATGTCGGCACCGAGGCCGGTCGAGATCACGGTCGAGAATCCGACCCGGCGGCTGCGGGACCAGTCGATCATCGCCGCGCACAGCGCGCCCGACTCGGACACGAGCGCCAGCCGTCCCGGGGGCGGCTGGTCCGGACCGCAGGCAGCGTTCAGGCCGAGGTCCGTGCGGATCACCCCCAGGCTGTGCGGACCGAGGAAGCGGACGCCAGCGCGTCGCGCGCTCAGCCTCAGCTCGGCCTCGAGGGCGCGCCCTGCCTCACCGCCGTCCCGGAAGCCCGCCGACACCACGATCGCTCCCCTGACGCCCATTGCGCCGCACTGGGAGACCACGTCGGGCACAGCGAGCGCCGGCGTCGCGATTATCGCGAGATCCGCCGGCGGTCCCGGCAGGTCGCGAACGCTCGGCCAGGCTGCACGACCGGCGATTTCGGCGTGGCCGGGATTGACGTACCGGACCTCGCCCTTGAACCCGGCGCGCTCGAGGTTCCGGCGCAGGACGTCGCCGAGCGTACCGGGCACGTCGCTCGCCCCCACGAGCACGACGGACCTGGGACAGAGAACAGCTCTAAGACCGTCTTTGGACACAACTCCGCCTTGCGCGAGCAGATTCGGGCCCGTGCATGCTAGCTTTGTCCCTGCGATCATTCATTGCGAGTGACCGCAGAGGGGGTATTGATGTCCGTCGCCTTCATTTCGCACCCGGCGTGCCGACTGCACCAGATGGGTGCAGGCCATCCCGAGCAGCCGGCCCGCGTCGGCGCGATCGCAGACCAGTTGCACGGGCGGCGCCTGTACGACTTCCTGCAGCACCACGATGCGCCTCGCGCCACCGTGGAGCAGCTGGCCCGGGTTCACCCGCGCGAGCACATCGAGCGGGTGAGCGCGAAATCGCCGGCCGAGGGGCTCGCCTATCTCGACCCGGACACGGCGATGTGTCCCGACACCCTCGAGGCCGCGCTGAGGGCGGCCGGCGCCAACGTGCTCGCCGTGGACCTGGTGATGGGCCGAGCGGTGCGCCGTGCCTTCTGCAACGTGAGGCCCCCTGGCCACCACGCCGAGCGCGACCACGCGATGGGCTTCTGCTTCTTCAACAACGTCGCCGTGGGCGCCGCGCACGCGATGGATGCCCACGGTCTCGAACGCGTCGCAATACTCGACTTCGATGTCCACCTCGGCAACGGCACGGAAGACATCTTCCGTGACGACGACCGGGTGCTCCTCTGCTCGAGTTACCAGTACCCGCTCTATCCGGACATGAATCCGGCGTCGGTACCCGGCCGTATCGTCAACTGCCCATTGCCGGCGGGTAGCGGCAGCGAGGCGTTCCGGGCCGCCGTGACGCAGCACTGGCTGCCCGCGCTCGAGGCCTTCGCGCCGCAGATGCTGTTCATTTCGGCGGGATTCGACGCCCACGCCGCCGATCCGCTCGCCGAACTCAAGCTGTCGGGCGAGGACTACGGCTGGGTCACGGAGCGAGCCTGCGAGATCGCGGATCGCCATGCCGCGGGACGCATCGTTTCGACGCTGGAAGGCGGATACGACCTGCCCGCGCTCGCGACCAGCGCCGCCATTCACATCGAGAAGCTGCTCGGCGAATGAGCGGCATCCGTACCACTGCGACTTCAGGATCCTGCGCGACCGGCCCATGATTGCCCCATGGGCGACCGGACTCCCACCCTTCGTGCGCGGGGGCTGACCAAGGTCTACCGCACCGGAGACGTCGAAGTGCACGCGCTGCGCGGCCTCGACCTCGTGCTCGAGACGAGCGAGCTCGTCGTGCTGCTCGGTCCCTCGGGCAGCGGCAAGTCCACGCTGCTCAACATCCTCGGGGGCCTCGACACTGCGAGCGGCGGCGAGGCCTGGTTCCTCGACCACGAGCTGACGGGACTGGACGACGCGGGGCTCACGCAGTACCGGCGCGAGCACGTCGGGTTCGTGTTCCAGTTCTACAACCTGATCCCGAGCCTGACTGCGCTCGAGAACGTGGCGCTCGTGACCGAGATAGCCACGAACCCGATGCAGCCGGAGGACGCGCTGCGGCTCGTGGGACTCGGCGAACGACTGAATCATTTCCCGGCCCAGCTCTCGGGCGGCGAGCAGCAACGCGTCGCCATCGCGCGTGCGATCGCGAAGCGCCCGGACATCCTGCTCTGCGACGAGCCCACCGGCGCCCTCGACAGCCAGACAGGCGTGCTGGTGCTGGAAGCGATCGAGCGGATCCATGGCGAACTCGGCACGTCGACGGTGCTGATCACCCACAACGCCGTGATCGCCGACATGGCCGATCGCGTGCTGGTGATGGGCGACGGCAGGATACACGAGGAACGCCGCAACGCGGCACGGCGTCCGGCGAGCGAACTCTCGTGGTGATGAAGGCGCTGCACCGCAAGCTGCTGCGTGACCTGTGGCGGTTGCGCGGCCAGGTGTTCGCGATCGCGCTCGTGATGGCCTCGGGCATCGGCGTGCTGGTGATGTCGCTCACCACGGTCGAGTCGCTCGAGGAGACGGCGATCGCGTACTACGAGCGCTACGACTTCGCGCAGGTGTTTGCCCACGTGGAACGGGCACCGGAGCACCTGCGGGACAGGCTGCGCGAAATCCCCGGGGTGCGCACGGTCGAGACACGAGTCGTGCGCACGGCTGTACTCGACATCGAGGGCTTCGAGGAACCGGTGATCGGCAGGCTCGTTTCGGTGCCCGAGCGGCACGAGCCGCAACTGAACCGGCTGGCGCTGCGGCAGGGACGCTACCCGCGCCTCGGGGCACCGGACGAAGCCGTGCTGACGGAGCCGTTCGCGCAGGCACACGGGCTCGAAGTCGGCGACAAGTTGCGGGCCATCATCAACAGCCGCTGGCGGGTGCTGACCGTAGTAGGCATCGCGCTGTCGCCGGAGTACGTCTACGCGATCGGGCCGGGAGCGCTGATGCCGGACGACCAGCGCTTCGGCGTGCTGTGGATGGGTCACGAGGCCCTGCAGGCCGCGTATGACCTCGACGGGGCATTCAACGATGTCAGCCTCGCGCTGCTCAGGGGCACGGACCCGGAGTCCGTGGTCGATCGCGTCGACCGCCTGCTCGCGGGCTACGGCGGCGTCGGGGCGTACGCGCGGGCCGACCAGATCTCGAACTGGTTCCTGATGAGCGAGATCGCGCAGCATCGGACGCTCTCGACCATCCTGCCCACCGTGTTCCTCGCCGTGGCCGCGTTCCTCACGCACATGGTGATGGGACGGCTCATCGCGGTGGAGCGCGCGGAGATCGGCCTGCTGAAGGCCTTCGGCTACCGCAACCGCGACATCGCGCTGCACTACACGCGCTTCGTGCTCGGCATCGGCGTCGTCGGCGTGCTGCTCGGCTGGTTCGTCGGGTACTGGCTCGGCCTGTACCACACGCGCCTGTACGCCGAGTTCTACCACTTCCCGTTCCTGCATTTCCGGCCGAGCGCGAAGTCGTTCCTGCTGGCGGGCTTCGTGAGCCTGGCTTCCGCGCTGATCGGCGCGCTTGGCGCCGTTCGCGAGGCGGCCGCGCTGCCGCCCGCCGAAGCGATGCGTCCGCCGGCCCCGCCGATGTTCCGCCGCACCGCGTTGAGTCGCCTCGGCTTCATCCAGCGGCTCGACCAGCCGACCCGGATCCTTCTCAGGCAGATTGCGCGCTGGCCGGGGCGCTCGTTCATCACGGCGGCCGGCATCGCGATGTCGGTCGCGGTGCTCGTGACGTCGATGCAGTGGATCGACGCGATCAACCGCATGGTCGACGTCTACTTCCTCGATGCCCAGGCGCAGGACATCAGCATCGGGTTCGGCGAGCCGCGTTCGAGCGAAGTCGAGCGCGACATCGCCCGGCTTCCCGGCGTGATGACGACCGAACCGATGCGTGCCGTGGCGGCGAAGATGCGCGCCGGCTCGAGGGAGGAGCGCGAAGCCGTGCAGGGACTGCCCGCGAACCAGGAGTTGTACCGTGTGTACGACGCCCAGGGCCGCGAAGTACGCCTCCCGCCCGAGGGGCTGGTGATCTCGACGATGCTGGCCAAGCTTCTCGACGTGGGCATCGGCGACCGGATCACCGTCGAGGTACTCGAGGGCCGGCGTCCGGTATTCGAGGTGCCCGTGGTGAACACGTTCGAGACGTACATCGGCTCGCCCGCCTACATGGACATCCGGGCTCTCGACCGCCTGATGCGGGAGCGACCGAGCGTAACGGCCGTGCACGTGCGGGTCGACGATGCCCGGCGTGCGCAACTCTTTCGCGAACTGAAGAACCTGCCGCGCGTGACATCCGTGACCGTCAAGGACGCGGCGGTGCAGACCTTCCACGAGACCATGGCGAAGACCATCACGATCTTCATCTCGTTCTTCATCGTGTTCTCGTGCGCACTGGCGTTCGGCGTGACCTACAACGCGGCCCGGATCTCGCTCTCGGAACGCGGCCGCGAGCTCGCGACGCTGCGCGTGCTCGGGTTCACGCGGGCGGAGATTTCCTACATCCTGCTGGGCGAAGTGGCACTGCTCACGTTCGTGGCGCTGCCGCTCGGCTGCCTTTCCGGTTACCTGCTCGCGAGCCTGATCGTGCACGCGTTCGAGACCGAGCTCTATCGCGTGCCGATGGTGATCCTCGCCTCGACCTACGGCTGGGCAATCGTGATCGGCGTGGCCGCCACCACCGTCTCCGCCCTCCTCGTCCGGCGCCGCGTCGACCACCTCGACCTGATCGCCGTGCTCAAGACCCGGGAGTGAAGCAATGTCTCCTGCTGCCAAGCGACTGTTGTTCTGGGTCCCCATGGCGCTCGCGCTCGCGGTGGCGCTCGCCTGGCTGTTCCGGCCTGCGGCAGTGCCCGTCGATCTCGTGAAGGTCGCGCGCGGGCCGCTGATGGTCAGCGTGTCCGATGAAGGCGAGACGCGGGTACGCGACATGTACGTCGTCTCCGCTCCGGTGCCCGGCCGCATGCGCCGCATCGACCTCGAGGCCGGGGATACCGTGGTCGCCGACAAGACCGTCATTGCGCGGATCGAGCCGAGCGATCCGGCGTCTCTCGACGTGCGCAGCGCGGCCGAGGCGCGCGCGAGCGTGGATGCGGCGGCGGCGTCCCGCACTCACGCGGCGGCGCAGGTCCGTCGTGCGCAGGCCGAGCTGGAGTTCGCGCAGTCCGAGCTCGCACGCATCCGGATACTGGCTCGCAGCCACACGGTTTCCGAGAACGATCTCGATTCGGCGGAGCGCAGGGCCAAGACTGCCGACGCAGCGCTCGGCGAGGCCCGCGCCGAACAACAGGTCCGCGAATCGGAGTACCAGGTCGCACGTGCCCGGCTGATGACGCCGGCCTCACGCACTCGCACCGCGGATTGCGACTGCGTGACGGTCTACTCACCCGTCAGCGGCGACGTACTGCGCGTCGTGACCGAGAGCGAGGGCGTCGTGCAGTCGGGGACGCCGATCCTGGAGGTCGGCGACCCTGACAAGCTGGAGGTGGTCGTGGACCTGCTCTCCTCGGACGCCGTACAGGTGCAGGCCGGCCAGCGCGCGGTCATCGAGGCCTGGGGCGGTTCGGCACCGCTCGAAGGCGTCGTACGTCGCGTCGAGCCCTTCGGATTCACGAAGGTGTCGGCGCTCGGCATCGAAGAGCAGCGCGTCAACGTGATCATCGACATCAAGGAACCGCGCCAGCAGTGGCAGCGCCTCGGTCACGGCTATCGCGTCGAGCCGCGCATCGTGCTCTGGGAGGGCCGCGACGTGCTCAAGGTGCCCCTCTCGGCCCTCTTCCGCCAGGGCCAGAGGTGGGCCGTGTTCGTCGCTGACGGCGGCCAGGCCGTGCTGCGCGAGGTGGATATCGGGCACGAGAACGGCCTGGAGGCCGAGGTCACGTCCGGGCTCGAG
>CAVTDU010000009.1:0-14974 GCA_963733565.1 uncultured Gammaproteobacteria bacterium
TCACTGCGTGCAACGTCCGTCCGGCAAGTTCGAAGCGACGCTGCGCGGCGGAGATGCTGCCGCGAATGCCGGCGTTCAACGCGCGGCGTGCCGTATCGAGCTGGATGCGCTGCGCCTGGACGCGAATCGCCGGAGACGCGCGCAGCAGCAGCGAGAGCGCCGCAGCGTGCCTCGCCCGCACACGCTCGATCCTGGTGCGGGCCGCGAGCTTCAACCGCTCCTCGAGTTCGTCGAGGCGCTGCGCGTGCTGGCGCAGCCTCACTCCGGGATGCGTCCGTGCAAGCCGCCGCTCGCGTACCTGCAGGTCGTTGCGCAGTTCGTTCAGGCGCCGGCGCGTTGCGGACTGCACACGCTGGCTCGCGAGCGCAAAGCCGCGCAGCCACTCCGCGCGGTCCGGCACGACGCGCTCGGCAGCACCTGAGGGCGTCGGCGCGCGTTCGTCCGCGACGAGGTCGGCAATGGTGAAGTCCACCTCGTGGCCTACGCCGCTCACGACGGGAATCGGGCAGGCGAAGATGGCGCGTGCGACCGCCTCGTCGTTGAAGGCCCACAGGTCCTCGAGCGAGCCGCCGCCGCGCGCGACGATCAGCACGTCGCAGTCCCTGCGCGCGGACGCGAGGCGCAAGGCCTGCTCGATCTCGCGCGGCGCGGCTTCGCCCTGCACGGCGACCGGGTAGATCAGCACCGGGACCGCCGGGAAGCGCCTGCGCAGGATGTGCAGTATGTCGCGCAGTGCAGCGCCGGTCGGTGAGGTGATGACGCCGATCCGTCCAGGCAGTCGCGGCAACGGTTGCTTGTGGCGGCTGTCGAAGAGCCCTTCGGCACCGAGTCGCGCCTTGAGTTCCTCGAAACGTCGCCGCAGCAGGCCTTCCCCGGCTTCCTCGAGGTGCTCGACCACGACCTGGAATTCGCCCCGCGCCTCGTAGAGGCTGACCCGGCCGCGCGCGAGCACGTGCGACGCCGTCCTTGCACGGGGAAGCGCACCAGCAGGTTGCGCTGCCGGAACATCGCGCAGCGGACCTGGGCCGCCTCGTCCTTGAGCGAGAAGTACCAGTGGCCCGAGGACGGGCGGGACAGGTTCGAGATCTCGCCCTCGAGCCACAGCGACCCGAGGCCGCGCTCGAGCAGCACCCGGGCCTCGCGGTTCAGGCGGCTGATGGTGAAAATCTCCCGCGGCGGCGGGGAGTTGGGGCTCGAGTCCGGGTCGGTGTCCAGCATGGTGCGCAGATCTTAGCGGCCGCCGCCCGCCGCACAAGGCGTCCGGCCGCCGGTTTCCCCCGGGCGGCCGCGGCGGGTACAATTGCGCGCTTCCTTTTCCACGCCCGGGTCAGCCCATGCTGCGCATACTCGAGGAAGCCCTCACCTTCGACGACGTCCTGCTCGTGCCGGCCTTCTCGCAGGTCCTGCCGCACGAGGTCGACCTCGGCACGCAGCTCACGCGCGGCATCCGTCTCAACCTTCCGGTGCTGTCGGCGGCGATGGATACGGTCACCGAGCATCGCCTCGCGATCGCGATCGCGCAGGAGGGCGGTGTCGGCATCATCCACAAGAACATGACCATCGAGTCGCAGGCGCGGCAGGTTGCGCGCGTCAAGCGGTTCGAGAGCGGCATCATCCACGACCCGATCACCGTGCGTCCGGAGGCCACGATCCGCGAGGTGCTGGAGCTCACGCGGGCGAAGAACATCTCCGGCGTGCCGGTGGTTCGCGACGGCAAGGCCGTCGGCATCGTCACCCACCGCGACCTGCGCTTCGAAACGCGCTACGACGCGCCGGTGTCGTCGGTGATGACCCCGCGCGAGCGGCTCGTCACGGTCCGCGAGAACTCGCCCAAGGAAGAAGTGCTCGGGCTGCTGCACAAGCACCGCATCGAGAAGGTGCTGGTGATCGACGACGACTTCCTGCTGAAGGGCATGATCACGGTCAAGGACTTCCAGAAGGCCACCGAGTTCCCCCGCGCCTGCAAGGACGAGCGGGGCGCGTTGCGCGTGGGCGCCGCGATCGGCACGGCCGCCGATACGCTGGATCGCGCGGCCGCGCTGCGCGAGGCGGGCGTCGACGTCATCGTCGTCGACACGGCCCACGGCCACTCGCAGGGCGTGATCGAGACGGTCCGCAGGATCAAGGCCAGGTGGCCGAACCAGCAGGTGATCGCCGGCAACATCGTGACGGCCGAGGCCGCGATGGCGCTGGTGGATGCCGGCGTCGACGCGGTGAAGGTCGGCATCGGCCCGGGCTCGATCTGCACGACGCGGGTCGTGGCGGGAGTCGGCGTCCCCCAGATCAGTGCCGTGGCAAACGTTGCCGCCGTGGTGCTGCCGCACGGCATACCGGTCATCGCGGACGGTGGCATCCGCTTCTCTGGCGACGTCGCGAAGGCGATCGTCGCCGGCGCCTATTGCGTGATGATCGGCAGCATGTTCGCGGGCACCGAAGAGTCGCCCGGCGAGGTCGAGCTCTACCAGGGCGCTTCCTACAAGTCCTATCGCGGCATGGGTTCGCTCGGCGCCATGGCGCAGGCGCACGGCTCGCGCGACCGCTATTTCCAGGACACCACCTCGGAACTCGAGAAGCTCGTGCCGGAGGGCGTCGAGGGCCGCGTGCCCTACAAGGGCAGCATCGTCGCGATCCTGCACCAGCTGGCCGGCGGCCTGCGGGCCGCAATGGGCTACACGGGCAGCGGCAACATCGACGAGATGCGCACCAGGCCGAAGTTCGTGCGCATCACCAATGCCGGCATGCGCGAAAGCCACGTGCACGACGTTGCGATCACCAAGGAAGCGCCGAATTACCGTGTCAGCTGAGCACTCGCCCGTGCGACCGGCCGACATCCACGCGCACCGGATCCTGATCCTCGACTTCGGCTCGCAGTACACGCAGCTGATCGCGCGCCGCGTGCGCGAGCTCGGCGTCTACTGCGAGATCCACCCGTGGGACATGAGCGAGGCCGACGTCCGCGCCTATGGCGCGCGCGGCATCATCCTGTCGGGCGGCCCCGAGTCGGTCACGCAGCCTGGCGCGCCGGCCGCGCCCACAGCCGTGTTCGAGGCGGGCGTCCCGGTGCTCGGCATCTGCTACGGCATGCAGACCATGGCCGCGCAGCTCGGCGGCCGCGTCGAGCCCGGCGCCGTGCACGAATTCGGCTACGCCGAGGTGCGCGCGCGCGGGCACTCGGCGCTGCTGCGCGACATCGAGGACCGCGTCAACGCGGAGGGCCACGGCCTGCTCGACGTCTGGATGAGCCACGGCGACCGCGTCGTCGATCTGCCGCCCGGCTTCAAGGTCAGCGCCTCGACGCCCGACCTGCCGATCGCGGGCATGGCCGACGAGGCACGCCGCTTCTACGCACTGCAGTTCCACCCCGAGGTCACGCATACCCGGCAGGGCGTGCGCATCTACGAGCGCTTCCTGCACGGCATCTGCGGCTGCGATGCCGGCTGGAACGCCGGCAACATCATCGAGGATGCGGTCGCGCGCGTGCGCGCGCAGGTCGGCGGCGGCAAGGTGCTGCTGGGACTCTCGGGCGGCGTGGACTCCTCGGTCGTCGCGGCGCTGCTGCACAAGGCGATCGGCGACCAGCTGACCTGCGTATTCGTGGACCACGGCCTGCTGCGCCACCACGAGGGCGACCAGGTCATGGCCGTGTTCGCGCGCAATCTCGGCGTGCGCGTGATCCGCGTTGACGCCGCCGAGCGCTTCTTCGCGGCGCTGGCGGGCGTCTCGGACCCCGAGGCCAAGCGCAAGATCATCGGCCGCCTGTTCATCGAGATCTTCGACGAGGAGGCGCACAAGCTCGAGGGCGTCGAGTTCCTGGCGCAGGGAACGATCTACCCCGACGTGATCGAGTCGGCCGGCGGCAAGACCGGCAAGGCCCACGTCATCAAGTCGCACCACAACGTGGGCGGCTTGCCCGAGACGATGAAGCTGCGGCTCGTCGAGCCGCTGCGCGAGCTGTTCAAGGACGAGGTGCGGCGCATCGGCGTGGAACTCGGCCTGCCCGCCGAGATGGTCCATCGTCACCCGTTCCCGGGGCCGGGGCTCGGCGTGCGCATCCTCGGCGAGGTGACCCGTGCCGCGGCCGACACGCTGCGTCTCGCCGACCACATCTTCATCGAGGAACTGCGCAAGGCCGGCTGGTACGAGAAGACCAGCCAGGCTTTCGCCGTGTTCCTGCCGGTGAAGAGCGTCGGTGTCACCGGCGACGGCCGGCGCCACGAGCCGGTGATCGCGCTGCGCGCCGTCGAGACCGTGGACTTCATGACCGCGCACTGGGCGCACCTGCCGTACGAGCTGCTCGACGTCTGTTCGCGCCGCATCGTCAACGAGGTCAAGGGCGTCTCGCGCGTGGTCTACGACATCACCGGCAAGCCGCCGGCCACGATCGAGTGGGAGTAGGGTGCCGCGCGTGCGGCGCGAGGCAGGCGCCCCGCGCCGCACGGCGACAGTCGCGTTTACGGAACGATACGCAGCACGCTGCCGTCGCCCCCGCCGGGTGCGTAGGAAATCCCCCAGTTCGACGTGTACAACGCGCCGTCTGGACCGTCCACGAGCCCGTTAGGGAGGCTGGCGAACCCGGTCAGCACGACCGTGCGCGCGCCGGTCTTGCGATCGAAGGTGACGAGGTTGGCGTTGTCGGTCGTCCACTGGTTGTCGTACGGGAAGATTTCGACGCCGTACAGCCGGTTGCCGTGCCACGCCAGGCCGACGAGCGGGTTGAGGGACTGGAACGGCAGCGAGTAGCCCGAGAAATCCTTGTCGAACTGCGCGAGTTCCGCCGGCCCGCCATCCTCGCCGAAGGTGCCGACGAAGTATTCATTGCCACGCCGGGTCATCACGATCGGGTTGTGCTCGGCGTCGTCGATCGACATGTCATAGAGCTTCTCGATCGTGCCGCTCGACGGATCGACACGTAGCAGGAAGCCGCGGTTGGTCTCGACCACGTAGAGGTACTTGCCGAGCGCGATCATCGAATGGAACACGCCGCCCGGTTCCTGGTCGGTGCTCGCCGGATCGGTGTCCTTTATGAAGTGCGGCGGGTTCGCCGCGTGCCACGCGTTGAGGTTGGCCACGTTGGTCGTGGACCCATCGGGGTTGACCCGCAGGATCGCGGGGAGGTCGTCGGGCATCGCGTGCGAGCAGCCCCCCATCTCGATCAGCACGTACAGCCTGCCGTCGACGAACGCGACGTCGGTCGGGCCGTAGCTGCCGCCGTAGGCGTCGGTCATGCTGGGCAGATCGGCGGCGACCGTCTCTGTCGTGCCATCGGCGCGCACGCGGGTCACGCGACCGCTGTAGCCGGCCGTGTACGGGCTGTAGATATTGACGTCGACCGGACAACCGGGATCGATGTCCGCCGGCGTCTGCCCGCCGCCAACGCCGGCCTCGGCTACATAGAGATTGCCGTCCGGGCCGAACGCCAGACCGCGCGGGTTGGTCAGGCCCGTGGCGTAGGTCGTCACGGAAGGCCCGGAAGACTTGGTTTTCTTGCCGCTCGCCGGCTCGAGGGAGCCCGCGTGGAGGATGCTGGAGCTCGCGAGAACGAGCCCGGTCAGCGCGGCGACTGGGAAGAAGGCAGTGCGGATCATGTTCATGCTCCTTGACGATGGATGGGACGTACGGCCTGCGCGAAATTGTCCGCGGAGCAGGGAGACGTCTGCATGAACGGGCGCTAATGTCTTGCTAACGGTTCGGAAACGATTGCCATCAGCAGGGTGTCAAATGCGCGCGGTAGACCGGCAAATGCACTTTGGCCGAGCAACTCACCCCTGGAGAGCGGCGCTACGCCAGGCTATCGCTTGTACGACCTCACCGCTTCGTCGTCGAGACCCACTAGTTTCAGCAGCTGCGCAAAGCTGCTCGCGTGGCGAGGATCGTTCCGCAGCACGTCCAGCCGCGGGTCGTTGCGCAGGAACATGAGGCAGTTGGAGCGCTTCTCGACCGCCTCGTGCAGCAACTCGATGGCCTTCAACTTGGAGGCCTCGTCACCGAGGGTCAGGTAGGCGACGGCCGTCTCGTAGGGGCACATGTAGATCTTCGCCCGGTTGGCTTCTTCCAGCAGCGGCAGCACCTTTTCTTTCTGGCCGGCGTAGCCGTAACCCTGTGCAAGCATGATCAGCGCGACGGGCGCCCGCTCGGCCAGTTCGACGCCTTTTTCCAGCAGCGCAACGCCTTCGGCCGTGTCGCCACGCAGATAGGCCGAGATGCCGGCACCGCAGAACACAAAGCCGTTGTCCGGATGCTGGCGCATCTGCTTCTCGCCCCATTCGCGCGCCGCCTGCTGTTCGCCGACCATGAACAGCGCCCAGTTGCCCCAGTCGGCAAGCTCGGTGTTGAGCGGATCCAGCGCGTCGGCACGGGCCAGTGACTCCCTGACCTTCCGCCTTTCGCCGATGCCCGCGTAGTACAGCGCGAAGCCCAGCTCTGTCGCCGCGAGCGACGGGTCGAGCGCCTTGGCACGGTTCAGGTTTTCCCAGCCTTCTTTCCACTGCCATGCCATTACCTGGGTCAGCCCGAGGGATGACCACGCTTGGGCGGAGTCCGGATCACGTTGCAGCACCGCTTCGAGAGAAGCCTTCACCTGCGGCAGCAGTGCGCTCGGTGGTTCGAAGTACGCGAAGATCGAGCGCAGCGCATCGCTGCGGGCGAGGTAGGCTGCGAGGAAGTCCGGGTCCAGCTCGATGGCCCGGTCGAAGGACGCGACGGCACGCAGCATGGATTCGTGCGTGAACTGTTCCATCTCGCGCCATCCGGCCGCGTACGGTTCATAGGCCTTGGGGTTGTCCGGGAACTCCGCCAGCGCGCGCTGTTCGTCCTTCAGCACTTCCACCTTCAGCGCGACGGCCACGGCCCGGGCGATCCCGGCGGCGGTCTCGAAGAAATTCTGGTTGTCGACGCGGACCGTGAACGGCCTGCTCCACAAGTCCAGGTCCTGCTGCAGGTGGGCAAGCCGCGGCGTGATGCGCAGCGCGCCATCGGGGGCTACGCTGACCTCGCCGTCCAGCACGTACCGGACGTCCGGCAGATGCTCCTGAATGTGTCCGCGTGTCTTGTCCTTCCGGAATTCGAAGGCCGTTGGCTGTGGAACCACCCTGAGACCGGAGATCTTCCGCAGGTTGTCGATCACCTCCCGCGTCAGCTGGTCGGCGAACGTCCGGTGGTCCAGCGTGGCGTTTTCGGACACGCCGAAGGGCACGACCAGCAGGTAGGGGCGTTCCGGATCCACAGGCGCAGCCGGAGGCCGGAGCAGAATCCATCCGAGCAGAGCCGCGGCCACCAGCGCACCAGACCCCAGCAGCGGCATGCGCCACTTACGCCGGACAGGAGCATCGACGTGGGCGGGCAACGGAGCAGGCGAGGGGTCCACGGCGGGAGCAGGCGAGGGGTCCACGGCGGGAGCGGCGGCGTCAGCCGCCACCTCCGTGACCGGCGCGATGAACTGGTAACCGCGGCCCCGGACGGTCTGGATGGTCTGCTGGAGCTCGCCACTGTCGCCAAGGACCCTGCGCGCACTCTTGACATGGTTGCTGAGCGTGGCGTCAGAGACTTCGCGCCCGTCCCAGATTGCCTCGAACAGCTGCTCGCGGGTCAGCACGCGGTCCCGGTTGCGGACGAGGTACACCAGCAGGTCGAAGACCTTGGGCTCCACGGGGATGACGTCGGCGCCGCTGCTGATCCGGTACCGGGCCGTATCGATGACGTAGTCGCCGACCTGGTACTTCTTGCCATCCATCGCAAGCATCCGACGCACCCGGTGGCGGCAGCCGTTTTCGAATCGTTATCGAATCGTTATCGCCGCCTCAAGCGGCTCTCCCCACCCTGCGGACAATAGCGGCGCCCCGGGTAAACGACAACATTGGGAGAGCAACATGCCGACACCGCTGGAGATTCTTCTCGACCCCGTTTCGCTGGCCGTACTGGGAATCTATGGAGCCCTGATCCTGCTGGAGGCGCTGTTTCCGGCACGCCCGCTGCCCCGAGTCCGGGGCTGGCGGACCCGCGCGCTGGTGGTGTTCGCGGTCTACTTCTTCATGTCGTCCTATCTGCCGCTGCTGTGGGGCGAATCGCTGGCCAGGTTCCAGGTCTTCGACCTGCAGGTCGCCAATCCCTTTGTCGGGGCTGCAATCGCAGTGCTGATCTACGAGCTGCTGGTCTATGTGTGGCACCGTGCCATGCACAAGAACCACTGGCTGTGGCGCGGCTTCCACCAGATGCACCACAGCGCGGAACGAGTGGACAGCTTCGGGGCGTTCTACTTCAGCCCGCTGGATATCGTCGGCTTTACCTTGCTCAGCAGCATCGCGCTGAGCGTGGTGGGACTGCCCGCGCAGGCCATCACCTACTACCTCTACGCGACGATGTTCCTGGCCGTCATCCAGCACGCCAACATCCGTACCCCGCAGTGGCTGGGCTACATCGTGCAGCGACCCGAGAGTCACAGCGTGCACCATGGGCGCGGCATCCACCACTTCAACTACTCCGACCTGCCGCTGTTCGACATCGTCTTCGGCACCTTTCGGAATCCTGAGGACTTCGTTGCCGAGAGCGGCTTCGAGGGCGCTTCCTCGGCGCAGATCGTGCAGATGCTGATGTTCAAGGATATCGCTGCCAACGATTTCGCCCAGTCCGTGCAACCCCACGCGGACGTTGCGCCAGCCCGCCCGCGCTGACGGAATCAGCGCCGCGCCGTGGAGGTTCCTTTCGTCGTCCGGGGCGAGGCGCGTCTGTCGCCGCAAACATGCTCGCGCCCCGAGTGCGAACGCGGCAGAATCGCGGTCCGCGAGAGGACTTCCATGAACACGACCGTCGACACACCCGCCTACGACGAGCTGACCGGCACCTGGATGCGCATGCACCACCTGGGCCACCTGCAGTCGCTGGCCAGCTGGGACCAGATGGCCAACATGCCGCCCAAGGGCAACGAGGCGCGCGCCGCGGCGATGGCCGAAATGGCCGCGCTGCTGCACCGCATGGGCACCGACCCGTCTGCTGCGCGAGAAGCTCGCGCGTGCCGAGCAGGAACCGCTCGACGACCAGCAGCGCGCCAACCTGCGCGAGATGGATCGCCAGTGGCGGCAGGCCAACGCGCTGCCCGAATCGCTGGTGCAGCGCCAGCAGATGGTCACCGCGCGCTGCGAGCACGCCTGGCGAACGCAGCGCCCGGCCAATGACTGGGCCGGCTTCCTGCCCAATCTGCGCGAGGTGCTGGCGGTGGCGCGCGAGGAAGCGGCGCTGCTCTCGGCCCAGAGTGGCCTCGGCAAGTACGACGCGCTGATGGACCGCTTCGAGCCCGGCATGACCTGCGCCCAGCTCGACCGCGTGTTCGGCGAGGTTCGGCAATGGCTGCCGGGGCTCATCCAGCAGGTGATGGCCAGGCAGGCGCAAGAGACCTTGATCGTGCCCGTGGGGCCGTTCGCGATCGCCGCGCAGAAGGCGCTGTGCGAACAGGCCATCCGGCTGCTGGGCTTCGACTTCGAAGCCGGCAGGCTGGACGTCAGCACGCACCCCTTCTGCGGCGGAGTGCCCGAGGACGTGCGCATGACCACGCGCTTTCGCGAGGACGATTTCCTGGGCAGCCTGATGGGCACGGTGCACGAGACCGGTCACGGCCGCTACGAGCAGAACCTGCCGCGCGAGTGGCTGGGCCAGCCGGTGGCCAACGCGCGCTCGATGGCGCTGCACGAGAGCCAGAGCCTGAGCTTCGAGATGCAGCTGGGCAGCCACCCGGGCTTCGTCGCCCGGCTGGCGCCGCTGGTGGCGCAGGCCTTCGGCATGCAGCCGGCCTTCGAGCCGCGCAACCTGCACCGGCTGATCACGCGCGTGAAGCCGGGTTTCATCCGCGTCGACGCCGACGAGGTCACCTACCCGGCGCACGTCATCCTGCGCTACGAGATCGAGCGCCCGCTGATCGAAGGCGAGATCGAGCTCGAGGACGTGCCGGCGCTGTGGGACGCCAGGATGATGGAGCTGCTCGGCGTGGACACGCGCGGCAACTACAGGGACGGCGTCATGCAGGACGTGCACTGGCCGACGGCGGGGTTCGGCTACTTTCCCTGCTATTCGCTGGGCGCGATGTACGCCGCGCAGTGGTTCGCCGCGATGCGCCGCGCCATGCCGGACCTCGACGCGCGCATCGGCGGCGGCGATCTGGCCCCGGTGTTCGACTGGCTGCGCGACAACATCTGGAGCCAGGCGAGCCGCTGGACCACGGACGAACTGGTGCTGCGCGCCAGCGGCGAGACGCTGAACCCGGCGCACTTCAAGGCGCACCTGGAGGCGCGCTACCTGTAGCGGCTACTGCAGTGGACTCCATCGACGCCACATTCATGTCCCGCGCGCTCGAGCTCGCCGGTGCCGCCGAGGCCGCCGGCGAGGTGCCTGTGGGCGCCGTCATCGTCAAGGACGGCGAGATCATCGCCGAGGGATGGAACCGCCCGATCGGTACCTGTGATCCGACCGCGCATGCCGAGATCATCGCGCTGCGCGCAGCGGGTACTGCGCTCGGTACATACCGCCTGACTGACACGACGCTGTACGTCACGCTCGAGCCGTGCCCGATGTGCGCCGGCGCGATGGTGCATGCGCGGGTGCGGCGGCTCGTGTTCGGCGCGACGGATCCGCGGGCCGGCGCGGCGGGCACGGTGTTCAACGTCGTCCAGCATCCCGCGCTCAATCATCGCCTCGAGTACTCGGGCGGCGTGATGGCGGAGGAGTGCGCCGCGCAGCTACGGAATTTCTTCCTCGCGCGCCGTTGAGTCGTGACCTTCGGCGATGCCCGCGACCTCGAGGATGTTCAGGTAGGCCTTGACGTTGTCGACGTAACGTACCGGCTCCCAGCCGCGGGCATAGCCGCGGCGCGTGCGCGTGTACCAGCGCTCCTGGCTCAGCAGCGGCAGCATGTCGCGCACGTCTTCCCAGCGGTCCGGATTGCGCCCCTGCTGCTGCGCGAGGACGCGCGCGTCCTCGACGTGGCCGAAGCCGACGTTGTACGAGGCCACGGCAAACCACGTCCGGTCAGGCTCGGGTATGCGGCGCGGCACCATCTCCATGATCTTCGACAGGTACCGGGCGCCGCCGAAGATGCTGGCCCGCGGGTCGCGGCGGTCGCCGTACTGCATCATCTCTGCCGTGTCCTCCGTCAGCTGCATCAGGCCGCGCACGCCGGTGAACGACACGGCGGACGGATCCCACTTGGATTCCTGGTATCCCATCGAAGCGAGCAGCCGCCAGTCGAGGCGATACTTCTCGGCGGCCTGCTGGAACCATTCGGTGTAGCGGGGCAGCCGGCTCTGCATGTGCTCGAGAAAGCTGCGTCGACAGCCCGAAATCGAACCTGTCGCGTTCGCCGTAGTACCGGTCGAGCATCGCGGTGATGAAACCGTCCGCGCGCGACAGCACGAAGAACGCGTTCACCCGGGCGAGCAGGCTGCGGTCGTGGCCGGTCGTGTTCACGACCCACGAGATCGCCCGCTGCGGCGACAGGTCGAGCGCGATGGCGAGGTCCGGATGCACGGCGCGGTTGAGTGCGAACTCGGTGGAACTGGCGAGCGTGTACTGCACCGTGCCACGGGAGAGCTCGTTCATGATCTCCTCGGTGTCCGTATCCGCCCGCTCGATCCATGCGAGGTCCGGGTTCTGCAGCCGCAGTTCCTGCAGCGTGCGCTGGTGCGGGCTGCCTGCGGCGACCTCGATCTGGCCTCGCGCCGCCTCGCGGATCGAGGCCGGGCGCGCCCCGCCGCGGCGGTAGATCAGGTGCTCGCGGACCAGCTGGTAGCCAGGGCCGAATTGCGTGTTGGGGGGCAGCTCGATCCCGGTCGACAGCCCGGCGGCCGCCAGGTGCGCCCGACCCGCCCGGACCTCGTTTATGGCGTCTTCCCGGGTCCGGACCGTGTAGAGGCGCAGAGGACACGCCGAGGTTCTCGGCGAATCGGCTGGCCAGCTCGTAGGCCGGGCCCTCCGGACCATGGCTGCCGAGGTAGTAGGCGTCCGGGCTGTTGCGGGTCGCGACCCGCAGTTCGCCGCTGGCCAGGATCTGCTCGAGCAGGGGCGGCGGCTGCGAGCAGGTGCCGAGCAGCAGGATCGCTACCAGTGTGAGCAAGGCTTTCAAGGTTTGTATAGAATACTCGGCCCTCGGAGAGGTACCGAAGCGGTCATAACGGCGCCGACTCGAAATCGGATGGGGGCATAATCGCCCCACGTGGGTTCGAATCCCACCCTCTCCGCCAAGAAAACACGAACGCCCCGCAAGGGGCGTTCTTGTTTTCTGGCCCGAGGGTGGGCATGAGAACCCACGTGGACGCGTGGGTTCGACAGATCGGCAGGGAGGCCGATCTGCACGCCCTTGCCGCGTCAGCGGGCGAGGGCGCCCAGTGGGCGAGGCACAGGGATGTGCCGAGTGAATCCCACCCTCTCCGCCAAGAAAACACGAAACGCCCCGCAAGGGGCGTTTTCGTCGTTCAGCCGTCGCCGCGGTTCCTGCGCCTCGCGGCCAGTTCGCTGCGCGTCTCCTCGTATGCCTGCACGAACGGCTCGACGAACGGGTGGGGGACCCCACCGACCTCGTTCTGCGTGATGACGCGATAGAGCTCCGCGTAGTGTTCCCAGTATCGCGGCCGGGGATCCTGGCCCGGGCGCGAGCGTCCGGGAGCGACCCTGCTCGAACTGGTCCGCGACGTTCGAGGGAGCCAGCTGGTCGAGCACGGCCTTGAGGCCGGCCCGCATCCCCGCGTCGAGGGCCGCCTCGTGCTCCTTGGCCTCGAGCAGCACGTCCCGCAGCGCGTCCACCGGGCCGCCGTAGACCCGGCCATGGGACTCGAACAGCCGCATCAGGGCCTGCTCCACACTCGAGGAGCTGCGCAGCGGGTTGCTCCCCGGCGCCTCCTGCGCCTTGGCCGCACTTGCGGCGGCCGGTCCGGTCGTCGTGCGGACCTGTTGCAGATCGTTGAGCCCGACCACGGCCTCGCGCAGCAGCTGGCCGGCCAGCAATGGCAGCATGGCCTGGGCCTCTGGCGACAGGGCGGTCGGGTCGATGCCGGCACCACGGCAGAACGCCTGCATGGACGACTTGAGGTCGGTCCACGAGCTCGCCTGCTGGTGAAACGGCAGTGTCTGTTGCCGCGCCTCGATCCTGTTCTTGCGTCGTTCGAGCGCGTCGGCAAGTTCCTGGCGAGTGACCGCACGGGTCTTGAGCGCCCAGTCCGTTGCCGCGGACGGTGCGGTGGCAGCCGGAACGCTGGGCGGTGGCGTGGGTGGATCCCGATCGTCCGATGAGTTCGCCGCCTCGGCACGCGCTACAGCCGCCGCGGCTGCCTCGCGCAAATCCTTCGGGAGCTTCAGTCCGAAGGCGTTACGGATGGAAATCGAGCCCGAGTCGGCGCTTTCGCGTGGCGTGAACAGGCTGTCGAGGTCGAGGTTCGCCCCGATGTCCGCGTCGAGGTGTTTCGCCGCGGAGTGCAGCTCGGCTGCCGCCGGCAGGAAATCGATCCGGTCGTCCAGGCTCACCAGGATCTCGTAGTCGCCGAGGCGCAGCCGGTCGCCGTCATGCAGCGCCACCGGTCCGGTCTCCGAGACTGGATCGTCCGCTTCGTTGACGTACACGCCGTTCGTGCTCTTGTCGCTCAGCCAGTAGGCGCCGCTGCGGTACTCGATGTCGCAGTGGTGCCCCGACACGAGGCGCTTGGTGTCGGGTAGTATCCAGTCGTTGTCGGGCGCGCGTCCGATGGTGCCGCCATTCACGCCGAACACGCGCGAGCGGTGCTCGCCGAGTTCCTGGTAGTGGTCACTGATGACGCGCAGCTTGATGGCCATGGTTCGGTGCACCTTGTAATATGCCCGCCCCCCGACTGCAAGCACACGATGCCGGCAAGCAACATTTTCAAGGTGATTTTCGTCAACCAGGGCAAGGTTTTCGAGATCTATGCCCGCAAGGTCGGCCACGGATCGCTGTTCGGCTTCGTCGAGGTCGAGGAACTCATCTTCGGGGAGCGCTCGGCGGTGGTCGTGGACCCTTCCGAGGAGAAGATCCAGGCCGAATTCGCGGGTGTAAAGCGCACGTACCTGCCCCTTCATTCCGTGATCCGCATCGACGAGGTGCGCAAGTCCGGCGTCAGCAAGGTGTCGTCGGCGGAAGGTTCGAATGTGACCCAGTTCCCGTTCCCGGTTTACACGCCGGGCGACCCGGGGTCGCGCAAGTAATTCGCGCGCGCTGGTCCGGGGCAGGGCGCTCCGGTATCATTTCGCGCCCCTGCCAGACCGGCGGCGGCTTTCTCTAAATGCTCACAATACGCGGCACTCCCGCAGTCTCGGATTTCCGGCTCGCCAGGCTGCTGGCGTCGCTGCGCGCAGGCGTCGAGTGCCTCGAGCAGGCGGACACCCGATACGTCCATTTCGTCGACCTCGAGCGCGATCTCACGGCGGCCGAGACCGTCGTGCTCGAGTCGCTGCTGCGCTATGGACCGGCCGATCCAGGCGCTCGAGCCACGCGGTGAGTTGCTGCTCGTCGTGCCGCGTTCAGGCACGGTGTCACCGTGGTCGAGCAAGGCTACCGACATCGCCCACGTCTGCGGCTTGACCGCGGTGCGGCGCATCGAACGTGGCGTCGCCTGCTACCTCGACGCATCACGCGCGCTCACGCCGTCCGAGTGGTCCTTCGCGGCGGCCGCACTGCACGATCGCATGACCGAGCAGGTGCTGCGCGATCCCGCGGCGGCGGCCAGCCTGTTCCATCACTCCGCGCCGAAGGCGCTCGCAACAGTGCCTGTGCTGGCCGAGGGCCGTCCGGCGCTGCAGGCTGCAAACGCGAGTCTCGGCCTGGCGCTTTCGGACGACGAGGTCGACTACCTGCTGGATGCCTTCCGCGCACTCGGACGAGACCCGACGGACGTCGAGTTGATGATGTTCGCACAGGCGAACTCGGAGCACTGCCGGCACAAGATCTTCAACGCGGACTGGATCGTGGACGGCGAGCGCAGCGAGAAGT
>CAVTDU010000010.1:0-29513 GCA_963733565.1 uncultured Gammaproteobacteria bacterium
CACCGAGCACGTGGAGGCCCGGTGGTTCTCGTACCGCAGCGGCGTCCCCTCCTACTACATCACGCTGCAGCGAACCTCGGAATCGAACACGGTCGAGCTGGTCGACGGCGTCAAGGAGGCCATCAAGGAGCTCAACGCGGGACCGCTCGCCCGCGAGAAGCTCATGATCGAGATGTCGTGGGACGCGAGCGTCTACGTGCGCCGCGCCATCGGCTTCGTCGAGGAGAGCCTCGCGATCGGCATCCTGCTCGCCGTCGGCGGGCTCTGGTACTTCCTGCGCGGCCCGCGGGCGCTGCTGGTGATCGGCGCGTCGATCCCGATTTCGCTGTTCTTCGCCGTGATCACGCTCCACCTGCTCGGGCGCACGCTGAACGTCGTGTCGCTCGCGGGACTCGCGTTCTCGACCGGCATCGTGGTGGACGCCGCGCTGATCGTGCAGGGCAACGTGCTGCGCTTCATGCAGCAGGGGCGCGACGCCCGGCACGCCACGATCGAGGGCGCCGCCGAGGTCATGCCTGCGCTCGTCGCATCGATGCTGACGAGCGTGGCGATCTTCCTGCCGATCCTGTTCATGGAAGGCCTCGAGGGCCAGCTGTTCAAGGATCTCGCGATCACGATGTCGGTGTCGCACGCGGCCTCGCTGCTGGTCGCCGCGACGGTCATTCCCGCCGCCAACCGCTGGGCGCTGGCCAACGGCATCCCGGCGGACCAGCACCTGCACTGGTGGCGCGCGATGGCGGATTTCGCGATGCGGCTCACCGACCGGCCTGCGGCGCGGCTCGGCTGGATTGCCGGGATCACTCTCGCGAGCGCGCTCGGCGCGTGGCTGCTCGCACCCAAGTTCGACTACCTGCCGGTCGCGCAGACCGACATGATCTGGAACAACTTCCGGCTGCCGCCCGGGGGCAACATCGAGACAGCGCGCCGCGAGATGGCGCCGGTCGTCATCGAGCGGCTGCGGCCGTACCTCGAGGGCACGAAGCAGCCGGCGGTGAAGTACTACAACCTGTCGGCCTGGGGCGGGTTCGGCGGCACGGCGGTCATCTATCCCGCGGACCCGCGCGACATCGAGGAAATGGTGCGCGTGCTGCGCGAGGAGATCATGGTCGGTTTCCCCGACACGCCCGTGTTCATCCAGCGTGGGTCGCTGCTCAACGTGGATGGCGGCAACGCCCGCGAGATCCGGATCGACTTCCACGGTGCCGACCTCGTCGCGCTGATGGACGCGGCACGTGTCGCGGTCGACGAGGTGCCGAAGGCGATTCCCGGCACGTATCCGCAGGCGTTCCCGGGTCTCGAGATGAACCAGCCCGAGCTGCAGCTCGTCCCCGACGAGTGGCGCATCGCGCGCTCGGGACTCTCGCGGACCGAGGTCGCCGCCGCGATTCGCGCGATGACGGGAGGCCTCTGGGCCGGCGAGTACTTCGACGGCGACGACCGGCTCGACATCATCGTGAAGTCCGCGGAGTGGAACACGCCGGAGGAGCTCGCCGAGCTTCCGATCGTGACGCCCGGCGGCCGGCGTGCAGACGGTCGGCGAACTGACGACGCTGCGCCAGACCGTCGGTCCGTCGCAACTGGTGCGGATCGACGGCCACCGCACGGTCAGCGTGAACTTCGAGCCGCCGGCGGACATGACTCTCGACGAGGCGCTCGACAAGCTGCGCACCGGGGTCGAGCCGAAGGTCCGCGCGGCGATGGCGCCGAAAGTGCAGCTCGCCTACGCGGGCTCGGCCAACGACCTGCACCAGGCGCTCGGTGCGATGGGCCAGAATTTCCTGCTCGCGCTGGTGATCCTGTTTGCGCTCATGGCGGCGCTGTTCCGCTCGCTGCGTGACAGCCTGCTCGTCATGGCGGTCATGCCGGTGTCCGTCGCGGGCGGCATCCTCGCGCTGCGGCTGGTGGGACTCGGCGGCTTCCAGGCCCTCGACCTGCTGACCATGATCGGCTTCATCATCCTGCTCGGGCTCGTGGTCAATGCCGCGATCCTGCTGGTCGACCAGACACGCGCCCGGGAGCGCAACGGCCTGCCGCGGCGCCAGGCGGTCGCGGAGGCGCTCGAGACCCGCGCCAGGCCCATCGTGCTCTCGACGTTGACGGCGGTCCTCGGCATGGCGCCGCTCATCTTCATGCCGGGCCTCGGCGCCGAGATCTATCGCGGCCTGGCCGCGGTGGTCGCCGGCGGGATGGTCGTGGGCACCGCCTTTACGTGGGTGCTGATGCCAAGCCTGCTCAGGCTCGGCGAGGATCGCGAGGCCGTGCCGGTCGACGCCGCGCCGCGCGCGAGGCAAGGGGAATCCGTCACATGACGAGTGTGTACATGCGCCGTGTCTGCAGCTCGATGGCCTGCTTGTGCAGTGCTGGCGCTCACCTCGGTCGCGGCCAGCGCACAGGATCCGCGGCCGGCCTCGGTGCAGGTCGCAAAGGCCCAGGTCCGCGAGCTCGCGCCATCGGTGCATGCCGCCGGCCTGGTGCGGTCACGTGCCTCGGCGGATCTCGCGGCGTCGGTTCCCGGGCGCCTGCAGTGGGTTGCCGAGGCCGGTTCGATCGTCGAGGCCGGCGCTGTCGTCGCGCGGCTCGACACGCGGGAAATGGCGCTGGCGCGCGCCGAGCAGGCGGCACGCGTCAACCGCGCCGCGGTGAACCTCAAGGGCCTCGACCGCGAGCTCGAGCGACTGCGCGCGTCCGGCAATGCCGTGTCGCGCTTTGCCGTGGACCAGGCGCAGTCGAACCGGGACCTCGCTGCCGCGGACCTCGAAGTGGCGCGTGCGCAGCTCGCGCAGACCGACGACCAGCTCGCGCGCTCCAGGCTGACGGCACCGTTTGCCGGCGTCGTCTCGGACCGGGTCCGACGGGCCGGAGAGGAGGTCGCGCGCGGCGAGATCGTGGCGCGCCTGGTCAATCCCGACGCACTGGAGATCCGCCTGTTCGTGCCGCTGCGTCACGTGCGGGCGATCCAGCCGGGTCACGTGGTCAACGTGACCGTCGATCGCCGCAGCTTCACGGCGGTCGTGGGCAGCATCGTCCCGACCGGCGATTCCCGCACCCAGTCCTTCGAGGTGATCGTCAAGGCGCCAGCCGTCGACGGCCTGCTTGCGGCGGGCAACACGGTCCAGGTCGAGCTGCCGCTCGGCCAGCCGCGACGCAGCCTGGCCGTGCCGCGTGACGCGTTGATCATACGTGCCGACGCGCTCTACCTGTTCCGGGTCTCGAGCGACCAGCGCGCCGAGCGCGTCGACGTCAAGGCCGGCCTGGCCGACGGCGACTGGATCGGTGTCGAGGGGAAGCTTGCGCCCGGCGACGAGGTGATCGTGCGCGGTGGCGAACTGCTGCGCGGGAACGAAAAGGTGCAGGTCGTCGGGATGTTGGAGGAAGATCGCTGACATCGAGCGTGGCGCCGCTATAATCCGCCCCGCATGAACCAACGCAGTCGTCGTCCGTGCCGTCTTCGCGGCGTTACTCCTCGCCGTCGCGACCGGTGCCGATGCGCAGGGCTTCGGCTCGGTTTCGAGCGGCGTCCGCCTGCCGGACGATGCGAAGCCGCAGGTCACGGCGCCCGCGGTTGCAACGCCAGCGGTTGCAGCGCCCGCGGTCGCCGAGCCATCGCAGACATTGCCCTTTGGCTCGGCAGCGCCGGCAACGACGACGGTGCCAGAGTCGACTCCGGCAACTCCAGCCGGCGCGACCGCTGCGGTCGCCGCCGCTACCGAACCATTCGGCACGGCGTCCGATGCTGACGGGCCGTTCGGCGCGGCCACCGCCGGGATCGAATCGCTGCGGGCCGGATACGAGCCGGCGGATACGATCCTGGTCAGGAAGGCCGAGCGGCGCATGTATCTGATGCGCGCCAACCGGATCATCGCCGAGTATCCGATCCGTCTCGGGCTGAACCCGACCGGGCACAAGGAACGCGAAGGCGATTTCCGCACGCCCGAAGGCCTCTACCAGCTGGTGGGCCGCAATCCGCGCAGCGATTACTTCCTCTCGCTCGAAGTGTCCTATCCGAACGACGAAGACCGGGCGCGGGCGAAGAAGAGCGGGGTCGCCGCCCGGCGGCCTCATCATGATCCACGGCCAGCCCAACGTGCCGCGCAAGTCGCCGGAGTACTACGCGAATTACGACTGGACCAACGGCTGCATCGCCGTCAGCAATTCCGACATGGTCGACATCTGGCTGCGCACCCAGCCCGGTACGCTTATCGTGATCCGACCGTGATGCGCCGCGTCGAGGTGTCGGTCGCCGGCGCCGACGAGCCCGTCTCCGTCGATGCCCGCGTCACGCCGACCGGCAGCCTCGAGAACCTGTCGCAGCAGGAAGTGGATCGACTGCTCGACACCTCCCGGGGCGGTCTCTACCCGACCTATCGTCGCTGCTCGCTCGCCGTGCTGAATGCCGGCGGCGAGACCGACGACGCGCGCGTGATCTTCGAGCGCTACGACGACTTCGACATCCGCATCGTGCGCCAGGCCTGGGGCGTGAAGCTCGAGCTGCGCAATGCCCCGGCCGGGGCCTTCGTCGACGGCCGGATGATCCGCGGCATCCAGGAGCACCTGTTCGCGGTGCTGCGCGACATCCTGTACATCCACGGCGAGGTCTACGAGCACGGCAGCCTCGAGCTCGAGGACCCGCAGGGCATCACGAACGCCGTCTATCGCATCCTGCGCAACGCCGGCGTGCTGCGACCGAGGGTGCGGCCGGACATCGTCGTGTGCTGGGGCGGGCACTCGATCAGCCGCGAGGAGTACGACTACACCAAGCGAGTCGGCTACGAGCTCGGGCTCAGGGGCCTGAACGTCTGCACGGGCTGCGGACCTGGCGCCATGAAGGGGCCGATGAAGGGCGCGGCGATCGGTCACGCGAAGCAGCGCATCCACGACGGGCGCTACATCGGGCTCACCGAGCCCGGCATCGTGGCGGCCGAGCCGCCCAACGCGATCGTGAACCAGCTCGTGATCCTGCCGGACATCGAGAAGCGGCTCGAGGCGTTCGTGCGCACCGGCCACGGCATCGTCGTGTTTCCAGGCGGGGCGGGCACGGCCGAGGAGATCCTCTACCTGCTCGGCATCCTCCTCGATCCGGCGAACGAGGAACAGCCGTTCCCCGTCGTGTTCACGGGCCCGCCCGGCAGCGAGGAATACTTCGGCAGGATCGACGCGTTCCTTGCCACGACGCTCGGGCCGCGGGCCGCCCGGTGCTATCGCATCATCGTCGGCGACCAGGCCGAGGTGGCGCGCGAGATGCAGCGCGGCATGGACGCCGTCCGCGAGTACCGCCGGCGCAAGAGCGACGCCTACAACTACAACTGGACGCTCGCGGTCGATCACGACCTGCAGCAGCCGTTCGATCCGACGCACGAGGCGATGGCGGCGCTCGACATCCGGCGCGACCACCCGCCGCACCGGCTCGCGGCCGAGTTGCGCCGGGCGTTCTCGGGGATCGTCACCGGAAACGTCAAGGAGCAGGGCATCCGCCGGATCGAGGAGCACGGGCCTTTCGAGCTGCACGGCGATCGCGAGCTGCTCGAGCCGCTCGGCGCGCTGCTCGAGTCGTTCGTACGCCAGCGCCGCATGAAGATCGCGGGCGAATACCGGCCCTGCTACCGCGTCGTCACCTGACCTGTCCCAAGTGTGATCCAGTACCGGACGCGCCTGCCGCGCTGCCGTAGCTTGCGTGCAAGGCTAGCGGTGGCACCAATGACAGAACCCAAGAACAGCAGCGGCATACCAGCCGACGACGCTCCCGGCATTGGTCCGGCGCTCGAAGTTCGGTGCTGCCGCCGACGGGTGGGACGCCTACAACACCTGGCTCGACCGGGTCCGCCTGCAGCCTGGCTCGACCTCGCGCCAGGCCGTCATCGCCAAGGCGCTGTACAGCGTCTCGAGCTACAAGAACTGGGCCGACAAGGCCAAGGACGCATTCGACAAGGGCGAGTGACGCCGCTGCCGGCCGACGATGGAACGTCTGCTCAAATGGATGGACGACTTCGACGACCTGGTCGCGCTGGCGCGACTGCAGGCCGGTCCTCTCGTCGTGACGCTGCTGCTGCTCGCCGCTTTCCTCGTCGCCGTCGCCGCCGTCATGGTCCTGGGCCCGCCGGACCTGCTCGCCGCACCCTGAACAGTGGCGGCGCGATTCAGCGCAACGCCGGATTGAGCGAATAAGTCCCTGTCAGCCGTGCCTCGGCGAGCACGTGCCCGGCAATCGCCTGCTCGACCTGCGGGCCCGTGAACGCACCCTCGACCGGGCAGCGGGCCAGGTCCGTCGCGTACAGCACGAAGTGATAGTGGTGCAGCAGTTCGTCGTTCCAGGGCGGGCACGGCCCGTCGTAGCCGAAGTACTGCCCGCCCATGTCCTTGTCGGCGGCGAACCACGAGCGTGTAGTCGTTCAAGCCCTGGCGTGAGCCAGCGGGTCCCGCCGGAGCCTGCTTCCCCCTGGCCACGATGCCGTCGGAGCATGCGCCTTCGCGGATCTCGCTGACGGACGGCGGGATGTCCACGACGACCCAGTGATGAAACTGCGTCCGTGGCAGCGTGGCCGGCACGCTCCGGCCTTCCTGGTTCACGTCGTCCGCCCGCGTCGGCACGTCGGTGTCCACGCAGACCAGCACCAGCGACTTCGCGCCCGAGGGCGCGCCGCTCCAGCGCAGGTGCGGATTGCGGTTGAGGCTGAGCCGGAGATGCTGGACGGGGTCGGGCGCGCCGAAGGCGAACTCCTCCGGGATGCGCTGGTTATGGCCGAAGCTCGAGGACATCAGTTTCACGGCGGCTTCCTCCGGTCCCAAGGGTGCGGCCGGGATTCTGGCACACTGCCTGTTCGATCACGACGGAGCCTTGGCGTGCAGCGGGAGTTCATTCCACCGGTCCCGAGACCGGAGAGCATCGAAGGGCCCGCCGGCGTCCTCGAGGCTCGCGTCGAGGAGCCGGCACCCGGTTCCCGGCCGTCGGTCGTGGGCGTGGTGTGCCACCCGCATCCGCTTTACGGCGGCACCATGCAGAACAAGGTCGTGCATACGCTCGGGCGCGCGATGCAGGAACTGGGCGCGCCGACGGTGCGATTCAATTTCCGGGGCGTCGGTGCCAGCGCCGGTGCCTACGACGCCGGTCGTGGCGAGATCGACGACGCGGTCGCCGTCGTCGGCTGGGCCCGGGCCCGATGGAATTGCGAAGCGCTGTGGCTCGCCGGATTCTCGTTCGGATCCGCGGTCGCGCTGCAGGCGGCCGCGCTCGTCCGTCCGCTCGCGCTCGTCACGGTCGCGCCACCGGTCGGACGACTGCTGGCGACGACCACCGCGCATCCGCGGTGTCGGTGGCTGGTAGTCCAGGGCGACCAGGACGAACTCGTGGATTTCGCGACGGTGCAGTCGTGGGCGCGTGCATTCGATGATCCGCCCGAGTTCGCGGCGATGCAGGGCGCGGAGCATTTCTTCCACGGCAGGCTCGGCGAGCTGCGCGGCGTGACAATGCGGTTTCTGTCGGGAAAAGAGCCGGTTTTCGGCGGCTGACGCTGCCGGCAGGAACTGCGGGCGGCGCAGCGGGGAGGGCAAGCACCGGGGCGGCGTGAGGCCGCCCCGGCGGGAAATCGCGTCAGGTCAGTTGACCATGCCCTTCAGGTTCTTGAGCGGCATCACGCGGACCTTCTTGCTGGCCGGCTTGGCCTTGAAGGTCATCTTCTCACCCGTGAACGGGTTGACGCCTTCGCGTGCCTTGGTGGCCGGCTTCTTCACGACCTTCATCTTCGCGAGGCCCGGCAGCGTGAACAGCCCGTGGCTCTTCAGGCTCTTCTTGATCACCGTGCCGAGCGAGTCGAACACGGAGCTGACCTGCCTCTTCGAGAGGCCGGTGTCCTTGGAGATCGCCGCAAGGATGTCGGACTTGGTCGGTGCAGAACTCTTCTTCGCCATTTAATGTCTCCTGTGGATGGATCGCGGGCCGCTGGCCCCATTTGATCATTCGCGCGCCGGAAAATAGCACAAGAACGCGGAGTGGTTAAGCTCGGAACACCTTTTTTTTCAGGGTCGCAGCCATCAGTCCGAGAAAAACTCCCGCTTGAACTGCACCGAATACTTCGACTGCCTGGCCGCTCGGGACGGCGTCGATGTCGAACACGAGGATCTCGGTGCCGCTGATGCCGACCTCGCCGATGAAGTAGAACGACGTGCCCTCGGTGATGCGTCGCATCTCGAGGTCCTTCAGCTGGCCGTTCAGGTTGTAGGCGCTCGCGGTGACCGTGCCGTCCACCGGCGTGGTGCTGCCGTCCGGGTTCTTGCGCAGCAGCGATACGTTGAGCATCACCCGGTTGGCACTGCGCTCGATGCCGTAGGCGCGGGCGACGTCGGGTGCGAGCTGGTCGGTGCGCAGGGCGTTGTAATGGACCTCGAACTCGCCGAAGTCCTTCTGGGTAGGCTCGCTGGGCGCGGCCGTCTGCGCTTCGCTCGGCGTCGGCCCGCCCCTGCCGCAGCCCGGCAGCGCGAGCACGGCGCAAGCGAGAACCAAAGGGAAAAAACGCGCGACGCGTTTCAACATCGCAATATCCCCCTTGTCGGCACGATGCGGATCGTACGGGAACTATAGTCCAAGTATTGCGGCGTCGCCGGGCAGATTGAGCGTCAGCGACAGCCGAGCAGCGCCTCGATGTGCGGTGCAGCAGGCGCCGCGCCGCGGATGCGGACGAGCTTGTCGCGACCCGAGAGGCCGCGCTCGACGCTGACGCCGGCACGCGGGACGTCGAAGGCATCGGCGAGGAACTCGACCAGCGCGGCGTTGGCGCGGCCGTCGACCGGGGGCGCCTGCAACCGGATCCGCAGCCGCTCGCCGATCGTGCCGGCGAACTCGGTCCTCGAGGCGCGAGGCTGCACCCGGACTTCTATCAGCAGGTCGCCACCTTCCCGTCGCCCCGGACCCATCGGCTTGGGTTTCAGCGCAGCAGCAGCTGCAGCGCCTGCAGGCCGATCAGCACGAACAGTGCCGAGAAGTCGAGGCCGCCAAGCGGCGGGATCAGGCGCCGGAACGGGTGCGAGCAGCGGCTCGCAGATCCGGTGCAGCAGCTGCGTCGCCGGGTTGTAGGTGCCCGGCGCCACCCAGCTCAGCAGCGCCTGCACGAGCACCGCGATCGTGTAGAACTGCAGGATCGTGTAGGCGAGGCCGCGCAGCCCATCCACCAGGATGGGACCCGGGAGAAATCCTCCGCCTGCCACCAGCCGGATGAGCGTCGATCCTGCGATCTGCACCGCGAGCAGCGCAACGATGGAGGCGACGTCCACCTTGCCCGACGGGCCGCAGGATCCGGCGCAGCGGCTTCACGAGCGGATCGGTGAAGCGCAGCACGGCCTGCCCCAGCGGGCTGCGGAAATCGGCCCGCACCAGCGGCATCACGACCCGCAGCAGGAACGCGATCACGGCCAGCGTGAGCAGCGCATTCAGGATGAAGAGGATTGCTGTCATGGTCTAGGTGCCGCCGAATTCGTCTGCGAGCTGTGCCGAGCGCAGGGTCGCCGCGGCCACCGCGCGCCTGAAAGTATCGCGCACGGCCGCCGCTTCGAGTACCTCGAGGGCCGCCGCCGTCGTTCCGCCTCTGGAGGTGACCTGCTCGCGCAGCACCGCCGGGGCCTCGCCGCTTTCCGCGGCCATCAGGCCCGCGCCGCGGGCTGTCTCGACCGCCAGCCGGCGCGCGGTGGAGGCGGGCAGCCCCGAGGCGATGCCGGCCGACTCCAGGGCTTCGAGCAGCAGGAAGAAGTACGCGGGGCCGCTGCCGGAGATCGCGGTCACGACGTCCATCTGCGATTCCTGGTCCAGCCACACCGTGGCGCCGGCCGCGGACATCAGTGCTTCGACGCTGTCCCGGTCACGGGCCGTGACGCCGCTGCCGGCGTAGAGCGCCGTGACCCCGGCTCCGATCAGCGCTGGCCGATTGGGCATCGTGCGCACGATCGGCGTCCCGGTACCCAGCCAGCGCTCGAGGTCTGCGAGGCGGATGCCCGCTGCAATCGACACGACGACCCGGCGGCGCTCCGCCAGCTGCGGCGCGATGCCGCGGGCGACCTCCGCCATCTGCTGTGGCTTGACCGCAAGCACGACGAGATCCGCCTCCCGCACGGCTTCGTTGTTGTCCGCGACGCCCTGCACGCCGAACTCGCGCGCGAGCCGCTCGACCTGGGCCGGCACCGGGTCCGAGACCGTGAGGCTCCCGGCCGGAGTGCCGCGACGCACCAGGCCTCCCACGAGGCTCGTCGTCATGTTGCCGGCGCCGATGAAGGCAATGCGCATCGTTGCGTTCTCCGTATTCAGTCCCGCGGTCCGAAGATTGCCGTGCCGACGCGGACGATGGTCGCGCCCTCGGCGATGGCGGCCTCGAGGTCCGCGCTCATTCCCATGGAAAGCGTGTCGAGCGAGTGCCCGCCCCGGTTCAGGTCGAGCAGCAGCTCGCGGAGCCGGCGGAACGGCTCGTGCTGCAGCGCTTCGTCCGCCTGCGGCGGCGGGATGCACATGAGCCCGCGCAGCCGCAGGCGTGGCAGCCCTGCCACGATTTCGGCGAGCGCCGGCACTTGCCCGGCCTCGATGCCACCCTTGCCGGTTTCCTCCGCCAGCCTCACCTGCAGCAGCACGTCGAGCGGTCCGGCGTAATGGGGCCGCTGGGCGCTCAACCGCTCGGCGATCTTGGCCCGGTCGAGCGTATGCACCCACTGGAAGGCCTGCGCCACGTCCCGCGTCTTGTTTGACTGCAGCTGGCCGATGAAATGCCAGGTCGAGCGGCAGGTCCCGCAGCAACTCGATCTTCGCGAGCGCTTCCTGGGGGTAGTTTTCGCCGAAATGCCGCTGTCCGGCCGCCGCAGCCGCCCGCACGGCCTCCGCCGGGTGCTGCTTGCTCACCGCCAGCAGCGTGACCGTGGCCGGGTCGCGGCCAGCTCGCCGGGCGGCGGACTCTATCCGCGCAAGTACCGATTCGAGTCTTTCGGCAGAGAACTGCGGAGCGGTTAACATATTGGGGTCCGAGGCCCTGTTCTATACTGCGGCCGCCCGTGCCAACCGTCCTGCCTCGGACCTGGCGCATGGGCTAGAGGGACACAGATGGCCGTCGATATTGCCCAGCTGCTGGCGTTCGCCGTCAAGAACAAGGCCTCCGACCTGCACCTGTCGTCGGGCGTGCCGCCGATGATCCGTGTCGACGGCGACATGAAGCGGATCAATATGCCACCGCTGACGCACAAGGAAGTGCACAGCATGGTGTACGACATCATGAATGACAAGCAACGGAAGGCTTACGAAGAGTTCTACGAGACGGACTTTTCGTTCGAGATTCCGAAGCTCGCGCGTTTCCGCGTCAACGCGTTCAACCAGAACCGTGGCGCCGCGGCGGTGTTCCGCAACATTCCCTCCGTCGTGCTCACGCTCGACGACCTGAACGCGCCGAAGATCTTCAAGGACATCGCGATGCAGCCGCGCGGCCTGGTGCTCGTCACCGGCCCGACGGGCTCGGGCAAGTCGACGACGCTGGCCGCGATGATCAACTACGTCAACGACAACCGGCCGGACCACATCATCACGATCGAGGATCCGATCGAGTTCGTGCACGAGTCCAAGCGCTGCCTCATCAACCAGCGCGAGGTGCACCGCGACACGCTCGGGTTCAGCGAGGCGCTGCGCTCGGCGCTGCGCGAGGACCCCGACGTGATCCTGGTCGGCGAAATGCGCGACCTCGAGACGATCCGCCTGGCGCTCACCGGCGCCGAGACGGGCCACCTCGTGTTCGGCACGCTGCACACGAGTTCGGCGGCCAAGACCATCGACCGCGTCGTGGACGTGTTCCCGGCGGCGGAGAAGGAAATGGTCCGGGCGATGCTCTCCGAGTCGTTGCGCGCGGTGATTTCCCAGACGCTGCTGAAGCGCATCGGCGGCGGCCGCATCGCGGCCCACGAGATCATGATCGGCACGCCGGCCATCCGTAACCTGATCCGCGAGGGCAAGATCGCGCAGATGTACTCGGCGATCCAGACCGGCCAGCAGAACGGCATGCAGACGCTGGACCAGTGCCTGAAGGAGCTGCTGCAGAAGGGACTGATCACCAAGGAAGAGGCGCGGTTTCGCGCGCAGAACAAGGAGGACTTCTGACCGCCGGCTGACGTCCGGGCCGGAGCAGGGAGAAAAATGGAACGCGAACAGGGCATCAAGCTCATGCAGGACCTCCTGCGCCGCATGGTCGAGCGCAAGGGGTCCGATCTCTTCATCACCGCCGGCTTCCCGCCGGCGATCAAGGTCGACGGCGAGATCAAGCCGCAGACCAACCAGCCGCTGACGCCCGAGCAGGCGCAGCTGCTGGTGCGCGCGATCATGAACGACCGCCAGACCAAGGAGTTCGACTCGACCAAGGAGTGCAACTTCGCCATCGCGCCGCCCGGCATCGGCCGTTTCCGCGTGAGCGCCTTCATACAGATGGGACTCACGGGCGCCGTGCTGCGCACGATCAACATCAAGGTGCCGACGATCGAGGAGCTCGAGCTGCCGCCGATCCTGAAGGAGATCGTGCTCTCGAAGCGCGGCCTCTGCATCCTGGTGGGCGCCACGGGCTCGGGCAAGTCCACCTCGCTCGCGGCGATGCTCGACTACCGCAACGACAAGACCGCCGGCCACATCATCACGATCGAGGACCCGATCGAGTACGTGCACACGCACAGGAACTGCGTCGTGACCCAGCGCGAGGTCGGCGTGGACACCGACAGCTGGCACATGGCCCTCAAGAACACGCTGCGCCAGGCGCCCGACGTGATCCTGATCGGCGAAATCCGCGACCGTGACACGATGGAGTACGGCATCCAGTTCGCCGAGACCGGGCACCTGGTGCTCGCCACGCTGCACGCCAACAGCGCCAACCAGGCGATGGACCGCATCATCAACTTCTTCCCCGAGGAACGGCGCGAGCAGCTGCTGATGGACCTGTCGCTCAACATCCGGGCCATGGTCGCCCAGCGCCTCATTCCGCGCGAGGCGGGCAAGGGCCGCATCGCCGCGATGGAAGTGATGCTGAACACGCCGCTGATCGCCGACCTGATCTTCCGCGGCGAGGTGACCGCCATCAAGGAGATCATGGCCAAGTCGAACCGGCTCGGCATGAAGACCTTCGACCAGGCGCTGTACGAGCTGTTCGAGTCCGGCGTGATCTCCTACGAGGAAGCGCTCAGGAACGCCGACTCCAAGAACGAGATCCGGCTGCGGATCAAGCTCGAGAGCAAGCGCTCCGACAAGTCGCACCTCGACGAGTCGGGTGCGCTCAAGATCCTCGAGGAAGAGGAGTAGGGACCATGTCAGCCACGGACCTCGACGGCACGAACCCGGCCACGGAAAAGGTCCTGAGCGACGCGACCGGCGGCGCCGCGACCGGACGGAACTTCGTCCTCAACACGCGGCCGCTCTTCAAGCTGATGGTGGAGAAGAAGGCATCCGACCTCTTCTTCACCTCGAACGCCCCGATCAAGATCAAGATCGAGGGCAAGATCATGCCGGTCAACCGGCAGGTGCTGAACTCCGACCAGGTGCGCCAGGCGGCCTACGGCCTGATGAACCAGGAGCAGATCGACTACTTCCAGCAGGAGCTCGAGATCGACTTCGCGATCTCCGAGCCCGGGCTCGGCCGGTTCCGCGTGGCCGTGTTCCACCAGCGCGGCAATCCGGCGATGGTGCTGCGCTACATCACCGCCGAGATGCCGACCATCGAGGAACTCGGCCTGCCGGAGATCATGAAGGAACTCGTCATGATCAAGCGCGGGCTGGTGCTGATGGTGGGCGCCACCGGCTCCGGCAAGTCGACATCGCTCGCGGCGATGATCAACTTCCGCAACATGAACTCGTCCGATCACGTCCTCACGGTGGAGGACCCGATCGAGTTCCTGCACAGCAACAAGAAGTCCATCATCAACCAGCGCGAGGTCGGGCTCGACACCAAGTCGTTCCACCGCGCGCTCCGGAGCGCCATGCGCGCGGCGCCGGACGTGATCCTGATCGGCGAGATCCGCGACCGCGAGTCGATGGAGTACGCGATCACCTTCGCGGGCACGGGCCACCTCTGCCTCGCGACGCTGCACGCGAACAACGCCGCCGAGGCGCTCGATCGCATGATCAACATGTTCCCGCGGGAACAGCACTCGCAGATCTTCCTCGACCTGTCGCAGTACCTGAAGGCGATCCTTTCGCAGCGCCTCGTGATGGGCAAGGACGGCAAGCGCTGCGCGGCGATCGAGGTGCTGCTGAACACGCCGCACGTGCAGGAGCTCGTCAAGAAGGGCGATGTCGTGGGCGTGAAGGAAGCCCTGATCCGCAGCGGCGAGAAGGGCATGCAGAGCTTCGACGTGGCGCTCTACCAGCTGCACATCGACGGCAAGATCACGCTCGAGGAGGCGATCGCGAACGCCGACTCGCGGACGAATCTCGAGGCGAAGATCAATTTCGGCTGATCGCTGCGGGCGACGGCCTCCAGGCGAACGAAACAGGGCCTGTTCCCACGCGCGAAGAGATATGCGCGTCGGAACAGGCCCTGTTTCGTTCGCTTGATGCACCGCGCCTGAGCGAGGCGATAAAGGGGACATTCACCGTTTCCGTTGAGGCGGAAACGGTGAATGTCCCCTTTATCGCCTCGCACGGCGCAATCAGCCCAAGGTCGCGTGGCTGCCAGGCGCACGCGCTCGCCGGTCAGCGGGCGCTGGATGTGCCAACCGATCGGAGCACGATGTCCACGTGAGTGGGCGCGCCGCGGGTGATGACGGCGTAATGCCGGTCGCTGATGAATCGCAACTTCCCGTCTTTCTCGATGCGGGCCTGCACGGCGTAGCTGTAGTTCGCTTCGATCCTCGCAGGATCGAACTGGATCTCGAACGCAAACGGCACCTGCTTGCCCGCGGCGTGCGTGACCTGCTCTCCAAGCACGATGGCCGGCGCGTCGGCACGCGACACGTCCACGAGCTGCACCTTGATCACCGCGGTCGGCGGCAGCGCAATACGCTCACGATAGGTCACGGTTCCCGTCACCTTGGCAACGCTCGTGCCGCCACCGGCCGGCACGGCGCTGGTCGTCGAGCATGCGGCGAGCCACCCGATCAGCAGGCTCAGCGTCGCTCCAAGCATCCTGCCCGGACGAGTCATGGGGCGCGTCCGGCTCGTGCGTACCGCCGCAGCGCCGCACCCATCTGCTCACGATACGGCGCGCCGGAGATCACGAGGTCCACCATCGTGAGCGAGCTGTGGATGTGGCCGCGCGCCTTGATGTGCTGCACGTCCACGCCGGCCGCGGCCAGCGCCTCGGCATACGCCGTGCCCTCGTCGCGCAGCGGGTCGAACTCGCAGGTGACGATGGTCGCGGGCGGCAGGTTCGACAGGTCTTTGGCTCGCAGCGGCGCCACGCGAGGATCTGTCCGGCCGGCTGCGTCCACGTAGTGGTCGAAGAACCACTGCATCATCGCGCTGGTGAGGAGGTAGCGTTCGCCGTTTTCGCTGTACGAGCGCCGCGTCAGGTCCGCGTCGGTGACCGGCGCGATCAGCAGCTGGCCAGCGACCGGAGGACCGCCGGCATCACGAGCGAGCCTGCAGACCACCGTGGCGAGATTGGCGCCGGCGCTCCAGCCGGCCACCGACACTGCGCCGGGCCGGCCGCCCAGCGATTCGGCGTTGGACGACACCCATTTCAGCGCGGCGAACGCGTCGTCCACCGCCGCGGGGAATCGGGCCTCGGGCGCGTGCCGGTAGTCGACCGACACGATGATCGAGTCCGGACCGGACGCACAGGTCGCGGCAGAGCGGGTCGTCGGAGTCGTGGCCGCCGAGCACCCAGCCGCCGCCGTGGTAGTACACGACCACGGGGTGCGGCCCCGCGGTGGCCGGCCGATAGAGTCGATACTTGAGTTCGCCGGCCGCGCCGGGCAGCGTGCCGTCCACGATCTCGCCCACTGCGGGTCCCGGGCGGCTGCTGCGTTGCCAGTGCGACGAACAACGCGCGCGCCGCCTCGGTGACATCGACTCGACGGGCGGCAGGCGCAGGCTCTCGATCATCTCGAGCACGATGGTGACGTCAGGCTGCAGCCGGCGGATCACGCCGTCGTTGCACAGCGCGCCACCGGCGCCTTCGAAGCGGAAGCCGAGGTAACCCTGCTCGACGACTTCGTCGCAGGCCTTGCGGTAGCGGTCGACGCCGCCGATGTACGGCAGGAACACGCGCGGCTTGCCGGGCACGTTGGCGCCCATGTACCAGGAGTTGGCCTGCGGGAAGAGCGTGATGTCGGCGCAGTCGTTGACGTGCTGCACCCAGCCGGCTTCGGCCGTCGCGGTCGGCTCGATGGTCTCGAGCCCGGCGCGGCGCATGTGATCGACGGTCGTCCGACGACCCAGTCGACGTGCTGCTCGATGGACACCATCATGTTCGACAGCACCGACGGGCTCCCCGGGCCGGTGATCAGGAAGCAGTTCGGGAAGCCGACCGTCGTGAGCCCGAGGTACGTCTTCGGGCCCTCGGCCCACTTCTGCTTCAGCGAGAGCCCGTCCCGGCCGCTGATGTCGACCGCCACGATCGCGCCGGTCATCGCGTCGAAGCCGGTGGCGAACACGATGGCGTCGAACTCCAGCGACTCGCTGCTGGTCCTGATGCCCGTCTCGGTGATCGTGGTGATCGGCGTCTTGCGCAGGTCCACCAGCCGGACGTGCGGGAGGTTGAAGGTCTCGAAGTACCCGGAGTCGAGGCACGGCCGCTTGGTGCCGTAGTAGTAGCCGGTGGGACACAGGGCTTCGGCGGTGGCGGGGTCCTTCACGATCGAGCGGATCTTTTCCCGGAGGAACTCGCAGAAGGTCTCGTTGGCCTCCGCGCTGGTCGGCATGTCGGCAAAGGTCGTGGGCAGCAGGTCGCCCGAGTTCCACGCCGCCTCGTACACGGCGCGGCGCGCCTCCTCGGAAACCTGCAGGGCATTGACCATCGTGACCGGGGCCGGGACACCGATCTGCGACAGGCGCGCGGCCTGTCGGTAGGCGTCGCGATCGGCCTTGAAGGCGTCGAGCTTTGCCTGCGGTGCCGGGCCGTTGAATGCCGGGCCGCGAGAAATTCGGCGTCCGCTGGAACACGGTCATCTGCGCGGCCTGGCCGGCGATGATCGGGATCGACTGGATGCCCGACGAACCGCTGCCGATCACCGCGACGCGCTTGCCGGTGAAGTCCACGCCCTCGTGGGGCCAGTGGTGCGTGTAGTAGACCTCGCCGCCGAAGCGGTCGGCGCCCTCGATGTCGATCGATTTCGGCAGCGACAGGCAGCCGGTGGCCATCACGTAGAACCGGCAGGTGATTTCGTCGCCCGACCCGGTGACGACGTGCCAGCGCCTGGCCGCGGCATCCCAGGTGGCTCGCTCGACGCGGGTGGCGAAGCGGATGTCCCTGCGCAGGTCGTACTTGTCGGCCACGTGGTTGGCGTAGGCGAGGATCTCGGGCTGCGTGGCGTACTTCTCGGACCACTGCCACTCGCGCTCGAGCTCCGGGTCGAAGCTGTACGAGTAGTCGACCGACATGATGTCGCAGCGGGCGCCGGGGTAGCGGTTCCAGTACCAGGTACCGCCGACGCCGTCGGCAGCCTCGAGCACCACGGTGGAGAATCCGAGGCCGCGCAGCCGGTGCAGCATGTAGAGCCCGGCGAATCCGGCCCCGACCACCACGACGTCCACGTCCGACGGACGTTTGGCTTGTTGTCAGTCGCCATTCAACAATTCCTCGTTGAGAAAGTTACGCCCGCCTGTCACCGGCGTCGTCAGGATTGTTGCACGAGAGGGCGGCCGATGGGCGCAGCACCGGCAGGTCGTGGCTTGGAGCTGCAGCCCCCGAGGCCTGCCGCACTGGGCGCGTGTGATACTGCAGACTTGGTTTCCATCTAGGAGGAAAGACCGTGCGTATGATCGCCGCCGGACTGCTTCTATCTTGCCTCACGCTCATGGGTGGCCCGGCCTCGACGCGTGCCGCGCAGTCCGCGGTCGTCGCCCCAGTCGAACTGCCGTCCATTATCGACGGCCATGCAGATTTCGCCATCCATTACATGAGACGAGGTTGGTCGGCCGGCAGCTACGACATCGAGCGGTCGCTTCCTGGACAGGCCGACGTGCCGCGCTGGCAAGCCGGCGGAATTGACGGCGTGCTGGTGACAGTCGGCTCGGACCTCGCGCCGGGCAGTGCAAGGCACTTCCCGCGTGTACTGGCCTCGCTCGACTGGCTTGACGCGCTCGTTGCAAGCCATGGTGGCATTCTGACGAAGGCGCTGTCCGCCGCCGACTTCGAGGCGGCAGACCGGGATGGCAGGATCGCCCTGATGCCTGCCATCGAGGGCGGCGACCAGATCGACGGGTCGCTCGAAAACCTCCGGGCGGCATACGCGCGCGGCGTCCGGTCAATGGGGATCGTCTATGACCACCACAACGACATCGGGGACGGCGCAATGGTGATGCCCTCGTCAACCAGTGTTGCGGCACCGTCCGGAGGCGGGCTCTCCCCCTTCGGACGCGAGGTGGTCGCCGAGATGAACCGGCTCGGAATGCTGATCGACCTGACGCACGCAGCCGAGAGCACGTCGCTGGACGCACTTCGGCTGTCGAATGTGCCAGTGATTTTCAGCCACAGCGGTGCCCGGGCGCTTGCGGATACGCCCCGCAATCTGTCCGACTCCGTGTTGCGGGCGGTCGCGGCCAACGGTGGTGTCGTCATGGTATCGCTAGTCCCATACCTGACGACGACGGAGCATTGGCGGTGGTGGTCGTCGGGCGAGTCGACATACGCTCGACTTGAACGCCAGTACAAAGGGGACAAGGCTGCGATTGCGCACGCGATGGCGGAATGGGACGCTGCCAATCCTCAGCCAAATGTCACCGCAGCTCAGGTGGCCGACCAGATCGAGTATGTCGTGCGCATTGCGGGCATCGACCACGTCGGCATTGGCTCTGACTTCGACGGGATGGACAGCTTCGCCATCGCCGACCTCAAGGATGCGGCGTCCGTGCGCGCGCTGCTCGGTGAGTTGATCCGGCGCGGCTGGGGCAAAGAGGAACTTCAGAAACTCGCGAGGGGCAACGTGCTGCGCGTCATGAAAGCGGTAGAGGCGAGGGCTTCAAGGTGATGGTGCGGGGCGTCTGCTCGAGGTCGACATGAGACGTACCCCGCTTGGGGAGGCGGACATTGCGTTCCCTAACCATTCGCAACGCGACGCAAAGCCGGGTTCGACCCAAACGCCAATGTGGGGCTTCGTGACGCTGCATGCGCCGTGCGATGTCGATAAAGGGGACATTCACCGTTTCCCTTCGGACTGGAAACGGTGAATGTCCCCTTTATCGACATCGCTCAGGCGCGGCGTGTCGAGCGTTCGATGGCGGTGTGGTTCCGCCTCGCATGTCTTCTTCGCGAGGCGGAACCACACCGCCATCGAACGCCTGGAGCAGGCCGACAGCGACCGAGCGCGACAGAAAGCGGCGCCTACGCCGCCGGCGGAAACACCGCATTCGCGTCGAACACCGGCCCGTCGACGCAGACGCGCTTCATCGCGATCCCGGCGTCCGTGACGACCGGCACCGCGCAGCCCGCGCAGCCGCCGACCGCGCACGCCATGAATTCCTCGAGCGACACCTGGCAGGGCACGCCGAAGCGCCGCGCCACCTTCGCGGCGGCCTGCAGCATCGGCGTCGGGCCGCACGCGAACATCTCGACTTCGGCGAGTGCCGCCGCATCGAGCGAGCCCAGCCACTCGGCGGCGAGGTCGGTGACGTAGCCGTCGTAGCAACCCGCAAAGCCCGCGAGCGTCGCGAGACGGCTGGGCACTCCCCAGTCTTCGAGCAACGGCATGCAGCCGATCACGTCGGCGGGCAGGCCCGGCACGAGGATCGTGGACGGCCGCGCCTGGAACGGGAACGGGATCTCCGAGCCCATCAGGACCAGCGGCGACCAGCGAGCGTCACGGCGCGCCTTCAGCGACTCGGCGAGGAACACCATCGGCGGGATGCCGACGCCGCCGCCGACGAGCAGCGTGCGGGGGCGCGCGGCCGACGGCACGAAGCCCTTGCCGATCGGCCCCATCACCGAGATCGTCGCGCCCTGCGGCTGTTTCGACAGCGCCTCGAGGCCGGGGCCCACGATCTTGTAGAGGATGTCGATCCAGCCCGCCTTCGCGTCGGCGCGCATGATCGACAGCGGACGGCGCATCGGCAGCAGCGGGTCGCAGGTCAGGTGCGCGAAGCTGCCGGGTGTCGCGGCGGCGGCGCATTTCGGCGCACGCAGGCGGATGACGTACTGCTGTCCCGGATATCCGCCGGGTCTCGAGCAGCTCGGCGTCCTCGACGAAGATCGTGCCGCGGTGCGACCGGTCGCTCATCCGGCCCTCCGTCCGGCCTCGACGTTGCGCGCCTGGACGTTGCGGACGATGGTGGCGAGCACGGCCATGCGCACCGCCACTCCATTCTGTACCTGCTGGCGGATCACGGACTGCGGACCGTCGGCGACTTCGCTGGTGATCTCGACGCCGCGATTCATCGGGCCCGGGTGCATCACGATCGCGTCGGGTTTCGCGAGACGCAGGTTCTCGGCCGTGATGCCCCACTCGCGGTTGAACGCGTCCGCGTCCAGCGAGCTCGCTTCGGGCATCCGCTCGCGCTGTATGCGCAGCGCCATCACCACGTCCGCACCGCGGACTCCGTCCGCCAGGTTCGTGTGGCGACGCGCGCCTTCGAACTCTCCCGCGTCGGGCATCAGGCTCGCCGGGCTCACGAGCCTGAGCTCGCCGACCCCAAGCGTGAGCAGCGCGCGCCCCGTGGAGCGGGCGACACGCGAATGGCGGATGTCGCCCACGATCGCCACGCTGAGCGCCCCGATGTCGCCCTTGCGCTGGCGGATCGTGAGCGTGTCGAGCAGCCCCTGCGTCGGGTGCGAGACGTGAGCCTCGCCGGCGTTCAACACGCTCACGTGCGGTGCGACGTGGCGCGCGACGTAGGCGGGCAGCCCGGGCTCCGCGTCACGCATCACGAACACGTCCACCAGCATCGCCTGCAGCGTGTAGATCGTGTCGAGCACGGTCTCGCCCTTCACGCGCGACGATGACTGCAGGTCGAGGTTCACGACGTCGGCGCCGAGCCGCGTCGCCGCCAGCTCGAACGACACCCGGGTGCGCGTGCTCGGCTCGAAGAAGAGGTTCGCGACCGTGCGGCCCGCGAGGCTCTGGTCGCGTGGCGGCATGTCTCCCGGGCGTGCGGGCGTAGAACTGCGCGAGGTCGAGCAGCTGTTCGAGCTCGCCGCGCGCAAGGCCGTCGAGCGTGAGCAGGTGGCGCAGTCGTCCCGCGTGGTCGCGTTGCAGTTCGGCTCCGGTGTCGGTGCTCACGAGTCGCTCCGTGTTCAGGTTGCGTGGCCGCCGAGCCAGGTCTCGAGGATCAGGCGGGCCGCGTTGGCGTCTATGTCCTCGCGTTTCACCCTGCGAGTGCGGGCGCCGGACCGCCGCGCGTCGCGCAGGTCCGACTGCGCGGCCACGGAGGTCAGCCGCTCGTCCACGAATTCCACCGGCAGGTGGAAGCGCCGCGCAAGCTCTCCGGCGAAGGCGCGACAGGTTCCGGTGAGGACCGTCTCGGTACCGTCCATATTATAGGGGAGACCCACCAGCAGCCGGGCGGGACTCCACTCGCGCACGCAGCGCTCGAGCGCGGCCCAGTCGGGGGAGTTGCCCACCGGGACGACGCCGGCCGGACCCGCGCTGCCAGTGGTCGTCTGGCCCACGGCGACGCCGATGCGCCGCGACCCGTAATCGAAGGCCAGCACGACTTCGCCGGGCTCGGGCACTTTGCGGCTCAGGCGTGACCGGCGTCGCTGCTCAGGTGCAGCAGGTTGATGCCGAGCAGCCGGCCGGCTGCCTGCCAGCGATCCTCCGCCGGGACGTCGAACAGCAGGTTCTCGTCCACCGGCACGGTCAGCCACGCATTGCGAGCCATCTCGTCCTCGAGCTGGCCGGCCTCCCAGCCCGCATAGCCGAGCGCGACGATCGCACGCTCCGGACCCTGGCCGCTGGCCAGGGCGTCGAGGATGTCCCGGGACGTGGTCAGGTGGAGCTTCTCGGACACCGGCAGCGTGGACTCGAAGCCCGCGCCCGGGCTGTGCAGCACGAAGCCGCGGTCTGTCTGCACCGGGCCGCCGAGCAGCACGTTCTGGCGCGAAACGTGCGATTGCGAGGCGTCGAGGCCCAGTTGCTCGAATACCTCGCCCAGGTCCATCGTCAGCGGCCGGTTGATGATGATGCCGAGCGCTCCGCGCTCGCTGTGCTCGCAGACGAGCGTGACCGTCTGCGCGAAGTTCGGGTCGTCCATGCCCGGCATCGCGATCAGGAACTGGTTGTTCAGGAAGGTCGCCGCCATGCCCGCCAGTATCCGGCCGCCATGCTTTGCCCGACAAGCGCCCGATGGGTCACGGGGCGTTGCCCATGACCGCGCCGTCGCCCAGCCGGCCGTTGAGGAACTGCCATTCATAGGCGAAGCGCAGCACCGGGTAGCGCTCACGCATCGCAGGGGGGAACGGGTCGAATGGCGAGGCCAGGCGCACGATGACGAGCGCCGCGTTGTCGAGCTCGCGGTGGCCGCTCGAGCGACGCACGACGACCTGGTCGAGGCTGCCGTCCGCGCTGATCGCGACCTCGAGCACCGGATTGCCGGACATGCCGCGCCGTCGCGCCTCGTTCGGGAAGTTGAGCGTGCCGACGCGCTCCACCCGGCGCTTCCAGCCGTCGAGGTAGCCTGCGATCAGCGATTCGCGCGTGTCGGCGAGCAGCCGGTCGTCGGTGGACGGGTCGCCACGCAGGCGCACGTTCTCGTCCGCCGCCGCGGAATTCACGCCGACCTGCTCCAGCGGCCTCGCCTCGAGCGGCACGCTCGACGCCGCCGCCTGCTCGGTCTCGGCCCCGGAGATCGTGCGCCGCGACTCGCTGGAACGGCTCGAGAGCAGTTGCGTGCCGCCGATCGTCTCGGTGGAGGCCTGCGAATCGAGCGCGTCGCCCTCGGGAACCCCCTCGTTCTCGAGCAGGCTCGCGGAGGATTCCGGCAGCGACGTGCGGTGGCGATCGCGGCCCGTGCCGGAGCCGTGCTGGCTGCGCTGGGCGATGTAGCTCGCGTTCGGGTTGTCCGCCTCCTCGGGTCCCTCGGGTACCAGCAGCACCTCGAGCGTGGGCAGCGGGTTCTCGGCGGCGGACGGCGCGGCGAACCTCACGCCCAGGATGAACAGGCCGTGCACCAGGGCCGCGACGAAGATCGCCGTCGCAAGGCGGTCGTCGGGCCGGTCGTGCGAAGCCGGGAGATCCACGCCTCAGGCACCCCGCCGGGCCGCGATCGCGTCCATCAGCTGGCCGGCGATGTCGAGACCGAACTGGCGGTCGAGTTCGCGCACGCCGGTCGGGCTCGTCACGTTGATCTCGGTGACGAAGCCGCCGATCACGTCGAGGCCGACGAACAGCATCCCGCGCTCGCGCAGGACCGGCCCGATCCTGCCCGCGAGCCACCTGTCGCGGTCGTCGAGCGGCCGACCGACGCCCTTGGCGCCCGCGGCCAGGTTGCCCCGGTTGTCCGACGCGGACGGGATGCGCGCCAGCGCATACGGCACCGGCTCGCCATCCACCAGGATCACCCGGGCGTCGCCGGTCGCGACGATGTCGGGGATGTACCTCTGCACGATCGCATACCGCGTGCCGTACTCGGTGAGCGTCTCGAAGACGACGCTCGCGTTCTTGTCGTCCGCGTCGAGCACGAAGATCGAGCGACCGCCCATGCCGTACAGCGGCTTGCAGACCGCCCGCTGGTGCTCGCGCAGGAATGCATGCATGTCGGCCATGTCGCGGCTGATCAGCGTGGGCGCGCAGCACTCGGGGAACCAGGCCGTGAAGACCTTCTCGTTCATGTCGCGCAGCCCCTGCGGCCGGTTCACGACGAGCGCGCCCTGCAGTTCCGCGCGCTCGAGGATGTAGGTCGAGTAGATGTACTCGGTGTCGAAGGGCGGGTCCTTGCGCATCAGGATCACGTCGAAGTCGCCGAGGCGCGTCGTCTGCGGCTCGCCCCGCGAAAACCAGTCCTTCGCGTCGTCGCGCACCTCGATCGCGTGGGCGCGGCCCATCGCCACGCCGTCGCGCAGCCACATGTGGCGCAGCTCGAGGTAGGCGAGTTCCCAGCCGCGGCGCTGCGCAGCGAGCATCATCGCGAGCGTCGTGTCCTTGGCAGGCTTGATCTGCTCGATCGGGTCCATCACCACGGCGACGCGCAGGCGTTTCTCGGTCATCGCTCACTCCAGGGGGGCGCGGCGGCCCGGGCCGCCTGTGACGCCTGTCATGGTATCGAAAGCAGCCGATGGCAGGGCACCTGCCAATATGTTAAAAACACCCCGCGAGCACGGTCTCGCGCTTTAGCGTCGTGCTCACGACGCTTATTCCCACCCGAGGGTTCGAGGGCATGGAAAACACGGCTGCCAGCTCAAGCCGGCCGCGACTTGCAGGGCTCAAGGTGCTGGTCATCGACGACAGCAAGACGATCCGACGTACGGCCGAGACGCTGCTCGCCCGCGAGGGCTGCGAGGTATTCACCGCCGTGGACGGGTTCGACGCGCTCTCCAAGATCGCTGACCACCAGCCCGACATCGTGTTCGTGGACATCATGATGCCCCGGCTCGACGGATACCAGACCTGTTCGCTGATCAAGCACAACAAGGTCTTCCGCACCATCCCGGTGATCATGCTGTCGAGCAAGGACGGGCTGTTCGATCGCGCTCGCGGCCGGATCGTCGGCTCCGAGCACTACCTCACGAAGCCCTTCACCCGCGAGGAGCTCCTGAGCGCGATCGAAACCCACGTGCACCGCTGACGACCGACCGATCCGGAGGATTCGACCCGTGGCACTGGTACTGATCGTCGACGACTCACCGACGGACGTCCACGTCATGCAGAAGGCGCTCGAGCAGGGCGGTTTCCGCACGGCGCTGGCGGCCGATGGTGGCGAGGGCATCCGCAAGGCCCGCGAGCTGCATCCGGACCTCATACTGATGGACATCGTGATGCCGGGCCTGAACGGGTTCCAGGCCACGCGCGAGCTCGCGAACGATCCCGCGACCCGCTCGATCCCGGTGATCATGGTCACGTCCAAGGCGCAGGAGTCCGACCGCGTCTGGGGCCTGCGCCAGGGCGCCGTGGACTACCTCGTCAAGCCCGTGGCCATGGACCAGCTGGTACGCAAGGCCCAGGCCGCGCTCGCAGTCTGAGATGCAGGAATCCGCAACACTCAGGTCGCTCCGCGACCGGCCGTACGAGTTGCTGCTGGAGCTCGACCGTCGTGCGCGCGCGGCGGCCCAGGGCAAGCCCGAGGCGGCGGCGTCCGGCGCGGAGTGGGTCGGCATCGCCTTCCGGCTCGGCGGCGAGGCGTTCCTGCTCGCCCGCGAGGAAACCCGCGAGGTGATGGGCTATCCGCCGTCGGTGACACGGGTGCCGGGCGCGAAGAGCTGGATCCGTGGCCTTTCAAATGTCCGCGGCCAGCTGATGCCGGTGATCGACGTGCGGGCGTTCCTCGGCTCCGGCGGGGCCTCGGTGACCCGCGCGACCCGCGTGCTGGTTGCCAACCATCGCGAGATTCCGGCGGGTCTCATGGTCGACGAGGTCATGGGCTTCCGCCGCTTCTACGAGGGCGAGTTCTCGGCCGACCTGCCGCCGACCCTGCTGCGCTGCGAGCGCTACCTCGCCGGGGCGTTCAAGCGCGGCGCCGAGGTCTGGCCCGTTTTCAGCGTGCGGACCCTGCTCGAGAGCCAGCAATTCCTGCAGGCCGCGGCGTCCTGAACCCGCGCCCTGCCTGACCCTGACCGGGTGAAAAGATGACCAACCGATTCGACGCCGTCCGACTGCAGCCGATCCTGATCCGGGTGGCGCTCATTTCCGCGGCGCTCGCGGCCGTGGCGTTGCTCGTCTTTGGACGGGCGACCAGCCAGCAGTCCCAGCTCGGCGAGCACCTGGCCACGCTCTCCGCGCTCTCGCAGAACCTGCCGCTGCAGGCGGGGGCCGCCGTGCGCGGCTCGGCGCCGGCCTTCGATTCGCTCGCCGAGTCGCGGGCGCAGCTCGAGCGGGTGCTGAACGAGGTCGACGCAGGCAAGTCGTCCGTTGGATTCCTTGCCTCGCCAAGCTCGAAGGCGCTCGCCGACTCTTCGGCCTGGGTCGCGATGCTCGACCAGTCGCAGGCGGTGCTCGACGGCCGCGATGCCGCGCTCAAGGCCCAGCAGGGCGCGGCGGCCGTGCGCGAGATCACCCCGCAGGTCATTGCGGCGACCGCCAATGTCGCCAAGGTGATGGGCAGCGCGCGCCCGGAAGCGCTGAACCGCCAGCTCGAGCGCTTCGAGCTGCGGGCGCAGGCCGTGGAGCAGGACGTCGCCGCGCTGGCCGATGGGACTGCGCCGGTCGAGGCGGCTTCGCGCCGTATCGCCGACAGCATGCAGTTCATGGGCCAGGTCGTCGGCGGGCTCGCCGGCGAAAGCAACCCGCTCGGCATCCCTGCGGCGCAGGGGCCGGCGGCGGATGCGGCCCGGTTGCTCTCGGCCGTCTATCGCGGCCAGCAGGACCAGGTCCGCTCGGTCGTCGCGCTCGGCGACCAGCTCGAACAGATCCAGGCCGCGCGCAATGCGCTCGTCGAAAGCGGTGTTGCCGCCTACTCGAGCCTGGCCAAGGCAGGCCAGCCGGCGGCGGGCGGCCCCCGCGGACTGCTGGCGAGCCCGTGGCTGCCGCTGGCGTTCATCCTGGTCGCGCTCGCCGCGCTCGGTCTCGCGGCCTTCCTGCAGCGCTCGCTCGCGACGCTGCGCCGCGCGTCGGACCTGCAGGCGAAGCAGAACGACCGCAACCAGCAGGCGATCCTGCGGCTGCTCGACGAACTCTCGAGCCTGGCCGACGGGGACCTCACGGTGCAGGCCACGGTCACCGAGGACATCACCGGCGCGATCGCCGATTCGATCAACTACGCGATCGAAGCGCTGCGGGAACTCGTCACCACGATCAACGGCACCGCCATAAAGCTCGACGCGGCGACGCGGCAGACGCAGGCGCTCTCGACCCACCTCGCGAAGGCGTCGTCGGCCCAGTCGAACCAGATCGGCGCGGCGTCCGAGTCGATCGCGGTGATGGCCGCCTCCACGGAGGAGGTGTCGGGCAATGCGGAGCGCTCGGCGGACGTCGCCCGGCATTCCGTCGACATCGCGCACAAGGGCGGCGACGCGGTGCGCCGCACGATCGACGGCATGAACGCGATCCGCGAGAACATCCAGGAGACCTCGAAGCGCATCAAGCGGCTGGGCGAGAGCTCGCAGGAGATCGGCAACATCGTCGAGCTGATCAACGACATCGCCGAGCAGACCAACATCCTGGCGCTGAATGCGTCCATCCAGGCGTCGATGGCCGGCGACGCGGGCCGCGGCTTCGCGGTGGTCGCGGACGAGGTCCAGCGCCTGGCGGAGCGGGCCGCGAATGCGACCAAGCAGATCGAGGTGCTGGTGCGCACGATCCAGGCCGACACGAACGAAGCGGTGGTCTCGATGGAGCGCACGACGACCGACGTCGTGGGCGGCGCACTGCTGGCCGAGAATGCCGGCGCCGCGCTCGAGGAAATCGAGCAGGTGTCGAACCAGATCGCGAGCCTGGTGCAGAACATCTCCGCAAGCGCGCGCGGGCAGGCGACCTCGTCGCAGAGCATCTCGCGCAACATGCAGGTGCTGCGCGAGATCAGCTCGCAGACGGCCGAGAGCACCACTGCGACGTCCGCGTCGATCGGCAAGCTGGCCGAGCTGGCGGCGCAGCTGCGCAAGTCCGTCACGGGCTTCCGCCTGCCCGACGACCAGGGCGCGAGCGTGAGCGGCGAGTACCCGATGCTGCGCCCCGAGGCGCCGCCGGCCGTCGACGAGGCGGAGCAGCTGCGCCGCGTCGGCGGCATCGCGGGTTGAAGGCGCGGCGGGATTGGCTACCGTGATTTCCAGACCCATGATGTTCGCCGCGCCGGACGAGACGCATGCCTCGCTGCAGCTCGTCGTCCGCGAGATCGCGACTGAACTGAACGAGGCACGCAGCGCGCTCGAGGCGTTCGCGGAGAACACCGCGGATCGCGGCGCGCTGCACCGGTTCGCGGCCCACGTGCACCTGGCGCGGGGAGCCCTGCGCCTGGCCGAGGTTTACGGCGGGTCGCTGCTCGGCGAGGAGATGGAGCTCGTCGCCCGCTATGTCGACGGCCACAGCCGCGACGGCAAGATCGACCTCGACGCGCTCGATGCGCTGATGCGCGCGATGGAGCAGCTGCCGGCCTATGTCGATCGCGTGGCCTCGGGCGGTCGCGACGTGCCGCTGGCACTGTTGCCGTTGTTGAACGACCTGCGTGCGGTCCGCGGCAGTGCATTGCTGTCCGAGGGCACGCTGCTGCTGCTCAACCTGCATTCGGACGAGCCGGCGCGGCCGGCCGGCGTCGACGCAACGGGCCAGTCCGTCGCCGAACTCGCCCGCAAGCTTCGCCCGCGCTTCCAGCTCGCGCTGCTCGGCTGGATCCGTGGCGAGCACGTCGAGCAGAACCTCTCGGTGCTGGCGGACATCGCCGGCCAGTTCGAGTCGGCCGCCGCGACGCAGCCGCTGTTCCAGCTCTGGTGGGTGGTCGGGTCCGTGCTCGAGGCACTGCAGCAGGGCGGCATCGACGGCAACGTGTCCGTGAAGCGCCTGCTCGGCCACGTCGACCGTGAACTGCGCCGGCTGCAGGAGCACGGCGAGAGCCGCTATGCGGAATCGCCGCCGATCGAGCTGCTGAACAACCTGCTCTTCTACGTCGCCCGCGCGACGGTGGCCGGGCCGCGAATCGTCGGCGTGCGCGAGTCGTTCCGGCTGGACGAAGTGCTCGGCGTCGACGAGCAGGTCGCCGAAGCCCGCGAGACGCTCTCCGCGCCCGAGCGTGCGGCTGATGAAGACCGTGGCTGCCGCCATCCGCGAGGACCTGACGCGCGTAAAGGACGTCCTCGACATCTTCGTGCGCAAGGGAGCGAACCAGGTCGACGAGCTGGTGCCGCAGCTCGAGATGCTGCGCAAGATCAGCGACACGCTCGGCGTGCTGGGGCTCGGCGCACTGCGCGACCGGGTGCAGGGCGAGATCGAGTCGCTGCACGGCATCGTCGACCGGCGCCAGCCGCCGGACGATGCGGCGCTGCTCGGCATCGCCTCCGCGCTGATCGAGGTCGAGGACAGCCTCGATTCGCAGCTGGTGCGGCTCATCCTGCCCGAGGCCGCCCCGACGGACGGGCCGCCGGCCGAGCCGACGGACGAGGAGTTCCGCCACGTCCAGGACGCCGTGCTGCGCGAGTGCATCGTCAACATGGCGCGGATCAAGGAAGCGATCACGCAGGCGCTCGGTGCGCCGGCCGAGGCGCAGGGCCTCGACCAGGTGCCGCAGCTCGTGCGCGGCATCACGGCCGGCCTGCTGATGCTCGGCAAGCAGCGTGCGGTCGAGGTGATGGAGC
>CAVTDU010000011.1:0-37903 GCA_963733565.1 uncultured Gammaproteobacteria bacterium
CGCGCAGGCAGTCGCGGAATATCCCTTCGCTCCAGGGAAATGTGTACGAGGCCCGTTCGACCTCGCCGACCGCCGGGACGTCCGAAGGCATCATCGCGCGGAACTTCACCAGTCGATGGTGGCGCTCGCCGGGATCGGCGTTCGCGGCGCTCATGTCAGCACGTCCTCCCCCCGCTCGATCCGGCTGAAAATTCCCCGCGCGAACAGCAGGTCCTGCCAGGCCTTGCGCTTCTCGCCCGGGCTCCTGAGCAGGTAGGCCGGGTGATAGGTGACGAGCAGCGGGCCTGCGCCCGGGCCCAAGCGCGTGGACGGTGCCGCGAAGCTTCGCGAGCGGCATGTCGGTGCCGAGCAGGTTCTGCGCCGCGATTCGCCCGATCGCGACGATCAGCGTCGGCGCCACGAGCTCGATCTGGCGCTCGAGGTAGTCACGGCAGCAGCGCGCCTCCTCGGGGCGTGGATCGCGGTTGCCGGGCGGCCGGCACTTGAGAACGTTGGCGATGTAGACGTCCTCCCTCGCGAAGCCGAGGGCCTTCAGCATCGACGTCAGCAACTGGCCCGCGCGGCCGACGAACGGCTCGCCCTGCCGGTCCTCCTCCGCGCCGGGCGCCTCGCCGATGAACATCCAGCGGGCTGTCTGGCTGCCCACGCCGAACACCGTCTGCGTGCGCGTCGAATGCAGGTCGCACCGCACGCAGGCCGCCACGCGTTCGCGCAGAGCGCTCCAGTCCAGCCCGGCAGCGTCGGGTCCGGCTGCCTCGGGCGCGGCCGCGTCGCCAGGCGACCGGACTCCGGCGCCGGCAACCCGCGCCGCACGTAGACGTCGACGCCCAGCGCATCGAGGTACGCCGCGTGTCGCGGGTCGATCGCCATCTCCGCCGCTACTTGCCAGGCCCGGCGCGGCGACCGCGCGAGAACCTGCGCCAGGCCCAGAACGACGGGCCCGACAGCGCGTACAGGGCGAAGAGCCCGAACAGCATCTCGGGCGGGCTCGAGCCGACCAGCACGAACCCGAGCGGCACGAGCAGCAGGAACGCGAACGGCAGCCGACGGTTGAGGTTGAAGTCCTTGCCGCTCAGGTAGGGGAAGCGGCTGACCATCAGCAGGCCCGCGACCGTCGCCACGGCGAAGGCCAGCACCAGCGCACGCAGTCCCTCGCGCTGCAGTTCATTCAGCATCCAGACGAAGCCGGCGAGCAGCGCAGCGGCCGACGGGCTCGGCAGTCCCTCGAAGAAGCGCTTGTCGGACGTCGCGGAGCGTGCATTGAACCGCGCCAGCCGGATGGCCGCGCAGGCGGCGTAGAAGAACGTCGCGAGCCAGCCGATACGGCCCCAGACGTAGCCGTACTCCGCGATGCGGACCACGCCCCACTGGTACGCGACCACGGCGGGCGCGAGGCCGAAGGCGACCATGTCGGACAGGCTGTCGTACTCCTTGCCGAACTCGGTCTGCGTGTTGGTCCAGCGCGCGATGCGGCCGTCCAGCCCGTCGCAGACCATGGCGACGAAGATCGCGATGCCCGCGCGGTCGAAGTTGCCGTCGGTCGCCGCGACGATCGCGTAGAAACCGGAGAACAGCACCGCGGTCGTGAACAGGTTCGGCAGCAGGTAGACGCCCCGGCCGCGGGGCCGGCCCGCTTGCGGAGATGGCGAAGGATCGATCGTCATGGACACCCACCCGTTCTGGCTCGCGGCATCATAGGTAGCGCGCGGCGCCGGCACAACGTATGGCTGCCGCGGGGACGGGGGCGCTCGACCCCCTCTGCTAGAATGTCGGGCGGCCCGCACCCAGGCACGGAATCACGATGCGACTTTCTACCTACCCGATCAATACCTTGCGGGACGTTCCCGCGGACGCCGAGGTTGTGAGCCACCAGTTGATGCTGCGCGCCGGCCTGATCCGCCGTCTCGCCGCCGGCCTGTATACGTGGCTGCCGCTGGGCCTGCGCGTGCTGCGCAAGGTCGAGGCCATCATCCGCGAGGAAATGAACCGCGCCGGGGCGATCGAGCTGCTGATGCCGACGGTGCAGCCGGCCGAGCTCTGGCAGGAATCGGGCCGCTGGGAGCAGTTCGGGCCGGAACTGCTGCGCATGAACGACCGGCACGACCGGCCGTACTGCTACGGGCCGACGCACGAGGAAGTGATCACCGATCTCGCGCGACGCGAGCTGAAGAGCTATCGGCAGCTGCCGGTCAATTTCTACCAGATCCAGACCAAGTTCCGCGACGAGATCCGGCCGCGGTTCGGCGTGATGCGGGCGCGCGAGTTCACGATGAAGGACGCCTACTCCTTCCACCTCGACGCCGCCTCGCTCGAGCAGGGCTACCAGGCCATGCACGACGCGTACTCGCGGATCTTCACGCGCATGAAGCTGCGCTTCCGCGCCGTGCGCGCCGACACGGGCAGCATCGGCGGCAGCGCATCCCAGGAATTCCACGTGCTCGCCGATTCGGGCGAGGACGCCATCGCATTCTCGGACGGCGACGAGTACGCGGCGAACCTCGAGATGGCGGAAGCCGTGCCGCCGTCGGGCACGCGTCCGGCACCGGCCGCCGCCCGCACGCAGGTCCAGACGCCGAACGTCCGCACGATCGCGGAGCTCACCGCGTTCCTCGCGGTCGATGCGTCGCGCTGCGTGAAGACGCTGCTGGTCGAGGGCAGCGACGGCGGCGTGGTCGCGCTGGTGGTGCGCGGCGACCACGAGCTGAACGCGATCAAGGCGCAGAAGCTGCCCGGCGTGCTCGCGCCGCTGCGCATGGCGTCGCCCGAGCAGGTCCGCGCCGCCGCCGGCTGCGAGCCCGGCTACATCGGCCCCGTCGGGCTCCAGCTCAAGGTCTATGCCGACCACGCGGCCGCACACCTCGCGGACTTCGTCTGCGGCGCCAACGAACGGGACGCCCACCTCTCGGGAGTCAACTGGGGCCGCGACCTGCCGGAGCCCGAGCGAGTGGACATCCGCAACGTGGTCGCGGGCGACCCGAGCCCGTCGGGCCGGGGCACGCTCGGCATCGCCCGCGGCATCGAGGTCGGTCACATTTTCCAGCTCGGCCGCAAGTACAGCGAGGCGATGAACGCCGCCGTGCTGGACGAACAGGGCAAGTCCGCGGTGATGTTCATGGGCTGCTATGGCATAGGTGTGACGCGCGTCGTGGCGGCCGCCATCGAACAGAACCATGATGAGCGTGGCATCGTCTGGCCGGAACCCATAGCGCCTTTCCACGTGTCGCTGATCCCGATCAACCTGCAGAAGTCCGAGCGTGTCCGCGAAACCGCGGAGCGGCTCTATGGCGAGCTGCAGGCGGCGGGTCTCGAGGTGCTCTACGACGATCGGGACGCGCGTCCGGGCGTCAAGTTCGCCGACGACGAGCTGCTCGGCATCCCGCACCGCATCGTCGTGGGCGACAAGGGCCTGGAGCGCGGCGTGCTCGAATACAAGCCGCGCACGGGCGACGGAGCGACCGACGTGCCGGTGGACTCGGTGGTGCAGTTCCTGCTCGCGCGGAGCGCCGCGAGGAACTGAGCGCATGCGCGCCCTCCCCGTCCTCAGCCTGGTCCTGCTCGCTGCGCTGCCGGCAGCCGCTGCGCGCGCGGACCGCCAGATGGACCCCGAACTGCGCGGCGTCATCGCCGGGGCGATCACTCCGGCTGACTGCTTCGAGGACAAGTACGAGCAGGCTGTCTGGCTCGCCTACATGGAGCCGCGGCTCGGGCGCTACGTCAAGGACCCCGGCGAGCGCGAGCAGATCCTGCATCACGTGCACTGCGAGGCGAAGCGTGCGGAGCTGCCGCCGGAGCTCGTGCTGGCGGTCATGGACGTGGAGAGCCGTTTCAACCGCTACGCCGTCTCCTCGGCAGGGGCGGTCGGGTTGATGCAGGTAATGCCGTTCTGGCCGAAGGAACTCGGCATGACGAACTCGCAGCTGGTGCGAGTCTCGGACAACATCAGGATGGGGACCACGATCCTCAGCTATTACCTGCGCAAGGAACGCGGCAACTACCAGCGCGCGCTGCAGCGCTACAACGGCAGCCTCGGGCGGCCCAACTACTCGGACCTGGTGATCGACCGGCTGGTCTCGCGCTGGCGCTACGCGTACTGAGCGCGCATCAGGACGTCTGGAATCCTTCCGGGCGCGTGCCCGGCACGCCAGCCTGCAGCACCTCGACCTGCACCGAAGTGACGTGCGACGAGGGCGAGCCCTGCCAGAGCCAGTCGCAGAGTGCCTGGACGGCCGCGGCCTCACCGCAGGCGAGAACTTCCACCCGGCCGTCTGCAAGGTTGCGGGCGTAGCCCGTCACGCCGAGTTCCCGTGCACGCTGACGCGTGCTGGCGCGGTAGAAGACGCCCTGGACGCGCCCGGCGACCAGGCAACGACGGGCAATCCAGCCGCTCATGGTCGGTGCGGGAATCAGGGGCCCGGCTTCGATGCCTTGGCCGCCTCGGCCTCGCGCAGGGCAACCATCGCCTTGTCGCGCGCCTGCTCGGCCTCCTCGCGAGCGACGCGGTACTCGCCCTTGCTCTGGTTCGTCTTGGCGTTCTTGAGCAGCCGCTCGGCCTCGGCCATCGCTTCAGGCGAGTACTTGGCTCCGCCGGCCTGCTGCGCTGCGCGCACCGCCTGCCGCGCGTTGCTCATCTCCTGCACCGGCGCGCCGACGCAACCCGCGAGCTGCATCGCGCCGAGCAATGCGAGCGTCACGGTCGGCAGTACGATTCGGCGTGGAGGTTGCATGGTCAATGCGCCAGGTTGGCCGAAGCACGCTAGCAACTGCACCCTGTACCGTCAAGGATCGTGGACCTAGAATCCGCCGGCCGCCACACGCGCCGGCGCCGTCAATCAGGGATGTCAGCAAGTGACCGAAATTCTGGTGCTCTACTACTCGCGGCATGGCGCAACGGCCGAACTGGCCAGGCAGGTCGTCCGGGGTGTCGAATCCGTCGCCGGGGCCACCGCGCGCCTGCGCACGGTGCCCGCGGTGTCGACCGTCGCCGAGGCAACCGAGCCGGCGGTGCCGGAGTCCGGCCCGCCCTTCGCCACTCATGACGACCTGCGCGAATGCGGCGGGCTGGTCCTCGGCAGCCCGACCCGCTTCGGCAACATGGCGGCGCCGCTCAAGTATTTCCTCGACGGAACCAGCGCGCTGTGGCTGAACGGCGCGCTCGACCGCAAGCCGGCCGGCGTCTTCACGTCGACCGGCTCGCTGCACGGCGGCCAGGAATCGACGCTGCTGACGATGATGGTCCCGCTGCTGCACCACGGCATGTACATCGTGGGCCTGCCGTTCACGGCCGAGGCCATGAACCGCACGCGGACGGGCGGCACGCCCTACGGCGCCAGCCATTTCGCCGCCTCCCGGGGCGACGCACGCCTGAGCGACGACGAGCGCGAACTGGCGCAGTTGCTCGGCCGCCGGGTCGCCGAGGTCGCCGTCGCCGTCCGCACGGATCGGGGCTGAGTCGTGGCACAGGACCAGGACAAGCTCCGCCTGCGTGCGCGACGCTGGGCGCTCGCGACGCTGGCGATGGTCGTAGTCGCAGTCGGGGTCGCAGCCATGCTGAATGCGTCCTGGCCGGGCAGTGCGCTGCTGGTCGGCCGTGCTGGTATTGCCGCTGCTGCTGCCCCTCAAGGGGCTGCTGCAGGGCGACCGGCGCACTTACGCCTGGGCGACGCTCTGCATCGCGCCCTGTTTCGTCTACGCGATCACCGAAGCGATCGCGAACAGCCCGGTGCGCGCCATTGCGGCGGCGATCCTGTTCGCGAGCTCTCGCGCACTTCGTGGCACTGGTCGCGTACCTGCGCGTCACGCGGCCGGAAACGGGATCTCAGGCCGCCCCGACTCCCTGAGCCTCGAGCGCCTGGCGCAGGAACGGCACGGTCAGCCTGCGCTGCGCCACGAGCGACGCCTCGTCGAGGCGGTCGAGTACCGCGCAGAGCGAGTGCATGTCGCGCGGAAGCCGGTGCACGAGATAGAGCGCACCCTCCGTCGACAGTTCGAGCCCGCGCCCGCCGGCCCGACGGCGCAGCGCCTCCGCCTGTCCCTCCTCGTCGAGTTCATGCAGCTGGTGGACCGAGGCCGCAAGCAGCCGCGAACGCAGGTCCGGCAGCCTGAATGCGATGCTGGCCGGCGGCGCCGTCGACGTCGTGTAGAGACGCGTGGCACCGTCCTGCATCAGCGTATGCAGGCGGAAGATCGCGTCGTTCCAATCGGCATCGCCCGCAACCGCCTCGAGCCCGTCGAGACAGACGAGGTCCAGGTTTTCGCAACCCTCCAGCCAGCCGGAAGTGGCGGCCGTGGACAGATCCACGTAGCTGGCGGATCCACCAGCCTGCGCAACGGCTGCGCAGGCAGCCTGCAGCAGGTGGGTCTTGCCCGTGCCCGGCCTGCCCCAGATCCAGAGTACGCGCGGCGCGGCCAGGGGACCGGCCGCGACCAGCTCGAACACTTCCCGGTTGCCGTCCGGGACGAAGCTCGCGAGTCGCGCCGTGTCGCGCAGGCGGACGCTGAGTGGCAGTTGCTCCACGGATATCAGCCGGCAGCGCCGTGCGACCGCGCACGCGCAGCCACGGCCGTGCGGCGCGAATAGGTCAGCACGTAGTCGAGGCCACTCACCGACGTAGTCACGAGCACCAGCGCACCCAGCGCGACGATGGCCTGCGGCTGGGGCCAGCCGTAGGCGGCCTGCGACACGACGGCGAGGCAGAACAGGACCTGGCAGAGCGTGTTGAACTTGCTCGACACCGTCGGCTGGCCGTGCAGCGAGCCGAAAAGCACGCGGTAGGCAATGGCGCCCGAAACGATGACGAGGTCCCTGAGCAGCACGAGCGCCGTGAGCCACCATGGCACCAGCCCGGCGACGCTCATGCAGAGAAACATGCCGACCATGAGCAGCTTGTCGGCCAGCGGGTCGAGGATCCCGCCGAGTTCAGTGGCCCAGCCGAATCGCCGGGCCAGGAACCCGTCCACGCCGTCGGTGAACGCAGCGAGCACGAACAGCGCGAGCACGAGCTCGTAGCGGCCCTCGAGGATGCCGAGCGCCGTCGGGTAGACGAGCAGCATCCGCAACACGCAGAGCAGGTTCGGCAGCGACCTCAGGATCATGGCTTGAAGGTGAAGTCGACCGCGGCCGCGCCCTCTCCCGCACCGCCCGGAACACCAGGTTGCAGCCGATCGTCCATTGCGGCGATTCGGCGCAGCAGATCGAGGTCGCCGCGCACGGCCAGCTTCAGTGTCACGACGCCGCCGGCCATTTCCTCGACCTCCACGTTGCGCACGAGGCTCAACGACTTGAGGTATTCGAGCAGCCCGGCATAGGCCCTGACGCCGTCCATGCCGCCGACGCGCACCGTAATGCTGGACATGCCACGCGTCGACGGCGGCGCATAGCGCGCCGCAAGCGAATCGGCGGCAAGGTTGGCGCCGTCCTGCAGGTTGCCATCCACCGTCGCGGTCTGCCCGGGCTGCACGAATCGCCAGCTGACGCTGCCACCTGACGCGACGCCGGCCAGCACCGGTCGCGAATCCGCACTTGCCTGGGCGCCGGCAGCGCCACCCGCGACGATGGCGCGCACTGCTGCCGCGTCCACGGTCCCGCGTGGCCACGAGATCGGCAGGCCACGGTCCCGCGCGGCACGCTCGACTTCGGCGCGCTCGGCGACGCGCTCGCCTTCGACGATCGCGCGCGCACCGCCTGCCGCGGAACCGGTGACCAGCAGCACCTGTGTCACCGGGCGCTCGAGCGGCCAGAGCGGCAGCCCGGCCTGCTGCAGCAGTCGATCCATCGCCTTGGCGTCGAACCCGACCTTGAGCATGCGGTCGGAGGTCGTCGAGTACTGCTGCACGTAGCGCGTGGCATCGGACGCCGCGGCGACGATCGTCGCGTTCGAGCCGGCGTCGCGACGCCCGGACGCCCGCACGGCGGCGCTCTTCAACGCCTCGCCGAATGCAGCCGACCGGTCCGCTTCGGTATTTCCCTTCAGGGGCACGACGGCCTGGTAGACCGACACGTCGGCGGCGGCCGGGACGGGCACCGCGAGAAACAGCATGCATGCGAGGGCCGCGAGGGCCGGCACGAGGAGCCGTGGGGTACAGGTGCACTTGCGCATGGTCGGGAAGAGTTCGGCGCTGCCGGCGCACGTGTAAAATACCACAGCCTCGACGCGACCCCGGGGCATAACTGCCCGCGGGAGACTCCCATGTCCGACACGAAACCCACCACCTACCGCGACGCCGGCGTCGACATCGATGCGGGCGACGAGCTCGTCGAAAGGATCAAGCCCGCGGTGAAGCGCTCCATGCGTCCCGAGGTGCTCGGCGGCCTTGGCGGATTCGGCGCGCTGGTCGAGGTTCCGCTGCACCGGTTCCGCCAGCCGGTCATGGTGTCCGGCACCGACGGGGTCGGCACCAAGCTCAGGCTGGCGATCGAGACCGGTCGCCACGACACGATCGGCATCGACCTCGTGGCGATGTGCGCGAACGACGTGGTCGTGCAGGGCGCCGAGCCGGTGTTTTTCCTCGACTATTACGCCACCGGCAAGCTCGAAGTCGCCGTGGCGGAGCGCGTGATCAAGGGCATCGTCGAGGGCTGCCTGCTGGCCGGCTGCGCGCTGGTCGGCGGCGAGACCGCCGAGATGCCGGGCATGTACGCCGGCGGCGACTACGACCTCGCCGGCTTCTGCGTGGGCCTGGTCGAGAAGGACCGGATCATCGACGGCACGCAGACCCGCGCCGGCGACGCGATCATCGGGCTCCCGTCCTCGGGTCCCCATTCGAACGGCTATTCACTGGTCCGCAGGCTGCTGGCCATGAGCGGCGCCGACGCCGCAACGATGCTGGACGGCGAGCCGCTGTACGACCGCCTGCTCGCGCCCACGCGCATCTACGTCAAGTCCGTGCTGGCGTTGCTCGCGCAGGTGCCCGTGCATTCGATAGCGCACGTCACCGGAGGCGGCCCGACGGGCAACATCCCGCGCGTGCTGCCCGACGGCCTCGAGGCCGTCCTGAGCGAGCGGAGCTGGACCCGGCCCGCGGTCTTCGACTGGCTGCAGCGCGCCGGGAACATCGAGCGCGACGAGATGTACCGCACGTTCAACTGCGGGCTCGGCATGACGCTGTGCGTGGCCGCGACCGATGCCGACCAAGCGATGGAGATCCTGCGCGCCTCCGGTGAGCAACCCGTGCTCGTCGGCGAAGTGCGCAGCGGCGGGCGCGGAGTCGTGATCGAACGATGAACAGCGCTGGCGAGCGCCTGCCGGTGGTCGTGCTGATCTCCGGTCGCGGCAGCAACCTGCGTTCGATCGCGAGCGAGGCCCGCGCTGCGGCGCTGCCGGTGGACATCCGCGCCGTCGTCAGCGACCGCGCCGATGCCGCTGGCCTCGAATGGGCGCGCAGCGTCGGCCTGCACTGCGTCACGCTGTCGCCGAAGGAGTTTCCGGACCGTACGCGCTACGACGAGGCGCTTGCCGCCCTGGTCGCGAGCTTCGCGCCCGGCCTCGTCGTGCTGGCAGGCTTCATGCGCATCCTGGGGCCGGCCTTCGTGGACCGCTTCGCGGACCGCATGCTGAACATCCACCCGTCCCTGCTGCCCCGGCACCGCGGCCTGGACACCCATCGCCGCGCCCTCGAGGCCGGCGAGCGCGAGCACGGCGCCAGCGTTCATTTCGTCACCCGCGAACTCGACGGCGGCCCGGTGGTCTTACAGGCACGGGTCCCGATCCGGGACGGCGACGACGAGGCCACCCTTGCAGCACGCGTTCTCGAGGTCGAACACCGCATCTATCCGCAAGCCGTCGGCTGGTTCGCCGCCGGGCGCCTGCGCTGTCTCGACGGCGCGGCCTGGCTCGACGGCCGGCGGCTCGACCAACCCATCCAGGCCGGAGCGGCGGATGAAGCCCCGGGCTGATCGACCGTTGCGCGCGCTGGCAATGCTGCTGGCAATGCTGCTGGCGCCGTTGCACGGCCCGCCGGCCATGGCCCAGGGCGCGGCCGCGGCGCGGCGTCGGGCGCGGCGGGCCTGGCGCCATACAAGGCCCGCTACCAGGTCAGCTATCGCGGCATCAGCGGCGGCGAGCTCGAGACTTCATTGCATCGCGGCACGGCCCAGGGCCAGTGGCTCTACGAATCGCGCGCCTTCCCCAACCTGCTCGCCCGCGTCGCGGTGAGCCCCGACGCCCGGCAGCGCAGCACCATGGACATCGCGCAGGGAACCGTGCGTCCGCAGTCGCTCGTCTTCGACGACGGCAGCGATTCAGGCGTAAAGGACGTGCGGATGACCTTCGACTGGCGCGAGGGCCGCGTCCGCGGCGAGTCGAAGGGCAAGGCGTTCGACCTCGCGGTGCAGCCGGGAACGCAGGACAGCACGTCGGTGCAGGTGGCGATGCTGCTTGAACTCGTCGCGGGACACGAACCGAAGTCGTTTCGCATCCAGAACGGCGCGCGGCTCGAGGAGTACCGCTACTGGCCGGAGGGACGCGCCACGGTGGTCACGCCTTTCGGAAAGTTCGAGACGGTGATCTGGGCGAGCCAGCGCGATGGCTCGAAACGCGTGAACCGCGTCTGGCACGCGCCGAGCCTCGGCTACGTTCCCGTGCAGGCCATCCAGTTCAACAAGGGCCGGCCGGACGTGCAGATGAGGCTGGTGGGGCTGGAGCGGTAGCGGAAGGCGGCAGCGGAAAGCGCCAGCGGAAAGCGGTTAGTGATCAGCGGTTAGGGGTTAGTGAAGAAACCGGATCGGCCGGCGCGCCGGCCTCTTCACTAACCCCTGATCATTGATCACTAACCGCTTTCCGCTGCGCGTTCCGCTGCCGCCTTGCTCACGCCTTCGGCAGCGTCACGCCCTTCTGCCCCATGTACTTGCCGCCGCGGTCCTTGTAGGACACCTCGCACACCTCGTCCGACTCGAAGAACAGCATCTGCGCGACACCCTCGTGCGCGTAGATCCTGGCGGGCAGCGTCGTCGTGTTCGAGAACTCGAGCGTCACGTGGCCTTCCCACTCCGGCTCGAGCGGCGTGACGTTGACGATGATGCCGCAGCGCGCGTACGTGGACTTGCCGAGGCAGACGGTGAGCACGTTGCGCGGGATGCGGAAATACTCGACCGTGCGCGCGAGCGCGAACGAATTCGGCGGGATGATGCAGACGTCGCCGCCGAAGTCCACGAACGAGCCGCGATCGAAGTCCTTCGGGTCGACGATGGTCGAGTTGATGTTGGTGAAGATCTTGAATTCGGCCGCACAGCGCACGTCGTAGCCATAGCTCGAAGTGCCGTAGGAGACGATGCGCTGGCCGTTCGCCATGCGGACCTGTCCCGGCTCGAAGGGTTCGATCATGCCGTGGCTCTCGGCCATGCGGCGGATCCAGCGGTCGGACTTGATGCTCACGCTCAGGTTTCCTCGACGGTGATCTTCGGAGCCGCGGCGCCGGTGGCGGCCGCGAGCGACAGGCGCGCAGCGGTCCTGCGCGCCATCTGCAGATACGCCCGGCCGATGGGTCCGTCCGGATCGGCCACGACCGTCGGCCTGCCGGCATCGGTCTCCTCCCGGATGCGGATATCGAGCGGCAGGCTCGCCAGCAGGTCCACTCCGTACTGCTCGGCCATGCGCGCGCCGCCACCGCTGCCGAAAACCGGCTCCTCGTGGCCGCACTTCGAGCAGACATGGGTGCTCATGTTCTCGACGATGCCGAGCACCGGCACCGCGACCTTCTGGAACATCCTGAGACCCTTGCGCGCGTCGAGCAGCGCGATGTCCTGCGGCGTCGTCACGACGACCGCGCCGCTCACCGGCACGCGCTGGGCCAGCGTGAGCTGGATGTCTCCGGTGCCGGGCGGCATGTCCACGACGAGATAGTCGAGTTCGCCCCAGTTGGTGTCCGACAGCAGCTGCGTCAGCGCCTGCGTGACCATGGGGCCGCGCCAGACCATCGGCTGCTCCTCCTCGATGAGGAAGCCGATCGACATGACCTTGATGCCGTGCGCCACGAGCGGCTCCATGCGCTTGCCGTCAGCCGACTCGGGACGCTGGCCCTGCAGCCCGACCATGCGGGGCTGGCTGGGACCGTATATGTCGGCATCCAGCAGTCCCACGCGCGCGCCGTCGAGCGCGAGCGCAAGCGCGAGGTTCACCGCGGTCGTGGACTTGCCGACGCCCCCCTTGCCCGAGGCCACCGCGACGACGTTCGCGATCCCGGGCAGGGGCTGCAGGCCGCCCTGGACCGCGTGGCTGGCCACCGTCCAGCGCACGCTGACAGCGCTGTCACCCACCTCCGGGGTGGCATCCAGCATTCCCTGCAGGATTGCCTCGAGTTCGGCCCGGGCCCTCCCCAGCGGGAAGCCCAGTTCGACCTCCACCAGCACCTTTCCGGCCTGCAACTGGACGGACTTCACAGCTTTGGCGTCCGCCAAGGGCATCCCGAGGTGGGGTTCGACATAATTCCCGACCACAAGGCGGGCTGCTCGAGCGCGATCGTCGGTCATCTGGGCCAACTGGAAAACAGGGGTGGAGGCATGAGCCGTAAGCGAGTGATTGTAGCGGAAACCGGCTTCCGGCCACGCCCCGGGCATGGCCACGGCAACGCGTCGTGCGCATGGCATACTTCGCCAGGCCGCGCTGGTCCCCACGGACCCGTGTGTCTTTGACTTAGTCACCCGGAGAGCGAGGCGCGATCTGCCAGGCGTCGACCCGAGTCCATGAGCTTCCTCACCAACCTCCGGGCGGACCGCCTGATCGCGGACATCAAGGCGGCCGGCGACAGCGGCGCCGCCGACCCGAACAAGTCGCTGGAGAAGCTGAGCAAGCTCGGGCCGTCGGCCATTCCGCGCATCGTCGACGCGCTCGCCAGCGCCGACCGGCAGGAAACGGCGGGCTTCGTCAACGTGCTCGCCTCGCTGATCGACAACAAGTCGCTCCCGATCGTGATCACACGGCCTCGCGGAGGGCAACCAGCGGGCGTCCTCCGCGATCGTCGCGGCGCTCTCGGCGGCACGAGGCTACGCGCCGCAGCTGCTGCTGCCGCTGCTCGACGATCCGAAGATGCCGCGCGGCCCGATCGTGAGCGTGCTCGGCGCGCAGAAGTCCAAGCTCGGCGCGCGCGACCTGCTCACGCGCGCCTACAACCAGGAGCCGACCGAGAAGGCGGCGCTGTTCCGCATCATCAGCGAGATCGCGGACGACTCGCTGGTCCCGGAACTCGTCAGCCGACTCGAGGGCAAGGACCCGATCGCCCGCACGCACATCATCAGCATCCTGGCCCGCTTCAACCGGCCGGACGTCGCCGGAGCACTGCAGGCACAGCTCAAGGACCCGAACAAGTTCATCCGCCAGGCCGTGCTGAACGCGCTCGCCCGCCTCGACGGCAACGCCGACCCGAGCCTGCTCTGCGAGGTGCTGCGCGATCCGGACGTCGAGACCCAGCAGAAGGCCATCGACGCGGTCGTGCGTGCCAACCACCCCGATACGATGCTCCACCTCGTCAAGGTGCTGAAGGACGAGAACGAGAGCGCGCGGCGCGCGGCGGTCGAGGTGCTGAACGAGATCGGCACCGCGGCGCACGTGAAGTTCCTGCTGCAGTCCATCAAGGACGACGACTGGTGGGTGCGCAGCCGGGCTGCGGACGCGCTGGCCAAGATCGGCGGGCCGCGCGTGATCGAGGCTTCGCTCGAGCTGATCCGCGACCAGGACGAGGACGTGCGGCGCGCCGCGATCGAGATCCTGAACCAGACCAAGGACGAGCGCGCGGTCGGCTACCTCATCGAGGCGACGAACGACCCGGACTGGTGGGTCCGCGAACGCGCCGTGGACGCGCTGGCGGAAATCGGCAGCCGCGCCGCGCTGCCGGCACTGCTGGCCATGCTCGACAACGCGGACGACCGCTCGCTGCCGACCGTGGTGCGCGCGATAGGCAAGCTCGGCGAGCCTTCGCACGTCGTCCGGCTGCTGCCGCTGCTCGAGAACCCCGCCAAGGAAGTCCGGCTCGAGGTGATCACGGCCCTCACGCGGCTGGCCGACGACAACTCCGCGGACGGCGTGCGCGCGCGGCTCGAGGACGTGGGCGCAAACGGCGCCGACCCGACCGTGAGCCACGCGGCGCTGCGTGCCGTCGAGGACCTCGACAGCCGCTTCTCGAGCGGCGCGGTCGCCGTGCGCGAGGGCGCCGCCCGTCGCGCGGAGCCCGGCCGCACGCTGCTGGTCGACCGCCCGGACATCGAGGGCCTGGCACGCCAGCCGCCGGAACAGCGGCTCGACGTCTCGACGCTCAAGCCGGGCGACGTCCTCGAGGGCCGCTACAAGTTCCTGAAGAAGATCGGCAAGGGCGCCTTCGGCACCGTGCTCCTGATGGAGGACACGGTCGTGGAGGAGCAGCTCGTGCTCAAGTTCCTGAACCCGAACGTCTCGCAGGACGAGGAGATGATGAAGCGGTTCGTGCACGAGCTGCGCTATTCGCGCAAGATCACGCACCGCAACGTCATCCGCATCTACGATTTCCTGTACATCCGCGGCAACTACGCGATCTCGATGGAGTACTTCCCGTCGCACACGCTCGGCAACGAAGTGAACGAAAAGCCGCTGCAGCTCGCGAAGGCCGTGCGTTTCGCGACCGACATCGCGACCGGAATGGCGGTCGCCCACCAGTCGGGCATCATCCACCGCGACTTGAAGCCGGCGAACGTGCTGATCGACGAGACCGGCCTCGTGAAGATCGTGGACTTCGGCGTGGCCGCCGCCCAGCACCAGGGCGACACCCAGCTCACCAAGACCGGCTACGTCATCGGCTCGCCGAAGTACATGGCTCCCGAGCAGATCCTCGGCAAGAAGGTCGACGAGCGTGCGGACGTGTACAGTCTCGGCGTGATCCTCTACGAGATGCTGACCGGCGAGCCGCCGTACCACCGCGGCGACCACATGGCGGTCATGTACCAGCACGTGCAGGGCAAGGCCAAGCCGCCGATCGAGGTCAACGCCACCATTCCGCCCGGCCTCTCGGAGATCGTGATGAAGGCCATGTCCGTCGACAAGACTCGACGCTTCCAGAGCATGGACGAGATGCGCTCCGCCCTCGAGCGCTATCTCTGAGCCGGCGCCCGCCATGGCACGCATCGACGCATTCCTGAAACTCGGCGCGGCGCAGGGCTGTTCCGACGTCCACCTCGCGGTCGGCGTGCCGCCGATGCTGCGCATGAACGGCGAGCTGATGCCGATCAAGTTCCGCAACCTCGCCGAGGCGGAGCTCGAGGGCTACGTGACCGAGATCCTCTCCGGCTCGCAGAAGGAGCAGTTCGGCAAGGGGCACGACATCGATTTCTCGTACGTCTCGGCGGAGGGCAGCCGCTTCCGCGTGAACGTGTTCCGCAAGGACACCGGCGTCGGCGCCGTGTTCCGCGCGATCCCGAGCGACGTGCCGAGCCTCGACTCGCTCAACCTGCCGCCCATCGTGAAGAAGTTCTGCGACTACCACCAGGGCATGGTGCTGGTGACCGGATCCACGGGCACCGGCAAGTCGACGACGCTCGCGGCGATGATCGACCACCTGAACCGGACGCGGCGGCTCAACATCATCAGCCTCGAGGACCCGATCGAGTTCGTGCACCGGAGCAAGCAGTCGCAGGTCATCCAGCGCGAGCTGCACACGCACCTGCCGTCGTTCTCCGAGGGCGTGCGGGCCGCGATGCGCGAGGACCCGGACGTCATCCTGGTGGGCGAGCTGCGCGACGCCGACACGGTGCGCTGGGCGATGACGGCGGCCGAGACGGGACACCTCGTGCTCGGCACGCTGCACACCACGAGCGCCGTGAAGACCATCGACCGCATGGTCGATGCGTTGCCCGCCGAGGAACGCGAGCAGACCAAGGGCTTCATGTCGCAGAGCCTGATCGGCGTCGTGACCCAGGTGCTGGTGCGTACGCCCGACCTGCGCAGCCGCCGTGCCGTCTGCGAAGTCATGGTCATGAATCGCGCGATCGGCAAGCTGATCATGACCGACCAGACGCACATGATTCCGTCGGCGCTGCAGACCGGCAAGGACGCCGGCATGCAGACGATGGACCAGTCGCTGCTCGCGGCCATCCAGGCGCGGGAGGTCGATCCGGAGGACGCCTTCGTGTACGCGCAGGACAAGCGGCCGTTCACGCGCTACATCCAGGACGGGACCGCGATCCTGAAGGCCGACATCACCCAGGGTGTGTCGTGAGCAGCGATCCAACCCTCCCCGCGGCGACGGCGACCGGGACCGCGGCGGCGGCGGCGGGCACCGGCACGGCCGAGGTCCAGCAGGCTCCGCGTCGCATCGACGCATTTCTCCGCGACGTACTGAGCGCGCAACGGCTCCGACCTGCATTTCGTTGCCGGGGACCCGCCGCGGATCCGCCTGTTCGGCGAGCTGCAGTCATTGCGCGCAGGAGCCGCTCGGCCAGGACGAGGTCCGCGAGATGCTGACCGAGATCATGACGCGCCGTGCGCTGCAGCGGCTCGAGGAGCAGGACGGCGCCGATTTCGCCTACACGATACCCGGCGTGTCGCGCTTCCGCGTCAACGTCTTCCGGCACATCGGCGGCCTCGGCGCGGTGTTCCGCGCGATCCCGTCCAAGGCGCTGACGCTGGAGCAGCTCAACATGCCCGAGTCGGTGCGCAGCCTCTGCCGCACCAACAACGGCCTGATCCTGGTCACCGGCAAGACCGGCTCCGGCAAGTCCACCACGCTCGCGGCGATGATCGACGACATCAACGCGCGCATAAAGGGCCACATCCTGACGATCGAGGACCCGATCGAGTTCGTGCACGCGCGCAAGAGCTGCCTCGTGAGCCAGCGCGAGGTCGGCATCCACAGCCCCGGATTCGCCGAGGCGCTGCACTCGGCGCTGCGCGAGGACCCGGACGTCGTGCTGGTCGGCGAGTTGCGCGACCTCGAGACCATGAGCATCGCGGTCACCGCCGCCGAGATGGGCATCCTCGTCATGGGCACGCTGCACACCAACGGCGCCGCGGCCACGGTGGACCGCATCGTGAATGCCTTCCCGTCGGACAAGCAGGCCCATGTCCGCACGATGCTCTCGACCTCGCTGCGCGGCGTCGTCTCGCAGCAGCTCATCCAGCGGGCGGACAAGCGCGGCCGCGTCGCGGCGCTCGAGATCCTGATCAATACGCCGGCCGTGTCGAACCTGATCCGGCAGGGCAAGCTCGACCAGCTCGAGAACACGATGCAGAGCGGCGGCCAGTTCGGCATGCGCACCATGGATTCCGCGATCCAGGAACTGCTCGACAAGAGCATGATCACGGGCCGGTCGGCCTACGAGAAGTCGATCAACAAGCAGCGCTTCGAGCAGCTGAAGGAAATGGGCTGAGCCGCTGCATGGCATAATCCGGCGTCCTGCCCGGCCGCCCACGTGCCATGACCCAAACGAAACGCCGCACCATCCTCGTCACCAGCGCCCTGCCCTACGCGAACGGCGCGCCCCACCTCGGCCACATGGTCGAGTACGTGCAGACCGACATCTGGGTGCGCTACCAGCGCATGCGCGGCCACGACTGCCTGTACGTCTGCGCGAGCGACGCGCACGGCACGCCGATCATGCTCAAGGCCCGCCAGGAAGGCGTGTCGCCCGAGGACCTGATCGCGCGCTTCTCCGCCGAGCAGCGGCGGGACTTCGCGGACTTCGACGTCTCCTTCGACAACTTCCACACGACGCACTCGGACGAGAACCGCGAGGTCACCAACGACATCTACCGGCGGTTGCTCGCCGCCGGCCACATCCGTCGCGAGACGATCCGGCAGGCGTACGACGAGCAGGCGAAGATGTTCCTGCCGGACCGCTACGTGCGCGGCACGTGCCCGAAATGCGGCACGCTGGACCAGTACGGCGACAGCTGCGAGTCCTGCGGCGCCACCTACACGCCCGCCGACCTGAAGGACGCCATCTCGGTCGTGAGCGGCACGGCGCCCGTGCAGCGCGACTCGGAGCACCTGTTCTTCCGCCTCGGCGACTTCGAGCCGATGCTGCGGGAATGGACCGGATCGGGCCGCCTGCAGCCGGCCGTGACGGCAAAACTCGGCGAGTGGTTCTCCGCCGGGCTGCGCGACTGGGACATCTCGCGCGACGAGCCGTACTTCGGCTTCGAGATCCCGGGCGAGACCGGCAAGTACTTCTACGTGTGGCTCGATGCGCCCATCGGCTACCTCGGCAGCCTGCTCAACTACTGCCGGCGCACCGGCGCGGACTTCGACCGCTACTGGAAGCCGGACAGCGACGCCGAGGTCTACCACTTCATCGGCAAGGACATCGTGTACTTCCACACGCTGTTCTGGCCCGCCGTGCTGCATGGCGCGGGGTACCGCCCGCCCACGTCGGTCTACGCGCACGGCTTCCTGACCGTGAACGGCCAGAAGATGTCGAAATCCCGCGGCACCTTCATCACTGCGCGCGCGTGGCTCGACCACCTGCCGGCCGAGTACCTGCGTTACTACTACGCGGCCCGCCTCGGCCCGGGCGTCGACGACCTCGACCTGAGTCTCGACGACTTCGTCGCCAAGGTGAACTCGGACGTGGTCGGCAAGCTCGTGAACATCGCCAGCCGCTGCGCCGGGTTCATCGCCCGGGGCTCGCAGGGGCGCCTCGCGGACCGGCTGCCGGAACCAGCGCTGTACGAGGAGTTCGCGGAGGCGCGCGAGCGGATCGGAGCGGCCTACGAGGCTCGCGACTTCGCCGCAGTGGTGCGCGAAGTGATGCAGCTCACCGACCGCGCCAACCTCTACATCGACCAGCGCAAGCCGTGGCTGATGGCCAAGGATCCGGCGCAGGCCGGCGACGTGCAGGGCGTCTGCACCCAGGGACTGAACCTGTTCCGGGCGCTGGTCGTGTACCTGAAGCCCATCATGCCGCGCCTCGCCGCCGGTGCGGAGCGGTTCCTCGGCCTGGCGCCACAGCAATGGGACGACGTTGCGCAGCCGCTGCTCGGCACGACGATCGGCAGCTACGAGCCGCTTGCGACCCGCGTCGATCCGGCGGCCACGAAGGCGCTCGTCGATGCATCGGCGGAGAACCTGAAGCCGACCGGAATTCCCACGGCGGCAGGAACGGCGCCGGCAGCGGCAGCCGCGAAGACTCCGGGCGGTGCCGCCGCACCCGGACCCGGCGGCCGTGCCCAGCATCTCGATCGACGACTTCGGGCGCATCGACCTGCGCATCGCGCGGATCACGGCCGCCGAGCTGGTGGAAGGCGCGGACAAGCTCCTCAAGCTCACCGTGGACCTCGGCAGCCGAACGCCGCACCGTGTTCGCGGGCATCCGCCAGGCGTACTCTCCCGAGCAACTGGTCGGCCGGCTCACGGTCGTGGTCGCGAACCTCGAGCCGCGCAAGATGCGCTTCGGCATGTCCGAAGGCATGGTGCTCGCGGCAGGACCGGGCGGAAAGGACATCTTCCTGCTGTCTCCCGACTCGGGCGCCGAGCCAGGCATGAAGGTCAAGTGAGCCGTCTTACTATCCGCTGATCACTGATCACTATCCGCTTCCCCCAATGACGGACCTGCTGCTGCTGGCGCTCGGCGCGAGTCTCGTCAACAACTTCGTCCTGACGAATTTCCTCGGCCTGTGCCCGTTCGTCGGCGTGAGCCGCCGTTTCGAGGCCGCGGCCGGCATGGCGCTCGCGACGCTTTTCGTGCTGACGCTGGCGTCGGGCCTGAGCTATTGCGCGTACACCTGGCTGCTCGAGCCGCTCGGCCTCGAGTACCTGCGCACGCTGGTGTTCATCCTGCTGATCGCAGCCGTCGTGCAGCTGACCGAGCTCGTCGTGCGCGCGACGAGCCCGCTGCTGCACGAACTGCTCGGCGTGTTCCTGCCGCTCATCACGACGAACTGCGCGGTCCTCGGCGTCGCGCTGCTCAACCTGGACCGCCACTACGGCCTGCTCCAGTCGCTGGTGTTCGGGGCCTCGGCCGCTGCCGGTTTCGGACTGGCGCTGCTGCTGTTCGCCGCGATCCGCGAACGGATGGACGGCGCGGACGTCCCGCAGGCGTTTCGCGGCGCTCCCATCGCACTCGTCACGGCAGGACTCATGGCGCTCGCCTTCATGGGCTTCGCGGGACTGGGCGCCCGATGAGCGCAGGCAGCGTGCTGCCGGCGATCGGTGTTGCGACTGGGCTCGCCGTCGTGCTGGGCGCCGCGCTCGGCTGGGCCGCGACCCGGCTGCGCCCGGATGCCGACCGGCTGGTGGAGAGCATCGACGCACTGCTGCCTCAGACGCAGTGCGGGCAGTGCCGCTACCCGGGCTGCCGTCCCTACGCCGAGGCCGTCGCGCGCGGCGATGCCGACATCGACCAGTGCCCGCCTGGCGGCGAGAACACGGTGCATGCACTCGCGGCACTCCTCGGCAGGGATCCGAAGCCGCTGGATCCCGCGTTCGGCGCGACGAAGCCGCGCCTCGTCGCGGTGATCGACGAGGCACGCTGCATCGGTTGCGCACTGTGCCTGCCGGCGTGCCCGGTGGATGCGATCGTCGGCGCGCAGCGCTTCATGCACACGGTCATCGAGCAGCAGTGCACCGGCTGCGAGCTGTGCCTGCCGCCGTGCCCGGTGGACTGCATCGAACTGCGCCCACCGCTCGTCAGCGGCGCGCTTCGCACGCGGCGCGCGGCCTAGGCCCGACCATGGCGGCTCGCAGCACGTTCCCGCCGGGCCTCGAACTCGAGGCGCACAAAGCGGCCCCGATGCGCCAGCCCCTGCGCGCCGGGCCGGTACCACCGTGGGTCGTCGTAGCGCTGGACCAGGGCAGCGGCGACGCGGCGCAGCCACTGCTGACGGCTGGTGCGCGCGTGCGAATCGGCACGCCCGTCGGCCGCGCCGCGGGACGATACGGCGATCGACGTGCACTCGCCGGTCGCAGGCGTGGTGCGCGGCATCGAAACCCGGCCGGTCCCGGGACCGACGGGCGAAGGAACCTGCATCGTCATCGAGAACGACGGCTCGGACGAGCTCGAGCCAGGTTTCGCGCCAATCGACTGGGCGTCGCTCGCACCGCACGAGCTGCTGGCGCGGATCCGCAGTGCCGGAATCGCCGGCCTGGGCGGTGCCGCCTTCCCGGCGCACGCGAAACTCGCCGCCGCGCGCGAACGCTCCGCGACACACCTGGTGCTGAACGGCGCCGAGTGCGAACCCTGGATCTGCTGCGACGACGCGCTGATGCGCGAGCGCGCCGCCGACGTGGTGCTCGGTGCGCAGGTCCTGCTGCATGCCTGCGGCGCAGCGAAATGCACGATCGCCGTCGAGGACGACAAGCCCGAGGCTATCGCTGCAATCGAGGTTGCCCTGGCGGCCGCTGCAGATCCGCGCGTCGGGCTCGCCACGCTGCGCGCGATCTACCCGGCCGGGGCCGAGCGCCAACTGCTCGCCGCGGTCACCGGGCTCGAGGTACCGCACGATGCGTTGCCGCCCGCGATCGGTCTCGTGTGCCAGAACGTCGGCACGGCGGCGGCCGCAGCCCGGCTGGTGCGCACCGGGCAGCCGATCACCGGGCGCATCGTCACGGTGACCGGCTCGGGCGTACGCGAGCCGGCGAACCTCGACGCGCGGCTCGGCACGCCCATCGCGGACCTCGTCGCGGCCTGTGGCGGGTACGACCTCCGAACCGCTGCGACTGATCGCCGGTGGATCCATGACGGGCCGGGCGCTCGCGACGGACGCCGTGCCACTCACGCAGGCGGTGAACTGCGTCGTGGTCGCGACCGCGGCAGACCTTGCCGCGCGGGGCCGCGAGATGCCGTGCATCCGCTGCGGGGACTGCGCGACGGTCTGCCCGCCGGGACTGCTGCCGCAGATGCTGCTCCGGGCAATCGCGGCCGGGGATGATGGCCAGGTCACGCGGCACGGCCTCGCCGACTGCATCGAATGCGGCTGTTGCGACTACGTCTGCCCGAGCCGGATCCCGCTCACCGCGCGCTTTCGCGCCGCGCGCGAGACACGACGGCTGCAACTCTACGAGCGTCAGCGCGCGGCCGAGGCCCGCGAGAGATTCGCACGTCACGAAGAGCGACTCGCGGCGGCGGCCGAAGCCGAGCGACAGGCCTTCGAAGCAGCGCGAAGCCGGGCCCGTGGCGAGCGGGAGGGCTGACTCGATGGCAATGCGCTTCGAGACTTCGCCCGCTCCGCACGTCATCGCCGGGTACAGCGTCCCGCGCGTGATGTTCCAGGTGCTGCTGGCCCTGCTGCCGGTCGCCGTGGTGCAGGTCGCGGTCTTCGGTCCCGGGCTGCTGCTGCAGTTGCTGGTGGCCGGACCTGTCGCACTCGCCTGCGAGGCACTGGCGCTGCGCGCCCGCGGCCGCGATGCGGCGCCGTTCCTGCGTGACGGCAGCGTGCTCGTAACGGCAGCGCTGCTCGCCGTCGCGGTGCCGCCGCTGCTGCCCTGGTGGCTCATGGCGCTCGGCACGGCGATTGCGGTGCTGCTGGGCAAGCACGTATTCGGTGGCCTCGGCTCGAATCCGTTCAATCCCGCGATGGTGGGCTACGCGGCGTTGCTCGTGTCGTTCCCGCTCGAGATGACACGCTGGCCTGTGCCGTTCGCCCTGGGCGGCGACTGGGACGCCTATACCGGCGCGACTGCGCTCGACGCACTGCGCACCGGCCTCGGACAGCGGCTGACGATGGAGGAGATATTCGCCGGTCCCGCATTCGGCTCGATGGGCGGCAAAGGCGCGCAATGGATCAACCTCGCCGCGCTGGCCGGCGGACTCTACCTGCTGGCGCGCGGCCTCGTGCGCTGGCACATCCCCGTCGCGGTGCTGGCGGGAATCGCGCTGCCCGCGTTCGCGATGCACGCGATCGACCCGGGCGCCCATGCATCCGCAACCTTCCAGCTCTGCTCTGGCGCGACGATGCTCGGCGCATTCTTCATCGCGACCGACCCTGTGTCGGCTGCGACCAGCGACCGCGGCCGCCTCGTCTACGGCGCCGGAATCGGAGCGATCACCTGGGCGATCCGGACCTGGGGCGGATACCCGGACGGCATCGCCTTCGGCGTGCTGCTGATGAACGTCGCGGCACCACTCATCGACCGGTACACGGTACCGAGGATCCATGGACACGACCGGCACTGAACCTGTCCGGCGCCGGCCGCTGCGTGCGGCGCTGCTGCTCGCGGCAGCCGCCGTCGTCACGGTGGGCCTGGTCGCGATCGTGAATGACCTCGCCCGGCCGCGCATCGAGGCCAACGAGCGCGCGCAACGTGTCGCGCAACTGGCCGCAGTGCTGGGCGGCACGAGCTACGACAACGACCTGCTGCAGGACGTCGTGACGGTCCGCGATGCCGAGCGACTGGGCACGGACGAACCACTGCCGGTGTATCGGGCAAGGCAGGCGGGCCGACCGGTCGCCGCGATTCTCACGGTCGTCGCACCGGACGGCTACGCGGGCTCGATCCGCCTGCTGGTCGGCATCGGCGCCGACGGGCATCTGCTGGGTGTCAGGGTCGTCGCGCACAGGGAGACCCCCGGCCTCGGGGATGCGATCGACGAGCGCAAGTCGAATTGGATCGATGGATTCAAGGGCCGCTCGCTCGGGGATCCTGCCCTGGAGCGCTGGCACGTGAAGAAGGATGGCGGTGACTTCGACCAGTTCACCGGCGCGACCGTCACGCCGCGCGCCGTCGTGGGCGCCGTCCTGGACGCACTGCTGTACTTCGAAGCCAACCGCGCCACTCTGCTCGCCGCGCCGCGCGGTTGACCTACAATCCGACGATGGCCGCACGCGACATTTTCCGCAACGGACTCGACGCGCAGAACCCTGCGCTGGTGCAACTGCTCGGCCTGTGCCCGCTGCTCGCGGTCAGCACGTCCGCCGGCAGCGCACTCGGGCTCGGGCTCGCGACGCTCACCGTGCTCGTGGCCAGCAACCTGATCGCGTCCGTCCTCGGTCGATGGCTGCTGCCGGAGATCCGGCTCGCCGTGTTCGTGCTCACGATCGCCGGCGCGGTCACCGCCGTCGAACTGTCCCTGGCCGCGTGGTGGCCGGGACTGCACGATTCACTTGGCATCTTCCTGCCGCTGATCGTCACCAACTGCCTGGTGCTGGCGCGTGCCGAGGCGTTCGCCTCGCGCCAGAGCGTCGGCGCCGCGTTGCTCGACGCAGTGGCGATGGGACTCGGCTTCCTGCTCGTGCTGCTGGCCCTCGGCAGCGCACGGGAATTGCTCGGGCGCGGCAGCCTCGGCGCGGACCTCGGCCTGCTCCTCGGTGGAGACACGGCCGGGTCGGGCATCCAGGTCATCCCCGCCGGACATGGCCTGCTGCTGGCGTTGCTGCCACCGGGAGCGTTCGTGCTGCTCGGACTGATGCTCGCGGCGCGCAACTGGCGCAGGCAGCAGGAATCATCGGCGGCGCAGGACGGCGCGCCGGCCGCCGCCGACCGTGCCGCCACATGAACGCCCGGCGTGTGCATGCGATCTTCGAGCGGCTGCGCGCACGCAATCCGCACCCGAAAACCGAACTCGAGTACGCGTCGCCGTTCGAGCTGCTGGTCGCCGTCATTCTGTCCGCACAGGCCACGGACAAGAGCGTGAACGTCGCCACACGGCGCCTGTTCGCGGTCGCGAACACGCCGCAGTCGATCCTGGCGCTCGGCGTGGACGGGCTCGCGGCCTACGTGAAGTCGATCGGCCTGTACCAGGGCAAGGCGAAGAACATCATCGCGACCTGTCGCCTGCTGATCGATGAGCATGGGGGCCGCGTGCCGGACGACCGGGACGCGCTCGAGGCCCTGCCGGGCGTCGGACGCAAGACGGCGAACGTGATCCTGAACACCGCATTCGGCCAGCCGACGCTCGCCGTCGACACGCATGTGTTCAGGGTGGCGAACCGCACCGGGCTCGCCCGTGCGAAGGACGTGCGCGCCGTGGAGGATGGACTGCTGAAATGCATCCCGGCAGAGTTCCTGCACGACGCACACCACTGGCTGATCCTGCAGGGGCGCTATGTCTGCAAGGCGGCGAAGCCGGATTGCCCGAACTGCGCGATCGCCGATCTCTGCGAGTACGAGCACAAGACCGTTGCCGCGGCGGCGTCCACGCCGGCACGCCCGCGCGGCAGGAAGTGAGGCGACGTGCCTTTTTTCCATGACCAGGACCGCGGCGCGCTGCGCCGAAGCTACGCGGAGGCCTGGCGGAAGCGGCGTGAGTCGTTGCCCATGGAACCGCTGGAACACCAGCTTGCGACGGTCATCGAGCAGCATCCCGAGTACCAGTCGTTCCTCGAAAGCGACCCGGACGCGCTCGCTCGCGATTTCACGCCGGAAGGCGGCCAGGCCAATCCTTTCCTGCACATGGGCCTGCACCTGGCGATCCGCGAGCAGGTCGGCACGAACCGCCCGGCGGGGATCGCCTCGATACATTCCGACCTGTGCAGGCGACTGGGCGACCAGCACGAGGCCGAGCACCGCATGATCGAGTGCCTGGCCGAAGCGTTGTGGCAGAGCCAGCGCACCGGGCTGCCGCCGGACGAGGCCGCCTATCTCGACGCGTTGCGACGCCTTGGCGGCCGCAAGTGACTCACCATCCCATCGTGCGTCCGAGCAGCCTCTCGAGGTGCCGGTTGTGCGGCTCGAAGTACTCGCGCAGACGTTGCGCCGTGGGCTCGGACAGCGGCGGATAGCGCCGCGTATTGCGTGCCTCGAGATCCACGCGGCTCGCCGGCGGCAAGCCGAGGAACGCCAGCGTCTCGTTCAGCCCGCCCAGCGGGTCCTTCACCAGGTCCTCGAAACGCACGACGTGCAGGCGCTCGCGGGGATAGAGCGCGAGCCAGCGCTCGAGCTGCTCCGCGTAGCGCCCGCGCGCGAGGTAGCTGAAGCGCTGATGTTCCGCGCTGCGCGCGATCGATCCGTCGGCAAGTCCCGCTTCGGCCGCCGAGATCCGTGCCGGCTCCGCCGCGATGGCATCCTCGAACTCGAGCGTCTCGCGGCCCCTGGCGCGCTCGTGCCAGTAGTGCGAGTAAGCGCGGCGCACGGGATCGCGCAGCAGGACCACGAGTTTCGCGGCCGGCAGCAGCGCATGCATCCGTGCCGGCACCGCCGGATGGAACACGTAGTACGGGCTCGCATCGAGATTGATCCCCGCCTCGCCCTCGCGACCGAAGTGCGCGCGGTACCACGCCTCGCCACGAGCGTAGTTGAGGTCGAAATAGTGCACTTCCTTGCGCAGCGGCGGCACGACGCCCGGATGCTGGACCAGGTACCCCTGCAGCGACGACGTTCCGCACTTCTGGGCACCGATGATCACGGCGTCCGGCAGCGAACGAGCCTGGCGCATGCGCAGGCGCAGTTCCGCGGCCCGGCCCGCCTCGAGCAGGCCAACGAGCCGCAGTGCCCGGGTCAACGTCCTGTTCATCGCCTGGCCGCCCGGGTGGTCACGTTGCCTTGCGCGGCTTCCTGCGCGGAACGTACAGGTCCGTCAGCGTTCCCTCGAACGCCTCGGCCGCCATCGCGACCGTTTCGGAGAGCGTGGGATGAGGATGGATCGTGAGCCCGATGTCCGCGGCGTCGGCACCCATCTCGATCGCGAGCCCGACCTCGGCGATCAGGTCGCCGGCATTCGTGCCGACGATTCCGCCGCCGATGACGCGGTGCGACTCCGGGTCGAACAGCAGCTTCGTGAATCCTTCGTCGCGCCCGATCGCAAGCGAGCGCCCGCTCGCTGCCCAGGGGAATACCGCCTTTTCGAAGGCCACGCCGCGCGCCCTGGCGTCCGTCTCGGTGAGCCCCACCCAGGCGATTTCCGGATCGGTATAGGCGACCGACGGAATGACGCTCGCCTCGAAGTGGGTCTTGAGCCCGGCAGCGGCTTCCGCGGCGACCTTGCCTTCGTGCGTCGCCTTGTGAGCCAGCATCGGCTGCCCGACGACGTCGCCGATCGCGAAGATGTGCGGCACGTTCGTCCGCATCTGCCGGTCGACCGGGATGAAACCTCGCTCGTCCACCTTGACGCCCGCCGCCTCGGCACCGACGCGCTTGCCGTTCGGAGCGCGACCCACCGCAACGAGCACCTTGCCGTAGACCTGCGGCCCGGGCGCCTTGTCCCCGGCAAACGTCACACGCAGGCCATCGTCAAGCGGCTCGACCGCGGTGACGCGGGTCCCGAGCAGGATGCTTTCGTATTGGCCCGCGATGCGCTTTTCGAGCGGGCGCACGAGGTCGCGGTCGCAACCCGGCATGAGCCCGTCCGTCAGCTCCGCAACGCTGACCTTGACGCCGAGCGCCGCATACACGGTCGCCATCTCGAGGCCGATGATGCCGCCGCCGATCACCAGCATGCTCGCGGGCAGGTCGAGTTCGAGCGCTCCGGTCGAGTCGATGATGCGAGGGTCGTCCGGCAGGCCCGGCAGTCGCACCGACTCCGAGCCGGCGGCGATGACGCACTGCTGGAAACTCACCTTGCGGCCTGCCCCGCCATCATCCACGCGCAGCTCGTGAGGCGAGGTGAAGGACGCCGTGCCCTGCACCACCGCCACCTTGCGCTGCCGCGCCAGGTTGCGCAGCCCATCCGTGAGCCGGCCGACGACGGAATCCTTCCAGTCGCGCAGCCTCGCCGCATCGATCTGCGGAGCGCCGAAAAGCACGCCGTGCTCCGACATCGCCTGCGCATCCTCGATGACACGCGCAGCGTGCAGCAGCGCCTTGGACGGGATGCAGCCGACATTGAGGCAGACGCCACCGAGCGTCGGGAAGCGCTCGACCAGTGCGACGCGCAGGCCGAGGTCGGCCGCACGGAAGGCGGCCGTATAACCTCCGGGACCGGCGCCCAGCACGACGAGATCGAACTCGAAGTTGTGCTGCCCGGGCTTGTCGACAGGAGCGGGGGCGACATCCACCTTGCCCGCGGAATCCGGCACACGCGCCGCGTCGCGGGCGCAGCCGCGGGCATCGGCTGCATCGGCACGGTATCGAGGTATGGCTCCCCGCCGAACGGCTCGGGGGCGCGCAGCACCGCGCGCGGCGCCGTCAGGTCGTTCGAACCCTCCGAGCCGACCAGCAGCACCACGACGGGCGAACCCGTGCTGACCTTGTCTCCCGGCTTCACGGCGACGCTCTCGACCGTGCCGGCCGAGGTGGACGGGATGTCCATCGTGGCCTTGTCGCTCTCGACGGTAATCAGCGGCGTCTCCACATCCACCGCCTGGCCGGGCTTTACCAGCACGTCGATCACCGCGACGTCCTTGAACCCGCCGAGATCCGGAACCGTCACCGTCAGCTTCATGGAATTGCCCGCAGCAGTCCCTGCACGTCCGCCAGCGCCTTGCCGAGGAAACTGGTGAACCTGCACGGCGTCGGCGCCGTCGATGACGCGATGATCGTAGGACAGCGACAGCGGCAGCATCAGCCGCGGCACGAACGCGCCATCCTGGTAGACGGGACGCTGGCTGGCCCTGGAAACGCCCAGGATCGCGACTTCCGGTGCGTTGATGATCGGCGTGAAGGCGGTCCCGCCGATGCCACCGAGGCTCGAGACCGTGAAGCAGCCGCCCTGCATTTCCGCCGCGACGAGCTTGCCGAGCCGCGCTTTCTCGCTCAGCGCGCCGAGCTCACGCGCCAGCTCGAACACGTCCTTGCGATCGGCGTCGCGCACCACCGGGACGACGAGACCGCCCGGCGTGTCCGCCGCGAACCCGAGGTGAACGTACTTCTTGAACACGAGTTCGCCGGCGGCGGCATCGAGCGACGCGCCGAAGTGCGGAAATGCCTGCAATGCCTGCGCGCAGGCACGCATGACGAAAGCGAGCGGCGTGAGCTTGATGCCACGCGCCGTAGCCTGGTCCTTCAGCTTCGCGCGGGTTGCCTCCATCTCGGTGATGTCGGCTTCGTCGAACTGCGTGACGTGCGGGATGTTGACCCAGCTCGCGTGCAGGCGCGGGCCGGCTATCTTCTGGATGCGCGAGAGCGGCCGGCGCTCGATGGGCCCGAACGCCGCAAAGTCGACCTCCGGGACCTTCGGCAGCGCTGCCGCGGGCCTGGGCTCCGTGAGCAGGCGCTTGACGTGCGCCTTCACGTCCTGCTCGGTGATGCGGCCCTTGATGCCGCTCCCCGCGACCGTGGCAAGATCCACGCCGAGTTCGCGCGCGAAGCGCCGCATGGACGGGCTTGCGTGCGAGCGCGAGAATCCCGGCTCGGCGATGCTCGCATCCGTGCCCGACGCGGGCCGGGCGGGCACCGAACTGACGGGGGCCGGCGTCGGTTGCGGTGCCGGCGCGGAAATTGCCGCCGGGACGCGGTCAGTGCGCGCAGGCGTGACGGGAGCAGCAGCGACAGCGGAGCCGGCGGGCTCGCCGGCATTCGCGGCCTCGACGATCGCGATCAGGTCGCCCTGCGATACGCGCCCGCCCTTCTGCACCTTGAACTGCCGCACGATGCCCGCCGCGGTGGACGGCACGTCCATCGTGGCCTTCTCGGTCTCGAGCGTGATGAGCGTCGCGTCGACCGCGACCGCGTCGCCTTCGCGCACCGCGACGTCGATGATCTCGACGTCCTTGTAGTCGCCGATGTCCGGTACCCGGATTTCGATGAGCTGCGTCACGAGCCGGCCCGCCTAGACCGTCACCGGGTTCGGCTTGTCCGGATCGATGCCGAACCGCTCGATCGCGCCCTTCACGGTGGCAACGTCGAGCTTGCCGTCGTCCGCGAGCGCCTTGAGCGCGGCGACGACCACGTAGCGCCGGTCGACCTCGAAGAAGCCGCGCAGTGCCGCGCGCGAATCGCTGCGGCCGTATCCGTCCGTGCCGAGCACGTGATAGCGGCCGGGAACCCACTGCCGGATCTGGTCCGGGACCGCCCGCATGTAATCCGTCGCGGCCACGAACGGGCCGTCATGACCCGCCAGGCATTGCCGCACGTACGGCACTCGCGGCGAATGGTCGGGGTGCAGCAGGTTCCAGCGCTCCGCGTCGAGCGCTTCACGGCGCAGCTCGGACAGGCTCGTTGCGCTGAATACGTCGGCTGGAACGCCGAATTCCTTCTCGAGCATGTCGGCGGCGGCCAGCACCTCGCGCAGGATCGTGCCGCAGCCGAGCAGGTTCACGCGGACCTTGCCGCGGCCGCCGACGTGCAGCAGGTACATCCCCTTCAGGATGCCCTCCTCCACGCCCTTCGGCATCGCCGGCTGCACGTAGTTCTCGTTCATGCAGGTGACGTAGTAGAAGACGTTCTCCTGCTCGACGTACATGCGGCGCAGCCCGTCCTGCACGATCACCGCGAGCTCGTACGCATAGGTCGGATCGTAGGAAACGCAGTTCGGGATCGTGGTCGCCACGAGCTGGCTGTGCCCGTCCTGGTGCTGCAGGCCCTCGCCGGCGAGGGTCGTGCGGCCGGCGGTGCCGCCGATCAGGAAGCCGCGCGACTGCATGTCGCCCGCCGCCCAGCAGAAGTCGCCGACCCGCTGGAAGCCGAACATCGAGTAGTAGATGTAGAACGGCACCATCGCCACGCCGTGGTTCGAGTACGACGTGCCGGCCGCGATCCAGCTGCACATCGCACCGCCTTCGTTGATGCCCTCCTCGAGGATCTGGCCCTTCTTGTCCTCGCGGTAGTAGAGCAGCTGGTCGGCGTCCTGCGGCGTGTAGAGCTGCCCCATCGACGAGTAGATGCCGATCTGGCGGAACATGCCCTCCATGCCGAAGGTCCGCGCCTCGTCGGGCACGATCGGCACGATGTGCGGCCCGATGTTGCGGTCCTTGACGAGTATCGACAGGATCCTCACGAGCGCCATCGTGGTCGAGATTTCGCGGTCGCCCGAGGACTCGAGCAGCGGCCCGAACGCCTCGAGACCCGGCACCTGCAGCTTCGGCGCGCGCGTGCGCCGCTGCGGCAGGAATCCGCCGAGCGCCTTGCGCCGCTCGCGCAGGTATTCGAGTTCCTCGCTGCCCTCCGCCGGCCGGTAATACGGCACGTGCGCGATGTCGTCGTCCGACACCGGGATGTTGAAGCGGTCGCGGAACTCCTTCAGTGCCGCGTCGTCCAGCTTCTTCTGCTGGTGCGAGATGTTCTGGCCTTCGCCCGCGCGGCCCATGCCGTAGCCCTTGACGGTCTTCGCGAGGATCACCGTGGGCTGGTCCTTGTGCGCGACGGCGGCGGCATAGGCATTGAAGACCTTGCGCGCGTCGTGACCGCCGCGGTTCAACCGCCAGATGTCGTCGTCCGACATGTTGGCGACCAGTTCCTTCAGCTCCGCATACTTGCCGAAGAAGTTCTCGCGCGTGTACGCGCCGCCCTTCGCCTTGAAGTTCTGGTACTCGCCGTCGACGCATTCCATCATCAGGCGACGCAGCAGCCCGCGCGAGTCCTGGGCGAGCAGCGGATCCCAGCGCGAGCCCCAGATCACCTTGATCACGTTCCAGCCGGCGCCGAGAAACGCGGCCTCGAGTTCCTGGATGATCTTGCCGTTGCCGCGCACCGGCCCGTCCAGGCGCTGCAGGTTGCAGTTGACGACGAACACCAGGTTGTCGAGCTTCTCGCGCACCGGCATCGTGATCGCGCCGAGCGACTCCGGTTCGTCCGTCTCGCCGTCGCCGAGGAAGCACCACACCTTGCGGTCGCTGGGCGGCACGATCCCGCGATGCTCCATGTAGCGCTGGAAGCGCGCCTGGTAGATCGCCATCATCGGGCCGAGGCCCATCGAGACCGTCGGGAACTGCCAGAAGTCCGGCATCAGCCACGGGTGCGGATACGACGAGAGCCCGCCGCCGCCCACTTCCTCGCGGAAGCGGCGCAACTGGTCCTCGGTCAGCCTGCCCTCGAGGTACGCACGCGCATAGATGCCGGGTGACGAGTGCCCCTGTATGTACACCATGTCGCCGGCATGGCCGTTTTCGGGTGCGCGCCAGAAATGATTGAAGCCGACTTCGTACAGCGTGGCGGCGGAGGCGTAGGTCGAGATGTGCCCGCCGTACTCGGAACTCTGGCGGTTCGCCTGCACGACCATCGCCATCGCGTTCCAGCGGATGTAGGCCTCGATGCGGCGCTCGAGCGCACGGTCGCCGGGGTACTCGCGCTCCTGCGCGGTGGCGATCGTGTTGACATATGCGGTGTTGGGCCGGAACGGCAGGTAGGCACCGGAACGCCGCGTGTAGTCGATGACCCGCTCGAGCAGGTAATGCGCCCGCTCGGCGCCGTGCAACCGCAGCACCGAATCGATGGACTCGAGCCACTCGCGGGTCTCTGCAGGGTCCGAGTCTTCGATCTTGGAGGCTTCGAACATGGTGCGCGCCCGCGATAATGATTTGCGCGGCACGCCCTGTTAGCATGCCGACGCGCAATGATCTGCGCTGGTTCCCGCAGGGTCAAGGCAAGCAAGTGGCTCGACTTCTACCTCCAGAACTCAAGGTCGCGATCCGCGGCCGCAAAGGCGCGCCAGCGCAATCCAGCCTTTCCAGCGCCGACGGAGTCGTCTTCGTCGTGGACGGGACGAACCCCGAGAAGGCGCTCGCGCGCCTGCCCGATGCGGCGCTCTGGCTCGACCTCTATCGACACGCACGGCGGACGACCGGCGTGCTGGTGCTCTCGGCCCGACTGCCGAACCGCAGGCACACGCTGGCCGCCGTCGCATTTGCAAAGCCCGGCCGCAGCGGATTCGAACGACTGGAACTCGCCCGCAAGCTGGTGAGCGAAGCGCTCAAGCCCGGGGTGGCGAAGTTGTGCTGCCACGTGGACGGTCTCGCCGCGAACGAGGCCGGCGAGTGGCGCGAGGCGCTCGTCAGCGCGGCACTTGCGGCTGCCGCGCCGATGCCGACGCACAAGGCGAAGGCCCCGCCACCGTGCGACCTGCGGACGATCGAAGTCTTCGGCGCACGCGCCGCCGATTTCGACGCGGCCGTCGCGGCGGCCGCGGGCAATCACCTCGCACGCTGGCTCACGACGCTGCCGCCGAACGAGCTGCACTGCGTGAGCTATCGCCGGGCGCTGCAGGAACTGGCGCGACGCGAGGGCTGGTCGTTCCGGTTCTACGACGAACGCGCGCTCGCACGCCTCGGAGCCGGCGCGTTCCTTGCCGTGTCGCAGGCCAACGCGCATCGCGGCGCCGGAATCGTCCGGCTCGGCTACCGGGCTCCCGGACGCGGCAAGCGCGCTCGCGTCGGACTCGTCGGCAAGGGCATCTGCTTCGACACCGGCGGCATCAACCTCAAGGCGCACAAGGGCATGTACCTGATGCACGGCGACATGCAGGGCAGCGCCGTCGCCGTCGGCACGTTGCTCGCCTGCGCCCGCAGCGGGCTCGGCGTCGACGTCGACTGCTGGCTGGCACTCACCGAGAACGAGATCGGGCCGCGCGCCTACCGCCCACAGGACATCGTGCGTGCGTCGAACGGCGTCACGATCCAGGTCGTGCACAGCGACGCCGAGGGACGCATGGTGCTCGCCGACACGCTGGCGCTCGCCTCGCGCGAGAAGCCGGAGCTGCTGCTGGACTTCGCGACGCTCACCGGCGCCTGCGTCAATGCACTCACCGATCGCTACAGCGGGGCCTTCACGAACCGGCCGGACCTGCATGCGCGGCTGCAGGAAGTCGGGAGCGAAAGCGGCGAGCGCGTCTGGTGCTTCCCGATGGACGAGGACTTCGACCTCGAACTGGAATGCGCGGTTGCGGACGTCCTGCAGTGCACGCTGGAGTCGAAGGGCGACCACATCCTGGCGGCCCGCTTCCTCTCGAAGTTCGTCGCGGCGGGACTGCCGTGGGTGCACATCGACCTCGCCGCCGCCGAGCACAAGGGCGGCCTCGGGCACGTCCCGACCGAGTTCACGGGCTTCGGCGTGCGCTACGCGCTGCGACTGCTGAACGACCAGAGCTTCATGGCGCAGGTCGGCAAGCAGCCGTGACGACGATTTCGCTGCGCCGCCCGGACGACTGGCACCTGCACCTCCGGGACGGCGCGCACATGGCCGCCGTGCTGCCTTTCACGGCCGCCCGCTTCGCGCGTGCGCTCGTGATGCCGAACCTGAAGCCGCCGATGACGACGACGCAGGGGCTTGTCCGACTACCGTGCGCGCATCCTGGCGGCGCTTCCTGAAGGAGTGCGCTTCGAACCGCTGATGACGCTCTACCTGACGGATCGCACGCCGCCGGAGGAGATCCGCAGCGCGCGCGCCAGCGGCTTCGTCGTCGGCGCCAAGCTTTATCCGGCGGGCGCCACGACGCATTCGGACGCAGGCGTGACCTCGGTCGAGAATACCTGGGCCGCGCTCGAAGCCATGGCCGAGCTCGGTCTCGTGCTGCAGGTGCACGGCGAGGTGACCGACCCCGCGGTGGACGTCTTCGATCGCGAGCACTCGTTCATCGACAAGGTGCTGGCGCGCATAGTCGAGCGCGTACCTGGACTCAAGGTCGTCTTCGAGCACATCACGACGGCGGCGGCCGTCGATTTCGTCCGCACTGCGCGGCCCGGCGTCGCCGCGACGATCACGCCGCAGCACCTGCTGATGAACCGCAATGCGATCTTCGAGGGCGGCATCCGCCCGCACCACTACTGCCTGCCCGTGCTGAAGCGTGAACGGGACCGCGAAGGCGCTGCTCGAAGCCGCGACTGGCGACGACCCGCGCTTCTTCCTCGGTACCGACAGCGCGCCGCACGCACGACACACCAAGGAAGCCCCCTGCGGCTGCGCGGGGATCTTCTCGGCACACGCGGCGATCGAGTTCTACGCCGAGGCTTTCGAGCAGGCGGGACGGCTCGAACGCCTCGAGGCGTTCGCCTCCGAGCGCGGCGCGGACTTCTACGGGGTGCCCCGCAACCCCGAGCGGATCACGCTGCGCAGGGAAGCATGGACCGTGCCGGAGCACTACCCGTTTGGCGGCGACCAGATCGTGCCGTTGCGCGCCGGCGCGCAGGTGGCCTGGCAACTGGTGTCCGCGTGAGCGACGAACGCGACCTGCGGGAATTGCGAGCCGGTTTCGAGGGTTCCTGCCGATCGCGGTGGACGTCGAGACCGGCGGCTTCAACGCGAGAACCGACGCGCTGCTCGAGCTCGCGGCGGTGATCATCGACATGACGCCGACCGGCGAACTCAGGCCGGGCGCCACCTTCCGCTACCACGTGCAACCGTTCCACGGGTCGCGGATCGACCCGGCATCGCTCGCCGTGAACGGCATCGATCCGCACCATCCGCTGCGACCGGCGATGCCGGAGAAAGAAGCGCTGACGCAGCTGTTCCGCGAGATCCGCAAGACGGTGCGCGACACCGGCTGCACGCGCGCGGTGCTCGTGGGCCACAACGCCTCGTTCGATCTCGGGTTCCTGAACGCCGCGGTGGCCCGCGCCGACATCAAGCGCAATCCATTCCACCCGTTCTCGTGTTTCGATACGGCGACGCTGGGTGGCGTGGCCCTGGGACAGACGGTCCTGTCGCGGGCCGTGACGGCAGCGGGACTGTCGTGGGATTCGGGCGAGGCCCACTCCGCGATCTACGACGCCGAGCGCACGGCGTCGCTGTTCTGCACGATCTGCAACCGCTTCCGGTCCATGTACGAGGAAGCGGTCGAGCGCGCCCCGCAGCTGGCCACGGCCGACTACGAATCCGCTCCGCCGGAGGGCGACGAGTAGCCGCAGGCTGGCGGTCGGGCCGGGGCCCGCCGCATCTCAGGCTCTTCTTGATGGCGCCCGCCTCGGCCAGCAGCTGCTGCAGCTCGCCCTTCTGGTACATCTCGGTGACGATGTCCGAGCCGCCGACGAGTTCGCCGCCGATGTAGAGCTGGGGATAGGTCGGCCAGTTCGAATAGCGCTTGAGCGCCTCGCGCAGCTCCGGGTCCTCGAAGATGTTGACGTGGGTGAACGTCGCTCCGCAGGCCTCGAGCGTGCGCACCGCGGAGGCGGAGAAACCGCACTGCGGGAAATCCGGCGAGCCCTTCATGTAGAGCACGACGGGGTTCGACTTGAGCTGATCCTGGATTCTCTGGGTCACGTCCACGTTGCTTACCTCGCGGCCGCGACATTGGCGGCCGGCATCATGTGCGCCTTCAAGGCGCGCGATCGATCGAGCCGCGCGATCACGGCCCACTGTTCTGCAGCGCTCATCCGGCCCCAGCGCGCGATCTCGTCCAGCGTCCTGCCACACCCCGTGCAGCAGCGATCCGCGTCGAGCACGCAGACGTTCATGCAGGGGGAAGCGGGAGCGGTCTCGACCATGTGCTGGGGCCTGCGCGGAAGGCGTTGAATTATGGGGACCCGTCGCCTATTCTTCAAACACTTCGCAGCCGGCCTCGAATACAGGCTAAGTGCCTGTCGGAACTGCGTTTTTCACTCCTGGAGGATCGAATAATGAACCCATTGAACACGGTTCGCGGCGCAATCACGACTGGATTCGTGGTGGCGGTCGTGCTCGCCCTGCTGATTGCGCCGACCGGTTTCATGGAACTCGGCCTCGCGCGCTGGCTGCACATCCTGTCCGGCGTGATGTGGATCGGGCTGCTCTGGTACTTCAACGTCGTGCAGGTCCCGGCCCTCGCCGCCGCGGCGGCCGACAAGGGCGGGCCGGGCGGCGCCGGCGTCACCAAGTACGTGGCGCCACTCGCGCTGCTGTGGTTCCGCTGGGCCGCGCTCGCGACCTGGCTCACGGGCGCCTGGTACCTCGCGCGCTCCGGCAATTTCCTCGGCGCGTTCACGCTCGGCATGGGCAGCGACCCGGTGAACTACTACCAGCTCATCATCGGGCTCGGCGCGTGGATGGGCACGATCATGCTCTTCAACGTGTGGGTCCTGATCTGGCCGAACCAGAAGAAGGTGCTGGGCCTCGTGCCGGCGACCGACGAGGAAAAGGCCGCGGCCCGCAAGACGGCGCTGCTTGCCTCGCGGACCAACTTCGTCCTTTCCATCCCGATGCTGCTCTGCATGGGGTCGGCGACGCACGGCCTGCCCTTCTGACGGAGCGATGGTCGCGCCGCCGCCGGACCTCGACGAACAGGTCGCTCGCGCGCTCGCGGAGGACGTGGGCGGCGGCGACCTGACTGCGGCGCTGGTCCCGGCCGACCGCTCCGGCCGCGCGACCGTGATCACGCGCGAGTCCGCCGTGATCTGCGGCCAGCCGTGGGTCGATGCCGTGTTCAGGCAGCTCGACCCGTCGGTCCGGGTCGAGTGGGAAGTGGCCGAGGGAGCGTCCGTCGCTCCGGACCAGCTGCTCTGCCGTCTGGCAGGACCTGCCCGGTCGCTGCTCACCGGCGAACGGACTGCGCTCAATTTCCTGCAGACGCTGTCCGGCACGGCCACCACGACGCGTCGCTACGTGGAGCTGCTGGCCGGCCTGCCCTGCAGGATCCTCGACACGCGCAAGACGATCCCTGGACTGCGCCGCGCGCAGAAATACGCCGTGCGCTGCGCAGGCGGCAGCAACCATCGCATGGGCCTCTACGACGGCATCCTCGTCAAGGAGAACCACATCATGGCGGCCGGCTCCATCGCCGCCGCGGTCGATGCCGCACGGACGGCCGGATCGAAGGTTCCGGTGGAGGTCGAGGTCGAGACACTCGACGAGCTGCGCCAGGCGCTCGACGCGGGTGCCGACATGGCGCTGCTGGACGAGTTCAGCCTCGAAGACATGCGCTCTGCGGTCGCGATGAACCGCTCGCACCCGCGCGGGCCGATGAAGCTCGAGGCGTCCGGCAGCGTCACGTTCGAGACACTGCGCGCGATCGCCGAGACCGGCGTCGATTTCGTGTCGGTCGGGTCGCTCACCAAGCACGTGCGGGCGGTCGATCTTTCGATGCGGTTCCAGTTCGGCGTTTGAGTGTCGCTGCTGGGCCGGTTCAAGGCGTTCCTTCCGGTTCGTTCTTCGACTCGCGAAGAAGACATGCTCGTCGAAGGACGAACCGGAAGGAACGCTTGATGCGCGGCGCCTGAGCGACCCCAAAGCCAACGCGAATACCGCACCTCGAAAGTTCGAGCTGCGGTATTCGCGTTGGCTTCGGACTCGCACGGCG
>CAVTDU010000012.1:0-83366 GCA_963733565.1 uncultured Gammaproteobacteria bacterium
CGCACGTCCGCGACGTCCCGCAGGTACAGCGGCCGGTCCTCGTTCCAGCCGACCACCAGGCCGCCGAGATCGGCCACGGGCTCGCGCCCGGTCACGCGCACGGTGAACTGCCGGCGCCCGATGTTGGCGAATCCGGCGGAGACGTCCCGCGCGGCGATCACGGTCTCGGCCAGCCGCTGCGGGGTGATGCCGAGCGCCGCCAGCCGATGCGGGTCGAAGGTCACCTGCACCTCGCGCGGCCGGCCGCCCTCGAGGCTCACACGGGACACACCGGGGACGCGCGCCATGCGCGGCTCGACCACTTCCTCGATGAACTGCTGGTACTCGACCGCGATGTCGGCGACGGAGTGACCGGGAATCGGGCGCACGAGCAGCGACGCGGCGTTGTCGGTCTGGAAATTGTCGCCGCCGAATACCTGCGGCTCGTCGGCGTCGGGCGGCAGCGGCGGCAGCGTGTTGAGGCGCGATACGACGTCGAGCATCACGCGGGTCATGTCGGTGCCGACCTCGAACGTGAGGCCCACGCCACCCTGGCCGCGATTGGACTCCGAGCGCATCTCCACGAGTCCCGGCAGGCCGCGCATGGCCTCCTCGATCGGCTCGATCAGCGCCTCCTCGAGTTCGGCCGGAGCGGCCTCGCGCCACGAAGCATTGACGAACAGCTCGGGCCGGCGCGTGTCGGGGAGCAACTGGATGGGCAGGCGCAGCAGCGCCAGCACGCCGAAGAGCACGACGATCGCCGCCGCCGCCGCGACGGCGGCCGGGTTCTGCAGGCTTCTTTCGGAAAGTCGCAAGAGATTCCTCGCTGCCAGGCACGGCGGCTGTACTCCGCGTTGGATGCGCGGAGCAGGCGCCGGGATTATGCAGCGCGAAAAAAAGCAGCGGCAGGCTGCGCGGTCGCCCGGTCGCACGCCGGCCACGGCCCGTCGCACGACCGTTGCATGCACGAGGCCCAGACAAAACGAGGCGGCCTTGCGGCCGCCTCGGAAGTACGCGCTGCGCCCGGTCAGAGGCGCCCTGACTCGTCAGGTGGCCGGCGGGAATTCCAGCCCAAGCGCGTGGGGAACCTTGCATCGGTGAGGCCTCCGTCAGCCGCACTTCGAATCGCCGCAGTTGAGGCAGGTCATGCAGCCGTCCATCATCACGACCGCCGCCGTGCTGCACTTCGTGCACAGCTGCGCGCCCTGCGGGTAGTGGCTCTTGGCGAACGCGTCCTGCTGCTTCTGCCGCGCCTCGTACTCGTTGCGCTTGTCCTCGATCAGCTTCCTGCGGTGCTCGTCCATCTCCGGGTCGCGCAGCAGGCCGATGGACTGCAGGTGCTTCTCGATGACGTGGCCGAGCTCGGCGATGATCGACGGCATGAACCTGCCGCCGGCCTGCCAGTAGCCGCCGCGCGGGTCGAAGACCGCCTTCAGCTCCTCGACCAGGAACGTGACGTCGCCGCCCTTGCGGAACACCGCCGAGATGATGCGCGTGAGCGCCACGATCCACTGGAAGTGATCGAGGTTCTTCGAATTGATGAAGATCTCGAACGGCCGGCGCTGCTCGTGCTCGGTGCCCTCGTTCAGCACGATGTCGTTGATGGTCACGTACATGGCGTGATCCGACACCGGCGTCTTGATCTTGTAGGTCGAGCCGATCAGCATCTCCGGACGCTCGAGCTTCTCGTGCATCCAGATGACCTTGGCGTCGTGCGACCCGGCGGGAGCCTCTTCGCGCTTCGCCTCGACCTTGGCCTCCGCCTTGTCCGAGGGCTTGACGACCCGGTACTTGACGATCTTCTTTTCGATCTTTTGCGCGCTCATCAGAATTTCCCGTAATAGCCTTCTTTCAGGGCGTCGAAGAGGTTGGCGGCGGTGTGCATCTCGCCGTCGTACTCGATCTGCTCGTCACCCCGCACCTCGACCTCCGTGCCGTCGTCCAGCGTGAAGACGTAGGTGGTGTTCTTGAGGTCCTCTTCCTTCACCAGCACGCCCTGGAAGGCCTCCGGGTTGAAGCGGAACGTCGTGCAGCCCTTGAGCCCCTGCTCGTGCGCGTAGAGATAGATGTCCTTGAAGTCGTCGTAGCGGTAGTCCGTGGGCACGTTCGCGGTCTTCGAGATCGAGGAATCCACCCACTTCTGCGCCGCGGCCTGGATGTCCACGTGCTCGCGCGGCGTGATGTCGTCGGCAGTCGTGAAGTAGTCGGGCAGCTTGTCGGCCGCCGTGGTGCCGTTCGGCATCGCGTTCGGGTTCACCAGCTCGCGATAGGCCAGCAGCTCGAAGGAGAACACGTCGATGCGCTCCTTGGACTTCTTGCCCTCGCGGATCACGTTGCGGAAATAGTGGTGCGCGAACGAGGGCTCGATGCCGTTCGACGCGTTGTTGGCGAGCGAGAGCGAGATCGTGCCGGTCGGCGCGATCGAGCTGTGGTGCGTGAAGCGCGCGCCGGTCTCCGCGAGGCGGTTCACCAGCTCGGGCGCGACTTCCGCCACGCGCTGCATGTAGCGGCTGTAGCGCGCGTGCAGGATGCGCCCGGGCAGCTTCTGGCCGGCCCTGATGCCGTCGCGCCGCATCTCGGGGCGCTTGCGCAGCATCGCGGGCGTCACCTCGAACTCCTCGAGCATGATCGGCGCCGGGCCCTTCTCCTCGGCGAGCTCGAGCGCCGCTTCCCAGCCGGCGATGGCGAGCTCGCGCGACACGCGATCCGTGAAGGCGACCGAGTCGCGCGAGCCGTACTTCATGCCGAGCATCGTGATCGACGAACCGAGGCCGAGGAACCCCATGCCGTGGCGCCGCTTGCGGAGGATCTCCTCGCGCTGGCGCTCGAGCGGCAGGCCATTGACCTCGACCACGTTGTCCAGCATGCGCGTGAAGACGTGCACGACCTGGCGGAACTCCTCCCAGTCGAAGCGCGCGTGATCCGTGAACGGATCGCGCAGGAAACTGGTCAGGTTGACCGAGCCGAGCAGGCACGAGCCGTACGGCGGCAGCGGCTGCTCGCCGCAGGGGTTGGTCGCGCGGATGTTCTCGCACCACCAGTTGTTGTTCATCTCGTTGACGCGGTCGATGAGCACGAAGCCGGGCTCGGCGAAATCGTAGGTCGAGGACATGATCACGTCCCACAGCCGTCGCGCGGGCAGGGTCTTGTAGACCTTGCAGAGCACGAGCCCTTCGTCGTTCGCGACGTAGTTCGAGGCGTCCGGCCACTCGCGCCAGACGAACTTCGTGCGATCGGCCGTGTCCTCGCCCACGACCTCCGCGGCACGCACCGGGAAGGCGAGCTGCCAGTCGCGGTCTTCGCGCACGGCACGCATGAATTCGTCGGTCACGAGCAGCGACAGGTTGAACTGCCGCAGCCGCCCGGCCTCGCGCTTCGCACGGATGAACTCCATGGCGTCCGGATGACCGACGTCGAACGTGCCCATCTGGGCGCCGCGACGACCGCCCGCGGACGACACCGTGAAGCACATCTTGTCGTAGATATCCATGAAGGACAGCGGCCCGGACGTGTAGGCGCCGGCGCCCGAGACGTACGCGCCGCGCGGGCGCAGCGTCGAGAACTCGTAGCCGATGCCGCAGCCGGCCTTGAGCGTGAGCCCGGCCTCGTGGACCTTGCCGAGGATGTCGTCCATCGAGTCGCGGATCGTGCCGGACACCGTGCAGTTGATCGTGGACGTCGCGGGCTTGTGCTCCTGCGCGCCGGCGTTCGAGGTGACGCGACCCGCCGGAATGGCGCCGCGGCGCAGCGCCCACAGGAACTGCTCGTACCAGTGCTCGCGGACCTCTTCCTTCTCGACGTCGGCGAGCGCGCGCGCCACGCGCTTGTAGGTGTCGTCCATCGTCTGGTCGATGGGCGTCCCGTCCTTCGCCGACAGGCGATATTTCTTGTCCCAGATGTCGAGGGACGCTTCCTGATAGGGAATGCTTCGCGCGTCCCGGGTCTCAATCTTCACGGCAGTGCTCATTTCAGCGACAAGGCTCCGGTTCTTCTGGCTGTTCGACGATTGGATGCCCCCCGGGGACTCCGCAGCGCCGCCTCTCGCGTGAAAGACGGAACGGACCCGGCCGACCCCCTTTTCCGGCCTGGCTCGGACCGTCGCGCCATCCCCGCAGACGTATCGTGCCAAACACAACATGTAGGGTCAGGCGGCAAAGGGTATGCACCGACCACCCCCCCGTCAACTGCTTTTTCTGCGGCGTCGCAGCAACATTTAATGCTATATAAAACAATACTTTACGTACTGTCCGATGACGATGGAATCACGATGCCTGAAACGCCGGCGGAGTCAAGCCTCGGATTTGCGTCCATGACACAACATCTTGTGTCCACGTACCCGCCACCGGAAATCCACAGCTTGCCCACCGCCAATGCACAAGCCCGCCTCCGCCGGCGGCACGAGGCCCGCCGGGAACTCCCGTTGCACGGCGCCAGTCATACCCCGAGACCCCGCGGCTCCACGCTGCCGGGGACCCAAGGTCCGGCCTGCTAGACTCGCCGCCCGCCCTCGCAACCGAAGAAAACATCAGGATTTCCGCATGAAGCTGCCCCTCGGCCTCGCCGCCCTCCTGCTCGGCGCCTTCACGTCAGTCGCCTCCGCCCAGTTGCCCGAGCAGGCCGGCGATGCACCGGTGCCGTCGCTGGCGCCGATGCTGAAGCGCGTCACGCCCGCGGTCGTGAACATCGCGATCCGCGGCACGGTGCAGGAGCAGAACCCGCTGATGAACGATCCGTTCTTCCGCCGTTTCTTCGACGTGCCGAACACGCCGCGCCAGCGCGAGTTCCAGAGCGCCGGCTCGGGCGTGATCGTCGACGCGAAGAACGGCTACATCGTGACCAACGCGCACGTGATCGAGAACGCGACCGAGATCACCGTGCTGCTGCTCGACAACCGCTCGCTCACCGCGAAGGTGATCGGCAAGGACGAGGGCTCGGACGTCGCCGTGCTGAAGGTGCAGGCGGGCAACCTCGTCGAGATCCCGATCGCCGACTCGGACCTCGAGGAGGTCGGCGACTTCGTGGTCGCCATCGGCAACCCGTTCGGCCTCGGCCACACCGTCACGTCGGGCATCATCAGCGCGCTCGGCCGTTCCGGCATCAATCCGGAAGGCTACGAGGACTTCATCCAGACCGACGCGTCGATCAATCCCGGCAACTCCGGCGGCGCACTCGTGAACCTGAACGGCAAGCTCGTCGGCATCAACTCGGCGATCCTCTCGCGTACCGGCGGCAACATCGGCATCGGCTTCGCGATCCCGTCGAACATGATGAAGACCGTGATGGACCAGCTGATCAAGTACGGCGAGGTCCGCCGCGGCGTGCTCGGCGTGAACATCCAGACGCTGACGCCCGACATCGCGCAGAGCATGGACCTCGGCAACGTCCAGGGAGCGCTCGTGTCGCAGGTCGTCGACGGCTCCGCAGCGGAGAAGGCCGGCATCAAGGCCGGCGACGTGATCACCGCGATCAACGGCAAGCCCGTCAAGGACGCCTCGGCGCTGCGCAACACGATCGGCCTGCTGCGCATCGGCGATCGCGTCGACGTCTCGCTGCTGCGGGACGGCAAGCCGCGACGCATCACCGCCGTGATCAGCGAGCGTGACGCCGAGGCCGAGGCGAAGTCCTCGGGGCTGCACTCGGGCCTCGAAGGCGCCGATCTTGCCGACGCGCAGGGCGGCGGCGTGCTGATCCGCTCGGTCGCCGAGGGCAGCCCCGCTGCGCAGCGCGGGCTGCGCGCCAACGACGTGATCCTCGCCGTCGGCCGCACGCGCGTCGCGAACCTGGCCGATTTCCAGCGCGCGACCGAGAACGCGGCGGCGTTCGTCGTGCAGATCCGGCGCGGCAACGCGATGCTGGTGATCCCGATTCGCTGAGGTTACGCGGAGCGTCCAGGCGTCCTGGTCGGTCCTCGTTCCCGCTCGCGAAGAAGACATGCGAGCCGGAACGAGGAACCGACCAGGACGCTGGACACACGGCGCCTGAGCGACGGATGAGGACATTCGTCGGACTCCGAGCGGGAATGTCCCCGCGTCACATCGCACGGCGCACGTAGCGCCCACCACCGCACCGAGACCAGCGTCGCCTACCTGACGTGGCGATGCACTTCGGCGCCAGGCATCGCGGCCGACGTCGATGCCGAGTCACGTGCCGCTGCATGCGCCGTGCGAAGCCGTCCGCAGGACGGCGCAGCTCAGGCGCGTGATATCGAGCGGCGCTTCGGTGTCGGTCCGGACGAGCATGTCTTCTTCGCGAGTCCGGCCGAGCATGTCTTCTTCGCGAGTCCGGACAGACACCGAAGCGCCGCCATGGATCACTGCACAGCTGCCGCTCGACATCCTACGGCGGCGCACCGCACACGGCGGCCCGACGCTCCGCACGCGTGAGCTTCGCAAGCGCATCGGCGCGAGCGTAGAACGCCGGCAGCGATCCCGCCGCCGCGAGCTCGCGCTCGAGACCCGGCACGCAGTCGTGGTACGTCGCGACGGAGGCGAGCCGCGCGTTGTTGATCGGTCGCGCAAACCACGTGTCGTAGCCCGCGTAGCCGCCCCAGCCTGCCTTGAGCGCCTGGTAGTCGAACTTGAGGCGGCCGAACTCACGGTTCTTCGCGATCCGCATGTCGGCGGCAGGCAGCCCCGAGGAATACAGCCTCGCGAGTCCCGTGCGCGCCTCGCGCAGCAGCGCAACGAACTCGACCTCGCGGTGCTTCGACGTCGTCATAGGCGGCGATCTCGCGCTCCCCACCTCGTGCGGCCAGCCAGAGCCGGACCCCCGCTTCCTCGACCACGCTCGCGAACGCCTCGTTGAACTCGCTGTCGCCGGCGACATAGAGACGCTCGTGCGCGAGCTCATGGAAGATCGTGCCGACGAGGCGCGTGTCCCGCCAGCCGAGCATCGTGCTGAGCAGCGGGTCCGGGAGATGACCGAGCGTCGAGTAGGTCGCCACGCCTTCGACCGTCGTGTCGTCGCCCCGGGCCGCGAGCTTCCACGCCATCGCCTGGGCGTCCGCTTCGCTGAAATAGCCCCGGTACGTCACGCAGCCGGCGATCGGAAAGCACCAGCGCAACGGCTGCAGCGAAAACTCCGGCGTCGCCACGACGTTCCACAGCGCATACGGCCGCCCGAGGTCCGCGTACCTTTCGTAGCTGCCGCTGTCAGGCAGCGCGAGTTCGTGGATGGCGAATTCGCGTGCCTCGCTTGCGAGCTCGATGCGGGTGCGCGTCGCCGGTGGCGTGTCGGGGTCGGCCAGCACGCTGGGGATCGGCCGGCTGCTCGCCATCACGTCGAGCTGGCCGCTCGCGGCCTGCATCACGTAACAGCCGGACAGTGGCGACACGAGGCCGCACGCGGCGAGCAGGCGTACGATACCGCGCGTGCCGCGTGCCGCGGCTCGCCTGCATCCGTACCATTCCGCTAGGATTCCCGGCATGAAAACCTACCTGGTCGGCGGCGCGGTCCGGGACCGACTGCTCGGCCGCCCGGTGATCGAACACGACTACGTGGTCGTCGGAGCGACGCCCGACGATCTCGTCGCGCTCGGGCTCCGTCCTGTCGGCAAGGACTTTCCCGTCTTCCTGCACCCGCGCACCGGCGAACAGTACGCGCTCGCCCGCACCGAGAGGAAGACCGGCCCGGGGTACTACGGCTTCGAGACCCGCTTCGCCCCGGATGTCACGCTCGAGGAAGACCTCGCGCGGCGCGACCTCACGATCAACGCCATGGCCTCGGACGACGATGGCAACGTCGTCGACCCTTACGGCGGCCGCCGTGACCTCGAGGCGCGGCTGTTGCGCCACGTCTCGCCGGCCTTCGTCGAGGATCCGCTGCGGGTGCTGCGCGTGGCGCGGTTTGCATCCCGCTTCGCCGGGCTCGGTTTCACGGTGGCGCCGGAGACGCTGGAGCTCATGCGCGGCATCGCCGCGAGCGGCGAACTCGCGGCGCTGGTGCCCGAGCGCGTCTGGGTCGAGACGGAGCGCGCGCTCGGCGAGCAGCAGCCCACGGTCTACTTCGAGGTGCTGCGCGCATGCGGCGCGCTCGAGGTCGTGTTCCCCGAGATCGCCGCGCTTTTCGGCGTGCCGCAGCCGGAGAAATGGCATCCGGAGATCGACAGCGGCCTGCACACCATGCAGGTCCTCGACGGTGGCCGCGGAAATGTCCGGGGACACGACCGTGCGCTTCGCCGCGCTGGTGCACGACGTCGGCAAGGGACTCACGCCCCGCGAGCAGTGGCCGAGGCACATCGGCCACGAGGCAGCGGGCGCCGCGCTGATCGAGAAACTCTGCGCGAGGCTTCGTGCGCCGAACGAGCATCGCGACCTCGCCGTGCTGGTGGCCCGTCACCACGCCATGGTGCATCGCGTCGCCGAGCTGCGGCCCGGCACGTTGCTCGAGCTGCTCGAGCACACCGACGCGTTTCGCCGCGCCGAACGCTTCGAGCGGATGCTCGTCGCCTGCGAGGCGGACGCGCGTGGCCGCGGACCGGAGCTGCGTGTCGCGCCCTATCCGCAGGCCGCGCTGCTGCGCGGCGTCCGCGACGCGGCCGCCGCCGTGCGGCTGGATCCCGCCGTCGTGGCGGCCGAATCGGGGCCGGTCATCGCCGAGCGCATGCGCTCGGCCCGGATCGATGCGATTCGCGCGGCCCGCGCCGGCTGAGGCCCGCTCTCAGGCGAAGTGCCAGACATCGATCGCGACGATGGCAAGGACGATGGCCTGGACTGGATCCATGGATACCTACAGCGTGTGCCTGAGATCGCGCACGGCAAAGCCGCGCAGGGGCGAATCGTAACCTTTCGCGAGGGCGATCGCCCTGAACCGCTCGCCCATTTCGCCCGGAAGCGTGAGCAGCATCGCCTGGCGCGACAGGTTCACGCGCTGCACGAGGTCCATCCGGGACGCTTCCCCGACGTGTCGCGCAAGGTCGTTGCCGATGAGGAAATGCGCCTGCGTCGTGTAACCCGCGACCTGGAGGCCGGCGCGCTCGCCGGCTTCGGCCACTGCGGTGAAATCAACCCAGGCGGTGATGTCCTGCAGCCCGACGTTGACGAGCGGGTCGTCGTGGAAACGGTGCCGGAAGTGGCAGAGCAGCGTGCCGGAGCTGCGCTCGGCTGCATACAGCTCGCGGCGCGGCAGGCCGTAGTCGACGAACAGCATCACGCCGCGCTCGAGCGAGTCCGCGACGGACGCAAGCCAGGGCTCGAGCCCGGCGTTCAGTTCCGACGAATATCCGTCGGGCCAGTGCTCGCCAACCTCCGTCCGGATTCGCTCGACCCGGCCGCGCAGATCCGGGGCCGCGGGCGATTCCACCCACTCGAAGCGGCCCGAGCGCCATTCGACGTCCAGCGACAGGATGAGCCCGTCGCGCACGACGAACCGCTCCACCGGCATCGCGTCGAGCACCTCGTTTGCGACCACGACACCGACCAGGCTGTCCGGCAGCCGGTCCAGCCAGCGGACGCGATCGAGCAGGTGCGGCACCGCGCCGGCCAGCGTCTCGCGCTGGCGCTCGCGAAGGTCGGCGCTGACGTCGAGGATGAGATACCGCGCCGGCAGGGACTGCAGCACTTCGAGTTCGGCCAGCATTGCCGCGGCCATCGCGCCCGACCCCGCTCCGAGCTCGAGCACGTCGCCGCCACCGAGCGATTGCAGCACCTCGGCGCACTGCGCCGCCACGCAGCGGCTGAATACCGGCGCCACCTCGGGCGCGGTGATGAAGTCGCCCGATGCGCCGAACTTGCGGGCACCGGCGCTGTAGTAGCCGAGTCCCGGCTCGTAGAGCGCCATTTCCATGAAGCGCGCAAAGCCGATCCTGCCGCCCGCCTCGTCCATCGCCGCGCGAATGCGTTCGACGAGGCGCGCGCTGTGGGCCGCCTCGTCCGGGGTCGGGTCCGCAGGCGGCGCAGCGATGCTCACTGGCACGCTCTCCCGGGCGCGACACCAACGGCCGCCTCCGGTATCGTCGGCGCATGCAAAAGTCCGAACCGCTGGCCGGGCACTGCGTCTTCGTCACGGGCGGAGCCAAGCGGCTCGGCGCCGCGATGGCGCGCGCTCTGCACGCGGCGGGCGCCAACGTCGTCGTGCACTACCACCGCTCGCGCGAGGCTGCGGACGAGCTGGTCGCCGAACTGAACGCGGTACGCGCCGGCTCCTCGCTCGCGGTGCGTGGCGACCTGAACGACGTCGACTGCCTGCCGGCGCTCGTGGCGCAGGCCGTCGCCCGCTACGGCCGCATCGACGTGCTCATCAACAACGCTTCGACTTTCTATCCGACGCCCGTCGGCTCCATCACTGCCGCGCAGTTCGACGACCTCGTCGGCACGAACCTGCGGGCGCCGCTGTTCCTCTCGCAGGCCGCAGCGCCCGCGCTGCGCGCGACGCGCGGGCTCATCATCAACATGGTGGACATTCACGCCCGGCGCCCGCTCAGGGCTCACCCGGTGTACTCGGCGGCAAAGGCGGGGCTCGTCATGCTGACGAAGTCGCTCGCGCGCGAACTCGGCCCGGAGGTGCGGGTGAACGGCATCGCGCCCGGGCCGGTGCTGTGGCCCGAGCGGGATCTCGACGAGTCGCTGAAGGCGGAAATCGTCGCGAAGACGGCGCTCAAGCGATCGGGCTCCCCGGAAGACATCGCGCGCACCGCGCTCTTTCTCGCGACCGAGGCGCCGTACGTCACGGGACAGGTGATCGCCGTGGACGGGGGGCGCAGCCTCTGAGTCGAGGCCGACCGGCGGCATCGGTGCCATCAGGCCGTCGCGCTCCCGGGTCGCCAGTCGAGGTCCACGGGCTGCATCTCGTGGGCGTCGCGATCGAAGGACTCCCACAACTCACGCATCGTCGAGCCCGAGGTCGGGTGCACCAGGTCCGGCGCGAGTTCGGCCGCGGGCCCGAGCATGTACGCGCGGCGCACCAGGTCGGGACGCGGCAGCACGAGCCCCGGCTCGTCGGTCACCATCGAACCGTAGAGCAGGACATCGAGGTCCATCGAGCGCGGCGCCCACTTCGGCGCATCGCGTTCGCGACCGCACGCGGCCTCGGCCTCGTGAAGTTGGGCGAGCACCTTGCGAACGTCGTCGTCGGTCTCGAACGCGACCACCAGGTTCACGAAATCCTCGCCCTCGAAGCCCACCGCGGCGTTGCGGTACGCGCGCGAGCAGCGCAGTCCCGGATAGCGTCGCGCGAGCACGTCGAGCGCCCGGCGCAGGTTTGCAACCGCATCGATGTTGCTGCCGGCCGCGACGAAGACCGCGGTCACTTCGTCGCCTGGGCCGGGGCATAGTCCTCGCGTCGTCGCTCGACCAGGATGCCGACGTCGCGCGATCCGCGGATCGCCCCCTGCTTGTTCAGCCGCACACGCACCCACGGCACGTCGAACTCGGTGACGACGATTTCGGCGATGCGCTCGGTCAGCGTCTCGACCAGCTGGAACTGCGAGTCGCCGACGAACTGCAGCAGCCGTTTCGAGACCCGCTTGTAGTCCAGCGTGTCGTCGATGTGATCGGACGCCGCAGCCTTGCGGATGTCGGACGCCATCTCGATGTCGAGCACGATCTTCTGCTTGACGCGCCGCTCCCAGTCCCAGATGCCGATGATGCATTCGGTCGTGAGGCCGCCGAGGAAGATGATGTCGTGGGACTTGGTGGTGGCGGTGGGCATGAGGACAGGTGGATGGTGGATGGCGGATGGACAGCAAGGTCGACGTCGGTCGGTCAGGACCGCAGGCTCGGCGACGGCGGCGCGAGCTCGGTCATCGGCCAGCGCGCCCGGGCGCGGATCGCCAGGTCATCGCTCTGGCCTGCCTCCAGCCGCAGGTGCCCGAGCAGGGCGATCATCGCCGCGTTGTCCGTGCAGAACTCCGCGCGAGGGTATACGACCCGCACCCCGTCGCGCTCGCCCATCGCGAGCATCCGGGCCCTGAGACGCCGGTTGGCGCCCACGCCACCCGCGATCACGAGTGCCGTGGCGCCGGTCGCCTCGATGGCGCGCGCCGCCTTGATGACCAGCGTATCGACCACCGCTTCCTGGAACGCCAGCGCGGCGTCGGCGCGGGTCTGCTCGTCGAGGTTGCGGCCACGCAGCGCGACGACGACTGCCGTCTTGAGCCCGCTGAAGCTGAAATCGAGCCCTGGCCGGTCGGTCATCGGCCGCGGAAACACGAAGGCGCCCGGCCGGCCGCGCTCCGCGAGCGCCGCAAGCTGGGGTCCGCCCGGATAGCCGAGCCCGAGGAGCTTCGCCGTCTTGTCGAAAGCCTCCCCCGCGGCGTCGTCGAGCGAACTGCCGAGGATCTCGTAGCTCCCCACCGCGTGCACGAGCGCCAGCAGCGTGTGCCCGCCCGACACCAGCAGCGCCACGAACGGGAACGCCGGGGGCTCCTGCTCGAGCAGCGGCGCAAGCAGGTGACCTTCCATGTGATGGACCCCGACGCACGGCACCCGCCACGCGTAGGCGAGGCTGCGCGCGACGGCCGAGCCGACCAGCAGTGCCCCCACGAGGCCCGGGCCGACCGTGCAGGCGATGCCGTCGACCGGCCGTCCCGACAGCGCTTCCCAGGGCACACGACTCCAGGGTTTTCTTCAACAGTGGCAACAGCTTACGGAGGTGGTCGCGCGAGGCAAGCTCGGGCACGACACCGCCATACGCCGCGTGCAGTTCCACCTGGCTGTAGACCTCGTGCGCGAGCAGGCCCGCGACGCCGTCGTAGACGGCAACGGCCGTTTCGTCACAGGAGGTTTCGATGCCGAGGACCCGCATGCTTTGCAATTCCTGTCCGCGCTCTCTAAAATCCGCGGTCCTTTTTCCCGGTAGCGCGACCACAGGGGTCGTGGGCCGGGCGCCTAGACTAGACCAGACCGATCGACGAGGTTTCGATGCCCAGCGTCCGCATTCGTGAGAACGAATATTTCGATGCCGCCCTGCGCCGGTTCAAGCGTGCCTGTGAAAAGGCTGGCGTTCTGACGGAGCTCCGGCGCCGGGAATTCTACGAGAAGCCGACCCAGGAGCGGAAACGCAAGAAGGCTGCGGCCGTCAAGCGCCACCAGAAGCGCGGTGCACGCGACTTCTCGGCGCCGCGCGCACGCAGCTACTGAGCCCCGCCGTCCCGTGACGCTCAAGGAGCGCATCACCGAGGACATGAAGGCCGCCATGCGGGCCTCCGAGAAGGAGCGCCTGCTGACCATCCGCATGGTGCAGGCCGCGATCAAGCAGCGTGAAGTCGACGAGCGCGTCGTGCTCGACGACGCGCAGGTGATCGCGGTGCTCGAGAAGATGGTCAAGCAGCGCCGCGAGTCGATCGTGGCGTTCGAGCAGGGCGGCCGCGCCGACCTTGCCGAGAAGGAAAAGAGCCGAGATCGCGCTGCTGCAGGTCTACCTGCCGACGCAGCTCTCGGCCGCAGAGGTCGACGCCCTCATCAAGGAAGCCATCGCCACCACCGGCGCCACGTCCATGAAGGACATGGGCAAGGTGATGGGTGCCGTGAAGGCGAAGGCTGCGGGGCGCGCCGACATGGGCGCGGTGAGCGCCAGCATCAAGGCCGCTCTCAGCGGCTGACCGGCTTCGCGCCGGGCGCTGTCCGGCCCGATCCCGCGTTGCGGTTTTCTCCCCACCAATCTTGTCGTGCCATCCGTCGTCGCCCAGGGCGGGTGCAAGGGTGGGTTTCGGGTGCCGTCTCGACTCGCGAAGAAGACATGCTCGTCCAGACGGCACCCGAAACCCACCTCCTTGCACCGCGCCTGAGCGACTGGATTGAGCGCGATTGGGGACTGTCCGCTAACCGGGGACGGTCCCCAGCCCTCAATCCTCGCACGGCGCACGTAGCCGGACAGGTCGCCGGGAGCGGCTGCTTGCTGCCGGCTGGCGAGGCGTGGCGTTCGGCAGCGTTTGGCTGCGGCATTGCGAATCGTTGTCGCGATGGTGAGGCGGGGTCCGGTGCCGCTGCATGCGCCGTGCGAGGTCGATAATGGGGACATTCACCGTTTCCGGCTCGAAGGAAACGGTGAATGTCCCCTTTATCGGTCTCGCTCAGGCGCGGCCTGTCGAGCGGTCTATCCGGGTGTGGTTCTGGCGCGCATGTCTTCTTCGCGCGCCAGAACCAGACCCGATAGACCGCCCGACACCGCCGCGAGAGCAACCGCGCCGAGACGCCCGAGAAGCCGCCCGACGCCGACCTTGCGGCCCCGCGACCGCGCCCCCACTATCGCCTACCCGCCATTCGCAAACCGATTCCCCGTGGCCGGCCGCATCCCCCCGCACTTCATCGACGAGCTGATCGCAAGGACCGACATCATCGAGGTGATCGGCAGCCGCGTGCAGCTCAAGCGCGCCGGCCGCGAGTACAAGGCCTGCTGCCCGTTCCACGACGAGAAGTCGCCCTCGTTCACGGTGAGCGCCGACAAGCAGTTCTATCACTGCTTCGGCTGCGGCGCGCACGGCACCGCGCTCGGCTTCATGATGGAGTACGACCACCTCGGCTTCGTCGAGGCCGTCGAGGAACTCGCGACCCGCGCCGGTCTCGAGGTGCCGCGCGAAGGCGGCGCCGCGCCCGCGCAACCCCACGACGAACTCTACGTTGCGCTCGAACGCGCCGCCCTTTACTTCCGCCAGTCGCTCGGCGGCGAGGCCAAGGCCCGCGAGTACCTTTCGAAGCGCGGCCTGTCGCACGACATCATCCAGCGCTTCGGCATCGGCTTCGCGCCGGCGCGATGGGATGGGCTGCTCGACCGCCACGGCACGACCGACGACGAGCGGCAGATCCTGCTGCGCGCCGGACTGATCATCGAGCGCCAGCCCGACGCGACGCGCGGCCAGTCGCCCGGCTTCTACGACCGGTTCCGCGACCGGGTCATGTTCCCGATCCGCGACACCCGCGGGCGCACGATCGGCTTCGGCGGACGGGTGCTCGACGGCAGCGAGCCGAAGTACCTGAACTCGCCCGAGACGGAGCTCTTTCACAAGGGCCGCGAGCTCTACGGCCTGTTCGAGTGCCGCCAGGCGACCAGGAGCCTCCAGCGGCTGCTCGTGGTCGAGGGCTACATGGACGTCGTGAGCCTCCACCAGGCGGGCATCACCTACGCGGTCGCTACGCTCGGGACCGCCACGACGCCCGAGCACCTGCAGCGCGTCTTCCGTCTCGTGGGCGAAGTCGTCTTCTGCTTCGACGGCGACCGCGCGGGTCGTGCGGCCGCGTGGCGCGCGCTCGAGAACGCCGTCGCCGAAGTGAAGCAGGGGCGCCAGGTGCGCTTCCTGTTCCTGCCGGACGGCCACGACCCGGATACGCTCGTGCGGGAGGAAGGCGCAGAGGCGTTCGAGGCACGGCTCGCGACCGCGCTGCCGCTGTCCGACTACCTGATCCGCGAGCTCTCCGCGCGCAGCGACCCGTCGAGCGTGGACGGACGCGCCAGGCTGGTCGAACTGGCGCGGCCGCTGATCCGCCGCATCCCTTCGGATGTCTACCGCGAACTGCTGGTGGCGCAACTCGCGGAGGCGGTGCGCATGGCGCCCTCGCGCCTCGGCGAACTGCTCCAGTCGGGCGAGGCACAGGCGCCACAGCGCTCCGATGCCGGCCCGGCCTGGCGCCCTGCCCGCCCGACGCCCGGACCGATTGCCGGTCGCGGCAATCTCGTGCGGCAGGCCATCAGCCTCCTGGTGCACTTCCCGGGCGCCGCGTCGGCGGTCGGGGACGTCGAGGGACTGGCTGGAGTTGACCGTCCGGGCGTGCCATTGCTGATCGACCTGCTGGCCCACATGAAAGAGGACCCGCCGGCCAGCACGGCCGCATTGCTCGAGCGCTGGCGGGATCGCCCGGATCACGGCCCGCTCTCGAAACTGGCCGCGGCCGAGTGCCTGGTGGCGGACGTCGATGCGGCCGCGGCCGAGCTGCGCTCTGCGATCGAGCGGCTGGTGGCGGAAGACACGTCGTGGCGACTGCAGGCGCTGCAGGAGAAAGCCGGCTCGGAACCGCTCACCGCCGAAGAAAAGTCCGAACTTCAAGCCCTTATACGCGCCAAGGCGCAGTCCACCCGGCCGGTTTCGGCGAAATAAGCGGCTCGCCGGCGGACCCCTGCGTGGTATAATTCCGCTCTTTTTTCAGCTACCACTGAACCGAGGCGCCCATCTTGAGCAAGACGGCACGCAAGCAGGCCAAGAAGGCCCCCGCCCGCAAGACCCCCGCGTCCCATTCCAAGGGCGCGAAAGTCCGCGCGGCGACGAAAACTGCCGCGAAGGCGAAGACGCACAAGGCCGCCCCCGCGAAGCACGCGAAAGCGAAGGCGCAGGCACACAAGGCTCCTGCCGCCAGGCACGCGCCGGCGAAGGCGCCCCAGCTGAAGGCCGCCCACAAGCCCGCTGCCAAGGCGCCGGTCGCGAAAGCGCCGGTCAAGCACGCGCCTGCCCAGGCTCACGCCAAGCCGCACGCCGCGGCGAAGGCCGCACCGGCAACCAAGGCGCAGCCAGGAAAGGCGCCGTCCGCCGCGCCTGCGAAGACAGCGCCCGCCGCGGCGATCGCGGCGGCGGTCGTCGCCGGAAAGAAGGGCAAGGGAGCCCGTCCCGGCAACGAGAAATTCGACATCGCACTGCCGCCGAGCACGCCCGAAGACCGGCAGTCGCAGCTGAAGCTGCTCATCGCACGGGGCAAGGAACAGAGCTTCCTGACCTACGCCGAAGTCAACGACCACCTGCCTTCCGAGATCGTCGATCCGGAGCAGATCGAAGACATCGTGCAGATGATCAACGACATGGGCATCCCGGTGTACGAGAAGGCACCGGACGCCGAGGCGCTGCTGCTGCGCGAGCCGGTGGTCGCCGACGACGAGGCGGCCGAGGAAGCCGCCGCCGCGCTCGCGACCACGGTGGACGCGGAGTTCGGCCGCACGACCGACCCGGTCCGCATGTACATGCGCGAAATGGGCACCGTCGAACTGCTGACGCGCGAGGGCGAGATCTCGATCGCGAAGCGCATCGAGCAGGGCCTCGACGCCGTGCGCAAGGCGCTGTCGCTGTACCCGCCGACGTTCGACCTGATGCTCCGGACCTACGAGCCGGTGAAGGGCGGCCAGGGGCGGCTGATCGACATCATCGTCGGCTTCGTCGACCCGAATGCGCCGGACGTGATCGCCGAGCCCATCAACCCGAAGCTCGCCGCCGCCGCCAAGGAACTGGCCGAGGAGGAGAGCGAGGAAGTCGACGGCGAAGCGGCCGAGGACGAGGAAGCGGTCGAGACCGGCCCGGATCCCGAGGAGGCGGCGCGCCGCTTCGCGTCCCTTGCCAAGGTGTACGCGCAGGTCGTCAAGTCGCTCGACGAGAAAGGCACCAGGGACCCGAAGACGGTCAAGCTGCGCCGCAAGCTGGCCGACGAGTTCATGGAACTCAAGCTCTCGCCGCGCATGTTCGAGCAGCTGATCACCCAGCTGCGCGCGCACCTGAACGAGATCCGCGGCACCGAGAAGGCCGTGATGCAGATCTGCGTGCGCGACGCCGGCATGCCGCGCTCGGACTTCATCGAGACCTTCCCGCGCAACGAGACCAACCTGCACTGGCTCGACAAGCACGTGCGCGCCAAGCGCAAGCACTCGGCGGCGCTCGGCCGCATGCGCGAGTCGATCGAGAAGCAGCAGCAGCGGCTGCACGAGGTCGAGAAGCGCACGCACCTCACGATCAACGAGATCAAGGAGATCAACCGCGAGATCGCGGTCGGCGAGGCGCAGGCCCGCCGCGCGAAGAAGGAGATGGTCGAGGCCAACCTGCGCCTCGTGATCTCGATCGCGAAGAAGTACACGAACCGCGGCCTGCAGTTCCTGGACCTGATCCAGGAGGGCAACATCGGCCTGATGAAGGCCGTGGACAAGTTCGAGTATCGCCGCGGCTACAAGTTCTCGACCTACGCCACGTGGTGGATCCGCCAGGCCATCACGCGCTCGATCGCGGACCAGGCCCGCACCATCCGCATCCCGGTGCACATGATCGAGACCATCAACAAGCTGAACCGCATCTCGCGGCAGATGCTGCAGGAGATGGGCCGCGAGCCGACGCCGGACGAGCTGGCCGTGCGCATGGAGATGCCCGAGGACAAGGTGCGCAAGGTGCTGAAGATCGCCAAGGAGCCGATCTCGATGGAGACGCCCATCGGCGACGACGAGGATTCGCACCTCGGCGACTTCATCGAGGACACGTCGGTCGAGTCGCCGATCGACTCGGCGACGATGGAATCGCTGCGCGAGACGACGCACTCGGTGCTTGCCGGCCTCACGCCGCGCGAGGCCAAGGTGCTGCGCATGCGCTTCGGCATCGACATGACGACCGACCACACGCTCGAGGAAGTCGGCAAGCAGTTCGACGTCACGCGCGAGCGCATCCGGCAGATCGAGGCGAAGGCGCTGAGGAAACTGCGTCACCCGAGCCGCAGCGAGCAGCTGCGGAGCTTCCTCGAGGATTGAGGGCGCGCGCCCGGGCGCAATCGCAATGTTCGAGAGCAGGGCCCCGCAAGGGGCCTTGCTGTTTCAGGATGAACGGGCCGGATGATGACCAACCGACTTTCACGGGTGGCGACCCTGTCGACCTGCCGCCGAACCGGGCGAGCCTCTCGTGCACCTGCGTACCCTCCTCTTCTGCCTTCTCGCCCTGTCGAGTCTTCGCGGCACACGCTGCGACCCAGTCCTTCGAAGCCCGCGTCGTGGGCGTCGCGGATGGCGACACGATCACGGTGCTCGACGCGAACAATGTCCAGCACAGGATCCGCCTGGCAGGCATCGACGCCCCCGAAAAGGGCCAGCCGTTCAGCGAGCGCTCGAAGCAGTCCCTCAGGCGCATGGTGATGGGCAGGCTCGTCCGCATCGAGTGGGACGAGCAGGATCGCTACGGCCGGCTCGTCGGCAAGGTCTGGGTCACCCCGGCCGGGATCAACTGCACCCAGGAACCCTGCCCGAAGACGCTGGATGCCGGCCGCGCGCAACTCACCGTCGGCCTCGCCTGGCATTACCTCGGGAGGCAGCAAGGCGAGGAGGACAGCCTGGCGTACGAGTTCGACGAGACGGAGGCCCGCGCCAGGCGGGTCGGACTCTGGAGCGAGCCCGACCCGATTGCTCCCTGGGACTGGCGGCATGGGCTCGCCGACGGCCCGAAAGGCGACGGCCGACCGCCGACGCGGCCCGACCGGTAGCGCTCACGCGACCGTCGACCTGATCGATCGCAGTCGTCGCGGCAGGCAACGGCGCAGCGCACGGCGCTCGGCAACAGGGGCCGCGGTTGCACCGGCCTTTGCGAAGTACCTGGCGGCTGCCGGATGCATCGGGATCGTGACACCCGTCAGCGCGCGCGCCTTCGACAACCGCGTCGCCTGCACGCCGGCGCCGCCGCTGGCCGCCGATGCATACAGCAGGTCCAGCGTGTCTTCGATGATTGCGTCCGGCACGTCGTCGCGGGCGACCAGCAACGCGGTTGCCGCCAGGGTCGCGACCTCGCGCTGCTGCCCGGGATACGTCCGGGCGGGAATCGCGAGCGGCAGCAGCCCGTGGACTTTCGCATCCATCCTCGCGACGGTCTCGGCATCCAGCGCCACGAGCGCGAGCGGCGCGCGCTCCATCGCGAGCTCGAGTTGCCGCCACGGCGCGGACACGACTTCGATCACCGCATCGATGTCGCCCTTCACGAGCAGGTCGAGCGCCGCCTGTGGCGTCGGTGTCTCGATGCTCGCGATGCTCTTGACGTCGACGCCCGCGGACTCGAGCAGGCGCAGCGCAGTCTGGCGCGTGCCGGAAGCGACTGCACCGAGCGCGACTCGACGTCCCGCGAGGTCGCCGATCCGCTCGATGCCCGAGTCCGCCCGGACGACGATGTGCACGGGCTCGGGGAACAGGCTCGCCACGGCACGCAGGTGATCGAGCGGCCCCGTACCCGAGAACATGCCGTCGCCGGTGACGGCCGCCGCGGCGACGTCGCTCTGCACGAGGCCGATCACGGCGTCGTCGCGGTCGATCATGAATGCGTTCTCGACGCTGCCGGCGCTCGCGGCGATCGCGATCAGCGCGGGTCCACCGACGCGCGTCACGACCGACGACATGAAGCGCCAGTACTCGCCGCCTTCCGGCCCGGCCGCGACGAGGACTCCCTTGCCGGCCAGCGCGGTGCGCAGGCGGATGTTGTCGAGTGCGCGCGCGAGCTCCTCGGCGATGATCTCGTCCTCCGGGCCGCGGCGTGCGGGAGCGTTCTGCACCAGTTCGGCCAGGCGCTGCACGAGTTCGTTCGCGTGGGACTTCGGCGCGGCGACCGCGCCGGCAGCCGCCGTGGCCGCAGCTCGCGGCACGAGATCCACGGCGGGCTGCCATTCGCTTCCCGCCCGCCGATAGATGATCGAGCCGTAGGCACGCAACTCGGTCCCCGGCGCGTTCGGACCGGACTTGAGACCCGTCACGCCTTCGTCCGCCGCCCCGAGCGCGTTCGCGATCATGGTCGGGCTGAGCCCCTGCCAGTCCGACGGGTCGTAGGCCTCGGCCACCCGGAAGACCGCGTTGAAGTAGACGACGATCTGTCGCGCGCCGTCGCCGGCCGCCGCATAGGGAGCGCTGCCCTGGCGGCGGAGTGATTCGAGCTTCAGCACCTGCCGCCCGAACAGCGTGTCCACCCGCGCCTGCACGTCCTGCTCGAGGCGCGGCACGTCGGGCCCACGCGAACACGCGGCGAAAAGCATGAGGCACATGGCGAGCGCGGCGCGTTGCAGCATCGTGCGCACGGTTCAGAATCCCAGCGACGGCAGCGCGAAGAACGCCTGCAGCACCATGGCGTTCGCAATGTCGGCGAAGAACGCGCCGACGATCGGCACGAGCAGGAACGCCTGCGGCGCCGGGCCATAGCGCTCGGTGAGCGTCTGCATCACGGACATGCCGACCGCGGTCGTCGCAAGTCCCGCCGCCACCTGCCCCGCACTCACGACGGCCGCGTCGTAGTCGCCGCCCATGAGCCGGCTGGTGACGAGGTACGCGAAGGCGGCGGTCGCGAGCGCGTTCACGATGATGATGAGCATCAGCGGGCCGGCCAGCGTCGCGAGGTCGAGGATCCTGAGGCCCATCAGCGCGATGATCAGGAACAGCGAGAGCGACACCGTGCCGACCGCCTGCACGGCGCGGTCGTTGATGCCGTCGATCCCTGCGAGCGTGGCTCCGTTGCGCACCGCCATGCCGATCAGCAGCGCCCACAGGAAGTCGGGCAGCAGGATGCCGGTGCCTTTCATCCAGTCGTGCACGACGTGCGCCGCGCCGATGCACACCAGGCAGACCATCAGCACGAACAGCAATTGCTCCGCGGTGATCGGCACGAATACCGCGCTCTCGGAGCGCGAACGAACCTCCGGTGCGGCCTGCGCGGGCGAGCCGTTCGTGGCCGCGCGGCCCGAGCGTCGCATGATGCGTTCCGCGACCGGGCCCGCGAGCAGGCTGCCGAGCACGAGGCCGGCGGTGGCGGCCGCCATGCCGAGTTCGAGCGCGCCCTGCAGGTTGCGGACCTCCGAGAAGCTCGCCGCATACGCGGCGGCCGTGCCGTGGCCGCCGATCAGCGAGATCGAGCCGCCGAGCAGCCCGACCAGCGGGTGCAGGTCGAGCAGCCGCGCCATGCCGATGCCGATCGCATTCTGCATGACCATCACCGCGACGAAAATGAACAGCAGGATGACGAGCTTGCGACCTCCCTTCATCAGCGAGCGCACGTCCGCGCCGAGGCCGAGCGTGGCAAAGAAGGCGAGCAGCAGCGGGTCCTTCGGCGACGATTCGATGCCGAACTGCACGTGCGCGACGAGGCCGACGACTGCGGCTGCGACGGCGAACAGCACGCCGCCCACCACGGGCACCGGAATGCTGTAGCGCTGCAGGAACTGCGAACGGCCGACGATGAAGTGCCCGATGAAGAAGAGCGCCGTCGCGAGCACCAGCGTCTGCAGCAGATTGAGGTCGAACGTGGTCACTGGAAATCGAACTCCGCGTTACCCGGGGCGCCTTCGATCGCGAGCAGCCGCAGCTTGGTCGCGACGCCGCCATGCGCCGAGAAGCCGCCGGGCCGGCCCGCGGCCGCAAGCACGCGATGACACGGGACGATGATCGGGAACGGGTTACGACCGAGAGCCTGCCCGACGGCGCGAGCGGCGCCCGGGTCGCCGAGTTCCGCGGCGACCTCGCCATAGGACCTCGTCGCGCCGCGCGGAATGGCACGGGCGATCTCGTACACGCGGCGGTCGAATTCCTGCACGCCCGTCATGTCGAGTTCGATGGAGTCGAGGTCGGGCGACCCGCCTTCGAGGTGCGCCACGATCCGCGCGATCGCCTCGCCGATCGGCGCCGGCGGCACACCCTCGATCGCGTCGGGGAATCGGCGCAGCAGCCGCGCGCGCTCCGCGCCCGCCGGTTCAGGCAGCTGGACGCCGACGATCCCGCGCGGACCCCAGGCGAGGCCGCAGCGGCCGATCGGCGTCTCGAACAGGTCGCGCTGCGCAAGTTGGCGGGCGCCCCGCTGCTCAGCCGGCGCTAGCCTGCGCCGCCGCGACGGCCTTGGCCGGATGCACCAGGAAGCGGCGACCGTCCGCGGTCTTCTCCAGCGTCTTCTGGATGATCGCGATGACCTCGGGCGGGGTGAGCTTCGGGTTGACGGCCAGCATCTTCGCCGCGAGCCCCGCGACCTGCGGCGAGGCCATCGAGGTGCCCGAGAACGCGACCCGCTCGCCGCCCGGCAGGTAGCTCACGACCTGGTAGCCGTTGGCATGCGCCTTGACCGTCGGGCCGTAGCTCGTGAAAGGCGCCTCGTCACCGGCCATGTCGACGGCGCCGACGGTGAGCAGGTTGGGCAGCACGATGTCGGCGGGAATGGCTTCCTCGAAGGCGGCGTCCGCGTTCGAGTTGCCGGCGGCGGCCACGAAGAGGATCTCGGGCGCGCTGGCGAAGGCGGCCTGCAGGCCCGCTTCTGCAGGTCGAAGAATTCGCGGGCGATGGTCTTGCGCTCTTCCGGCGTCTTGCCGATGTTGCACAGTTCCAGCTGGCCCTCGACGCCCTTCGCCGTGCCGCCCCAGCTCATGTTCACCACGCGCACGCCGTTCTTCCTGAAGAACTCGACGAACGCCATCGCGTTCTTCGCGTTCTTCTCCGCCAGCTCGCGGGTCGGGCAGGGGTCCGGCAGCAGCTTGTAGTCGAACTCGAGGCGGGCATTGACGAGACGCGCGTAGGGATTGCCGGCCATGGTGATGCCGGCCACGTGCGTGCCGTGGCTGTAGTTGCCGGCGAGCCCGAGTTCCTCGATGACGCTCTTGTACTCGTCACGCTTGAGCTGGGAGAGCGTCGCCTTCACTTCGCTCGCCTCCGGGCTGTCGATGTTGGACTGCAGGTCGGAGAGCCCCTTCATGCGCGACTTCATGGTCGGAATGCGGCTGCGCAGTTCCGCCGGGAATGGGCATGAGTTCGCTCTGCGACGGGTTCTCGTACACGTCGAACGCCAGGAACAGCGGCTTGCCCTCGCCGTCGCGCACGACGCGGTCCTTGAAGATGAGTGCATCGACGCCGCTGTCCCAGACGGCGACCGTCACGGGCGCGTAGTTCCTGCCCGCGGGCAGCTCGACGTCGCGGGCGGCCCAGATGTCCGGCTTCTCCACCTTGTTCGCCGCCAGGTAGGCGCCGTAGGTGTCGATGAGGGTCTGCTTCAGGGGCAGTCGCGCCATGAGCCCGTAGCGCGTGCGGACGACGGCGGGCGCGAAATCCGAACTCAGCACACCGCCGGCCTTGTCGACGACGGGCTGCAGCTGGTCGCGAATGCTGCCGAGCAGCAGCGCCTCGCCGGTGATCTCGGCCGACCGATTGTAGTTCTTGATGTCGTTGGCGATGACGGGGTAGGGGTACTTCGCGAGCTCGGCGGCGATCTGGCGGCCCACCTCCTGCCGGTAGGCTTCGGACGTGACATTGCCGACCTTGGCCTGGGCGGCAACCATCGTGCGGATCCCCATGCCGGAGATCAGCTTGTCGGCAGGCTTTTCCTCGAGCGCCCGGATCTCCTCGGCGCGCTTCGCGGCCTCGGCGTAGCGGCCCTCGAGGAAGTCGATCTGCGCCAGGACGGTCAGGAGGTCGCGATGGGCGGCCTTGTCGGCGATCTCGTAGCCGTCGAGCACGGACTGGTCGTCGCGGCGCACCTCGGCGGCAAAGCGACTGAAGGCCTTCTCGTCCTTGACGAGATCTTCCAGCTGCCCGTCGATCTTGTAGGAAAAGCGCGGCATGTCCGCCGCCTTTTCGATGCGCTGCTTCGCCTGCGCGAAAGCCGCGGTCGACAGGCAGGAGGCCAGCAGGACGAACAGGATCTTCTTGAGCACGGGGAGTTCCCTTCGGAGCTGGCTGGCGGCCGGGTCGTGTCCCGGCACCGCAAGGCCGCGATTATAGCGGCGTGCGAGACCGCCCGGATCCGGTTGCGCGCGGCTTTCACAACAATTCAGAACTCTTCAGAAGCATTAAGGACATCCGGCACTGCATTTCGGCAGGTTGCGGCCACGGCACCGGCGAACCCGCGTGGGCCGCAATCCATCGGAAACAGGAGTGCTGCGATGAAGAGCAAGAAATCGACCGCAAAGTTACCGCTGGTCCGGCTCGTCGGCTGGCGCGCCGACCATGACGCGTCCGCGACCGGCGCAACGGCCGGCGAGGATGGCCTCAGGCTCGCGCCCGGGATCGCCTCCGCGGCGGCCGTCGCGGCCACCGGCCTGCTCGGACCGGCGGCTTTGGCCGCGCCCGGCGACCTGGATCCATCGTTCGCGGACGTCGGACGCTGGGCCGGACCGAACCTGGACGGCCCACTGTGGTCGCTCGATCTCCAGGATGACAACGCCATCCTGTTCGCAGGCGGCGAGGAATACTGCGGCTATTACGATTACTGCGACGCAACCGACTTCACGGGCCGTTTGCTCCCGGACGGCACGATCGACCCGGGATTCGGCGCGCTGTCGCTCGACAAGGCCACCCTGTACGACACGGCGCTGCAGAACGACGGCAAGATCGTCGGCGTGGGCAACGTCAGCCTGTCCGATGGATCCAGGAGACTCCAGGTTTCTCGCCGGCTGCCAAACGGCTCGCTTGACGCCGGGTTCGGTGCTGGCGGACTGGTCGTGGGTACGGGCGCGACCAGCGTGACCGAAACAGGCCGGTCGGTGATCGTCGAACCAGACGGCCGCATCGTCGTGGCGGGACATCGCGACGGCAAGTTGTTCGTCGCCCGGTTTCTGGCAAGCGGGGCGCTGGACCCGGCTTTTGGCACCGGCGGCGTCATCTTCGATGCCGCGGCCGTGCCATCGGACCAGGCGCGGGTGCTGCGTGCGCCCGGCGGCGGTTATCGCGTGATGACGAGCAGGCCCGGCGCGACCTGCACGGTGTCCGGACTGACCGAGGCCGGCACGCTCGATGCCGGGTTCGGCAACGCCGGAATTGCTGCGGTTACGACCGTGAGCAACGCCCAGCTTAGGTGCAACTCGGTGGCAATCGACGCCAACGGGCGCCTGCTGCTGGGAGGCAGCAGCCTCGGAGCCAGCTTCGGTGGCAATGGCAATGTGGCCCGGCTGCTGGCGAATGGGACACTGGACCCCGGATTTTCCGACGCGGCGATTTCCGCCCGGTTCCGCGAGGTGACGGCGCTCACGATCGGTCCCACCGGGGCTGCGTTCGTAGCCGGACTCGAACGGACTGGTTTCGCGGGCGCAACGGTCGTGCGGATGCTCCCCGACGGCACGCTCGACCCGACGTATGGCCGCGCCGGCTGGAGCCGGATCGAACTCAACGGTCCGCGGTCCAGCGGCCCGGTCATCCACGACATGAGGGCGCTCGGCAACGACGCCCTGGTCGTTGGCGGGGGCATTCGGCGGAACAGCTACCGCACCGGACACTTTGTCGCTCGACTGCTTGGCAACGCGGCAGGTGGTGGACCGGGAGTGCTGAGCATGCAGCAGGACCCGGTCCTGGGGACCGAGCAATCCGGCCAAGCCACCGTTACGGTGCGCCGGATCGGCGGTACCAGTGGCGCGGTCGCCGTGTCCTATTCCGCGCGCGACCTTGCCGCGAGCTATCTCGTGGGTCGAACACCTGCATCGAAGGGCATGGACTACACGGCGATCGCCGGCCGTCTCAACTGGGCCGATGGCGACGACAGCGAACGTCAGATCGTCGTGCCGATCGCGTCCGACACGCTGGCGGAAACGCCGGAGTTCTTCGAGCTCGCGCTCGATACCCCGGAAGGTGGCGCGGGCCTTGGGGTGTCCGGGGCCGAAATCGAAATCGCCGGGGAAGGCTATCCCGCGGGGCTGCTGAGCCTGAGGCCCGCCTTGGACGAAGTGTCGGAGAACGATTACGCCACCTTCTATGTTGCTCGCGAGCCCTACTCCGTGGGAACCGTAACGGTCACGGTGCGCGTGGCGGGCGGCAGCGCGACGCCTGGCCGGGACTTCGCCAATCTGCGAAGTGGTGCAGCATGGAGCGACGTCACGGTCACATTGCCGGATGGACAGAGAGGCGCGAACGTGACGGTCTGGATCGCGGGCGACCGCAAGAAGGAACAGCGAGAGACGCTCACGCTGGAAATAGTGTCGCCGACCGGTGGCGCGGCGCTGATGGGCGCGCTGACCAAGGCGACCGTGACGATCGTGGACACCAACGGTCACTCGTCGCGCCGTGGCTCGGCCGGTGGCGGGGCCTTCGGCTGGTTCGCCGCGCTGCTGCTCGGGCTCGGCGGCGGGCTGCGTCGCATGCTGGCGAGCGATCGCCGGCGCCAGCCGGGCGCCTGACTTCAGGCGGGTGGCGTATCCACCCGTCGCATTCAGAAGTCGCAGGAGCTGCGGGCGTTCCGACGCAGCTCCCGCGGCCTATTGGCGCAGCGTGCGTGTCCTGTGCCTCTGCGGCACCGCGTGCTTGGCAAGGCCGCGAGACAGTTGCTGCTCGATTTTCAGCAGGACCACGATGGAAAAGGTGATCAGGGATCTCATGTACGTTTCCTCCGACTTGTTCCACAGCCGAAGCAATTCGCGTGCCACATCGGTGGCGTCCATGATTCTCTGCCGCGTCAGGGAGTTGCGCCGCGGGCCGCTGTGCGGAGCCCCGTCCGCGGCACCGGATTGAACGGTGATCGACCGTAACGCGAGCGATCCTGGTGCAATCGCTGCCGGCGGCTACGGCGCGTCGTCCGTTTCCGTCAGCAGGAAGAATTCCCTGCCCAGCGCGTTGGTCACGGCTCCGAGCTCGGCCTGGATCCCGTCGAGGCCGTCGTGCAGACCCCGGGCTATGAGATCGTCGGCGCTCTCCTCGGCCAGTGTGGCGGCGAGCCGCCGCAGCAGGGTCGACGCGGATCGCCTGGCGGTGTGTCCGTACTTGAGTCGCAGCTCGTGCAGATGCTCGTTGGCGACGAGAACGCTCGCGGCGACCGACCGCGGGAAGCGCCGGTCCAGCACCAGGAAACCGATCACCGTGGAAGGCGACATGCTCTGCGGATAGTTGCGTCGAAAGGCGTGAAAGCCCGCAGCCGAGCGTAGCAGCGTGTTCCACTGCGCCTCGTCGATCGGCGAGCCCACGTCGCTCGGTTGCGGCAGCAGCACCTGGTATTTCACGTCCACCAGTCGCGTCGTCTGGTCGGCGCGCTCGATGGCACGGCCGATCTGGTGGAAGTACCAGGACTCGTCGCGGTAGAGCGTCTCCGCAGTGATGCCGCTGTGCGTCTGGCAGGACTCCTTGATGTAGCTGCACAGGCGGTTGAGGTTCTCGATCCGCAGGTCGGCCTTGCGCAGGCGGCGCAGGCGATTGTGGAAGCCGTTCAGCTGCACCCACATCTCGGTCGAAATGAGCGGGCGCAGCGCGCGCGCGTTCTCACGCGCCATGCCGATGCTGCTCAGCACCGAGTTCGGGTTCTTTTCATCCAGGATATAGAAGTGGATCACCGCGTCGGCGGTTGGCCGGCGGCCCGTATCCCTGAAATTCTGCTCGTCACCGTATAGCCGCAGCACCGACTCCCAGTCGTGCTCGCCGCGTGCATTGCGGCTGAAGGTCTCGTTGATGTCGAGGATCCGCGCAGTGCTGTTCGACCGCTCGACCTGCCGGGCGAGCCAGAAGATGCACTCGGCGTGCCTTGCGAGGATGCTATTCAAGGACCCAGGTATCCTTCGATCCGCCGCCCTGCGACGAGTTGACGACAAGCGAGCCCTTGCGCAGCGCCACGCGCGTCAGTCCGCCCGGCAGCACCCAGGTCGAGCGGCCGGTGACGACGAAGGGGCGGAGGTCCACGTGCCGTGGCTCGATGCCGCTGCGCGTGACTGTGGGGCACACCGACAACTGCACGACGGGCTGGCTGATGTAGTTCGCAGGAGCCGCGCGCAGCCGGCGCCGGAACTCGGCCAGCGCCTTGCGGCTTGCGTGCGGCCCGATCAGGATGCCGTAACCACCCGACTCGCCGACCGGCTTGACCACCAGCTCCTCGAGGTGCCGCAGCGTGTACTCGAGACCCTCGCGTTCCCGGCAGATGTACGTCTCGACATTCGGCAGGATCGCCTCCTCGTCGAGGTAGTAGCGGATGATGCGCGGCACGTAGGCGTAGACGGCCTTGTCGTCCGAGATCCCGGTGCCGACGGCATTCGCCAGCACGACATTGCCCGCGCGGTAGGCACGCATCAGGCCGCGCACGCCGAGCATGCTCGTGGGATTGAACGCCTCCGGGTCGAGGAAATCGTCGTCGATGCGGCGGTAGATCACGTCGACGCGCGCCAGTCCGCCGGTCGTCTTCATGAGGACGCGATCGTCGCGGACCACGAGGTCGCGGCCTTCGACCAGCGGCACGCCCATCTCGCGGGCCAGGAAGACGTGCTCGAAGTACGCGGAGTTGAAGACGCCCGGCGACAGCAGCACCACCGACGGGCCGTTGCCGATGCCGGCCGCAAGCTCCGTGAGTTGCGCGACCAGTCGCTGCCCGTAGTTCGAGACGGAGCGCACCCCGATGTTGCGCATCAGGTCGGGAAACGCACGCTGCGTCAGGTGGCGATTCTCGACCACGTACGACACGCCCGACGGCGTGCGCGCGTTGTCCTCGAGCACGTAGAAACGGCCGTCGCCGCCGCGGACGATGTCCACGCCGCAGATGTTGACGTAATTGCCGAAAGGTACTTTCAGTCCCCGCATCTGCGGGCGGAAGTTCGCGTTGCCGAGCACGAGCTCGGCGGGCACGATGCCGTCACGCAGGATGCGCTGCTCGTGATAGACGTCCTCGATGAACCGGTTGAGCGCGGTAACGCGCTGCACCACGCCGCGCTCGATCGTTGCCCACTCGGCCGCGGAGAGGACGCGGGGGATGACGTCGAACGGCAGGATCCGGTCGATCTGCTCGCGGTCGCTGTAGACGGTGAACGTGACGCCGAGATTGAACAGCTCGTGCTCTGCGGCCTGTGCGCGGCGCCTGAGCTCGGCGAGGCTCAGCCCGTCGATGCGTTCGCGCACCGTCCGCGTATGCGGCGCGGGCATCTTCGCGGCACCGACGAGTTCGCAGTAGAAACCGCCGGGATCGTAGTCCTCGAGCAGTCCGGCGGGCTTCCAGTTGGTCATGTACTCGCCTGCCCTGCAGCCCGCGACGGTCCCAGCGGAATGACGTCGACCGCCACTTCGATCAGGTGCTGGCCGCCGCCGAAGGTTACCCCGTTGATCGGACTGATGTCCCCGTAGTCCCGGCCCCAGGCGAGCGTCACGTGCTCTTCGCCTGTGGACATGTCGTTGGTCGGGTCCAGGTCGACCCAGCCCGCATCGGCGCACCAGACCGAGACCCAGGCATGCGAGGCGTCGCTGCCGACGAGCTTCTCCCGGCCCGGTGGCGCGCGCGTGAGCAGGTAGCCGCTGACGTAGCGGGCCGGAAGCGCGAGCGCTCGCAGGCACGCCAGTTCGACGTGCACGAAGTCCTGGCAGACCCCGCGCCGCAGCCTGAAGACTTCGTCCACCGGCGTCGCGACGCTGGTGGCGTCAGTGTCGTAGCGGAAATCCCGATGAATGCGGTGCGTCAGGTCGAGAGCAGCCTCGAGCACCGGCCGACCCGGCGCGAACGACTGCAGCGCATAGCCTGCGAGGTCGGCCGACGCCTGTGTGTACGGAGAGTCGAACGCGAACTGCAGCGCGGCAATGTCCTCGCGCGTCCGGCTCTGCTCGAGCTGCCGGAATATCCGGTCCCAGGACATCGTCCGCGATGGTTCCCGAGGCTCCGGCGCAAACACGTCCACCAGCGACCGTGATTCGATCGCAAGCTGCTCGTGCTGCTCCTGGATCGTCAGGAACGTCAGTGGATTGCCAAAATAATCCTCGCCGTCGCTGCGCACCGCCGGGCTCGGCTCGATCGAGAGCTTCGACGAATGGAGAACCTGCAGGTCGTGCCGGCGCGGCACGAGGTGCAGCACGTGGTGCGAGATCGATACAGGCTGGCTGTACCGATAGATCGTGCGGTGACGGACGTCGTAGCGCATGCGGTTCAGCGGGGAGCGCTGCCTGCCGTCGACACCGAATGCACGGCCTCGGCGTGGCTGAAGTAGGTGCGCGTGATGCCCGTCGTCAGCCTGGACAGGTCTGCGGCGATTCGCCCTAGCAGCGCCTCCAGCTCCGGGCGGCCGCCATGGCGACTCAGGCGGCTCAGGCTCGCGATGTCGGCGAGGCGCAGTTGCACGAGCAGCTCATGCACGATCTGCTGCTCGCTGGTGCCTGCCCGCTTGTTCGGGTCTCGCGGCAACTTGTCCAGGTGCTCATCGAGCGCCTCGAGCTGAAAGGCCACCGAGCGCGGGTTCGTCTCGTCGAGCAGCAGCAAGTCGAGCACCGGCACGAGCTGTGGCGTCAGCAGGTAGCGCGACCGGTACGTCATGAAACTGTCGGCAATTTCGAGCACGAGGATCAGGCTGCCGTCGTCCTCGGGATCGGTCGCCCCGAGCAGGCACCCGAGCATGGCGGTCTTGCGCATGCTGCGCTCGATGCGCCGCCCCATGTCGAGAAAATGCCAGCCGAAGCTGCGCGTCATGTTCTCCTTGCACATGCCGCTGAAGGCAGCCAGTCGCTGTATGCCCTGGTCGAGCTGGGGCAGGATCCCGGCGATCGTCACATGGCGGGTCGCAGCCGCCGGGCTCGGGCGCCTCGCGAAGTCCTCTGGTTGCAGGCTGCGCAGGATGCGCCACGAATCGGCGGACAGGCGATCACGACTCAAGGACGCGGTCCGGCCGAGGTCGCGCAGCGTGCGCCGCAATCCGTAGATCCGGTCCGCATCGAAGACCAGTTCGCCGAGCTGGCGATCCAGCGACGCGCGCATCCCGGCCGCGACTTCGCCGTCGGCGGGCGGCTCGATGCCGGACTTCGCGAACGTCGCGCGCAGCACGCGATCGATCGCCAGCAGGTCCTCGCTCGGGCGCTCATCGTCGACCATGCGGGTGACCGAGCTGCGGACCTGGCGCATCAGGCCTTCGGCCCGCTCGGCGTAGCGCCCCAGCCAGAACAGGTTGTCGGCGGTACGGCTGGGCAGTTCCCGTCCGGTTCGCCGCAACTCCATGGCGCCCCCGCGAGTGCGTCGCATCGGGCCGGCGCGCGCCTGCGAGTCGGACAGCACCCACGTGTCCTTGCCGTCGCCGAACCGTCCGAAATCGAAGGCCCGCCCGGCGTGAGGCGGGCACAGCCTCGCGAGGCCGCCCGGCATCACCACGTAGCCATCGGGCGATGCCGCGACGAAGACCCGCAACGCGAATGGCACGGGGCGCAGGCCTTGCGGCCCGATCACTGGCGCAGTCGACAGCCGCATCGGTTCGCGCGCGAGGTAGGCGAATCCCCGCCGCGCAATCAGGTCCGCCGGCCCGCCGACCCGCCACGCTTCCGGACCGTCGGGATTCTGGGTGCCGGCCTCGCTGGCGCCCCGGTAAAAGACGTCCCGTGTTTCCAGCAGATCGAGATTTCGCAGCACGTGATCGCGCGCATCGTCGTGGCCGCACCACCAGGTTGCCAGCGACGGCACACGCAGGTCTTCGTGCAACAGGTCGCGACAGAGCCCGGGCAGGAACGGCATCAGGCTCTCGGTGTCGGCCAGCCCGCTGCCGAGCGCATTGACGACGCTGACTGTCCCGGCGCGCACGGCCTCGACAAGGCCGGGAACGCCGTGCGGCGAATCGCTGCGCAGCTCGAGTGGATCGCAGGAGGCGGCCTCGACGCGCCGGATGATCACGTCCACGGTGCGCAGCCCCTCGAGCGTCTTCAGGTACACGCGATTGTCGCGGACCGTGAGATCTGCGCCTTCCGCGAGCACGTAGCCCTGGTAGCGCGCGAGGTAGGAATGCGCAAAGTACCCGGGCGCGTTGGGTCCGGCCGTCAGCACGACGATGCGCGGTTCGGCCGTGCTGGTCAGCGCGATATGGCCGTCGTGCACCGATTGGAAGAAGCCCGCCAGCTGCTGCACCCGGTTGGCGGCGAATTCGTCCGGCAGGCAGTTGCGCAATGCGATGCGGTTCTCGAGGGCATATCCGCCACCCACCGGGGACTCGCAACGGTCCTTGAGCACCCACCAGCTGCCATCGGGCGCGCGTCCGACGTCCGCCGCGTAATAGTGCAGGCGTCGACCGCCGCTCACCTGCACGCCATGACACGGCCGGAGGAACTGCGGGTTGCCCAGCACCAGCGTTGCCGGCAGGCGGCCTTCCAGCATCAGGCGCTGCTCGCCGTAGCAATCCGCCAGCACCGCATCGAGCAGCCGCGCTCGCTGGATCAGCCCGGCCTCAAGGCGGCGCCAGTCGTCGGCCGAAACGAGCAGCGGCAGCGCATCGAGGTGCCATGGCCGCGCTGTCGCACCGCCCGCGCCATAGATGTCGTGCGTGAGGCTGTTCTCGTAGAGGATCCGCTCGACACGCCTCCAGCGTGCATCCATCTCGGCCGGACTCAGCGCGCGGACGGCTTCGACCAGCTTCCGCCAATGCGGTCGCAACTGGCCATCCGCAGTCTTCATCTCGTCGAAAACCCCAGGCAACGGCTGGTATGCGTCGAAGAGCGGCGCGAGCGTCGCATCGGTCGATCTCGGCAGCGGCTCGATCACGGAACTCAAGGCTCAGGCTCCTCGCAGACTCAGGCAGGCACGCGCCGGAGGTCCAGCGTCAGCGGAAACTCGGGGTGGACTTCGTCCGGGGGCAGCGCGACCGGACCCGGCGAGTGCCCGAGCTCCGAGAAACGGGCGAGCCTGCGGCTCTCGGCCTCGAACGAGTTGACCGGAAACGTCTCGTAATTGCGGCCGCCCGGGTGGGCCACGTGGTAGGTGCATCCGCCGAGCGAGCGGCCTGACCAGGCGTCGAGGATCTCGATCACCAGCGGCGCGTGCACGGGGATCGTCGGGTGCAGGCAGCGTGAAGGCTGCCAAGCCCGGAACCTGACCCCGGCCACCGTCTCGTCGCCGGTGTCGGTCCGTCGCAGCGGCACCCGACGCCCATTGCAGGCGACCACGTGACGCCCGGGATTGGCGCCGCGCGCCCGCACCTGCAGCCGCTCGAGCGACGAGTCCACGTAGCGAGCGGTGCCGCCGACGCTCCCTTCCTCGCCGAGCACGTGCCAGGGCTCGAGCGCCTGGCGCAGCTCGAGCTCGACCCCGCCGCGCTCGACGGTGCCGTAGCGCGGAAACCGGAACTCGAAGTGCGGCTCGAACCAGCGATCCTGCAGCTCGAAACCTGCGTCCCGCATGTCGCGCAGCACGTCGCGAAAATCCTGCCAGACGAAGTGCGGCAGCATGAACCGGTCGTGCAGCGCGGTGCCCCAGCGCACCAGAGGCTGCGTGTACGGCGTGCGCCAGAACCGCGCAATCAGCGCTCTCAGCAGCAGCTGCTGGGTCAGGCTCATCTGTGCGTGCGGCGGCATCTCGAACGCACGGAACTCGACGAGGCCAAGGCGGCCGGTCGGTCCGTCGGGCGAATACAGCTTGTCGATGCAGATCTCGGTGCGGTGCGTGTTGCCGCTCACGTCGATCAGGATGTTGCGCAGCAGCCGGTCGACGACCCACGGCGCGACCGGTCCCGAGGCGGTCGCCTGCTCCATCTGCTGGAACGCGATTTCGAGCTCGTGCAGCTGGTCGTGGCGGCCTTCGTCGATGCGCGGCGCCTGGCTGGTCGGACCGATGAAGAGTCCCGAGAACAGGAACGAGAGCGACGGGTGATTCTGCCAGTACGTGATCAGGCTGCGCAGCAGGTCGGGCCGGCGCAGGAAGGGGCTGTCAGCCGGCGTGGCGCCGCCGACGACGACGTGGTTGCCACCGCCGGTGCCGGTGTGGCGGCCGTCCACCATGAACTTCTGCGCGTCCAGGCGGCTGAGCCGCGCTTCCTCGTACAACGTCGAGGTGATCGAGACGAGTTCCTGCCAGTTGCGCGCCGGATGGACGTTGACCTCGATGACGCCCGGGTCGGGCGTGACCTTGATGACGTTGAGCCGCTCGTCGGCGGGTGGCGTGTAGCCCTCGACGTGCACCGGCCGCCCGATGCGCGCCGCCGCGTCCTCCACGCAGCCGATCAATTCGACGTAGTCGTTTGCCGTCTCGGTCGGCGGCAGGAACACGCACAGGCGTCCGTCCCGCGGCTCGACTGCCAGCGCAGTGCGCGCTATGCCATTCGCCCCTTCGGCCCCGCCCTGCTCCATCACGCATTGCGGATCGGCTCCCGCCACCGCCCGGTGCTGCACCGCCAGCTGGCCGTCGTCACGCGGTTCCGGTTCCGACAGCGGCGCGCGCGGCGCAAAGGGATCAGCCGGCATGAAATACGGGTAGGTCTCCTTCGGCACGTGGGGCAGCGACTCGAGCGGCAGCCGAAAGCCGATCGGCGAATCGCCCGGCACCAGGAACAGCCTGCCGCGTCGCGTCGTCCAGCGTTCGCTGTACCAGGCGCGCTGGTGCGGCGAGTTCCAGCGCTGCAGCGGCATCACGTACCCCACCGGCGCGGCGAGCCCGCGCTCGAACACGCGGGCCAGGCGTGCGCGCTCCTCCGGATCCTCGAGCCTTGAGTCGAAAGGATCGACGTTTTCCGGCAGCCGCTGCTCCCGGGTCAGGTAGGGGACCGGATCCTCGAACGCCGGCACCGGCAGGTCGGGGTCGATGCCGAGCAACGTCGCCAGCGTCTCGGTGAACCGCTTCGCGTCCTCGAGCGTCGCGTCGCCGCTGGCCTGCTCCTGCGCGATGAGCCGCGCGTCGCGCCACAGCGGCTGGGCATCACCGCGCCAGTACAGCGCAAACGCCCAGCGCGGCAGCGACTCGCCCGGATACCACTTGCCCTGGCCGAAATGCAGCAGGCCGCCCGGCGCAAACCGGTCGCGCAAGCGACCGATCAACGTGGCCGCCAGTGCACGCTTGTGGGGCCCGTGCGCAGCGGTGTTCCATTCCGGGGCGTCGACGTCGTCGATGGCGACGAACGTCGGCTCGCCCCCCATCGTCAATCGCACGTCGCCCTCGGCGAGTTGCTCGTCCACGGAACGCCCGAGCGCGTCGATCGTCGACCATTCGTGCTCGGTGTACGGATACGTCACGCGCGGCGTTTCGACGATCCGATCGACGTGCATCGCGAACGAGAACTCGACGTTCCCCGCGTCCGCCATACCTGTGATCGGCGCGGCGCCGCTCGGGTGCGGGGCGCATGCGAGCGGAATGTGGCCCTCGCCCGCGAGCAGGCCCGACGTGGCGTCGAGGCCGACCCAGCCCGCTCCGGGCAGGTATACCTCGGTCCAGGCGTGCAGGTCGGTGAAGTCCTTGTCGGTGCCGGACGGCCCGTCGAGTGCAGCGACGTCCGGCTTGAGCTGGATGAGGTAGCCCGACACGAAACGAGCGGCGAGCCCGAGGCGCCGCAGGACCTGGACGAGCAGCCAGGCGGAGTCACGGCAGGATCCCTTCCGGCTCGACAGGGTCTCCTCGCACGTCTGCACGCCCGGCTCCATCCGGATCACGTAGTCGACGTGCCGGTGGAGTTGCCGGTTCAGCTCGACGAGGAAGTCGACCGTTGCGACCGGGCTCCGATCGATCCTGCCCAGCCACTCCGTCAGCAGGGGGCCGGCTGGCTCGAGCTCGAGGTAAGGCTCGAGTTCCTTGGCGATGCGCGGCTCGTAGCCGAACGGGTACTGCTCGGCCTCGGGCTCGAGGAAGAAGTCGAACGGATTGAACACCGCCATTTCGGCGACCAGGTCCACCTGCAGGCGGAACTCGCGGGTCTTCCCGGGAACCACGATGCGGGCGAGGTAGTTGCCGAGTGGATCCTGCTGCCAGTTCAGGAAATGGGCGGCAGGCTCGATGTGCAGCGCGTAGCTCAGGATCCGGGTGCGGGAATGCGGCGCCGGCCGGAGACGGACGACCTGCGGCCCGAGTGTCGCCAGGCGGTCGTAGCGATAACGGGTCTCGTGGGTCAGCGCTACGTGGATCGACATGGGCCCAATGTTACGACATCAGGGCCCGCTCACCCGCGTTTCGCTACACTCCCACGACTGACGACTCACTGGGACGAGGTACCGATGACCACGCTGCTGCAACTCGTTGTCTGGATGACCGTGCTGACCTGGGTGTCGATCATGGCCGCCGCCTTTCTGCGCAATCGCGAGTGGACTCCGGAGGGCATGAAGCTTGGCCTGAGTAATCGCGACAGCCTCCCCGACCCCACGCCGCTCGGCGGTCGCGCCGTCCGCGCGTCGAGCAACACCCAGGAGAACTTCATCCTCTTTGTCGCGCTGGCGCTCACGGCACACGCGGTTGGCGCGGACGAGCAGGCCACGCTCGGGGCGCAGGTCTTCTTCTGGGCGCGGCTCGCGTACCTGCCGGTGTACTGGGCAGGGATCACCTACGTGCGCAGCCTCATCTGGGGCGTCGGCACCGTGGGCCTGGCAATGATGGTATCGGCAATCCTCTGACCCGACCGCACGCGATCCCGTGCGGTCGAATGGATGGTGGGCCCGGTAGGATTCGAACCTACGACCAAGGGATTCACTCTGCCCCGCCGTTTCCGGTGGGAGTGGACTATCTCTTCACCCTCGGCCTGGGCCGGTGGGGTGCGGGATGCTCGAAGCCTGTCATTAAGGGCGCTCTAGCCCCCAGGTAGTCTCTGCACCTTCCGGCGGTGTACCGCCGGCTCGGCTCAGGGTTGCCATCAGCCACGCTGGAAGGTTTCCCTGAATTCTTCCCGTCCACTTCGCGGATTACTCCGCGAAGGCACCTTCATCGATGAGTCCCCTGCACTAACCGCTGTGCTACAGGCCCACGCCGCGATTGTACCCAGTCGGCGGTACCGATGGGCAACGATGAGCGGGCTATTCGACGGATCCGGCGCCAAGCGTCCCGACGCCCGCGACGCGGTCGAAATCGGCTTCGGCACTGGCGAGGTCCGATGCGCAGAACCCAAGGTCGCGCAGCAGGCCGTCGGTCAGCGCGTACACCCAGGCATGCACCGTCAGCGCCTTGCCGCGCTCCCACGCCTGCCGGACGATCGTCGTGCGGCATACGCGCAGCGCCTGGAAGAGCACGTTGAGTTCGCAAAGCCGGTCACGGCGCCGGGCGTCGTCCGGCAGCCGCAGCAGTGGCTCGCGGTACAGCAGCGCGAGGTCGCGGATCGGCCGCAGCCAGTTGTCCACGAGCCCTAGCTGGCGGTCCTCCCACGCGGCATTGATGCCGCCGCACCCATAGTGCCCGCAGACGATGATGTGCTCTACCCCGAGCACGTCGACCGCGTACTGCAGCACCGACAGGCAGCTGAAATCGTTGTGCATCACGAGGTTCGCGACGTTGCGGTGCACGAATAGTTCGCCCGGCGGCAGGCCCACGATTTCGTTCGCCGGCACCCGGCTGTCGGAACATCCGATCCACAGGTAGCGCGGCTCCTGCTGCGCCACGAGTTCGCTGAAGAACCCCGGCCGGGCGGCGACCATGCCTGAGGCCCAGGCGCGGTTCTTCGCGAAGAGTTCGGGGAGCTTGTTCACGGGATGTCCTGAATTGCTTCGGCAGATGATGCCATTGCGCCGTGCTCGGTGAACACATACAGGAGGTTGCGGCGGCCACCGCGGCTGGACGGGCTCTTTGAGGTCGCCATTTGCGACCTCAAAACGGAGGCGAATTCGTGACGCGATGCCGGCGCCCGACGTCGATGTACCATTCTGGAACCCGATCATCCCGGCCGCCAGGCCAGGAACGCAGCCCATGACCTACGAAACCCTGCTCTATTCCGTCGACGGACCGGTGGCGACCATCACGCTCAACCGGCCGGACCGGCTGAACACCATCGTGCCGCCGATGCCGGACGAGATCGAAGCGGCGGTGAACGCCGCGGTGCGCGACGGCACGGTCAAGGTCATCATCCTCAGGGGCGCCGGCCGCTCGTTCTGTGGCGGTTTCGATTTCGGCGACGGCTTCCACCAGTGGGACGAGTACATCACGACCGACGGCGAATGGGATCCCGGCAAGGACTTCATGTTCGCGACCGCGCCGGCCGTCGCACCGACGCAGAAGTTCATGAGCCTGTGGCGGTCGCCGAAGCCGGTGATCGCGCAGGTGCACGGCTGGTGCGTCGGCGGCGGCAGCGACTACGCACTGTGTGCCGACATCGTCATCGCGAGCGAGGATGCGCGCATCGGCACGCCGTACTCGCGCATGTGGGGCTCGTGGCTGAGCGGCATGTGGCTCTATCGGCTCGGGCTCACCAGGGCGAAGGAGTTCGCGCTGACGGGCAGGCCACTGTCGGGGCGGCAGGCGGCGGACTGCGGCCTGATCAACTCCGCCGTGCCGTTTGCCGAGCTCGAGTCCACCGTGCGGCACACCGCAGCGCAGCTCGCCTCGATCCCGCTCTCGCAGCTGTCCGCGATGAAGCTGATCGTGAACCAGGCCTACGAGAACATGGGGCTCGCGGCAACGCAGACGCTCGGACCGATCCTCGACGGCCTGATGCGCAACACGCCGGACGCGAAGCAGTTCATCGGGATCGCCCGCGAGCAGGGCGTGCGCGCCGCGGTGGCGAGACGCGACGGCCCCTTCGGCGACTACACCCAGGCGGGAAAGGACGAGCAGCCGGATCCCGGGAACGTGATCACACCCTAGCCCCGTCAATCGACGGTGAGCACGACTTTGCCGAACTGGGATCCGCTCTCGAGCCAGGCGTGGGCCTCGGCCGCACGCTCGAGCGGAAACGTGCGGTCCACCGGCACGTCGACGCTGCCCGCCGCGATCCACGGCCAGACGCGCTCCTCGATCGCTCGCGCGAGTCGCGCCTTTTCGTCTGCGTCGCGGGCTCTGAGCGTCGAGGCGCTCACCGTCAGGCGCTTGAGCATCAGCCGCCGCAGGTCCAGTCTCACCTCGTGACCCGTGAGAGTCGCGATCACCACCAGGCGCCCATCCGGCGCGAGCACGTCGAGGTTGCGTTCGAAGTACTCGGCGCCAACCATGTCGAGCACGACGTCCACGTCGCCGGCCGCCTTGACCGCAGCCGCCCAGTCGCCGTCGGCGGCATCGACGGCGAGGTCCGCGCCAAGTTCGCGCGCCTTGGCCGCCTTCGCGGCACCGCGAGCCGTCGCGATCACTCTCGCCCCTGCGGCCTTCGCCATCTGGATCGCCGTCACGCCGATGCCGCTGTTCGCTCCGTGCACCAGCAGCGTCTCGCCCGCCCGCAGCTGGCCACGCTCGAACACGTTGCTCCACACGGTGAACACCGTCTCCGGAAGCGCCGCTGCGCGCACGAAATCGAGGCCCTCGGGCAGGGGCAGCGCATGCCGCGCGTCCACGAGCGCGAACTGCGCGTAGCCACCTCCGCCAAGAAGCGCGGTGACACGGTCGCCCGGACGCCAACGCTCGACGCCCTCGCCCACCGCGGCGATCTCGCCGGCGACCTCGAGCCCTAGCGTGGCGGGCGCACCCGGCGGCGGTGGATAGAAGCCCGCTCGCTGGAAGATGTCCGGCCGATTGACGCCGGCCGCCCTGACGCGGATCAGCACATGTCCGGGACGCAGCTCGGGCACGGACATCGGTTCGACGAACAGGGCATCCGCACCGCCCTTGCCGCCGCGAATGGAAATGGCGTGCATCATCTGTCGTATCCTACCTGCGCAACTGGACGGATGGGACGATCTCGACGTGCAACTGCTTTCGCCGGAACAATTCGCCGGCTTCCTCGCGGCCGCCGTACTGGTCACGCTCGCGCCCGGGCCCGACAACCTGATGGTCCTGTCGCTCGGCGCCTCGCGGGGCCGCCGGCGCGGCATGGCGTTCGGCCTCGGATGTGCGGCCGGCTGCATCAGTCACACCGTTCTCGCAGCCCTCGGCGTCAGCGCGTTGATCGCTGCGTCGCCGACCGCTTTCACGGCACTGAAGATCGTGGGTGGTCTCTACCTGCTGCGGCTGGGCTGGCAGGCACTGAGGAGCAGCGGAGACACCGGCATCCGCGGTGTTGCGGGTGGCGAGGAATCGGTCTGGAGCCTGTTCCGCAAGGGACTGGTGGCGAATGCGATCAACCCCAAGGTGGTGATGTTCTTCCTCGCCTTCCTGCCGCAGTTCGTCGTCGCGTCGCGCGGCAACACGGCATGGCAGATCGTCCAGCTGGGCGCGATCTTCACGCTGCAGGCGGCCGTGCTGTTCGGGCTGCTCGGATACTTCGCAGGCGGCATCGGCCAGTGGCTCGGCCGACACGCGGGCGCCGGGCTCTGGCTGGATCGCATCGCCGGCGGCGTGCTCGCCGGCCTCGGCCTCAAGCTGCTGGTCAGCCGCTGAGCGGCCGGGTCGCGCTCAAGGAGAATTCCGATGCAGATACGACTGCTCGTGACCGGCGGGACGTTCGACAAGGAATACGACGAGATCACCGGCAAGCTGTACTTCAAGGACACCCACGTCCGCGAAATGCTGCGGCTCGGGCGCGCCGACCTCGACCTCGAGATCCGCACGCTGATGATGATCGACAGCCTCGAGATGCGCGACCTCGACCGCGAACTGATCCTGAAGAGCTGCCTCGAGCCCGGCCGCGACCGCACGGTCGTGACGCATGGCACCGACACGATGCCCGACACGGCCCGCTACCTCGGCGAGCGCGTCACGGACCGCACGATCGTGCTGACCGGGGCGATGATTCCCTACACGTTCGGCAGTTCCGACGGCCTCTTCAATCTCGGTGGCGCGCTTGCGTTCGCACAGGTGCTGCCGCACGGCGTCTACGTCGTGATGAACGGGCGCTGCTTCGACTGGCGCTCGGTGCGCAAGAACCGCGCGACCGGTCGCTTCGAGGGCGCGGGCTGAATGCCGCCCGGCGGCGCGCCCGGGCGCGCCGCCGGGCGCCGCGTCACACGCGGACCATCACCTTGAAGCCGCCCCAGAACATCCGCTTGCCGTCGAACGGCATCGCCTTCGGATCCATCATCTTCGCGAGGCGCGGGTCCGCCATCACTTTCTTGAGCACGCTGTCGCGGTGCCTGCGCGACTTGTAGACGATGTAGGAAAACCAGACGACTTCGCCCGGCTTCAGCTTCACGCTCTGCGGAAACGACGTGTGCTTGCCCGGCTTCACGTCGTCGGCGATGCACTCGACGTAGTCGAGCGCGCCGTGCTCGCGCCAGACCTTGCCGGCCTTGCGCGCAATCCGGCGGTAGGCGTCGGTTTTGCGCTTCGGTATCGGCAGCACGAATCCGTCGACGTAGTTGGCCATGACTTCTCTCCTCCTGGTTATCCGCTCACGGGTTCGCGAGCGGTTCTTGTGATACGTAATCGAGAACCGCGCGCGCGTAGCCGGCCGGGTTCTCGTTCGCCGCAAAGACTCCGCCGTCGACGACGGCTTCCTGGCAGGGAGTGAACGCGGCACGCAGCGCCGCCGCACGCTCGGCCGTCGCGAACGGATCACGGCTGCAGTAGAGCAGCAGCGCGGGACAGCGAACCAGCGGCAGCCGGTCTTCCATCCGGTAGTCGGCCACCGCGTAGTGGCCCTGCTCGCTCTCGGTGCCGGCGTGGAACAGGTCGACCACGAAGCGCTGCACGAGATCGGGCCGCGGCAGCCATTCGTGCATCTTGCGCCACTTGTCCGACAGGTGAGCCCCGTCGGGCGAGATCTCCCATTGCTTGAAGAAGCGGGCAAGTTCCGCGCGGCCGGTGGCGTCGGTGTACACGGGCCCCGACAGGACCACGCGTTCCACTCGCGCTGGATACGCGGCCGCCATCTCGACCGCGATGACCGCACCGGTGTGATGACCGACCACGATCACGCGCTCGATCCTGAGCGAGTCGAGCACGTCGACCACGGCGCGCGCGTAGTCCGCCACGCCCGGTCGCCCGGGCACGCGATCCGAGCAGCCGTAGCCCGGCGTGTCGAGCGCAATGACGCGCCGCTCACGCGCCAGGATCGGCATGACCTCCGCGAACTCGTCCACCGATCGAGGCGTCTGGTGCAGCAGCAGCAGCGGCGTGCCTGCCGCCGGTCCGGCGACCAGCCCATGAACCTGGCCCAGCGTCGTGTCGCAGAGAAATCGCTTCATCAGCCTCGGTCCCCTGGTGCCGTGGTGGTCGATCTTACCCCGCTGCGACGGTAGCGTGACGGCGTCACTCCCGTCTCCCTGCGGAATGCGGTGCAGAAATGGCTCTGGCCCGCGAAGCCGACGGCGGCTGCGATCTCGCCGACCGACAGCGAGGTCATGCGCAGCAGCTCGCGGGCCCGCTCGATGCGCGAGCGGAGAATGTAGCGGTGCGGCGTCACGCCGGTGACCTGCCTGAAAGTGTTCGAGAAGTGCGTGACGCCCACGCCCGTCGTCGCCGCGATGCCGGCGACTCCCAGCGGGGCGCCGATGTTCTGGTGAATGTGCTGCACCGCCCGGTGGACCAGCATCAGTGAGCTCCTCGAGCCACGCTGCGGCTCGTCCGGCGCGGACGCAATCGAGCGAGTGCCGCAACTGGCCGAGCAGCGCATCGCCGAGGACGGCGAGGTAGGTGTCGTCCTGGTCTGGCCCGCCAGCCGAGACCGCGAGCTGCTGGGCGAGCGTGACGATGACGTTGTCGACGAACGTCACCGGCTCCCGCTCGCGACGTGCAGACACCCAGGCGGGCACGCGCCGCGGCCCGTCGAAGTACGCGACCATGCCCTCGCCGATCCCGCGCATCGCGACCTCGCCCCGGACACCGGCCGGCACGAGCGTCACGAGCCCGGGTAGCGACCGGCCGTCGGTCATCGCGAGGCCCGCACGGTAGGAGAAAGCCTTGCCTCCCGTGTGCACGAAGAGCAGCGGCTCAGGCAGAGGCGGAAATTCCGCGACCTCGAGCATCGCGAGATAGCGTTCCAGCGTGAACGCCGGATGGGCGGGAATCCGGCACGAGAACTCGGGGTGACCGAGGATCTGCCGGAGCACCGAGCGCGTGCGGCCGTGAGTCGCCATGGCGATATCCAACAGCCTTGTGAAAGAAAACGCAAATCTGGCGCCGGTGCAGCCGCAATTGTGCGCCGCGGGCCCGCGCTAACCTCACATCCACCGTTACGGCTGGAATAAAGCATTCCCATGAATACCCGTCCCACAGCAGGCGCCCGCCCGGCCACTCTTGCAGTCGGCCTGATTTCGTTTCTCTTCAGTCTGCAGTGCACTGCCGGGGCCGCCTGGCTGACGGAATCCGGTGGCGCGGACATGGCGATGGCCTCGGCCGGCCGTGCGGCATTCGCAACCGACTCCACGACGATCGCGGCGAACCCGGCCGGCATGCTGGCGTTGAACGGCTCGACAGTCTCGGTCGTTGCGATGCCGATAGGACTGGACCTGCGGTTCCACGGCGACGGCGAAACGCCGGGAAGCGCGGTGAACGAGCAGCGGACAGTCCCGACGATGTCCGTATTCGCGGCCAGGCACGCCGGCCGCTGGGCCCTGGGGCTGGGAGCCTATGGCAACGTCGGGCTCGGATGCGATTTCGGCAAGGAGTGGTCCGGGCGTCGCGCCATCGAGGATGCGCAGCTGCGATCCGTCAACCTGGCGCCCGCGGTTGCCTACAGTCTCAACGACCGCCTGGGCATCGGCGCCTCGATCGGCGCGCAATACGCAGACGCGAAGGCAGGGATGGCCGTCAGCGGCGAGGCGATCTACTACGGGCCGCCCCTCGACCTGCCCGACGGGCAACTGCACATGACCGGTCACTCGTGGGCTCCGGTGGCGAACCTGGGGCTCGTTTACGAAACCGACGACGGCACGAGGCTCGGTCTCGCCTGGACGTCCACGGTGGATCACTCGCTGGACCTGGACGTTCGCGCCAACGCAGTCCACCCGCTGCTCGCGGGCATGTTGCAGCAGCAGGGACCCGCGCAACTCGACGTCAGCCTGCCGCAGCAATTCACGCTCAGCGCTGCACGACAGGTCGCGCCGGCAACCCTGCTCGCAGCGAGCGTCGGCTGGCAGCAGTGGTCGGGATTCGGTGACGCCCGCCTGCGGATCGCCGGACAGGGCAGGCCGATGTTCGATGACGGACTCGACGACACGTGGAATGTCGCGGTCGGGTTACGTCACAGCCTCGACCCCCGCTGGACCCTTGCGACCGGAATCGCCTATGACAGCGACCCGAGCTCGAATGGGACGATGCCCATCTATTTCCCGATGGCCGAGCAGCTGCGCCTCGCGGCCGGCGCCGACTATCAGTACAGCGAGACGCTGCTGCTCAGGGTCGCGCTGTCGGTGATCAGCCAGGGCGACGTGCGGATCGCGCAGGATGCGCACCCGGTTCCGCTGCCCGGGATCCCTCCGGTCACCGGGACGATCAGCGGCAGCCGCATCTACGCGCTCGCATTCACCGCCGACTATCGCCCGTAAAGTCAGATTCGCAGCATGACCTTGCCCGTCCGGCCCGGCCTGATCGCCGCCGCGACCGCGGTGGCGGCCTGCTCGAGCGGAAAGGTGTCGGTCACCTCGGTGTGGAAGACGCCCTCGATCGTCAGCCGCTTGACCGCGCGCAGCACGCCGAGCAGCTTGAGCGGCGACTGCAGCGCCATCCAGTTCGGCAGCAGGAAGCCCGACACGTGCGCCACCGGCATCATCAGGTCGCGACCGGGTATCTGGAGCGGGCTGTCGGCGAGCGTTCCGTAGATGACCAGCCGGCCGTCGAGTCCGAGACAACGCACCACGTCGCCGGTGAGCTCGCCTCCGACGCAATCGAGCGCGTAGCCGACACCGCGGCCACCCGTAACCCGCGCCACTTCGGCAACGAGGTCCTGGTGGTCGGTCTCGATCACCGCGTCGGCGCCGAGGGCCGCCAGCGACGCGGCATTGGCTCTCGAGCGCACGACGCAGATCGTGCGGAAGCCGTCGCGCCTGCCCATGCGCACGACGCTCTTGCCGAGCGCGGATCCGGCCGCGGTGATGAGCACCCAGCCGCCCCGGCGTACCTTCAGCACTTCGCGAATCATCACGTACGCGGTGATCGGATTGACGAAGAACATGGCTGCCTGCTCGTCCGCAATGCGGTCGGGCATTGCGACGGCCCGCTTCGCATCCACGACGGTGTACTCCTGCCAGGTTCCGTTCGGCGGGCCGCTCGCGACCGCGACGCGCCGGCCGCGCAGACGCCGCGCGAGGAAGCCGTCGCCGCACGCGTCGACCACGCCGACACCTTCCCCGCCGAGCGCGTACGGCGGTTCCGGGCAGGCGTTCGACCGGTCGGGATCGAAATACACGCGCGAGTCGCCATCGGCCCGTCGCTGGTTCCAGATGATGCGTTCGAGCGCCTCGTGATACGTGCCACGCACGAAGTTCAGGTCCGACGGATTGACCGGGCTCATCCGCATGCGGACGCGGACCTGGCCCGGGCCCGGCTCAGGTATCGGCACGTCCTCGATGCGGATGTCCGCGGGCTGCTGCGTGTAGGCATGGATGCGCGCGGACTTCATGTTCAACTCCGGTCGGACGCTTGCTCGTGCTCAGGGCTTTGCCGCGGGCTGCAGCCGCAGCAGCCGTCCATTATCCTCGTCGGTAAGCAGGTATATGTAGCCATCCGGCCCCTGCTCGACGTCGCGGACCCGTTCCTTCACGACTCCGCGCAGCAATCGCTCCTCCTCCACCACTCGATCGCCGTCGAGACGCAGCCGCACGAGCTGCTGGCTCTTGAGCCCGCCGACGAACGCCGAGCCGCGCCACGCCGGAAACTGCGCGCCCGTGTAGAACATCAGCCCGCTGGTCGCGATCGACGGCACCCAGTAGTGCACGGGCGGTTCAATTCCAGGTGCGGTACCGCCGTCGCTGATCTTCCCGCCGGTGTACTCGGTGCCGTAGCTCACCGTCGGCCATCCGTAGTTGCGCCCCGGCAGCACGCGGTTCAATTCGTCGCCGCCCTTCGGCCCGTGTTCGTTCGCCCAGAGCTCGCCGGTGACGGGATGCAGTGCCGCGCCCTGGACGTTGCGATGCCCATAGGACCAGATCTCCGGCAACGCCCCTTCGCGGCCGACGAACGGATTGTCCGGGGGAATGGTGCCGTCGGGATTGATGCGCACGATCTTGCCGAGGGTGTTGTCCAGCGTCTGGGCTTGCGCCCGCCCGATGTTGCGTTCGCCGAGAGTGACGAACAGCGTGCCGTCACGCGCGAACACGAGCCGCGATCCGAAGTGATGGCCGCCCTGCATCGCCGGCTGCTGGCGGAAGATGACCTGCACGCCGGTGAGGTTGCCGCCCTCGAGCACGCCGCGCGCGACCGAGGTTCCGTTGCCTCCCTCGCGGGGCTCCGTGTAGGACAGGTAGACGAGGCGGTTCTTCGCGAAGGCCGGGGTCGAGCGCCACGTCGAGAAGCCCGCCCTGCCCCTTGGCCTCGACCGCCGGCACGCCGGCAATCGGCGGACCCGTCTTGCCGTCGCGCTCGACGATACGCAGGCGCCCCGGGCGCTCGGTGACGAGCACGCGCCCGTCGGGCAGGAACGCCATGCCCCAGGGATGCTCGAGACCCGCGGTGATGGTGACGAGATCGAGGTCGCTACGCTCGTCGTCGCCGGCGTCGGCGCAGGCGGAGACACCGAGGGCGAGCGAACCAAGCAGGATCAGCTTGAGGCGATTGGACACGCAGGGCTCCTGGAGTGACTGGAGCCATCATATTCGCAATCCACCTCGCCCCGGTGTCACCGTCCGCGGACGGCGACCCGCCTCAGGAGGTCGCCTTGTCCGCAGCCTCGGTCGTGGCCGCTTCCTTGCGGCCCTCGACGAAGTAGTAGATCAGGAACGCGAGGCCGATGCCGCCGGGGATGAGCGCGAAGTGACGCACGTCTTCTCCGGCAACCGCGCCGAGCGCCACGAAGAGCCCGATGCCGACGAAGAGCCAGATGAGGCCCGCGAGCAGCGACGTGCCCGGCCGCCGCTTCTTCTCCAGACCCATGAAGAAGCTCTCCGGCAGGGGCGCGAGTTCCATGCCACGCTCGATGGCGGCCATGCGCTCGCGGTGATGCGCCTCGACGATGTCGCGCCGGCGGCGGTAGTCCACGAGCGCATAGACGATCGGGATCGCCAGCGACATGACGATGGCCACGATGGGGATGAATACGGCAACGACGTCTTCGTTCATGGAACAGCCTCCTGGGTGTGTGCAGGTTATATGCGCGGGGCGGCGCCAGAAGGTTGCAGGCGCAGGGTTGCAACCCTGGACCGGTTCCGGGCATATAAAGGCGCATGGACGGCGGAATCGAACAGCATCTGGCCGCGGGACGCCATGCCCGGGCCTTTGACCTCGTCGTGCCGGCCTTCCAGGACCGGGTGTTCCGGCTGGCATACTCCATTCTCAAGGACCGGGCCGCCGCCGAGGATGCGACGCAGGAGACCTTCGTCCGCGTCTGGAAGGCCCTGCCCGGATTCGACGGGCGCGCGGCGCTCGGCACCTGGATCTACGCCATCACGCGCAACACGTGCCTGATGGAACTGCGACGGCGGCGGCCGACCGTGTCGTTCGACGACCCGGACTCCGACGAGGCGTATCGGGCAGCGACCAGCATTGCGACCGCCCCGGCGGAAGACCCCGAGCGCGACAACCTGCTCAGGATGGTGGACACCCTGCCCCGCACCCAGCAGCAGGCAGTGCGTCTCTTCTACCTGGAGGATCGATCCTACGAGGCCGTGGCCGAGCAGCTCGGCATGCCGCTCGGGACGGTCAAGAACCTGTTGCATCGGGCACGCAAGCGGCTCATGGAGCTGGCGCGGCCCGCCGAGGTGAAAGCAGCATGAACACTTCCATGCACGCCGGCCCCTGCGCCGACTACGAGCACGAGATCGTCGAGCTGGCGGAAGGCTCGCTCGCACCCGGAAAAGGCGCGTGTCGTACGCATCCACGTCGCATCCTGCGCCCGTTGCCGCGCCTGGCAGTCGGCGTTCGCCGACCTCGATGCCGGGCTCGGGCAGGCGTTGCCGCGCCCGGCGCTGTCGGCCGACTTCGCGGCCCGCCTGCGAGTCGCGACTCGCGGCCGTGACGCGGTCGAACGGACGAGCCGACCTGCGCGCTTCGGCCGAAGACGAGTACCGCCTGACGCTCGAGGCATTGCGCCGCGGGACGCGGTTCAGCGCGATCGTCGGCGCGATGACCGTCGTGGGAATCTGCACGGCGGGGCTGCTGCTGGTTCGCGGCGTGGCGCCGGAAGCCGGTCCGTTGCTCGCGTCATTCGCCGGACCCGGGCGCGACGACGGCATTCGTGCACTCTCGGCGCCGTCGTCGCGCTCGGCGCGCTCGCGTGGTCCGCCTCGCGCGGGTTCCTGCCGACGCTGCGACTGCGCGCCTGAGCCGCGGCTATTTCCGGCTGCGGCCGTCCGGCCCGACCGGACGATCCCGCAACACCACGACCTCGAGTCGTCCGTCGGTCTGCCAGCGATCCCCGCCTCCGTTGCGGCCTTCGAGCTGCTTGTGGAATCCGTTCACCCACTCTTCCTCGAGCACGTATCCGGCCGCGGATAGCGTGCTCGCGACCAGCGCGCGCTCGGCGTCCACGTCGGGCCCGATGTGATGCGTGACCTGGCCGGTCGTGTAGCTGAGGCCGACGCGCTCGTCGAGCGTCGCGGAGCCGAACCACACCGGCCGGCCATCCTCCAGCTTGTCCCAGCGCCAGAATCGCACGTGGTGCCGTTTGCGCGGGTTGTCGCCGATCGGCCGCTCGAAGGCGAGGTCCTGCTTGCGACCGAACAGGTAGAGATCACTCACCGGCGCATCGTCGTCCGGCCGGCTGAGGACACTGTCCGCGACGATCCGCACGCTGGTGCGGAGCGTGATCGCGTCTGCCGGCGTCCATCCCGCGGCCGTCATGGCGCGGACGACGTCGGCCTCGCTGCCGACGAGCGCGACATTCACCGGATCGCCGGGGTGGCCGTCGGCGGTCGTGGTGATCCGCGCGACGGCGTCGAAATCGGAGTGATGCCGGAAATACGTCTTCCAGAGCACCGGGACGACCAGGTAGGCAGCGACGGCCCAGGCGGCCAGCGCCCACAGCAGCAGGCGCCGCCGGCGCCGACGCCGCACGTGAGCATCAGCCGCTGGACTGATCGTCCGAAGTCATTCAGACGCGCGTGATCCAGCCGTGCTTGTCCGGCGCCTCGCCGGTCTGGATGGCGACCAGGGCCGAACGCAGCTTCTGCGTCACCGGACCCACGTCGCCGCTGCCGACGCGGTGCTCCTTGCCTGCGATGCACGAGCGTACCGACGCCGGCCAGCACGGCGGCCGTACCCGACAGCGCGGCCTCGCCGGTCTTGACCCACTCGAGCATCTCGGCGACGTCGAACTGCCGCTCTTCGACCTTGAATCCCATCTCGCGCGCCATCGTCAGCAGCGAGTCGCGCGTCACGCCGTGCAGGAACGTGGAATCGAGGCTGCGCGTGAGGATATGGCCCTCGCGGATCAGCAGGAAGTTCGCGGCTCCCGTTTCCTGCACCGAGCCGCCCGGACAGAACAGCACCTGGTCCACCTTGTGCTCGTCGCGTGCGGCGAGCGTCGGGCCCATGGCCGCGGCGTAGTTGCCGCCGGTCTTGACCATGCCGAGGTGATCCGCGGTGCGGTGCTTCTGGTCCTCGACGTAGATCCGGAGCGGCTTCATGCCGCCCGCGAAGTAATCCCACACCGGGCTCGCGAGCACGATCAGCGTCGCCTCGTTCGAGGGCTGCGACGCGGCGCCGATGTTCGGCATCGTCCCGTACAGCAACGGACGCAGGTAGAGCGCTCCCGGCGGCTCGGGCACCTGCGCGCGCACGCGGTCGATCACCGTCAGGATCATCGTGGCGAGTTGCGCGGCATCCGGAACGGGCAACGCGAGCAGCCGCGCACTCTGGCGCATGCGCTCGATGTGCTTGTCCATGCGGAACACGCGCACCGTGCCGTCTGCCCAGCGGTAAGCCTTGAATCCCTCGAAGCACGTGCTCGCGTAGTGCAGCACGTGCGCGCCGGGATGGATCTCGATCGGGCCTGTCGCGCGGACCTCGTGGGCGCTCCACTTGCCGTCCTTGAAAGTCGCGACTGCCATCTGGTCGGCCAGCACCGTGCCGAAGGCCGGGCGGGCGGTGGGGTTCGTTGTCATGCGATTGGAGTCCTGCAGCTGTCGATCCGATTCGAGCGTGTGCATCAGTCTAACCGGGGATGAAGATGGTTGCCGGGTGCTCGAGCAGGTCCTTCAGCGACTGGATCATCGCGGCCGCGTCGTAGCCGTCCACGAAACGGTGATCGAAGGACGAGGAGAGATTCATCATGCGGCGGATCGTCACGGCCCCGCCGACGACGACGGGACGGTCGATCGCCTTGTTCACGCCGATGACCGCCATCTCCGGTGCATTGATGATCGGCGTCGAGACGATGCCGCCCAGCTTGCCGAGGCTCGTGAGCGTGATGGTCGAGCCGGTCAGTTCCTCGCGCGCGGCCTTGCCGGTGCGCGCCGCCTCCGAGACCCGGCGGATTTCAGCGGAGAGATCCCACAGCGTGCGGGCCTCGGCGTGACGCACGACCGGCACCTTGAGTCCATCGGGCGTCTGCGTCGCGACGCCCAGGTGGACGCCGTGGTGACGGACCAGCACGTTGCGCTCGGTGTCGTAGTGCGCGTTGCACTGGGGGAAGCCCTCGAGCGCGCGCACGAGCGCGGCTGCGATGAACGGCAGGTAGGTGAGCTGGCTCGCTCCCGCAGGCAGGCGCCCGTTCAGGTGCTGCCGCAGCGACTCGAGCTCGGTGACGTCGACTTCCTCGACGTAGGCGAAGTGCGGGATGTTGCGCTTCGCTTCGGTCATGCGGTTCGCGATCACGCGGCGCACGCCGATGACCTTGATCTCCTCGGTGCCGGTGCGCGGCGCGAGCGACGGTACGCCGGCGGACGCCGAAGCAGCAGTGGCCTGCGGCGCGACGGATCCGCCGAGCGCCGCCTCGAAGTCCTGTCGCGTGATGCGACCACTCGGCCCCGAGCCCGCGACCTGCGCGAGATCGATGCCTGCCTCGCGGGCACGCCGGCGCGTCGCCGGCGACGCCATCACGCGACCGTGGTGCTTTGCGGGCCGGAGCGGCCTGGCGGCGCGACACGGACGGCGGAGAGCTCGCAGCGAGCCGCGGCGAGCTGGCAGCGGCTGCGAGCAGGAGCGGCAGCGACTGCGGCCGGCGCCGCGGCAGGCACTTCGTCCACCTCCTCGCCCGAGTCCGTGTCGAACACGATGAGGTCCGCACCGACCGGCACCATGTCGCCGGGCGCGCCGGTCTGCGACAGCACGCGACCCGTCACCGGCGACGGCAACTCGACGGCCGCCTTCTCGGTCATGACCTCCGCGATGACCTGGTCCTCGGTCACGAAGTCGCCGACCTTGACGTGCCAGGCGACGACCTCGGCCTCGACCGTGCCCTCGCCGAGGTCCGGCATCTTGAAAACGTAGCGGGTCATGGCGTCTCCATCACGGCCTTGAGGCCGGTCGCGACGCGCGCCGGTCCCGGGAAATACTCCCACTCGAACGCGTGGGGATACGGCGTGTCCCAGCCGGCGACGCGACCGATCGGCGCCTCGAGGTCCCAGAAGCACTCTTCCTGGATCGTCGCGGAGAGCTCCGCGCCGAAGCCGGAGAAGCGCGTCGCTTCGTGGGCGATCAGGCAGCGGCCCGTCTTCTTCACGGACGTGCAGATCGTGTCGACGTCGAGCGGCACCATCGTGCGCACGTCGATGATCTCGGCGTCGAGCCCCAGGCTGCGCGCCGCCGCCTCGCAGACGTAGATCATCGTGCCGTAGGTGACGATGGTGACCTGCGTGCCCTTGCGCACGACCTCGGCCTTGCCGATCGGCACGGTGTAGTAGCCCTCGGGCACCTCTCCCTTCGGGTGAGTGCTCCACGGCACCGCGGGCTTGTTCGGCTCGCCGTCGAACGGTCCGTTGTAGATGCGCTTCGGCTCGAAGAACACGACCGGGTCGTCGTCCTCGATCGACGCGATCAGCAGTCCCTTCGCGTCGTAGGGGTTGGACGGCATCACGACCTTGATGCCGCACACGTGCGTGAAGATGCCCTCGGGGCTCTGCGAGTGCGTCTGGCCGCCGCGGATGCCGCCGCCGCAGGGCGTGCGGATCGTGACGGGCGCCCAGAACTCGCCGGCGCAGCGGTAGCGCAGGCGCGCGAGCTCGCTGAAGATCTGGTCGCAGGCCGGGTAGATGTAGTCGGCGAACTGCACCTCCGCGACGGGCCTGAGCCCGTTCACGCCCATGCCGATGGCCGCGCCGATGATCGCACCCTCGGCGATCGGCGTGTCGAGCACGCGGTGCTCGCCGTACTTGCGCTGCAGGCCGTCGGTGACGCGGAACACGCCGCCGAAATAGCCCACGTCCTCGCCGAGCACCACCACGTTCGGATCACGGCCGAGCATGATGTCCATGGCCGAGTTGAGCGCCTGGATCATGTTCATCTGCGGCATGGCTCAGCCTCCGAACTCGGCGCGCAGCTGCTCGCGCTGCTTGCGAAGATGCTCGGGCATCTCCTTGAAGACGTCGTCGAACATCAGGTCGCGGTTGAGCCGCGGTCCCTCGTTCATCGTCCCGTACTGCACGGACTCCTTCCAGCTCTCGACCACGTGCTGCTCGAGCTCCTTCGTCAGCGCGACGTGGCGCTCCTCGGACCACTCGCCGATCGAGATCAGGTGCGCCTTGAGGCGCTCGACCGGATCGCCGAGCGGCCACTTCTCGTAGTCGTCCTTCGGGCGGTAGCGCGACGGATCGTCGCTGGTGGAGTGCGCCGCGCCGCGATAGGTCACGTGCTCGATCAGCGTCGGGCCCGCGCCCGTGCGCGCGCGCTCGGCGGCCCACTGCGTCACCGCGTAAACGGCCAGGAAATCATTGCCATCGACGCGGATGCCCGCCATGCCGTAGCCCGGGCCGCGCGCCGCGAACGAGCGCTGCTCGCCGCCGGCGAATCCCTGGAACGTCGAGATCGCCCACTGGTTGTTGACGATGTTGAGTATCACCGGCGCCTGGTAGACGGACGCGAACAGCATCGCGTGGTGGAAGTCCGCCTCGGCGCTCGAGCCTTCGCCGATCCAGCTGACCGCGATGTCGTCCTCGCCCTTGATGGCGGACGCCATCGCCCAGCCCACCGCCTGCGGGAACTGCGTCGTCAGGTTGCCCGAGATCGAGAAGATGCGGCCCTCGAGCCAGTGATACATCACCGGGAGCTGCCGGCCCTTGCACATGTCGCGCGTGTTCGAGAGCAGCTGGCACATGAGGTCCACCAGCGGCTTGCCGCGCACCATGTACAGGCCCTGGTTGCGATACGACGGGAACAGCATGTCGCCCGGGCGGAGCGCCATCGCCTGCGCCACGGAGACGGCTTCCTCGCCGAACGAGCGCATGTAGAAGGAAATCTTGCCCTGGCGCTGCGAGCGCTGCATGCGATCGTCGAAGATGCGCGTGAGCAGCATGTGCCGCAGGCCCACCTGCAGTTCGGGCGCGTCGAGATGCGGGTGCCACGGACCGACCGCCCGATGGTCGTCACCGAGGACGCGCACGAGTTCGACCGACAGGTTGCCGATGTCGCGCACGCGCGCGTTGACGTCGGGCCGGGCGACGGCGCCGGCCGGCGAGGTCTCGAGGTAGGAGAAATCGGGTTCTTCGCCCGGGCGGGAGTGCGCTTTTGGCGTGTGCAATCGGGATCGTCGGGGCATGGGTCGCTCGATGCTTGGGAGGGGCCGCGGGACGGCCGTAGATTAACCTCGCCCGGCGCAAGTGGTTGAATTTGTTGCGACGCATTGCAACAATGCGGAACAGGCATTTCTAATTTGCGCGTTCAATGGAAGAAACATCCCGCCCCGTTCTGGACAAGCTCGACCGGCGAATCCTCGACCTGCTGCAGCGCGAGGGCGCCTTGCCCGTCGCGGAAGTGGCGACCCGCACCGGCCTGTCCACGACGACCTGCTGGCGACGCATCCAGCAGCTCGAGCAGTCCGGCGTCATCCGCGGCCGCGTCGCGCTGCTCGACCGCGCCGCCCTCGGCCTCGACGTGACCATCTTTGCGCACGTGAAGCTCTCGACCCAGGGACGCGATGCGATCGCGGCGTTCTCCGAGGCGATTCGCGAGCGCCCCGAGGTGCTCGACTGCTACACGACCATGGGCGAGTGGGATTTCATGCTTCGCGTGGTCACGCGCGACATCAAGGCCTACGAGGCTTTCTACCTCGATCACCTGTCGAAGCTGCCGAACGTGCAGTCGATCAACTCGTCGGTCACGGTCACGGTGATCAAGGAGACCACGGTCCTGCCCATCACCTGAACCGGCCGCCCGGCCGCCGCTTCTGGTAACGTTCGGCGAACAAGAATCCGGGGGATGGGCGTTCGATGACGCTGCTGCTGCAGCTCCTTTGGCTTGCGATTCCGGTGATCGCATCCGGCCTCGTGCATCTCGTCGTGCTGAAGCTCGACCTGCTGCCGGGACTGCGCGTGCGGCCGATCGACGGCGGCGCGACGTTCCGCGGCAAGCGCGTGTTCGGCGACAACAAGACGTGGCGCGGCGCGCTCGTCACGATCACGACCATGACAGTCACCGCGTGGGTGCTGGCGCAGATGCACGCGTGCTGCTGGCACCTGCCGACGCTGGTGCCGTTCGCCGAGACGCATCCGGTCGCCTGGGGCCTGCTGCTCGGCTGCGGCTACATCGCCGGCGAGCTGCCGAACAGCTTCGTCAAGCGCCAGATCGGCATCGGCCCCGGCGAGGGCGGCGAGGGAATCACCGGCCGGATCTGCTGGGTCGTCGACCAGCTCGACAGCCTCGCGGGCATGCTGCTCTTCACGTGGCCGGTCTGGCAGCCGCCGCTGACGCTCGTGCTGCTGCTGGTCGCGATCATGCTGGTCGCGCATCCGATCGGCGCGTGGATAATGGTCCTCTTCGGCCTGAAGGATCGCGTCGGATGAACCGAAGAAGGGAAGCCTGCCTGCTGCTCGCAGCCTCGGTGGTCGCGCGGCCCGCACTGGCTTCGGAGTCGCAAGCCATGCTGAAGCGCAGGATCCCGTCGTCGGGCGAGCAGATCCCCGTCATCGGCATGGGCTCGTCGAACACGTTCGACGTCGAGGACTCCGCCGCCGCGACGGACCCGTTGCGGGAAGTGCTGCGTGCGCTCGTGGAGGGCGGCGGGACGGTCATCGACACGTCCCCGATGTACGGCCGCTCCGAAGCCGTGCTCGGCGACCTGATCGCGGATGCTCGGGCTGCGGCCACGCCTCTGGCTCGCGACGAAAGTCTGGACACGCGGCCGGGAGGCCGGCGCCGCGCAGATCGCCGAATCCATGCGACGCCTGCGCACCGATCGGCTCGAGCTGCTGCAGATCCACAACCTGCTCGACTGGCGCGAGCACGTGCCGACGCTGCGCTCGCTCCAGCGCGCAGGCAAGGTCCGGTACTCGGGCATCACGCACTACCGCGCCGATGCGCATGCCGAGCTCGAACGAGTGCTGACCGAGGAGCGCTTCGACTGGCTGCAGGTCAACTACTCGCTGGCCGAGCGCGCGGCCGACGCGCGCCTGCTGCCGTTCTGCCGCGACAAGGGCATCGCCGTGATGGCGAACCGTCCGTTCGCGGACGGCGAGATGTTCGCGCGCGTGCGGGGCAAGCCGCTGCCGCCGTGGGCAGCGGAATTCGGCTGCAGCTCGTGGGCGCAGTTCTTCCTGAAGTACGTCGTGTCGCACCCGGCGGTCACTTGCGTGATCCCGGCAACCTCGAAGCCCGCCAACATGCGCGACAACTGCGCGGCCGGCGTGGGTCCGCTGCCGGACGAGAAGCAGCGCGCGAGGATGCGCGAATACTGGGATGCGCTATAGGCGCTGGCCGTCAGGCTATGGGCCGTAGGCAGTAGGCCGTGGGTTTCGGAGCCTGCAGCCCTCAGCCCACAGCCCGTTCCTCAGCCCGTGACCCTCCGCCACAACGCCCGGCCGACCAGCCGCGCCTTCGTCCCAAGGTCGAAGCGCTCGAGGTTGGTCTTCAGGATGCCTTCGGTGAAGCGGGTGCGCTTCGAATAGTCCACGGCGACGTCGACGATCACGGGCCGCCGGGTCGCTGCAGCCGCGAACGCCTCGTCGAGGCCGCGCTCGATGTCCATGTCGCCCGCCATGCGGACGAATGCAGCACCCGTTGCCTGTGCGACGCCTGCGACGTCGAGCGGCCCGAGCACCGTGCAGGTCTTGCGGTTGTACGGGATCTCCTGGGCCTGCGCGATCTGCGCGAGTTCGCCGTCGTTGAAGACGAACACGATCACGCCGAGTTCGTTCGCGGTCGCCGTCGCGAGCTCGAGCGCCGTCATCCGGAAGGCGCCATCGCCGACGATGCCCACGACCTGCGCGCCCGGGCGCGCCAGCTTCGCGCCGATCGTCGCCGGAACGCAGTAACCCATGCAGTTGAAGTCGGTGGGCGAGATGAATCCGCGCGCGTGGTGGATCGGCATCAGTTCCGCCGCGAGGAACGTGTGGTTGCCGTCGTCCACCACCACCATCGCGTCGTCCGCGAGTCTCGCGCGAAGCGCGGCGAAGAACCGCGCGGGATTCACGCGGCCCTGCGGATCGTGTGCCAGCCACCCCTCGAGATAGTCCGCCTTGTCCGCGACGATGCGCGCGGCCACGGCTGACCGGCGCACTTCGGAGCCGGGAATCGCGGGAAGCTCCGCGAGCAGGCGTCGCAGCACGGCGCCGGCATCGCCCTCGAGCGCGACGCGGGCCGGATAGTTCGCGTCGAAGACTTCCGGGTTGATGTCCACGTGGACCAGGTTCGCCGGCGGTTCGTACCCGTAGCTGCCGGTCGCGATCTCGCCGAACCGCGTACCGACCGCGAGCATGCAGTCGCAGTCGCGGAATGCGTTCTCGACCGCAGGTACGCAGCGCGCCCCAGGCAGAACCGCACCCGTAGCTGCCGGTCGCGATCTCGCCGAAGCGCGTGCCGACCGCGAGCATGCAGTCGCAATCGCGGAATGCGTTCTCGACCGCGGGCACCGCGGCGCGCCCCAGGCAGAAACCCGCGTGCAGCGGATGATTGGCCGGAAAGGCGCTGAGACCCTGCAGCGTGGTGCTGACCGGGGCGCCCAGTCGCTCCGCCAGCTCCACGATCTCGCGGCTCGCATCGACGGCGCCCCAGCCCACGAACAGGCCGGGCGAGCGCGCGGACGCGAGCAGCCTCGTCGCTTCGGTGATCGAGACGGCGGAACAGCGCTCATCGGGCACGACGTGCACGGGCGGCTCGTGGACCGCGCCCGGGTCGCCCGTCAGCAGCTGCAGGTTGACCGGGATCTCGACGAACACCGGACCCGGCTCGCCGCTCGTCGCAACGCGCACCGCCTCGTAGATCGTCGGGATCACGTCCGCGTGGCGCTCGACCAGCCAGGTGCCCTTGGTGATCGGCTTCAGCAGCGCGTGCTGGTCCACGTCGTGCAGCTGGTAGCGCCGTCCGGTGTCGCGACGGATGCCTCCCGCGATGACGAGCATCGGGATGCCGTCGAGAAAAGCCTCGGCGATGCCGCTCGCCGCGTGGGTCACGCCCGCCGCCGGCACGATCACCAGCGTGCCGAGACTCGTGCCGGAGCGGCTCACCGCATCCGCCATGAACGCCGCCCCGCCTTCGTGCGTGACGAGCACGGGCGTGATGCCCGGCGACTTCGCCAGCTCGTCGTAGATCTCGGTGTTGTGCACGCCCGGGATGCCGAACGTGTAGCGGACGCCCACGTTCTCGAGGGCTTCTCGCAGCAGGGACGCGGCCGTTCGGCTCATGACGATTCATCCCGGGCGAAAAAATGATGGCGTCCGCATTCTAGACGATCAGGCTTCGGGCCGCGTTGCGCGACCCGGCGGACTTCCGGTACAAGTTGTCCGGCCAGCGGGCGAACCATCCCGCGTCACGTCGCGCAGTACGATGGGAAAAGTCAGCATCGCGGTCATCGGAGCAGGCATTGCCGGGCTTGCCTGCGCGCTGGAGCTCTCGCGCGCCGACGCGCTCGTCACCGTGTTCGAGCGTTCGCGCGGCCTTGGCGGCCGGCTCGGCACGCGGCGGCAGGGCAACTTCGCCTTCGACCACGGCGCACAGTTCGTCACGGCGCGCAGCCGCTCTTTCGTGAAATACGTCGAGGTCGCGGGCCGGGCCGGCGCCGCCGCGCGCTGGAAGCCGCGCATCCTCGAGGACGACCGGTCGTGGACCGAGCCGATCGACGAATGGCACGTCGGCACGCCGGGCATGAGCGCTTTCGTGCGGCCGCTCTCGCGCAGCGTGGAGCTGCAGACCGGCGTCGCGGTGCACGAGCTGCTGCAGGGACAGCGCGGCTGGGAACTGCAGACGGACTCCGGACGCGGCAACCGCATCTTCGACGCGGTGGCGGTGGCCGTGCCGGCGCCCCAGGCACTCACGCTGCTCGGCCCGCACGGCCGTGCGTTCCGTCACCTGGCGGACGTGAGGATGGCGCCGTGCTGGACGGCGATGCTGGCATTCGACCTGCCGATCGATGCAGGCGCCGAGGCGCGACGCTGGACGCGCGGCCCGATCACCTGGGCCGCCTGCGACTCGAGCAAGCCGCAGCGTCCCGCGGGACCGCAGGGCTGGGTGTTGCATGCGTCCGCGGCCTGGTCGCGCGAGCACCTCGAGGCCGACGCGCAGGAGGTCGCTCGCCTGCTGCTGCACGAGTTCGCGTCCGTCCTCGGCAAGAGGCTGCCTCCGCCGTCGTTCCTGCTCGCGCATCGCTGGCGGCATGCGCTGGTCGAGCAACCGCTCGGCCTGCCTTGCCTGGTGGACGAGGAAATTGCCGCCGGTGCCTGCGGGGACTGGTGCATCGCGCCCAGGGTCGAGGCGGCCTACGACAGCGGCCGCACGCTGGCTCACTCGTTGCTTTCGATGGTCGGCCTGTCCGCACCGGTCGCGCGACGCTGAGCTCGCGCGGAGGCGAGCCCGCGCAGCGCGGCCGCCGGTCGCATCAGCCGCGCCCTCGCACCGTCGTCCGAGACGAACTCGTAGCCGGCCCAGATCGCGAGCGACATCAGGACCGGCAGGATCTCGAAGATCACCCGATAGAGAAGCACCGCGGCGAGCAGCTCCGCCGGCGGCACGTGGGGCAGCAGCAGCAGCAGCATCGACTCGATCACCCCGAGCCCCGCCGGCACGTGGCTCAGCACGCCGACCAGCACGCTCGCGAGGTAGACGGCGAGGAACGGCAGGTACGCGATCCGTGCGGCGTCCGGCAGCAGCAGGTACAGCACCGACGACACGAGCACGACGTCGATGATGCCGACCACGAACTGCACTGCAGTCAGCTTCATCGTGGGCACGTTCACCGACCAGCCGCCGAGACGGATCGGCGCCTTGCGCTTCCAGACGAAGACCAGGTAGCCCACGTCCTTGGCGAGCCCCACGCATCCGAGCAGCAGCAGCCAGTGACTCGAGATGCGAAAGAGCGGCGCGAGCTGCTCGGCGCCGAAGACGAGCGCAAGGTCGAACAGCAGGCCGAAGCCCAGTGCGTAAGGCAGGTTGCAGAGCAATACCGTCGCTCCGACCTCCATCGCGGTGAACCCGGCCGGCGAATACATGCGGTAGCGGATCGCTCCGCCGCTCAGCATCGCCTGCCCGACCGCATGCCCCAGCGGAAAGGCTATCAGTGCGGTGATCATCGGTCGCGCGCGACCGATCCAGTGCTTGACGTAGCGCACTACGACGACCTCGTAGAGCGAAAGCGTCAGCAGCACGCCGGCAGTGCAGGCGACGGCAAGCGCGAGCGTGCTGACCGGCACGCGACGCATGTTGTCGAGCACCTCGGCGATGCTGATGCGCTGGAACGTCCGGAACAGCACGTAGGCGGCGAACCCCGCGATGAGCAGGCTCGCGCCGACGCCCACGGCGGCCTTGATCCTGTTTCGGCGTGGGTCGGCCATCGGTGGATTCTAGAAGGGTCGGTCCACGGGCAGCGGACGATTTCGAACGATAATGATTCTCATTAAGCCATGTACAGCGAGTCGATGAAACCCGGCGCCCCAATTGATGTCGAAAGAACAGGCGCCGCGTAGAATCCGGGCCAGTGGTCGTTCGTTATGCCCGGGACGGCGGTGCCACTCCGCACCCGCACAGTTTCTGCCAGGAGAGTGTTAACCATGTCCGACAAGACTTATCCGCGCCGCACGGTGCTCAAGGGCGCGTTGCTCGGCGTTGCTGCCGTTCCGGTCTCCGCGCTGCTCGGCCGCGCCGAAGCCGCCGCCGGCGGCCCCGTCGATCCCAATGAACCGCAGGCGAAGAGCCTCGGCTACGTCGTGGATGCGACCAAGGTGGACGCCAAGGCGAATCCGAACTTCAAGGCCGGCCAGCATTGCGCCGTTTGCCTGCAGGTTCCGGCTGGCAAGGAGAAAGGCGCGCTGATCCCGTGCAACATCTTCGCCGGTCGACTCGTCAACGCGAACGGCTGGTGCAAGGTCTTCGTCGCGCGCCCGTAGACTCGCACTGATTGCACGCCTGATGACGGCGCGGTCGGGACTCCCGGTCGCGCCGTCCTGCTTTGTGGAGATCGATCGCCATGTCCCACGAAGGAATCGAGCTGCTGACCCAGCAGATCGCCACTCCGCTGCAGTCGATCGTGCGGCTGGCGATGAACCTGCGCTGGGTCTGGAACCACGCCACCGACGAGGTCTGGGAGGCGCTCGCGCCCGACGTCTGGCACCAGACGCACAACCCGGTGCTGGTCATCCAGAACACGCCGCGCAGCCGTCTCGAGGAACTCGGCCGCAACCTCGAGTTCGTGCGAGAAGGTGCACCGGCTCGACCACAGCCTCTCCGACTACCTGGCGCGCCCGAGCTGGTTCCAGCAGACGCAGTCGCTCGAACGACCGCTGCGCATCGCGTACTTCAGCATGGAGTACGGCATCACGGAGGCGCTGCCGCTCTACTCGGGCGGCCTCGGCGTACTGGCAGGAGACCACCTCAAGACCGCGAGCGACCTCGGAGTCCCGCTCACGGCCGTCGGGCTCTTCTATCGCCAGGGCTACTTCCGCCAGATGCTGGACGGCTCAGGGTCGCAGCTCGAGCTCTATGCGATCAACGCCCGGGAATCATTGCCGGTGCGCGCAGTACAGGACAGGGAAGGCATACCGCTGTGCGTGACGCTGGAACTGCCGGGCCGCGAGCTGCGCATCAGGGTCTGGCGCGCGTCGGTCGGGCGCGTCGACCTCTACCTGCTCGACAGCGACGATCCGCTCAATTCGCCGTTCGACCGCGGCATCACGGCGCAGCTCTACGGCGGCGACGGCGAGCACCGCCTGCTGCAGGAGATCGTGCTCGGCATCGGCGGCTGGCGCGCGCTCACGGCGCTTGGCATCAAGCCCGACGTCTGCCACCTGAACGAAGGCCACGCGGCGCTCGCGACCGTCGAGCGCGCACGCGCGCACGTGCATGCCAACGGCACGGACTTCTTCACGGCACTGTGGGCGACGCGGGCCGGCAACGTGTTCACGACGCACACGCCGGTCGCCGCCGCGTTCGACACGTTCGCGCGGCCGCTGCTCGAAAACTACGGCCCCGAATACGCGCGCAGCTGCGGCCTCACGCCCGAACAGCTGATGGGACTCGGGCGGGTCAATCCGCACGACCGGGACGAACCGTTCAACATGGCGTACCTTGCGGCGCGAACCTGTGCCCGCATCAACGGCGTGAGCGAACTGCACGGCCGTGTGAGCAAGCGGATCTTCGCGCCCGTCTATCCGCGCTGGCCCGAGGCCGAGGTGCCGGTGACGCACGTGACCAACGCCGTGCACGTGCCCTCGTGGGATTCGCCGTGGGCCGATGGCCTGTGGACGGAAGCCTGCGGCAAGGAGCGCTGGCTCGGCAATCCCGAGCGCCTGACCGAGGCGGTCTCCCGGCTCAGCGACGCGCAGATCTGGAACTTCCGTGGCATGGAACGCCGCGACCTCGTCGACTACGCGCGGCGCCGCCTGCAGCGACAGCTGAGCCAGCGCGGAATCAGCGCGGAGATCGTCGCCGCGGCAAGGCACGCGCTGGATCCGAACGTGCTGACGCTCGGATTCGCGCGCCGCTTCACCGAGTACAAGCGCCCGGCCATGCTGCTCAGCCAGCCGGAGCGCCTCTTGAAGCTGCTGACGGACACCGAGCGGCCCGTGCAGCTCATCATTGCCGGCAAGGCACATCCGCGCGACGAGCCCGGCCACGCGTTCGTGCAGCGCTGGGCGCAGTTCGTGCAGAACGATGCGGTGCGCCTGCGCGCGGTCTTCCTCGAAGACTACGACATGGCGTTGGCGGAGCAGCTGGTGCAGGGTGTCGACGTCTGGATCAATACGCCGCGCCGGCCGTGGGAAGCGAGCGGCACCAGCGGCATGAAGGTGCTGGCCAACGGAGGCCTCAATCTCTCAGAGCTCGATGGCTGGTGGGCCGAGGCGTACTCGCCCGACGTAGGCTGGGCACTGGGTGACGGCCGCGAGCATCTCGAGCCCGGGTGGGACGCGGTCGAGACCGAGCAGCTCTTCTCGATCCTCGAGCGCGAGGTAGTGCCACTCTTCTACGATCGGGACGCGGAAGGCATCCCGCGCGCGTGGGTGGCGCGGATCCGGGCGAGCCTCGCGAAACTCACGCCGCGCTTCAGCAGCAATCGCATGCTGGCCGACTATCTCGAGCAACTCTACCTTCCGGCCGCCGAGGCACACTGGCAGCGCACCGGCGAGCACGCGGAGAATGCCCGCTCGCTGTCGAACTGGTATCGCGGCCTGCGCCTCAACTGGCCGGAGATCCACTGGGGCAATGTGGAACACTCGGCCGGGCCCGATGCCTACGTCATCCGCGCGCAGGTGTACCTCGGCGAGATCCCGGCCGAGGCGGTTCGCGTGCAGGTGTACGCGGAAGGCTCGGACGGGTCACCACCCGAATGCCACGACATGCAGAAGGACCATGCCCTGAGCGGCGCGTCGGGCGGATTCGTCTTTGTCGCACGGCTGCCGGCTGACCGGGCCGGCCGGCAGTACACGCCCCGGGTCATCCCTTACGACCCGCGTGCGCGCATTCCGGCCGAGGTGAACTTCATCCGGTGGCATCCCCCGCTCTCGCGCAGCGTGGAGATGCAGACCGGCGTCGCGGTGCACGAGCTGCTGCAGGGACAGCGCGGCTGGGAACTGCAGACGGACTCCGGACGCGGCAGCCGCATCTTCGACGCGGTGGCGGTGGCCGTGCCGGCGCCCAGGCACTCACGCTGCTCGGCTCGCACGGCCGTGCGTTCCGTCACCTGGCGGACGTGAGGATGGCGCCGTGCTGGACGGCGATGCTGGCGTTCGACCTGCCGATCGATGCGGGCGCCGAGGCGCGACGCTGGACACGGGGCCCGATCACCTGGGCCGCCTGCGACTCGAGCAAGCCGCAGCGTCCCGCGGGACCGCAGGGCTGGGTGTTGCATGCGTCAGCGGCCTGGTCGCGCGAGCACCTCGAGGCCGACGCGCAGGAGGTCGCTCGCCTGCTGCTGCACGAGTTCGCGTCCGCCCTCGGCAAGAGGCTGCCTCCGCCGACGTTCCTGCTCGCGCATCGCTGGCGGCATGCGCTGGTCGAGCAACCGCTCGGGCTGCCATGCCTGGTGGACGAGGAAATTGCCGCCGGTGCCTGCGGGGACTGGTGCATCGCGCCCAGGGTCGAGGCGGCCTACGACAGCGGCCGCACGCTGGCTCACTCGTTGCTTTCGATGGTCGGCCTGTCGGCGCCGGTCGCGCGACGCTGAGCTCGCGCGGCGGCGAGACCGCGCAGCGCGGCCGCCGGTCGCATCAGCCGCGCCCTCGCACCGTCGTCCGAGACGACCTCGTAGCCGGCCCAGATCGCGAGCGACATCAGGACCGGCAGGATCTCGAAGATCACGCGATACAGAAGCACCGCGGCGAGCAGCTCCGCCGGCGGCACGTGGGGCAGCAGCAGCAGCAGCATCGACTCGATCACCCCGAGCCCCGCCGGCACGTGGCTCAGCACGCCGACCAGCACGCTCGCAAGGTAGACGGCGAGGAACGGCAGGTACGCAATCCGCGCGGCGTCCGGCAGCAGCAGGTACAGCACCGACGACACGAGCACCACGTCGATGATGCCGACCACGAACTGCACTGCGGTCAGCTTCATCGTGGGCACGTTCACCGCCCAGCCGCCGAGACGGATCGGTGCCTTGCGCTTCCAGACGAAGATCAGGTAGCCGACGTCCTTGGCGAGCCCCAGGCATCCGAGCAGCAGCAGCCAGTGACTCGAGATGCGAAAGAGCGGCGCGAGCTGCTCCGCGCCGAAGACCAGCGCGAGGTCGAAGAGCAGGCCGAAGCCCAGTGCGTAAGGCAGGTTGCAGAGCAATACGGTCGCTCCGACCTCCATCGCGGTGAACCCGGCCGGCGAATACATGCGGTAGCGGATCGCCCCGCCGCTCAGCATCGCCTGCCCGACCGCATGCCCCAGCGGAAAGGCTATCAACGCGGTGATCATCGGCCGCGCGCGCCCGATGCAATGCTTGACGTAGCGCACTACGACGACCTCGTAGAGCGAAAGCGTCAGCAGCACGCCCGCGGTGCAGGCGACGGCGAGCGCGAGCGTGCTGGCCGGCACGCGGCGCATGTTCTCGAGCACTTCGGCAATGCTGATGCGCTGGAACGTCCGGAACAGCACATAGGCGGCGAGCCCCGCGATGAGCAGGCTCGCGCCGACACCCACGGCGGCCTTGATCCTGTTTCGGCGTGGGTCGGCCATCGGTGAATTCTAGAAGGGTCGATCCGCCGGCAGCGGACGATTTCGAACGATAATGATTCTCATTAGGCCATGTACAGCGCAGACGATGAAACCCGGCGCCCCGAGGGATGTCGAACGAACAGGCGCCGCGTAGAATCCGGGACAGTGGCCGTTCGTTATGCCCGGGACGGCGGCGCCACTCCGCACCCGCACAGTTTCTGCCAGGAGAGAGTTAACCATGTCCGAAAAGACTTATCCGCGCCGCACAGTGCTCAAGGGCGCATTGCTCGGCGTTGCTGCCGTTCCGGTCTCCGCGCTGCTCGGCCGCGCCGAAGCGGCCGCAGGCGGCCCCGTCGATCCGAATGAACCGCAGGCGAAGAGCCTCGGCTACGTGGTGGATGCGACCAAGGTGGACGCCAAGGCGAATCCCAACTTCAAGGCCGGCCAGCATTGCGCCACCTGCCTGCAGGTTCCGGCAGGCAAGGAGAAAGGCGCGCTGATCCCGTGCAACATCTTCGCCGGTCGACTCGTCAACGCGAACGGCTGGTGCAAGGTATTCGTCGCGCGCCCGTAAACGCGCTCTGGTTGCACGCCTGAAGACGGCGCGGTCGGGGCTCCCGGTCGCGCCGTCCTGCTTTGTGGAGATCGATCGCCATGTCCCACGAAGGAATCGAGCTGCTGACCCAGCAGATCACCACCCCGCTGCAGTCGATCGTGCGGCTGGCGATGAACCTGCGCTGGGTCTGGAACCACGCCACCGACCAGGTCTGGGAGGCGCTCGCACCTGACGTCTGGCACCAGACGCACAACCCGGTGCTGGTCATCCAGAACACGCCGCGCAGCCGTCTCGAGGAACTCGGCCGCAACCTCGAGTTCGTGGAGAAGGTGAACCAGCTCGACCACAGCCTCTCCGACTACCTGGCGCGCCCGAGCTGGTTCCAGCAGACGCAGTCGCTCGAGCGGCCGCTGCGCATCGCGTACTTCAGCATGGAGTACGGCATCACGGAGGCGCTGCCGCTCTACTCGGGCGGCCTCGGCGTGCTGGCCGGAGACCATCTCAAGACCGCGAGCGACCTCGGAGTCCCGCTCACGGCCGTGGGGCTCTTCTATCGCCAGGGCTACTTCCGCCAGATGCTCGACGGCTCGGGTCCCAGCTCGAGCTGTATTCGATCAATGCCCGGGAATCACTGCCCGTGCGCGCGGTGCAGGATAGAGAGGGCATGCCGCTGCGCGTGACGCTGGAACTGCCGGGCCGCGAGCTGCGCATCAGGGTCTGGCGCGCGTCGGTCGGGCGCGTGGACCTCTACCTGCTCGACAGCGACGATCCGCTCAATTCACCGTTCGACCGCGGCATCACGGCGCAGCTCTACGGCGGCGACGGCGAGCACCGCCTGCTGCAGGAGATCGTGCTCGGCATCGGCGGCTGGCGCGCGCTCACGGCGCTCGGCATCAGGCCCGACGTCTGTCACCTGAACGAGGGCCACGCGGCGCTCGCGACCGTCGAGCGCGCACGCGCGCACGTGCATGCCAACGGCACGGATTTCTTCACGGCACTGTGGGCGACGCGGGCCGGCAACGTATTCACGACGCACACGCCGGTCGCCGCCGCGTTCGACACGTTCGCGCGGCCGCTGCTCGAGAACTACGGCCCCGACTACGCGCGCAGCTGCGGCCTCACGCCCGATCAGCTGATGGGACTCGGGCGGGTCAATCCGCACGACCGGGACGAACCGTTCAACATGGCGTACCTCGCGGCGCGCACTTGTGCCCGCATGAACGGCGTGAGCGAACTGCACGGCCGCGTGAGCCAGCGGATCTTCGCTCCCGTCTATCCGCGCTGGCCCGAGGCCGAGGTGCCGGTGACGCACGTGACCAACGCGGTGCACGTGCCCTCGTGGGATTCGCCGTGGGCCGATAGCCTGTGGACGGAAGCCTGCGGCAAGGAGCGCTGGCTCGGCAATCCCGAGCGCCTGACCGAGGCGGTCTCGCGACTCAGCGACGCGCAGATCTGGAACTTCCGTGCCATGGAACGCCGCGACCTCGTCGACTACGCGCGGCGCCGACTGCAGCGACAGCTGAGCCAGCGCGGAATCCGCACGGAGATCGTCGCCGCGGCAAGGCACGCGCTGGATCCGAACGTGCTCACGCTCGGATTCGCGCGCCGCTTCACCGAGTACAAGCGCCCGGCCATGCTGCTCAGCCAGCCGGAGCGCCTCATGAAGCTGCTGACGGACACCGAGCGGCCGGTGCAGCTCATCATTGCCGGCAAGGCACATCCGCGCGACGAGCCCGGCCACGCCTTCGTGCAGCGCTGGGCGCAGTTCGTGCAGAACGATCCGGTGCGCCTGCGCGCGGTCTTCCTCGAAGACTACGACATGGCGCTGGCGGAGCAGCTGGTGCAGGGTGTCGACGTCTGGATCAATACGCCGCGCCGGCCGTGGGAAGCGAGCGGCACCAGCGGCATGAAGGTCCTCGCCAACGGAGGCCTCAATCTCTCCGAGCTCGATGGCTGGTGGGCCGAGGCGTACTCGCCCGACGTGGGCTGGGCACTGGGTGACGGCCGCGAACACCTCGAGCCAGGGTGGGACGCGGTCGAGACCGAGCAGCTCTTCTCGATCCTCGAGCGCGAGGTAGTGCCACTTTTCTACGATCGGGACGCGGAAGGCATCCCGCGCGCCTGGGTGGCGCGGATCCGGGCGAGCCTCGCGAAGCTCACGCCACGCTTCAGCAGCAATCGCATGCTGGCCGACTATCTCGAGCAACTCTACCTTCCGGCTGCCGAGGCACACTGGCAGCGCACCGGCGAGCACGCGGAGAATGCCCGCTCGCTGTCGAACTGGTATCGCGGCCTGCGCCTGAACTGGCCGGAGATCCACTGGGGCAATGTGGAACACTCGGCCGGGCCCGATGCCTACGTCATCCGCGCGCAGGTGTACCTCGGCGAGATCCCGGCCGAGGCGGTTCGCGTGCAGGTGTACGCGGAAGGCTCGAACGGGTCACCGCCCGAATGCCACGACATGCAGAAGGACCACGCCCTGAGCGGCGCGTCGGGCGGATTCGTCTTCGTCGCGCGGCTGCCACCTGACCGGGCCAGCCGGCAGTACACGCCCCGGGTCGTCCCTTACGACCCGCGTGCGCGCATTCCGGCCGAGGTGAACTTCATCCGGTGGTATCCCGCACTGACGTCGCCCTCCCCCTTGAAAGGCCGGACGCAGGCTCCAATCTAGGACCGCATGAGGGGCTGCATGGGCAGTCCCGGCAAGAAAGGAGAATGTGCCGCCATGCGTGTAATCAAGTGGGAACCGTTCCGTGACATCGACGACGTTTTCGACCGCTTTCTGGCGGATGCTTTCCGCCGTGCTCCGCGACAGCCCGCCGAGGGCCGGCCGGCGCTCGACTGGGCGCCGCTCGCCGACGTGACCGAGACAGAGGGCGAGTACCTGATCAAGGCCGAAGTGCCGGAAGTCCGCAAGGAAGACCTGAGCGTGACGGTGCAGGACGGCGTGCTGACGCTGTCCGGCGAGCGCCGGCAGGAGCAGCGCACGGATGGCGAGAAGGTGCATCGCATCGAACGCCAGTACGGGTCGTTCGCCCGTCGCTTCGCGCTGCCCGAGGATGCGGACGAACAGTCCATCCGTGCCGAAGGCAAGGACGGCGTCATCCTGATCCACGTGCCGAAGCACAAGGTCGTGCAGCCGCAGCCGCGGCAGATCCAGGTGCAGTGAACCGGGCGGTGGGCGTGGGCGGTGGGCGCCGTATAATCCGCGTCCCACCGCCCGCGGGACTGCATTCATGACGACGCCCAAGCCCACCGCCGACCTCTGCGACGCGCACGCCGATGCGGTCCAGGTCTGCGAACCCGTGTTTCACGCATTCGGCGGACGCAGCGCGTTCTCGGGCCCGATCAGCACGGTGCGTTGCTTCGAGGACAACTCGCGCATCAAGGAAGCGGTGGAAAGCCCCGGCGAGGGACGCGTCCTGGTCGTGGACGGCGGCGGCTCGCGCCGCCGTGCGCTGTTCGGCGGCAACCTCGGCAGCGCCGCGGTGAAGAACGGCTGGGTCGGCGTCATCATCCACGGCTGCATCCGCGATTCCGGGGAGATCGCCCAGATGAACCTCGGGGTCCGCGCGCTGGGCACCATGCCGCTGCGCAGCGAGAAACGAGGCGAAGGTGAGCGCGACGTCTCGGTGCGCTTCGCCGGAGCGACGTTCCGTCCAGGCGACCACGTCTACGTGGACGAGGACGGCATCGTCGTCTCGCACGGCCCGCTCGGCTGAAGGCAAGTACGCGCCATGGCACGGACCATCTACTGCACGTACTCGAAGCAGGAGGCCGAAGGCCTCGATCGAATTCCCTATCCCGGCGCACTCGGCCAGCGGATCTACGAGAACATCGGCAAGGATGCATGGGCGCAGTGGCTGCGCCACCAGACCATGCTGATGAACGAGTACCGCCTGTCGCCGATCGAGCCGAAGGCGCGCAAGTTCCTCGTCGAGGAAATGGAGAAGTTCCTGTTCGGCGACGGCTCGCAGGCCCCCGAAGGGTTCGTCAAGCCCGAAGCCTGAGCGCGTGCCAGGCGAGCAGCGCCCACGCCGCCATGAAGGAAAGCCCGCCGACCGGCGCGACAGCGCCGAGCCAGCGTGGCGCACCTGCCGTCATCAGGTAGATCGATCCCGAGAAGAAGAAGATGCCGGCGAGCATCAGGCGCGCCGACCATCGCAGCCGCGTCGCGACCCCGGCCGCCTGGCCGACCAGCCCGACGAGCACGAGACCCAGCGCGTGCAGCAACTGGTACGTCACGCCAGTGTGGTAGCTCGCGAGCTGCCGCGCGGCGAGCCGGCCTTCCAGCAGGTGCGCGCCGAACGCACCGAGGATCACGCCGGCGAGCATGAGTATCGCGCCCGTTGCGATGCAGCGGCGCGCGAACGGATCGAGACCTGCGGTCGAACGATTCATCACTCCTCCTGGGTGCGGGCAATCAGCTTTGCGATCGGCTTCGGCAGCCCTACTTTCATCGGCTCGCGCACGTCGTACCAGCGGTAGCGATCGTCATCGCGCAGCTCCGGCGACTTGCCATGGCAACGCAGCACGAGCGGGCGCATCTCGTAGTCGAAGTGGCTGAAAGCATGGCGCAGGACGTCTCCGCGCGCCGGCGCGGATGCGTGGGACAGATGCTCGCGACACCATTGCTCCGCATGCGGGCGCGTCGGAAACTCCGGCAGGCCCCACATCCCTCCCCAGATTCCGCTTGCCGGTCGCCGCTCGAGCAGCACCTTGTGCGCGCCCCACATCGCGACGACCATCCATGCATCGCGCAATGGCCGACGCTTGCGGGGTCGCGCGGCGGGCAGCTGGTCCTGCAGGCCTTGCGCCCTCGCGCTGCAGCCCGCCGCCAGCGGGCAGAGCAGGCACGCAGGCCGGGCGCGGGTGCAGACCGTCGCCCCGAGATCCATGATGCCCTGCGTGTACGCCTCGACCTGCGACCGTGGCGTACAGGCCTCCGACAGCGACCAGAGGCGCTGCCCGACCTGCGCGTCGCCCGGGTATCCGTCCACGCCGAAGTAGCGCGACAGCACGCGCTTCACGTTGCCATCGAGGATCGGGTGACGCTGGCCGAGTGCAAGGGCGAGGATCGCGCCGGCCGTCGAGCGGCCCACGCCCGGCAGCGCGACGACCTCGTCGATGGTCTGCGGAAACTGCCCGCCATGATCCCGCACGACCTTCTGCGCCGCCCGATGCAGGTTGCGCGCCCTCGCGTAGTAGCCGAGCCCCGACCAGAGGTGCAGCACTTCGTCGAGCCGCGCGTCGGCGAGCGCGCGCACGTCGGGAAACCGCTGCATGAACGCGGCGTAGTACGGGATCGCCGTCGCCACCTGGGTCTGCTGCAGCATGATCTCGGAGACCCAGACCCGGTACGGAGTCGGGTTCACCTGCCACGGCAGGCCCCTGCGGCCATCGACGGCGAACCACTCGAGCAGAGCGGGTGCGAACCCGGCGGCGCGCCCGCGATCGGCGGCGTCGAGCTCATTCCCCACGCGCGTGCCGCTCGACGTTGGCGAACAGCTCCAGCGTGGACTCGCGCAGGCCATGCCTGGCGAACAGCGCGACCGATGAAATCCGGCACCCAGAAATCCGGCTCGAACTCCGCCTCGTAGCTGACCCGGGTGCCGGCATCCAGCGCCTGCCACCTGGTCGTGGCCAGCCCCTGGCGCAGCTGGCTCAGCGCGGGAATCACCGTCGCCACGAGACTGTCGGGACCGGCCTCCACGCGTTCGACGCGCGTTACGTTCCTGCAGAAGAGGCCCTCGCAGGCGTGGATGCGCGTGCGCAACAGGATCGCTCCTCCCGGCTCGCTCACGAGGCGTTCGCTCGAGCGGATGCGGACGTCGAGCGACGGGTAGGCGGAATAATCCTGCAGCACGGCGCCGACCCTGGACGGCGGCGCCGCGAGCACGGCCTCGAACGAGACTCGATACACACCGTCGCGGAACTCCGTCACGAGCTTCTCGACGGTCAACGCGGACGCCGGGCACGCGGCGAGCAGGATGCCCGCGGCAAACACCGCCTGCAGCTGGCGCAACATGCCTCAGTTGCAGACGACCGCGGTGTCCTGTCCCGCGCGGCAACCATCCGGGAAGCCGTATTGCTTCCAGTAGTCGAGCAGCCCGATGCGTTGCGCCAGTTCCCCGAACCGGGGGTGCCTGCGCAGGTCGCCGCCCTCCACGCTCCAGGCCTCGGAGAGATTCCACTCACGAACCCATGCACGGCTGTCCCGGTCGAGAGACTCGAACATCAGCTGGTAGGCCAGGTCCGTTTCACCCAGTTGCAGGTACGAGCCGATCAACTGTTCCTGGGTGGCGATTTTCGGGTCCATCGCCTTCATTTCGGCAACGATCTTCGGACGCTTCGCCGGATCGGCCAGCGCATCGACGAACAGCTGCACCTTGGCCCGCAGCTCCGGCGAGAGTTCCTCGTGCCCGGCCAGCAGGCGTCGCGCCTGGTCCCACTGGCCGCGCCGTATCGCAACCGCCGTTTCGACGCCGCGGCTCGTGCCGCCCACGAGTCCCAGCTCGGAGGCCAGCTTCGCGTAGCGCAGCGCTGCGTCGTCGTCGCCTTTCTGCAGGTAGGCATTCGCGAGGTTGGCCGCAAGGATCGGCGAGGTCGGGTCGAGCTCCTGGGCTGTCTGCGCCTGCGCGAGCGCTGGCAGTCGAGCCTGCCGACTTTCCCCAGCAGTATCGAATACCACTGGTGCGGCGTCGGCTCGTTCGGCTCGAGCGAAATCGCGAAGAAGAACCCGGATTCGGCGTCCAGCAGGTCGCCACGATTCGGCGTTGATCTGCGCCAGCACCGCGTGCGCCTCGCCGATGGACGGATCGATCGCCAGCGCCTGGCGCGCCGCATCTTCGGCCAGCTGGAGGAATTTCTCCTCGTCGTCGTTCGTCCTTCGTGTACCCGGGCAGGACGACGTAGGCGGAAGCGAGCGCCGCGTGTGCGCGAGCGAACGCCGGATCCTTGCCGATCGCAGCCTGGTAAAGCTCGATGGCGCGCTTCAGGTTCTCGGCGCCCCGGCGCTTCCAGATCGCGCGGCCCTGCAGGTAGAGTTCGTAGGCCTCGACGTTCTGCGTCGGGGCCTTCTGGCGCTGCGCGAGCTGCTGGTCGGCCGGCGCAAGCTCGATCCGCAGCTTGTCGACGATCGCCTTCGCGATCTCGTCCTGCACCTGGAAGACATCCGCCAGCTTGCGGTCGTAGGTCTCCGACCAGAGGTGAAATCCCGGACTGCGCATCGATGAGCTGCGCGGTGATCCGGACCCGGTCGCTCGCCTGTCGCACGCTGCCCTCGAGCACCGTCGACACACCCAGTTCCTTGCCGATCTGCCGAACGTCGACTTCGCGGTCCTTGTAGGCGAACGACGACGTGCGTGACGCCACCTGCAGGCCCGGCACGCGCGCCAGCAGGTTCAGCAGCTCTTCCGACATGCCGTCGCTGAAGTAATCCCTGGACGGGTCGCCGCTCAGGTTGGCAAACGGCATGACGGCGATCGAGTCGCGCGGCTCGCCCGCGTGCGCCCGGCCGAGTCCGCGCTCGTACAGGACATAGCCCAGCGCGCCCATGCAGACGATCACCACCGCCGCGTAGGCGACACGCAGCTTGACCTGCGCGGCCGGCGGCGCCTGCGGCTCGGTGCGGCTGATGCCTTCCGGGCCAACGTCGAAGATCCATGCGAGGGCCATGGCGATCGGGAAACCGACCAGCAGGAAGATGACGATCGCCGTCAGCACCCACTCGGGCACGTGCAGGGCCGGCAGCACCACCGAGGATGCCTCGGTGGCGGCCCAGGCGACTGCGCCGTACGCGATGGCGACTTTGCCGACGCGCCGGCGTTGCAGTTCAGCGAAAAATGCCATGACGTTTGCGGCCGGTCACCTCAACACGGTCTATTGTCCACGATTCGGGCGCGTATGCGAGGCTCCGGTCACTTGCGGCAGACGTTGATGTCGCCGTTCATCGTCTTGATGCGAACGTGCGCGGTACCCTGGCCTTCACGGAAGCGCAGTTCCTTGCCCGGGGCGTACTCGCTGGTCGAGACCGCCTTCGGGCCGAAACAGTTGCGGATCTCGCCGTTGAAGCTCGAGATGTCGAATTCCGCGTTCACGGCGCCGACGAGTTCCAGCCGGACGTCGCCGCTGATGCTCTCCGCATCGAGCTTGCCGTCGGCCGCGAGCAGGGCTGCCAGCGTCAGGTCGCCGCTGGTCGAGCGCGCGCGCGAGCGGCTGGTCTCACCCAGGCCGAGCGTGATGTCGCCACTCACCGAGTTCGCGTTCACCTCGCCGGCGACCCTCAATGCGGTCGCGTCGCCACTGACCGTCGTGATCGTGAGCAGGCCCTTCTTGAATGAACCGTTGACGGCGACATCACCGCTCACGGACTTGCATTCGACGTCCTCGCCGGCCGCCGCGGTACTGATGTCGGCGCTCACGGACTGCAGGCGCTGCGCGCCGAGCAGGCCCTGCACCTCGATGTCGGCGCTCACCGTGTTGACCGAGAGCCGGCTCGCGGCCGGGACGCGGATCACGAGGTCGGTGTCCTCGACGTTGCTCGCCTTGCGCGGAAGGATCACCTTGATCCTCGTCACCTTGTCCGCAACCGCGAACTCGAGCTTCTCGACGCCCTCGCCAAGCTCGCCGGTGACCTCGACCTCGTTGCGGTCCCAGCCGGTCACGCGGACGGTGCCGGCGACGTTCGACACTTCGACCGAGCCGGCCGGATCAGCCGCCGCACGCTCGTTGATCGGCGTGCCGGCGCGGACTGCCGGACTCGCCGCAAGCAGCGCCGCGGCGGCGAAGAGCGTCATGGACCGCCCGGGGAAAAAGTTCGCGGAAATAGTCATAGCTTCACGTTCTCCTGGCGCGCCGTTGCAGCGGACACGCTGGTGCCAGTCAACTGGTTGACGCTCGCGAGCACGCCGAGCTCGTCCTGGTAGGTATTCAGCAGCAGTTCCTCGAGCAGCGGGTCGCCCGGCTGGCGAGCGAGCGCCGCATTGATCTCCGCCGCCGCCCGGTGCATCTCGGCCAGGTTGGCCTCGAGCTTCTGTCGCGCGGACGGCGGAAGCACCGCGAGCCGCGCTCCAGGTCCGCCGCGAGCTGCCGGCGTGCGGTGTCGTACTCGGCATTGAGCGAATACGATGGACCGAATGCGGCTTTCGTAACCTGGGCCTGCGGATCCGGCGCTGATGCCCGCGCGACGGGTGTGTCAGCGCGCCGCACGAGGTTCGCGGTGATGAGCGACGACACGGCCACCAGTGCGATCGCAGCGGCCGCCTGCCAGGCCCATGCGCCGCGCCGGCCTCTCGGTTCGAGGCGCGACTCGATGTCGGGCCAGAGGTCGCGCGCCGGCCGCAGCTCGCGCGGCAGCGACGCGAGTGCCGCGTCGACACGCTGGTCCGGGCGCTCGCCAGGTCCTCCACCGTTCATCGACTGCCCTCCTCCGTCCCGAGCCGCTGCCCGAGCAGCTGGCGCGCACGATGCAGCTGCGCCTTGCAGGTACCGACCGCGAGGCCGAGCATGGCCGCGGTCTCCTCGTGCGAGTAGCCGTAGACCCCGGCAAGCACGAGCACCTGGCGCGCACCGGGCGGCAGGCTCGCGATCGCCGCCTCGACGTCGAGGCCATCTCCCGTATCGCCGATCTCGCCGTCTGCCAGCGTCATCATCAGGCCGTCCTCGACGGACGCGTCGGCCCCGACGCGCTCGGTGCGCCGTCGCCCCTGCGCCAGCACGGCATTGACGGCGATCCGGTGCATCCACGTGCCGAAGCTGCTGCGCGCCTCGAAGCGCGGCAGGCTTCGCCAGGCCTGCACGAATGCCTCCTGGGTGCAGTCCTCGGCCGCTTCACGTTTACCTGTCATGCGTAGACACAGTCCGTATACCTTGCCCGCGTGCAGCCGGTAGAGCCGCTCGAACGCCTCGGACGAACCCTTGACCGCCGCCTCGACCAGCCGCCGCTCGTCGGCCGCCAGCCGTGCCCGCTCCAGCTCGTTCTCGTTCGCCGCCACCGACAACACGCACCTCGTGGCTGCTCCAGCCCGACCCCGTCCGGTCATCCTACACAGACCGTGGCCCGGTCCCGCCGGAAACGCCACCCTCTTGACGACTAAGATGCACCGGTCATCGAAAAGGTTTGCAGGAGAGACCATGCCAGACGCAGTCCGCATCGAGAGGGAGGGCCGGACGGCCACCGTGATCCTGGACCGGCCCAGGGTTCGCAATGCAATCGACCCATCGACCGCCACCGCACTGGCTGCCGCCTTTGCGGAACTCGACGCCGACGAGCGTGTGAACGCCGTCGTGCTCTGGGGGGCCGGCGGCACGTTCTGCGCGGGCGCCGATCTCTCGGCGGTCGCGGCCGGCTGGGATCCGTCGCGACTCAGCGCTCCGAACGGTGAACCGGACGACGCGCTCGGCCCGATGGGACCGACCCGCATGGAGCTCGGCAAGCCGGTGATCGCGGCGATCGCCGGCCATGCGGTCGCGGGCGGGCTCGAGCTCGCATTGTGGTGCGACCTGCGCATTGTCGAGCAGGACGCGGTGTTCGGCGTCTTCTGCAGGCGCTGGGGCGTGCCGCTCATCGACGGCGGGACTGTGCGGTTGCCGCGCCTGATCGGCGAAAGCCGGGCACTGGACATGATCCTGACCGGACGGCCGGTCGGCGCCGACGAGGCACTCGCGATCGGGCTTGCGAATCGCGTCGTGCCCTCCGGGCAGTCGCGCGCAGCGGCGGAAGCCCTCGCGCGCGAGCTCGCCGCCCTGCCCCAGCGTTGCCTCAGGTCCGATCGGCGGAGCGCGCGGCAACAGTGGGGGCAGTCGCAGTCGCAGGCGCTCGCGGCCGAATTCGACTCCGGCCTCGCAGTGCTGACGAGCGGCGAGTCGGCCGCCGGCGCCGCGCGGTTCGTCGGCGGCGCCGGGCGTGGCGGGGAGCCTGCCTAGCGATTGGCACCCTGCAGGTAGTCCACGGCGACGCCGAGCATCGCGCGCAGGCCGAGTTCGAGCCCGCTCTCGTCGATGAAGAACTTCGGCGAGTGGTTGGCCGGCGCCTTTGCCGCGTCCTTCCCGGGAGGCGTGATGCCGACGAAGAAGAACAGGCTCGGCACGCGCTGGCCGAAGAACGAGAAATCCTCGGCGCCCGTGACGAACGGGAGCTCGACGACATTGCCCGGTCCCGCGGCGCGCTCGAGCGACGGCAGCATGCGCTCGGTCAGCTTCACGTCGTTGAAGGTGACCGGGTTCGCGTCCGCCGCGATCTCGACCTCTGCGGTTGCGCCGCTCGACGAGGCGATGTCCTTCGACGTCCGGGTGATGCCATCGATGATCTGCTGGCGCACCGCCGGATCGAACGTGCGGAACGTGCCGATCATCTCGACCTGGTCCGGAATGATGTTGTTGCGGATGCCGCCCTTGATCGCGCCGACGGACACGACGGCCGGGTGCGCGCTGATGTCGATCTGCCGGCTGACCAGCGTCTGCAGGCCCATCACGATCTGCGCCGACGCGACGATCGGATCGACTGCCGCTCCACGGGCGCGAGCCGTGCGTCTGCTCGCCCTTGACGAGGATGCGAAAGCGATCGGACGCGGCCATGAACGGGCCGGAGCGGTAACCGATCTTGCCGGCGTTGAGCGCCGACCACACGTGAAGGCCGAAGGCAGCCTCCGGCTTGACGATGTCGAATACGCCTTCCTCGAGCATCAACGGCGCGCCGCCCTTCTCGCCCTCCGGCGCGCCTTCCTCGGCGGGCTGGAAGATGAACAGCACCGTACCGGGCAACTCGCTGCGCATCGAGGCGAGCGCCTGGGCCGTGCCCATCAGGATTGCAGTGTGCGCGTCATGGCCGCACGCGTGCATCACGCCGACCTTCTCGCCGCGATACTCGGCCGTGACGGCGGACTTGAACGGCACGTCCACCTGCTCCTTCACCGGCAGCGCGTCCATGTCCGCGCGCAGTGCGATCACGGGGCCCGGCTTGCCGCCCTTCAGCACGCCGACCACGCCCGTGTGCGCGACGCCGGTCTTTACCTCGAGCCCGAGCGACTTCAGGTGCGCGGCGACCGCTGCCGCCGTCCGGGTTTCGCGATTCCCCAGCTCCGGGTTCTGGTGGAAATCGCGGCGCCAGTCGATGACCTGCGGCGCAAGCTTCTTTGCGACCTGGTCGAGCTGGGTCTCGGTGATCTGGGCGCTTGCGGCGCCAGCGGCGAGGACCAGCACGGCGGCAACGGAGCAGGCAAGGCGTCGGGTCATGGCGGGGTTCCAGTGGGAAACGAGGCGCGCAGGATAACTGGATCGGCCGGCAGACGCTCGCCTGCAGGGCGCGTCCGGGCGGGTCAGCCTTATACTGCGGCGGGTCGGCCACCCACACCGGCCTGCAGGCACGTATGAACGAAACAGCTTCGCCATCGCAATCCTCACCGCGGCAGTCACGCTCATGACACAAGCACCGGAAGCGCTCGGCCAGTCCGTGTCGCCCATCGCGATCCGCTCGCTCTCGAAGACCCAGAAGCCCCCGCTGTACGGCAGCCACTGGATGGCGATCACGGGCAAGCCGCTCGCCGCCACGGCCGGGGCGATGGCCTTCCAGAAGGGCGGCAATGCCGTGGATGCCGCCTGCGCGATGATCGCGGCCACATCCACCATGTGGGACGTGTTGTCGTGGGGCGGCGAGACACAGGCGCTCATCTACGACCCGCGGTCGAAGAAGGTGATCGCCATCAACGGCCTCGGCATCGCGCCCTCGGGCGCCACGCCCGAGTTCTTCCGCTCGAAGGGCTACGAGTATCCGCCGGCCTACGGTCCGCTCGCGGCGCTCACGCCGGGCACGCCGGGCGGCCTGATGCTGATGCTGGCCGAGTACGGCCGGCTTTCGCTCGGCGAGGTGCTGGCTCCCGCGATCGAGCTCGCCGACGGCTACGCGATCGACGCCGAGACCGCGGACCAGATCGAAAGGTGGAAGGAGAAACTGAAGGAGTGGCCGTACTCGAAGCAGGTGATGCTGCCGCACGCCGGCGAGGAGCGCGAGGCACCACGGGCCGGCGAGATCTTCCGCCAGCCTGACCTCGCGGCGACGCTGCGCAAGCTGGTCGAAGCGGAGAAGCAGGCGCTCGCCGCCGGCAAGTCGCGCAAGGACGCGATCCAGGCTGCGTACGACCGCTTCTACAAGGGAGACGTCGCGCAGGAGTTCGTGCGCGGCGTGCAGGAGCAAGGCGGGCTCATCACGCTCGACGACCTCGCGAAGTGGCGGCCGCTCGTCGAGGAGCCGCTGCACACGAACTATCGCGGCGTCGAGGTCTACAAGCTCGACACGTGGACGCAGGGGCCGGCGCTGCTGCAGTCGCTCAACATCCTCGAGAATTTCGACCTGCGCGCGATGGGCTACAACAGCGCGAACTACATCCACACCGTGTACCAGGCGATGAATCTCGCCTTCGCCGACCGCGACTTCTACTACGGCGACCCCTACTTCCCGCCCGCCGAGCCGACGCGCGGACTGCTGTCGAAGGAATACGCGAAGGCCCGCGCCGCGACGATCCGTCCCGACCGCAACGACCCTCACGCCGGCCCGGGCGATCCTTATCCGTTCCAGGGCGAGAAGAATCCCTACCGCGACCTGCTCGAGAAGCAGCGCAGGGCGAGCGCAGGCGCGGCGACCGCGAACGAACTCACGGCGCGGCAGTTCGAGGAGTTCGCCGCCGGTTTCCGCTCGGGCACCACCAGCGTCGTGTCCGCGGACGCCGAGGGCTGGCTCGTGTCGGTTACACCGAGCGGTGGCTGGATTCCCGCCACGATCGCCGGCCGCACCGGCGTCGGCCTCACGCAGCGCATGCAGTCGTTCGTGCTGGATCCGGCCCAGAACCCGTTCAACGTGCTCGAGCCCGGCAAGCGGCCCCGCGTCACGCTGACGCCGAGCATGGCATTCCGGGACGGCAAGCCATGGCTCGCCTTCGCGGTGCAGGGCGGCGACTCGCAGGACCAGAACCTGCTGCAGTTCTTCCTGAACGTGCTCGAGTTCGGCATGACGCCGCAGGAGGCGAGCGAGGCGGCGAACTTCAACAGCTTCCAGATGCGATCGTCGTTCGACAAGCACGAATCACAGCCGGGCCGGATCCTGCTGAGCGACCAGGTGCCGCAGTGGGTGCGCAAGGAACTCGTGCAGCGCGGCTACAGGCTGGAGTTCGAATCGCGGACCTCGGGACCGATCAACGCGATCATGCTCGATCACGCGCACGGCACGATGTGGGGCGGGTCGAGCAACCATGGCGAGGACTACGGCGTCGCCTGGTGATCGTGCCGACACGGCTGCTGCTTCCGGTCGCGCTCGCGCAGGGCCTCTGGGTCCGCCAGACCACGCCCCGGCTGGCGCCGGCCCGCGGTCATCGCGGGCGATTTGGCGAGGGATCCGACCCGATCCGCGTAACGGGCGTGGGCGACTCGATCATCGCGGGCGTTGGCGTGGACGAGCAACGCCATGCGCTGGTCGGCCAGTTCGCCCGCAGGCTGCACGAGCGCACGCGGCGCCCGGTCGAGTGGAAGGCCGCCGGCTTCAACGGTGCCACATCCGCCGAGGTCGCGCGCAGCATCGCGCGGCGAGTGCCGGGTGCCGACGTCTATCTGCTTTCGATCGGCGTAAACGACGTCACGCACGCCGTTGCGGCAGGCAAGTTTGCCGGCAATGTCGCAGACCTCGCGGCGACGCTGCGCAATCGCTCGCCCGCAGCGACGATCCTGTTCGTCGGCATCCCGCCACTCGACGCGTTTCCCGCCCTGCCCTGGCCGCTCGGCGCACTGCTAGGCGAGCGGGCACGCAGCCTGCAGGCGGCGGCATGCGCAACGCTGTCAGGCGAGAAGGCGCTCTGTTTCGGATTTCCGGAATCGCTGCCGGCCGGCGGGTTCGCACCCGACGGGTTCCACCCGGCGGCGGATGCCTGCGGCGAATGGGCCGAGTGGCTGCTCGACCTGTGGCTCAGCCCGCGTCGGTCGGCGGATTGCTCGACTGGTGCCGGATCAGCATCGCCACCAGCGTGACGATCGTGATCGGCAGCACGAACCCGAGCATGATCGCCGAGAACTTCGGCAACAGGTCGTGGCCACGGGCGTCGAGTACCAGGTACGCGACGTAGGCGACGTAGTACACGAGGAACAGCAGTCCCTTGCCGCGGCCGATCTCGCGTCCCGCGACGAAGACCGGCAGGCATGCGATCGCCACCGCGAGCATCACCCAGATGTCGAAATTCATCACGGCCGGGGCGATTGCGAGCCCCTGCCCGCTGACCAGGCCCGATACACCCAGGCACCCCAGGATGTTGAAGGTGTTGCTGCCGATGACGTTGCCCACCGCGATGTCGCGCTCGCCGCGGATCGCAGCCATGACAGACGTCGCCACCTCGGGCATCGATGTGCCCGCCGCGATGATCGTGAGGCCGATGACGAGGTCACTGACGCCGAGCGCCCGCGCGAACGCGACCGACGCGTCGACCAGCCAGTTCGAGCCGAGCACGAGGAGCCCGAGGCCGACGGCGATGAGGAGCACCTGCACAGCCCAGTGGCTGTCCCAGCCGGCCGGCCGTCTCACGCTCGAGTCGTATTCGTCGCGGATCTCCTTCGTCTCGGCGCGGGACTGCCGGATCAGGAACACCGTGTAACCGATCAGCAGCGCGAGCAGCAGCCCGGCATCGGCGCGCCCCAGCGTGCCGTCGAGCACGACGACCAGCAGCAGCAGCGATGCGCCGATCATGATCGGCACTTCCTGCCGGATGAGCTGCGAATGGACGACCAGCGGCGCAATCAGCGCGCTCGCACCCAGGATGAAAAGAACGTTGAAGACGTTGCTGCCGACGACGTTGCCGATGGCGATGTCCGTCGTGCCGTTGAGCACTGCGCCGACCGAGACGGCAATCTCCGGCGCACTGGTCCCGAAGGCGACGATCGTGAGACCGACCACCAGCGACGACACGCCCAGCGACAGGGCGATCTTCGACGCCCCGCGCACCAGTGCCTCGGCGCCGGCGACGAGCGCCACCAGACCCAGGACGAAGAGCAGCACTTGATTCAGCATGCCTCGATCGTATCGCATCCCGGGCCGGTTCGGATTCGGCTACGATGGCGCCGCCATGAATCGCATCCCACCCATCACCCGCACGCTGCTGATTGCAAACGTGGTCGTCTACCTCGTGCAGGTCCTGACCGGCGACCTGCTGATCGGTACCTTCGCACTGTGGCCCACGGCATCGGCGCAATACCCGGGGGCGCCGTCCTTCGAGATCTGGCAGCTGCTGACCTACGGCTTCCTGCACGGCAGCCTGACGCACCTGATGTTCAACATGCTGGCGCTCTACATGTTCGGCGGCGAGGTCGAGCGGCTGCTGGGCAGTACCCACTATCTGGAGTACTACCTGGTCTGTGTCGTAGGCGCCGCCGTCGCGCAAGTGGTGGTGATGGGCAACATGAACCAGCCGCCGCTGCCGACGGTAGGCGCCTCCGGCGGCGTCTTCGGCCTGCTGCTCGCCTTCGGCATGGCGTATCCACAGCGCAGGATCATGCTGCTGTTCCCGCCGATCCCGATGCCCGCGTGGCTCTTCGTCACGTTGTACGGCGCACTCGAGCTGTATCTCGGCGTCACGGGCTCGGGCGCCGGTGTAGCGCATTTCGCGCACCTCGGCGGCATGGCGGCGGGTTATGCACTGCTGGTCTACTGGCGCGGCCGGGCCCGCCGCTGAGAGGAGAGGCACATGGCAAGCCGACGCAAGAGCGTGACGAAAACCGCGGCCGAGGACGCAGTCCGGACGCTGCTTCGCTGGGCGGGCGAGGATCCGGCGCGTGAAGGCCTCCGCGACACGCCGAAGCGGGTCGTCGAAGCCTACAAGGACTGGTATTCGGGATACGCCGTCGACCCGCGCGACTACCTGCGGCGCACGTTCGAGGAAATGGCCGGCTACGACGAAATGGTGGTGCTGCGCGACATCGAGTTCGAGTCCCACTGCGAGCACCACATGGCGCCGATCATCGGCCGGGCCCACGTGGGCTACCTGCCGACGAACAAGGTGGTCGGCATCTCGAAGCTCGCGCGCGTCGTCGACGTGTTCGCGCGTCGCTTCCAGGTCCAGGAGAAGATGACGGCCGAGATCGCCCGCTGCATCAACGACGTGCTGCAGCCGCGTGGCGTCGGCGTCGTGATCGAGGCGGTGCACGAGTGCATGACCACCCGCGGCATCCACAAGCGCGGCGTGTCGATGATCACGAGCAAGATGCTCGGCTCGTTCCGGAGCGACGCCCGCACGCGCTCGGAGTTCCTGACGTTCATCGACATCCGCGACAGGAAATAGCCGCCATGGCCCGTAAGCGCCCTCTACGCAACGCCGGCACCGTCGTCGTGCTCGAGCACCGCTCGCGGATCCTGGCGGACAACGCGTTGGGTGACCCGCATGTCCGCAAGCTGGGTGTCTGGTTGCCGCGGGAGTACGACGATCGCAGCGGCGGCCCCGGCCGGCGCTTCCCGGTGCTCTACGACTTCGTCGGCTTCACCGGCTCGGGCCTCTCGCACCTGAACTGGAAGCCATTCAGCGAGAACCTCGCCGAGCGCGCTGCGCGGCTGGTGCACGAGGGCAGGATGGGACCGGTGATCCTGGTGTTCCCCGACTGCTACACCTCGCTGGGCGGCAACCAGTACGTGAACTCGTCCGCCATCGGTCGCTACGCCGACTACCTCGTGGAAGAGATCGTTCCGTTCGTCGACCGGGAGTTCCGCACGCTCGCGACGCGCGAGCACAGGGGATGCTT